>DATIZK010000014.1:0-15626 GCA_035517095.1 Burkholderiales bacterium
GCGCTAAGTATCGGGAAAATGGTGTACGGCAGCAGCATGTTGGTCATTGTTACCAGCATGCCGAATTCGTTGTACATCAGCGGTAGGGGATGTGCGATCAATCCCCAGGCGAGCAGGTAATGATTGATGAGCCCGGTCCGCTGCAACAGCGCCATCCAGATGTAGTTGCGTATCAGCATGCTAAGAAAGAACGGCACGATCACGCAAAGGAGAAGAAGTTGGCGCACGCGCGGTCTGACGCTTGCAAGAAAGAGCGCCGCGACATATCCGAGAACGACGCAGAGCGTCGTCGTGTAGACCCCCACTTGCAATGTGCGCCAGAACACTTCGGCATAGACCGGAGAGCTGCCGAGCTTGGCGTAGAACCTGAAAGTGAGCGCGGGCGCGAACAGGCTGCCCCAGACGACTTGCGCCAGCGGGACCAGAAACAAGACGACGATGAAAAGCAAAGGCGGCCCGATGAGAACGAGCGTGTCCAAGTGCGGACGGCGCCGGGCCTTGTGAGGCGTGCGCGGCATCTCCGATTGGAACGGGGAGCTCGAAACGCTCACGCTGCGACCGGCAAGCAGTGCTCGGAACGCCAGCCGATCTCCACTCGGCTGCCGACCCGATACGGTTCTCCCGACGACGCCAGGGCTTTGACGACCAACTCGTCGCCGCACGCCGTGGTGACGCGATACTTGACCAGGTCGCCGACGTAGAGCGACTCGGTTATCTCGGCCTCGTAGCGATTCGGCATCGTGCCGGCGACGGTACCAACGGCAATATTCTCCGGCCGAATAACCAGCAGCGCGCTCGGCTTGCTTTGCGAAAGCCCCTTCGGCGAAGAAGATGTTTGCAGACCCCGCTTTGAGGTCGCGATCGGTTGGCCGTCGCACACATCCCAGCGTGAAATCTCGATCACGTTCGATTCACCGAGGAAATCGGCGACGAATCGATTCGCAGGACGCTGGTAGACCTCGAGCGGAGGCCCCATTTGCTGCAGCACACCTCCGTTGAGCACCGCGATGAGGTCGGACATCACCAGAGCCTCTACCTGATCGTGCGTTACGGATACCGTGGTGATTCCAAGCTGGCGCTGCAATTGCCGAATCTCGACCTGCATGACTTCGCGCAATCGCTTGTCCAGAGCACCCATCGGTTCGTCCATCAGCAACAACCGGGGCTCGAAAATTAGTGCACGGGCGAGCGCGACGCGCTGCTGTTGACCGCCCGATAATTCCCGCGGCAATCGATCTTCGAATCCCGCGAGGCGAACCATCTCGACCGCGCTCGCGACGCGTCGCGCAATCTCCGTCCTGGGCACGTTGCGCAACTCCAGCGGGAACGCCAGATTGCGGAATACGGTCATATGCGGAAACAGCGCGTACTGCTGAAACACGACGCCGATGTTTCGCTTGTGAACCGGCTGAGCGATCACGCTTTCGCCGCCGACCCGAATGCTGCCCGAGGTGGGTTCGTCGAACCCCGCGATCATGCGCATCGTCGTGGTCTTGCCCGAGCCGCTGGGGCCCAGCAAAGTCAGCAGTTCTCCGCCACGAAGGGAGAACGATACGTCGCTGATGACTTTGTTGCTGCCGAAGAGTTTATCGAGATGCTCGACGTCCAGGGTCGCGGCGTTGGCGCGATCGGTCCGATCCATCGGCGTTTCCTTGCTGAAAAATGAGCGATCGATCGCGAATCCGTCCGCGCTACTCAACCTCGAAAATGATCTCGAGCTCGACCGAGACGTTGGAGGGTAGCGCGTTTACGCCGATGGCGGAACGCGCATGCGCTCCTGCGTCACCGAAGAGCTTCTCGATGAGGTCGGAGGCGCCGTTAATCACCGCCGGTTGCCTGTCGTACCCGTCAATGCAATTTACGAATCCGGTGACTTTGACGACCTGGCGCAGTCTGTCGATACCCCCCGCAGCCCAGCCTGCGCAGGCAATGCAGTTGAGAGCCGCATCGCGCGCCGATTCGTATGCCTCGTCGTCGGAGACATCGCGCCCGACCTTGCCGACGAAGCGGCGTACCCCGTTGAGGCGGGCGGTTTGCCCGGAGGTGAATACCAGCGAACCGATTCGCTTGGCCGGCCGGTAATTACCGACGGGTTTGGGCAATATCGGCAGCGCCAGTCCGAGTGCGGTCAACCTCTGTTCGATCGTCATTGACTCCATTTTTGTTCGGCTGACAACTCGATCACGAAAGTCGCCATTCGTTCCATCGCTGGGTCACCGTGGCGAGGTTCGCTCCCCAGTAGTCGCCGCTCAGCAGAAAACCCTGCGCAGCATTTATCGGATTTGATGACAGGTACGGACGCACCTTCGGGTCTACGAGGGGCTGCGCGTCGCTGTTGGTGGGTCCGAACGCGATGTACTTGGTCAATTCGGCCTGCTGGCGTGGTTGCAACGCGAAATTGATGAACTTCATCGCGTTCGCGCTGTTCTTCGTCCCCTTGGGAACCACCCATGCCTCGAAGGTCAACGCTGCGCCTTCATAGCTCACGGCCAGCGGCTCGCCCGTCAGCATCGCGGTAATTGCGCGCACCGAGGGCGTGATGTCGATCTCGCCGCTCTGCAGCATCGGCCCCGGCTGCGACATTTGCGACCACCAGATGACGCGGGACTTGATCTTGTCCAGACTCTTGAAAGCGCGATCGAGGTCCAGCGGATAGAGCTTGTCCTTCGGAACCCCATCGGCGATCAACGCGAATTCAAGCGAATACACCGCGCCGTTATACATGCCGCGCTGACCGGGAAAGCCGTTGATGTTCCAGAAGTCCATCCAGGTCCTGGGTGCTTTGGCCGGGTTGGTGTAATGCTTGGTGCTGTAAGCCATCAGCATGGGAATGGTGACGCCGCCAACTGCGTAAGGCGTAACCAGCGCAGGAATGATCTTGCGCGCGTCGATGACGCTGTAGTCGAGAGGGATAAGCAGCCCGTCGCGAACGGCGGCGTAACGCAGGCGGTCCGGTAACGAGACGAAATCCCATTCGACATGGCCGGATTCCACCTGGGCGCGTAGCTTGGCCAGATCCACGCCAGTGGTCTCGACGATCTTTATGCCGGTCTGTTTTTCGAACGGCTCGAACAGCGCCTTATGCTGTCCTTCCTGATACGCGCCGCCGAAGCCGGCGAATACAAGTTGTTGGCCGGCGGCGCGAGCGCTGGTGATCACATAGGGCGCCGCAACCGTTGCGGCGGCGGCGCCTGCAATCTGTGACAGGAATTTGCGACGATCGGCGCGGGGCTTTGACATTGAGATCCTCCAGTAGATAGCGAATGGACGGTGACGCGCGTCGGCAACTTATATCCGCCGCGGAGGAGGGTGTCAAGAAAATTTCGACATTTCTGAATTCTTTCGACATTTGTTCCAAGTTAGTCCCATTCGTACTCCCGATCACACGCCCGGTTGACGCCAGGAAATCGAGGCACTGGTTGGCATTTGCGCCGCGATTTCCCTCCTGTTCGTCGCCGTGCGCGTTCCCGCGGCGAAAACTAGGTATACGCTGGGCGAAGGCTCGCGCCGCCGTCGCGAGGGAGATTGATGAAGCGCTCCACGAACCATCCGCAATTGCTCGGATCGATCGATGCCCTGTCCGAGGCGCTCGAAGTGCGCGATGCGTACACGCGCTCCCACTGCGACCGCTCGGCGCGCCTGGCCACGGAGCTGGGATATGCCTGCGACGTCTCGGACCTCGAGCTCGACCGACTGCGCGTCGGGGCGCGCTTTCACGACATCGGAAAGATCGGGATTCCCGACGCCGTGCTGCTGAAGCCCGCGCGCCTGACGAGCGACGAGTGGATGCTGATGAAGGCTCACCCGGCGCTCGGCGAGCAGATATTCAGGGAGACGGCGCTGCCAGATCAGGACGAGATCGCGATCGTCATTCGGCATCATCACGAATCCTACGACGGCAGCGGTTATCCGGACGGCCTGGCGGGGGAAGGGATCCCGCTGCTTAGCCGCATCCTTCTGATCGTGGACGCCTACGACGCGATGACGACCGCGCGCCCCTATCACCCGGTGCGCACGCATGCGCAGGTGATGGAAATCATGCAGTCGGAAAGCGGCACGAAGCTCGACCCGCAGATCTTCCGCAGGTTCTCGGCACTGATCGAATACAGTCCGGCGCGCGCGCACTGAGCGGCGCGAACTTCGTCCGGCTGCCCGTCACTGGGCGAACCTCATGGCGTTCTGGTCCGCGTCGGTCGCGTACTGGTCGAGCAACTGGCTAAGGGCGCGCGCCGCGGCGGCCGCGGTCGCGGCGGATTGCTGGAAATTCTGCGTCGCGCCGCCGTCGCGCCGGACGGTCGCTGCGAAGCAGCGCTTGTACAGCTTGTCCATGCACAGGCTTAGCGGCTCGCTGGCGCTGCAGCCGGCGGCCGTCTGGTCCTGGACGCTGTAGGACTTCGCGGCGCACTCCTGCTCTGCTCTAAGGCTGTGCTTCAGGCCGGATTCGTAGCCTGCGGCGCCGTCCTTGAACTGGACGTACTTCTGCTGGATCGCGCCGAGCGTGGCCCGCCGCGGCGCGTAGCCGCCGGTACTGCCGGGGTGCAAGGCGCGATCGAGGCGGATCGCCCCTTTGAGCGGCGCCAGCGCGCTGCCGCTCTCGGCTGCGAACGTAACCGAGCCCGCAAGCAAAGCCGCTGCCGCGGCGACGCTTGCGGCCTTCGAGATCGAGAGTCTCATGATTTCCCCTCCGTTGAAGACGCGCTCCCCGCATATGCTAAACAAAAGGGTGGGCTAGGCGCGCACGGGCCATGCCGCCGGGCTGCGCGGGGCATGGCCATCACCTGAAAGGGGGGCGCGCATGACTACCGAACTGTTCTATCTCCTGCCGGTCGCCATCCTAACCGGGGTTCTCTGGCTTCCGACCGTCATAGGCTACGTTTCGTCGCGCGGGCCGCTCAAGCCCGCCGACTACAAGATCGCGCCCACTTCGCCCTTGCCCGCCCGGGTCAACCGCGCCAACCGGGCGCACCAGAACGCGGTCGAGAACATCAGGCCCTTCGCGGTGGAGCTACTGCGCCGCGCGCACTCCTGATCTTATTGTCCGCCCCGGAGCGCGTCATATAAGTTGTTGTCTCTGTCTATTCGCGTTAGCTTGATAAGATCACCATCCCCTTCGGGAGGACGCCATGCGCGCCGATCGCCTATGGGTGAAGCGCAATCTCGGTTTCGACCCCATCGAGACGCCCCCGCCGGCTGCGTCCTTTGCGAGAGCCGAGGCCGCCGCGCCCGAGAAGCCGGAAGATTTCCAGCGCGAGATCATCGATTTCGATTCCGAGGGGCCGGAGGGCCGCGAATTCCTGGCTTTCTCGACGGCAACGGGGCTGTCGCGTTTCACCGACATTCCATGGCCCAAGGCACTCGCGCCGCGACCGGCGGCGAAGATGACGCGCAAATCGGGCGCCGCGCTTCCGCGCGCCGACGCCCTCGTGGTCACCTGGACCGTGGACGAGGGACACGCGCTAAGCCGCGTGCTTACGCCGGGCAAGGACTCGCGCAACGACTATCTGTCCTACACCCACAATTACGCGACGATTTCGAGGCACATGCGCAACGGCTGTCCGGCCAGGCAGGCCAAGCGCCTGGGGGCCTACTGGACTACGACGATCGGCGCAAAGTCGGTCGTGGTGTTCAAGTCGGACTCGCACATGTCGCAGGACGGGCCGAAGATGCCCAACATCGCGGTCTGGCGCCAGATCGTCGCCGAGGTCCGCCCCAGGCTCGTAATCACGACCGGCACCGCCGGCGGGATCGGCACCGCGGTCGAGGTCGGCGACGTGCTGGTGAGCTCGATCGTCACCTTCGACTGCAAGTCCAAGTTCAAGAACTTCAAGGTCGACGGCGCGCCGATCGCGCACGACCATTATTCGAGCGCCGCGGCCGACACGAAATATTTCTCCAGGGCGAAGGACCTGTTCAAGGCGAATGCCGCTCAGCTGCCGAAGGACAATACGCGCGCGCCCAAAATCATCCGCGCGGGCGCAGGATCGCTGAACACGGGCGTTCTCACTACGGACTTCTTCGGCTTCGACACCTCGAGCAACTATTACGGCCTGAAGGGTCTGGGAACCGTGTCCGAGATGGGGGATGCCGTGCTCGGCCTGGTCGCCGGGGAAATGGGCGCCAAGGCGCCGCCCTGGCTCGCGATCCGCAACGTGTCGGATCCCCAGATCGCATCGGGCAAGCTATCGATCAAGGACCAGGCCAAGCTCGCGGCGCAGATCTACAAGGGGTTCGGGCGCTGGAGCTCGGTGTGCAGCGCCATCGTCTGCTGGGCCGCGATCGCGGCGCTGTAATACTTCCTCCATAGGTGAAAGGGACAATGCCATGGACGACGTCATCCGCGCGGCGCAGGCGGGACAGGGCGGTTCCGTTACCATCGCCTGCATCAACAAGGCGCAGACTCCCCTGGGAGTCGATTTCGGCAAGCTCACCGCCGCGCTGCAGAAATGCTACGACCAGTATTTCGTGCCGGTGTGGGGGTATCCGGTCACGCTCTACAACGCGACCGAGGCCAGACCCTCGGACTGGCAGCTGATCTATTTCGAGAACGCCGACCAGGCCGGCGCGCTCGGCTATCACGATCTGACGAAGAAGGGGCAGCCGGTCGCCAAGATCTTCGTCAAGACGACGATCGACGACCGCGAGCTGGTGAGCGTGACCGCCTGCCACGAGTTGTTCGAGATGGCGATCGATCCCGTAGCCAATCTGTGGGCGCAGGCCGCCGACGGCACGGAATATGCCTACGAGATGTGCGATCCGGTCGAGGAGGACAGCTTCGAGGTCGACGGCATCCCGATGTCGAATTTCCTGCACCCGGCCTGGTTCGAGCCGTTCAAGCATCCGCCGGGCACCAGGTATGATCACCTGGGCAGGCTCAAGGCGCCCTACTCGATGACCAAGGGCGGCTACATGATCATCATGAAGAACGGCAAGGTCTCGCAGAAATTCGGCTCCAAGGCCAAAGAGGCGCGGTTCGAGCAGGAAGACCGCCGCGGCCACCGCAGCGAGTACCGCAAGCCGATCGGAAAATCGCTCAGGCTCGGACCGAGCAAGAAGAATCACTACGTCCTGCGCCGCGGGGAAGAGCCGAGGAGCTAGGGCCAAATGCCAGCCAACCGTCAAATCGTCGTGCGCGCGCTGCCCGAGCGCACGCTCGCCGAAAGCCACTTCGAGTTGCGCGAGGCCGAGCGGCCGGTCCCGGCCGAGGGCGAGGCCGTGATCCGGACCATCCTGATGTCGATCGATGCGGCGAACCGCGCCTGGATGCAGGGGGCGACTTACCGCGAGGCGCTCAAGGCGGGCGACGTCATGCCCACCTACGCGATCGGGCAGGTGGTGGAGTCGAGAGACGCCTCGCTCGCGCCCGGCGACCTGGTCGGGGTGGAATCGCGCTGGGCGGACTTCGCGGCGGTGAAGGCGCGCCGCGCGCAGAAGCTGCCGCGCAGCGGGCCGCTGTCGAACCTGCTGTCGGTCTACGGCATCGCCGGCAAGACCGCTTACCACGGCCTGGTCGGCGTCGCGCGCGCGCAGGCGGGCGAGACGGTGGCGGTGTCCGCGGCGGGCGGATCGGTGGGCATGTACGTGGGCCAGATCGCGAAGGCGCTCGGCTGCCGCGCGGTGGGGATCGCGGGCGGCGCCGACAAGTGCGCCTGGGTGAGCGGCACGCTGGGGTTCGACGCCTGCGTCGACCATCGCGGCGCAAACCTGTTCAAGGATCTCAAGGCGGCCTGCCCCGGGGGCATAGACGTCTACTTCGACAACGTGGGCGGGAGCGTGCTCGAGACCGCGCTGTTCCAGATGAAGCCGAAAGGCCGCATCGCCTGCTGCGGCGCGGTCAGCCAGTACGACTCCGCCGCCCCCGCCGGTCCGCGCAACGTGCCCGGGATGCTGGTGGTGAAGCGCCTGCGCATGGAGGGCTTCATCGTGATGGACTTCGCCGCCGAGGACGCGAAGGCCGAGGCCGAGCTGAGGCGCTGGGTGGCCGAGGGCAGGATCAAGGTGGTCGACGACATCGTCGACGGACTCGAGAACGCGCCGGCCGCGCTGGTCGGCCTGCTGGCGGGCGAGAACCGCGGCAAGCGCATGGTGCGCGTGGCGCCGGACCCGGGCTGAGCCGGCGGCAAAACCTCCTGCCAGCGCGCTCAGGCGAGGTCGATGATGAACAGCCGGATGAGCTCTTCCACGACTTCGCGCGAGCCCAGCACCTTGCAGCCGATCCGGCTTGCGAGCTTGCCGTCCGGGAGGGTGATTCGGCCGGCGTGGCTCACTTCCAGGTCGACAAGCAGGGACTCGGCTTGGGCATGCCGGATGCGCGCGCTCTCCAGCCGCGTGCCCGCGCACACGGGGATCTTCGGGTCGGTGATCAGCGCGCAGATTCCATCGAGACTGACGTCGATCAACCTGGAGGCGAAGACCTGCTCACCCACGCGCAGGTCGCAGCGCACCATCGCCTCCGCCGGCACCTGAACGCCGGCGAGCCCGCGGCGCTGCTGCATGCCGAGCACCGTCGTGGGCAGCCCGCACTGGATGCAGGGCCGGCCCGCGTCGGTGGCGTACCTGGGCTTGTCGCCCGCGAAGGCGAACTGCGCGCCGCGGTGGTTGCAACGCAGTACGAGCGAGCGCGCCGCCAGCGCCGCCACGTTGGCGCTCTTGTTGTCGGAACACTCGAGCAGCATGGTCCCGCTGCCGGGCTCGACGCGAATGAGCTTCGACAGGAGCATCAGTTGGGTCGGGAGGTTCGCCGTCACGGCGTCGCCGTCCTCCAGCATCGAGTCCAGGATCCGGCCGATTTCAATTCCCGAGCGGACGAGCAGCCGCCCGGTGGTCGCCAGCCGCGCGGTGATATTGGGCGAGGTCATCGCCGTACACAATGCCAGCATGCACACGGGGCTCAAGGGCAAATGACGCATGCAGCGCGCGAGAACGGGTGGAGGAAGTGTCGCGCCAGCCCGACGCCCGAGTTGCGCCGGTATGGAGTTGCGCATAGCATCCTGACGCGAAAAGAAGATCCGAGCGGCTCGACTTACCCACGGCACACGATGCCCATCCCGGCGGTCGACATAGGAGACGTGGGACACGCGATCCAGCTCGCGCTGGCGCCGGTCTTTCTGCTCACCGGGATCGCCGGCATCCTAAACGTCATGGCGGGCCGGCTGGCGCGCATCATCGACCGCGGCCGCGAGCTAAGCGAGCGCCCGGTCGCGCCCGAGCTGCAGGCCGGCGAGACGCTGCAGCACGAGCTGCAGAACCTGGAGCGCAGGCGTCATCTCGCGAGCGACGCGATCACGGCCTGCACCTTCGCCGCGCTCCTGGTCTGCACCGTGATCGTGGTCCTGTTCCTGGAAGTCCTGGCGCAGGCCAGGCTGAGCTGGCTGGTCGGCGCGCTGTTCACCGGCTCGACCGTCGCGCTGGTGATCGGCCTGGGCTACTTCCTGCGCGAGGTGCGCCTCGCCACGCAGACGGTGCGCATTCCGGCCGCGGCGCGCAACAAGTCATAGCATCCGCCCCGCGCGCCATGGACGACAAGATCGCACGCTACCGCGCCAACCTCCAGGGCGAGGTCGACGGCTCGGCCATGTACCGCGCGATCGCGGAGCTCGACACGCAGCCGGAGCGCGCGGAAATCTTCCGCCGCCTCGCCGCGGTGGAGGAAAGCCACGCCGCCTTCTGGCGCAAGCGGCTCTCGGACGCGGGTGCGAGCGCGCCGGCGCCGCGCCCGAGCTGGCGCACGAAGCTGCTGACCTGGATCGCGCGGCGCTACGGGCCGGAGATCGTGATCCCGACCCTGCGCACGCTGGAGCAAGTCGACCGCGACGTCTATGACGACCAGCCGGAGTCGCGCGACACGCTGCTCCCGGCCCAGGAGCGCTCGCATGCGCGCGTGCTCAGCCGCCTGACGGGCGCCGCGCGCACGGCCTGGGACGGCAGCGCGTATTCGAGCCTCGAGGGCCGCCACGGCGCGGGCGGGGGCAACGCCCTGCGCGCGGCGGTGCTGGGCGTGAACGACGGCCTGGTGTCGAACATGAGCCTGGTGATGGGGGTGGCGGGCGCCGAGTTCTCGCAGCAGACGGTGCTCGTCACCGGGCTCGCGGGCCTGATCGCGGGCGCCTGCTCGATGGCGATGGGCGAGTGGCTGTCGGTGCAGAGCTCGCGCGAGCTCTACCAGAAGCAGATTGCGACCGAAAAGGACGAGCTCGCCCAGGTGCCAGACGAGGAACAGGAAGAGCTGGTGCTGATCTACCAGTCCAAGGGCATGGACCGCCCGAGCGCCGAGCAGACCGCGGCGCGCGTGATGGCGAACAAGGACGCGGCGCTCGACACGCTGGTGCGCGAGGAGATCGGCGTCAATCCGAAGGACCTGGGCGGTTCGGCCTGGTCCGCGGCGTCGGCCTCGTTCGCCGTCTTCATGCTCGGCGCGATCTTCCCCGTCGCGCCGTTCTTCTTCGCCGGCGGAGCCGCCGGCGTGGCCGCGAGCCTGGCGCTGAGCGGGGCCGCGCTATTCGCAAGCGGAGCGCTTACGAGCGTCTTTACCGGCCGCGGCGCCCTGTTCTCCGGGCTGCGGCAGGCCGCCATCGGCCTGGCCGCCGCGTGCGTGACCTACGGACTGGGCAAGTTGCTCGGCGTTTCGCTCGGCTAGTCCCGATCCCAGGAATCGGCGGCGCCGATCTGGTGCTTGCGCATCTTCTCCCACAGGTTCTTGCGCGAGATGCCGAGCACCCTTGCGGTCTCGGCGATGCGACCGCGGTGCTGCTGGAGGGTGGTCGAGATGAAGGCGCGCTCGCAGCTGGCGATGAACACCTCCAGCGGCACCTGGTCGGCCGCGTTTCCGCCCGAGCGGGCGTTCGCCGCCGAGTCGTCGAGGTCCTCGGGCAGAAGGATCGAGCTCGAGCTGAAGATGCACGCGCGTTCGATGACATTCTTGAGCTCGCGCACGTTGCCCGGCCACTTGCGCTTGACGAGCGCCGCCAGGGCGTGCGGATGCAGGGCCTTGGCACCTTCGTTCTGGCGCGCGCAGCTTTCGGCCAGGAATCGGTTCGCGAGCCACAGGATGTCCTCGGGTCGTTCCCGTAGTTGGGGGATGTGCAGGCGCACGAGATTGATGCGGTAGTAGAGGTCTTCGCGGAACGCACCCTTCACCACTTCGGCCTGCAGGTCCCTGTTCGTGGCGCAGATGAGCTGGAAGCTCGTCGGCTGCTCCTCCTCCCCGCCCAGGCGCTTGACGCTGCGCTCCTGCAGCGCGCGCAGCAGCTTCACCTGCATCGGCAGCGGCAGGTCGCCGATCTCGTCGAGAAACAGCGTTCCGCCGTCGGCCTGCGTGAAGAAGCCCTTCTTCGCCCGGTCGGCGCCGGTGAACGCGCCGCGCTCGAAGCCGAAGAACTCGGCCTCGATCAGGCCCTCGGGCAGCGCGCCGCAGTTGACTGCGACGAAAGGCCGCGGCGGCGCGCCCGCGCCGTCGGAAGCGAGCTCGTGAAGGTGCCGGGCGAGAACCTCCTTGCCCACCCCCGACTCGCCGGTGATGAGGACGCTGGAAGCGCGCTTGGCGATGCGCGGCAGGTTTTCGCACACCCTGCGCACGGCAGGCGAGATGCCGAGCACCGTTGCCTCGGCGACCGGCAGCACGTCCGCGCGGGCACCGGTGATGCCGCGGATCTTCTCCACCAGGGCGCTGATGTCGAACGGCTTGGTGACGAAGTCCCTCGCACCGAATTTCAGCAGCTCGACCGCGCGCTCGACCGTGGCGTACGCGGTGATGAACACGAACGGCGGCGACAGCGTCTTCTGCTCCGCGATCCTGCGGAACACGTCGTCGCCTGAGATGTCCGGCAGCCGCAAGTCGCTGATCACCGCCGCGTAGTCCTCCGCCTCGAGGGCGCGCAGCGCCTCGCCGCCGCTCTGGTACCAGTCGACGCCGAATCCCTCCAGGCCGAAGCGGTCCGCGAGCGATTCGCCCATGATCTGATCGTCTTCAATAAGACACAGCCTTGGTCCGCGCATCGCGTGCCTCCGCAAGTGGCAGGACAACTTCGAAAACAGTATGCCCCGGCTCGCTCGATGCCGATATCGTGCCGCCGAGCTGGGTGACGATCTGGTAGCTCACCCAGAGCCCCAGGCCGTAGCCTCTCCCGGGATTCGGCTCGCCTTCCGCCGAATAAGGCTCGAACAGGCGCTCGAGCGCTTCGGGCGGGATGTGCTTCCCGGAATTGGAGATCCGCACCGTTAGAGTCCTGCGGGTCGCCGACGCCCGCAGCGTCACGCGCCCGCCCGCCTCCACCGCTTGCGCGGCGTTGAGGAGCAGGTTGAGCACGAGCTGGCGCACCATGTGCGCCGGCAGCCCGAGGGGACCTTCGACGTCGCAACCCCATTCCAGGCGCGCCCGCTTCGCCGGGAGCTGCGGGACGATCAGGGTCCTGAGGTCCTCCCAGTCGGCCGGCTGCATTGCCGGAGAATCGAGCCGCGCCTCCAGCAGAAGGGCCCCGACCGTGGAGCGGATCTGCGTCAGCCCGCGTTGCAGCAGGCCCACGGTCTTCTGGCCGAACGAGTCGAGGTCTCCATGGCGGGACAGCGTGTCCACGGCGTTTAGCATCCCCCCGAGCGGGTTGTTGATCTCGTGCGCGATGCCCGCGGAGAGGCGGCCCACCGCCGCGAGGCGCTCTGCAACCAGGACCTGGCGCTCGAGCCGGTCCTTGTCCTCGAGCTGGTGCAGCATGCTCTTGAACTGGGCGGCGAGCTGGCCGGTCTCGTCCGCGCCCTGGAGCTTGACCTGGGCCGCAAGCTCTGCCGGCGGCTCGTGGCCCACCCGGCGCATGACCGCGGCGAGACTGGTCAGCGGCTTCACGATCCGGTTGCCCCAGAACCAGCCGAGCGGCAGCAGGATGAGTAGGCCCGGCACGCTGATCGCGACCACTTCGAGCAGCACCGAGGCCGCGCGGTCGTACAGCCGGTGCGCCTGGTAAGACAGGACCACGTATCCCATCGTGCTGCCGTCGTCGGAGTCGAGGCGCACGGCACCGGCCGCGTCGCGGCCGGTAAGGTAGCCGGGAAAATCGAACGCGTAGTCGCCGTGCCCGCTCGAGACCGAATCCAGCACCAGCCGCATTTCGGGGGGAAGCTTGCTTTGCGGCTCCTTGATCCGGATCCGCGACGGCTCCGACGACGCGTAGACCTCGTGGCGCGTATCCAGCACGACGATCTCGCGCAGCGGGCTGGACGGGTCCTTGCTCGCGATCGGCGCGCGCACGATCTCGTAGGTCCGCCAGACGTCCTCTTTCAGCAGTGGATCCCTGACGGTGCGCGCCAAGGTCCTGGCCAGGCTGTTTGCGCTCGCGCGCAGGTCGCGCTTGGCGTCGGCGAGCGCCCGGGTGAGCAGCGTCGTGGTGAGAACGACCTCGGTGAGCAGGATCACCGCCGTGAGCGCGAGCGGAACCTTGAGGCGGTAGCTCAGAGCCTGGAACAAGGGCCCGCCCTACAGGTCGCCGACGAACTGCAGATTTGCCTTGACGCCCGCGAACACGCTCGGGTCCTCGCGCGCGAATCCGTCCAGATTCAGCTTGCCGAGCAGGACGCGGCCGGGCGTGTTGTCCTTCATCGCGACGAACGCCTCCTGCAGGGTCCGGAACTTGTCCTCCGGCAGGTTCGAGCGAGCGACCAGCGGCGGGAAGCCGTAGTGCGGCGAGCTCCAGGCCACACGCGTTCCGTCGGTGCTCCCCGGCAGCTCCTTCTTCATCGTGTCCCACACGTAGCCGTCGACCGAGCCGGCGTCCGCCAGGCGCACGGTCACCGCGTCCACCACCCGGCGGTGCGAATAGGTGAAGAAGTACTTGAGGAAGAACTGCCCGGGGGTGAACCCCGCGCGCAGCAGCTCGGCCTTCGGCACCAGGCAGCCCGAGTTCGACTGCGGGTCGCTGAAGGCATAGATTCGGCCGCGCAGGTCCGTGATGTGGTGCGTGCGGGTGTCGCTCGTGGGAACGATCAGGTAGGAATGATAGAGCGGCAGACCCTGGTAGATGGGCACGCACAGCAGCCGCAGATGCGACACGTTCATCAGATACGGCGGGCTGCAGACCCAGGCGGCTTCGATCTGGTCGGTCAGCAGCAGCTCCGTGATCTCCTGGTAGGCGCGGCGCTGCACGAAGCTCACCTTGCGGTTGAGGCGCTCTTCGAAGTAGCGCTTCCAAAGATTGAGGACGTTGAATTGGTCGTCGAGGAAGACCGGAGTGGTTCCGATCCTGATGTCCTCGCGCACGCGCGCCGGCGCCTGGGCTCGCGCGCCGAAAGGGGAAGCTGCCAGTGCGAGCCCCGCCCCGAGGGCTCGCCGCCGATTCCAGGCGTTACCGTTCGGAAACATATTTCCTCCCCGACCGGGCGCAATGGTTACCTTTCGCGCCCCCGCCGACGGCCAAGATCAACGAATTTCGCTCTCCGGCCAACGGAGTCGGACCAGCCGCCCCCGATGGCACGTCGCTTGCTGCGCGCTGTACAAGCATAACGATTTTTCCGATGAGGAGGAGACATGTCTGCGGAAATCAGCCGACGCAGTTTCTTGAAGCTTGGAACCGGGGCGGTGGCCACCGGAGCGGTGGCGGCGGTCGCGCCGGGCGTGGCGGAAGCCAAGCCGACGGACACGAGCAGGACCACTCTGCCGTATCCCAGGAAGCACGTCGGCAGCGCGAGCCAACTCGCCAGGCCATTGGCGTTCAGTTATCCGGACGCGGCGTCGCCATGCCTCGCGGTCAAGACGGGCGCGCCGGTGCCCGGCGGCGTGGGACCCGAGCGTGACATCGTCGCCTACAGCACCCAGTGCACGCACATGGGCTGCCCGCTGGCCTACGACGCCGACGCCAGGACCTTCAAGTGCGGCTGCCACTTCAGCATGTTCGACGCCGAGAAGGAAGGGCAGATGATCTGCGGCCAGGCAACGGAAGACCTCCCGCGCATCACCCTGGAGTACGACAACAAGACCGGCCGCATTACCGCGGTCGGCGTCGACGGCCTGATCTACGGCCGCCAGGCGAACGTGCTCTGACGGCGAGGAGGAGACCATGGCACTGCACAAGGACCGCATCGCGCTGCCGCCGGTATCGGCGCAGCGCACCAATCTGACCTGTCATTTCTGCATCGTCGGCTGCGGCTATCACGTCTACAAATGGGATGCCAACGCCGAAGGCGGACGCGCGCCCAGCGAGAACGCGCTGGGCCTCGACTTCCGCAAGCAGCTCCCGCCGCTGGCGGTCATCATGACGCCGGCCATGACCAACGTGATCACCGGGAAGGACGGCAAGCGCAGCAATATCATGATCGTGCCCGACAAGGGCTGCTCGGTGAACCAGGGCCTCAGCTCGACGCGGGGAGGAAAGATGGCCTCGTACATGTACACAGCCGAGGGCTTGACCCAGCAGCGGCTGCTCTATCCGCGCATGTATCTCGGCGACCAGTGGCTCGACACCTCCTGGCCCAACGCACTGGCCGTCTATGGCGGGCTGGTGAAGAAGATCCTCGACAGCGACGGCCCGGGTGACATCATGTTTTCCGCCTTCGATCACGGCGGCGCCGGCGGCGGCTTCGAGAACACCTGGGGCAGCGGCAAGCTGATGTTCAGTGCCATCCAGACGCCGGTAGTCCGCATCCACAAT
>DATIZK010000015.1:0-37320 GCA_035517095.1 Burkholderiales bacterium
CGAGTACACCGACATGTACCCGGGCATGGCCAAGGCGGCGCGCGAGGAGAAGTTCGAGGAGATCGCGGACTGGTTCGAGACCCTGGCCAAGGCCGAGCGCTCGCACGCCAACCGCTTCCAGAAGGCGCTCGACGCGCTGCAAGACTGAATCGAGGCGCCTCGCGCAGGCAGCGGTTGCGTTGACCCCTGCCTGCGCCGCCCGAAGCGAAGACATCCACGTATGCCGCAGATTGCAAAAGGCAGCCTCATGACGCTCGAGGCCTACGCCAAGCAGCGCAAGGCGTTCCGCGCCAAGGTAATCGAGCACAAGAAGGTCCGCACCGTCCATATCGGAGAGCACGTCACGCTGCAGTTCGAAGACGAGCTGACGATTCGCTACCAGGTGCAAGAGATGCTGCGCATCGAGCGCATCTTCGAGGAGGAGGGCATCCAGGACGAACTGGATGCCTACAATCCGCTCATCCCGGATGGGGGTAACCTCAAGGCGACCATGATGATCGAGTATCCGGACCCGGCGGAGCGCCAGCAAATGCTCGCCAAGCTCAAGGGCGTCGAGGACCGCGCCTGGATTCAGGTCGAGGGCTGCGAGCGCGTATATGCCGTTGCGGACGAGGATCTCGAGCGCGAGAACGCGGACAAGACCTCGTCGGTGCATTTCCTGCGCTTCGAGCTCGGCGACGAGATGCGCAAGGCGCTGAAATACGGCGTGGGCATCGCCGTCGGCATCGATCATCCTGAGTATCGTGCGACCGTCGAGGCTCTCGCGCCGGAGGTGCGCGCTTCCCTGGTCTCGGATCTGCGTTAAGGCCAGGGTGCGCGGGCTCGCTTCGGTTGCGTTCTGCCTCGCGCTGGTCGCGTGCGCGGGAGATTCCCCGGAGCAGAGCGACTGGGAGCTGGCGCATGAGGCGCAAAGCTGGCGCGAGAGCCGTGTTACGCTGCCGCCGTATCCCAAGAGCGCCAATCTGGTCGAATTCGACGTCGGTACAGATTCCGACTTCCATTTCCTGGTCGATACGGCGTCGTTGAGTGTCGGCTCCGACGGCGTCGTGCGTTACGTGCTGGTGGCGCGCAGTTCGGAAGGCGCCGACAACGTCAGCTTCGAAGGCCTGCACTGCAGGAACGGGGAGTTCAAGATCTACGCCACCGGGCGCGAGGACGGAACATGGATCGGGGCCCGCGAGCCGCGCTGGCGGCCGGTGGAGCAGCGCGCCGGCAGCTGGCACAAGGCGCTAGCGCACGACTACCTCTGTCCTAATGGAGATCCAATCCGCACCGTGGGCGAGGGCGTCGCCGCGCTAAGGCGCGGCGGAAATCCCAGGGCACGCGAACTGCTGCAGGGCGACTGAGCCAGGATTACAGAAGGACCAGATTGTCGCGGTGGATGAGCTCGGGCTCCTCGACATAGCCGAGGATGCTCTCGATGTCGCCCGACGGACGGCGCATGATACGACGAGTTTCAGATGCGGCATAGTTCACCAGCCCGCGCGCGACTTCGCGCCCCTGCTGGTCGGTGCAGGCTACTACCTCGCCCCGCTCGAAGTTCCCGCTCACCTCGACCACGCCGATCGGCAGCAGGCTCTTGCCGTCTTTCACCAGCGCATTGATCGCGCCCGCATCCAGGCGCAACCGCCCGTTCACGGTCAGGTGGTCCGCCAGCCATTGCTTGCGTGCCGCGAGCGGAACCGTTCGCGCGCTTAGCAGCGTACCCAGCCGTTCGCCTCGAGCCAGCCTGAGCAGCACGTCGGGCTCGCGCCCGGACGCAATCACCGTGTGCGCGCCGCTGCGCGCCGCGCGCTTCGCCGCGAGTACCTTGGTGATCATTCCTCCCTTGGCGAGAGCGCTGCCGGTTCCACCTGCGACCGCCTCGAGCCGGGGGTCCTCGGCGTTGGCCTGCTCGATCAGCTTCGCCTGCGGATTGCGGCGCGGGTCCGCGTCGTAGAGACCGGATTGATCGGTCAGGATGATAAGCGCGTCGGCCTCCACCAGGTTCGTGACCAGGGCGCCGAGCGTGTCGTTGTCGCCGAACTTGATCTCATCCGTAACTACCGTGTCGTTCTCGTTGATGACCGGAATGACTCCCATGCCAAGCAGCGTGCGCAGCGTCGAGCGCGCATTGAGATAGCGCCGGCGGTCTGCCATGTCGGCGTGGGTGAGAAGCACTTGCGCCGTGGCCAGACCGTGTTCACGGAAACAGGTCTCGTAGCATTGAACCAATCCCATCTGGCCGACCGCGGCCGCGGCCTGCAGCTGGTTCATCGCGTGCGGGCGGCGGCTCCAACCGAGCCGCTGCATGCCTTCGGCAATCGCTCCGCTAGAGACCAGCATCGAGTGCTTGCCCAGCCGATGCAGCGCCGCGATCTGGGAGGCCCAGCGAGCGATGGCTTCGACGTCAAGCCCGCGCCCGTCGTTGGTCACGAGCGAGCTGCCGACCTTGATGACGAAGGTCTTTGCGGTGGCGATGGGCCCGGACATTGGCCGCTGCCTCAGGCTGCGCGGCTGGCCCGCGATTCGGGATTTTTCCCGGCGCTCAGGAAACGGTGCGCGGCGGCGCAGGCCTCGCGGCAACCGGCGCCGCTCAGCGCCGAGACGGCGAACCAGGGACCCTTCCAGCGCAGCGCCC
This sequence comes from Burkholderiales bacterium, assembly GCA_035517095.1. Classification (GTDB taxonomy): domain Bacteria; phylum Pseudomonadota; class Gammaproteobacteria; order Burkholderiales; family SG8-39; genus DAHVFK01. The sequence goes on from DATIZK010000015.1 coordinate 2,621, forward strand.
GCAGAATGCGGCGAATGCGCACTTCTGCGTCCGGCACCAGGTCGATCTTGTTGAACACCAGCCAGCGCGGTTTGCGATATAGAGTCTCGTCGTACTTGCGCAACTCTCTTGCGATTGCGCGCGCATCGCGCGCCGGGTCGCCATCGGCATCCAGCGGTGCGACGTCGACCAGGTGCAGCAGCAATCGCGTGCGCGCCAGGTGCCTGAGGAACTGGTGCCCCAGTCCTGCGCCTTCCGCGGCGCCCTCGATCAGGCCCGGGATGTCCGCAATGACGAAGCTCGCGTCGTCCCCCACGCGCACCACGCCAAGCGACGGATTCAGCGTCGTAAACGGATAGTCGGCGACCTTCGGGCGAGCGCTCGACACGGCTCTGATGAACGTGGATTTGCCCGAGTTGGGCAGCCCCAGCAGCCCGACGTCGGAAAGGACGCGCAGCTCGAGGGTAAGCTCGCGGCTGTCGCCCGGGCCACCGCGGGTGAACTGCCGGGGCGCGCGGTTGACGCTCGACTTGAAGTGCAGATTTCCCAGCCCGCCGGCGCCGCCTTTCGCCAGCAAAGCCCGCTCGCCGTTCCTGGCCAGGTCCGCCACCAGCTCGCCCGTCTGCAGGTCGCGGATCAGCGTCCCGACGGGCATGCGCAAAACGATGTCCTGCCCGCCCTTGCCGTAGCAGTCAGAGCCGTGGCCCTTTTCGCCGTTCTCCGCCCGATGAATACGCGCATAGCGGTAGTCGATCAGCGTGTTGATGTTTCGGTCGGCGAGCGCATAGACGCTGCCCCCGCGTCCGCCGTCGCCTCCGTCCGGCCCGCCGCGGGGAACGTACTTCTCACGCCGGAAGGACGCAGCTCCGTCGCCGCCTTTGCCGGCGACCACCTGTATTCTGGCTTCGTCTATGAATTTCATGGTGGCGCAAACAAAAAAGCCCTACCGCGAACGATAGGGCTTTTCGCGGGTCGGCGCGAGTTCAGGCCGGAACGACGCTAACCGTGGTCTTGCTGTCGGAGCCCTTCACCGCGTACTGCACTTTGCCGGCCACCGTGGCGAACAGGGTATGGTCGCGCCCCATGCCGACGTTGGCACCCGGGCTCACCTGGGTGCCGCGCTGGCGAACGATAATGGCGCCGGGACTCACTTGCTGTCCGCCATAGACCTTTACGCCGAGCCGCTTGGCCTGCGAGTCACGCCCGTTGCGCGAGCTGCCGCCGGCTTTCTTGTGTGCCATGCTGGATGTCCTCCGAAATGATCAGGCGCCGGCGACGATGTCGTCGATCCGCACCTCAGTGTAAGACTGGCGATGACCCTGCGATTTCTGGTAGTGCTTGCGCCGGCGCAGCTTATAGATCTTGACCTTGTCGCCGCGCCCCTGCGACACGACCGTCGCCTGCACCTTGGCGCCGGAAACGAACGGTGCGCCGACGCGCACTTGATCGCCCTCTCCGACCATCAGCACCTCATCGAAAGACACTGCCGCGCCTACCTCGGCGGGCAGCAATTCAATGCGCAGCTGCTCGCCGGAGCTGACCCGGTATTGTTTGCCGCCGGTCTTGATTACCGCGTACATGGCAAAAGTCCCATTCGTGGCCTGCAAAGACTTGGAATTATAGGGGATTTCGACTCCGCGAGTCAAAATCATCTATGCTAAGCTTCGCGCCCCGTCGTCGCCCGCAGCCGCGCCGAGGCGGGCCGCGTACCTCGCCATGACCACCCTGATCGAACTTGCCCCCATCGCCGAGGAAATGAAGCAGGTCGATGTCCTGGTCCGTGCCCGGCTGGGCTCGGACGTCCCGCTGGTCAGGCAAGTGGCGGAATACATTATTGCCGGGGGTGGCAAGCGCCTGCGGCCGGCGCTATTGCTGCTCAGCGCCGGCGCTGCCGGGTACAGCGGCCGGACGCACCTGGAGCTCGCGACGGTGATCGAATTCATCCACACCGCCACCCTGCTGCACGATGACGTGGTCGACGAGTCGCGTCTGCGGCGCGGCCGCGAGACGGCAAACGCGGCTTTCGGCAATGCGGCTTCGGTTCTGGTTGGCGATTTTGTCTATTCGCGCGCGTTCCAGATGATGGTGAGCGCGGACAACATGCGCGTGATGCAGATCCTTGCCGATGCGACCAATACGATTGCGGAGGGCGAGGTCCTGCAGCTGATGAACTGTCACAATCCCGACGTAGACGAGCAACGCTACCTGGAGGTCATCCGCCGCAAGACCGCCAAGCTGTTCGAAGCGGCGGCGCGTCTCGGCGGCGTGTTGGCGGGCGCCGCGCCCGAGCTGGAAGAGGGACTGGCGAGCTACGGGACGCACGTCGGAACGGCATTCCAGCTGGTCGACGACGTACTGGACTACTCGGGCGACGCGGCTGCGATCGGCAAGAGCCTCGGCGACGATCTGGCCGAGGGCAAGCCGACGCTGCCTCTGATCCACGCGATGCGCACCGGGACCGAGCAACAGTCGGCGCTGGTGCGCAGTGCGATCGTGGACGGCGGGCGGGACCGCTTTCCGGGTGTGCTCGAGGCGATAAGGGCGAGCGGCGCGCTGGACTACGCCCGTGCCGTCGCGCAACGCGAAGCAGGGCTCGCCCGGCACGCGATCGAGGGCCTGCCGCACTCAAAGTACAAGGATTCTTTGTTAGAATTATCGGCCTTTTCCGTGACGCGCCGCAGCTGACCCGCGCGCTGCGGCCTCTCCGTCGGGGTGTAGCTCAGCCTGGTAGAGTACTGCGTTCGGGACGCAGGTGTCGGAGGTTCAAATCCTCTCACCCCGACCAAATTCCTCCTCGTGCGGCAAGCGCCGCCCGCGACTTTGGTCATAATGTCGGGCCATGGGACGCCTCCTCATCTTCGCGCTCGCGGTCTTCGGCCTAATCTGGCTGCTCAAGCGCGCGCTTGACGGCCACACCAGCGACGCTGCCGGGCAGGCGCCCGGCGAGCGCGGAGCGCCGGGCGACCTGGTGCGCTGCGCGCACTGCGGATTGCACCTGCCGCGTGGGGAGGCGCACGCCGCGGGCGAGCGCCTGTATTGCAGCGAGGAGCATGCCCGGCTCGGCCCGGAGGGTGAGTGATGGCGGTGCAGACGGGGTACGCGGGGCTTTTCGGGAGCGAGGAGCGCACACCCGAGTCGTTCTGGATCTCGTTGCGTTACTTCAACCTGTACCGCATTGTGGTCGCGGCCGTGTTCCTCGGTACTGCGCTGGTCTACGACGACTCGCTCAATCTAGGCTCGCGCGACCTGGGTCTTTTCCGCTACGTCTGCGCGATCTACCTGTTCCTCGGGATCGCGTTCCTGGCGGTCCTGGGAAAGCTGCGACACGGATTCAATCTCCAGCTCTCGATCCAGGTCTGCGTCGACATAACGGCCATCACCCTGCTCATGTACGCGAGCGGCGGCGTGCGCAGCGGGCTCGGGGTGATGCTGCTGATCACGCTGACCGGCGCCGCGCTCGTCGCGCCGCGCCGGCTCACATTTCTGTATGCGGCGCTCGCCTCGATCGCTTTGCTGCTGGAGCAGACCTACTGGGTGCTGCAGAAGGACGCCTCGACCGCCGATTACCTGCAGCCTGGCCTGCTCGCGATCGGCTGCTTCGCGAGTGCCGGCATCACCGGCTGGCTCGCGCAGCGGGTTACCGCAAACGAAATGCTCGCTCGCCGCCGCGGCCGCGAGCTCGCTACCCAGACGCGCGTAAACCAGCTCGTGATCGAGGACATGCACGACGGCGTCCTGGTTCTGGATCGCGAGGGGCGGGTAGTTCAGCACAACCCCCAGGCGCAGCGCCTGCTCGGGGCCGATCCCTTGCTGGGGATCGAGCTGGTGAGCGTGCTACCCGGTTTCGCCCCGCGCTGGCGCGACTGGAGGGCGGGGGTGGAGGGCGCGCCCGCTTCCGGCGCAGACTTCGAGGTGCGCGGCCGTGGCATCCGGCTGCGCCTGCTCGATACCGGGACGGAGGAAGAGTTTTCGGTTCTTTTCATCGAGGACATGACCCGCACGCGGGAACAGGCGCAGCAGCTCAAGCTGGCCGCACTCGGGCGCTTGACTGCGAATATCGCGCATGAAATCCGAAACCCGCTGTCGGCCATCAGCCACGCATCCGAGTTGCTAGGCGAAGAAAAGCGCGCTCGCGACCGCGAGCGCCTGTACCGGATCATCCACGCCAACACCCAGCGCCTGGACCAGCTGGTGTCGGATGTCCTTCAGCTCAGCCGCCGCGACCGCGCTTCTAGCGAGCGGATCCAGCTCAACGCCTGGCTGACGGGATTTCTCGAGGAGTTCGTGGCCAACGAGGCGGTTTCTCCGGAGCGCTTCGAACTCGAGACCGCGCGCGAGGCCTGGGTGCGCTTCGACCGCGAGCAGCTGCGCCAGGTGATGTGGAATCTCTTGCGCAACGCGGTGCGCCACGCCCGGGACGAGCCGCGCAGCGTGCGCATTGTGCTCGGAGCCTACGGCGATCAAGTAGAATTGAGCGTCATCGACAACGGCGCGGGCGTATCTCCCGGGAACCAGGGGCAGTTGTTCGAACCCTTCTTCACCACTGAAAGCAAGGGAACCGGGCTGGGCCTGTACCTGGCGCGCGAGCTGTGCGCGGCGAACCGCGCGGTGCTGGAGTACGTGGCCGACATGCCGGGCGCGCATTTCAGGATCCTTTGCCAGGAGGCGCGGGCAGAATGAAGCGAGCGGAACGGCGCGCAGCGTCCCGCGACCGCCGGGTCCTGGTGGTCGATGACGAGCCCGATATCCGCGAGCTGCTGGAACTCACACTGCTCAAGATGGGACTCGGCGTGACGACGGCGGAAACGCTGGCGGACGCCAAGCAGCATCTCGATGCCGAGCGCTTCGACCTTTGCCTGACCGACATGCGGCTGGGCGACGGGAATGGATTGGACCTGGTACGCCATATTTCGGCCATGAGCCTCGATCTCCCGGTGGCGGTGATTACGGCCTACGGCAGCGCGGAAAATGCGGTGGCCGCGCTTAAGGCGGGGGCCTTCGACTATGTACCCAAACCGGTCGGCCTCGAGCAACTGCGCGCGCTGGTCAAGTCCGCCCTTTCGCTGCCGGACGACTCGCATGCGGCCGCACCCGGCCAGCAGCTGCTGGGCGAGAGCCCGGCGCTGAAGGCCGTGCGCGAGGTGATCGCCAAGTTGGCGCGGACCCAGGCGCCGGTCTATATCTCGGGCGAGTCCGGTAGCGGCAAGGAGCTTGCTGCACGATTCATCCACGCCAATGGTGCGCGGCGCGACAGGCCGTTCGTGCCGGTCAACTGCGGCGCGATCCCCGAGACGCTGATGGAAAGCGAGTTCTTCGGCTACAAGAAGGGCGCCTTTACGGGCGCCGACCAGGACCGGGACGGCTTCTTTCAGGCCGCCAATGGCGGAACCCTGTTCCTCGACGAGGTCGCGGATTTGCCGCTGGCCATGCAGGTCAAGCTGCTGCGCGTGATCCAGGAAAAGAAGGTGCGCAAGGTCGGGGCCACGCAGGAGGAGCCGATCGACGTGCGGATCATTTCCGCCACGCATCAAAACCTGGCTTCGTGCGTGGAGGCGGGCCGCTTCCGGCAGGACCTGTTCTACCGGCTGAACGTGATCGAGCTCAAGATGCCGCCGCTGCGCGAATGCCGCGAGGATATACCGGTGATCGCATCCAGCATCCTGGCAAGGATCGCGACCCAGAACGGTACCGTGCCGGCTCAGCTTTCGTCGCAGGCGCTCGAAGAACTGGCGCGCTACGACTTCCCGGGCAACATCCGCGAGCTGGAAAACGTGCTCGAGCGCGCCACGGCTCTGTCGTCGGCCGAAGTGATCCAGCCAGACGACCTGCGGCTCAAGCCGCTGGTCGACGAGCGGACGCCAGAGGATGCCGCGCGCGTGGACGGGCATCCGCCCGTCACTTCGCTGCCGGCCTACCTCGACAAGGTGGAGCGCGAAGCCATCCTTGGGGCGCTCGCCAAGACCAACTTCAATCGCACCGCGGCCGCGAAGGCCCTGGGCATCACGTTCCGCCAGCTGCGCTATCGGATGCAACGGCTCGAGATCCGCGAGCCGAGCGTACAGCTGGGCGAGGGCGGACACTGATGCGCTTCGGTGCCGACGGCCTCGCCGCCGGCGCCCGCTATGTCGCCTCGCCGAACTGCGACTCGCGTCCGCAGGGCGAGGCCGTCACCCTGCTCGTCGTGCACTCGATCAGCTTGCCGCCGCGGACCTATGGCGGCCCCGGCATCGAGCGGTTATTCACCAACCGGATCGATCCGGCGGAGCATCCCTACTATGCGCAGGTCGCGCAGCTGCGCGTTTCCGCACACTTGTTGTTGCGGCGCAACGGAGAGCTCGTTCAATTCGTCCCACTGCACTTGCGGGCCTGGCACGCGGGCGACTCGACTTGGCGCGGACGACGCGGCTGCAACGACTTTTCGATCGGCGTCGAGCTCGAAGGCAGCGATACGGACAGTTACGCCGACGCGCAATACGCGCGCCTGGTTCAAGTGACCCGTGCGCTGCGCGCCGTCCTGCCGCTGCGCGACGTTGCGGCTCACAGCGACATTGCACCGCTGCGCAAGACTGACCCTGGCGCGCTGTTCGATTGGACGCGATTTCTGTCCGCCCTCGCGCGACGCTAGCTGCTGCGCTACGTCGCAGCGGCACGCACTCCTCGATCCCGTCGGCGTGAACAAATTCTCGCGACGCGCCCACTTGGGTCGATACCACTTGCAATTTCCTGTTGCAATGGTAAATTGCGCGCACTACACTTAGTTCGAAGCCGGCGCCGAAACACTAGATGTAGTAGTTATCGCAGGGAGAGGAGGGAGACGGTATGCAGATTGCTCAGGAGAACGCGACGACTGACTTGGCAGTTAGCGTGAACGTTCCTGAGCCGAGTGCCGCGCCGGCGGCACATTCCGAATACAAGGTGATTCGCCGCAACGGCGCCGTGGTCGGCTTCGAGCCGAGCAAGATTGCGGTTGCGATGACAAAGGCATTTTTGGCGGTGAACGGCAGCCAGGGGGCCGCCTCGGCGCGCATTCGCGAGCTCGTCTCCGGGCTGACCGACGGCGTAGTGGCGGCCTTGATGCGGCGCCAGCCGCAGGGCGGCACCTTCCATATAGAGGACATCCAGGATCAGGTCGAACTCGCGCTTATGCGCTCCGGCGAGCATGACGTGGCGCGTGCATACGTGCTCTACCGGGAAGGTCGCGCCAAGGCCCGCTCCCAGGAGAAGGCGGCACGCGACGCACAACAGAGCAGCGGCACGGTGTTGCATGTGGTCGAACGCGGCGAGCGCCGCAAGCTCGACCGGGCAGCGCTCGAGCGCCTGCTTGCATCCGCCTGCGGCGGATTGGAGGATTCGGCGACCCCCGGCGTGATCCTCGAGGCGACCCTGCGCGATCTTTACGACGGGGTGCCGATGGAGGAGGTGCGCAAGTCGGCGATCATGGCCGCGCGCGCGCTGATCGAGAAGGACCCGGCCTACAGCTACGTCACCGCGCGGCTGCTGCTCAACACCATCCGGCTGGAAGTGATCGGCGAGGAGGTCAGCCAGGCCGACATGGGCGTTCGCTACGCGGAGTATTTCCCCCAGTTCATCGAGCGCGGCATCGCCGCCGAATTGCTCGACCCGGAGCTGGCCAAGTTCGATCTGGACCGCCTGGGCAAGGCGCTTTCGGCGGAACGCGATCTTCGCTTCGGCTACCTCGGACTTCAGACGCTGTATGACCGCTACTTCCTGCACGTGCAGGGGCGCCGAATCGAGCTGCCGCAGTCATTCTTCATGCGCGTCGCGATGGGGCTCGCGCTGAACGAACGCGAGCGCGAGGCGCGGGCAATCGAGTTCTACAACGTGCTTTCGACGTTCGACTTCATGAGCTCGACCCCGACCCTGTTCAACGCGGGAACGCTCCGCTCCCAGCTGTCCTCATGCTACCTGACGACGGTTTCCGACGATCTCGAGGGAATCTACGACGCGATCAAGGAGAACGCGCTGCTGGCGAAATTCGCCGGGGGACTTGGCAACGACTGGACGCCGGTGCGCGCGCTCGGCTCGCACATCAAGGGAACCAACGGCAAGTCCCAGGGCGTGGTTCCCTTCCTGAAAGTGGTCAACGACACCGCCGTGGCGGTGAACCAAGGCGGCAAGCGCAAGGGCGCCGTATGCTCCTACCTCGAGACCTGGCACCTGGACGTTGAGGAGTTTCTCGAGCTGCGCAAGAACACCGGTGACGATCGCCGCCGTACGCACGACATGAACACGGCAAACTGGATCCCGGATCTGTTCATGAAGCGCGTGCTCGAGAACGCAGACTGGACGCTGTTCAGCCCGTCCGACGTGCCCGAGCTGCACGACGCCTTCGGCAAGGCGTTCGAGGAAGCCTATTTGCGCTACGAGGATAGAGCCGCAAGGGGCGAGCTCAAGCTGTACAAGAGGATCCCCGCGGTACAGCTATGGCGCAAGATGCTCAGCATGCTGTTCGAGACCGGGCATCCCTGGATCACGTTCAAGGACCCGTGCAACCTGCGCAGCCCGCAGCAGCATGCGGGCGTCGTTCACAGCTCCAATCTGTGCACGGAGATCACCCTCAATACCTCGAGCGACGAGATCGCGGTCTGCAATCTCGGCTCGGTGAATCTGGTGGCGCACTTGAGCGAGCGCGGACTCGATTTCGAGAAGCTGCAGCGCACCATACGCACCGCGATGCGAATGCTCGACAACGTCATCGATATCAACTATTACGCCGTCGACAAGGCCAGGAACTCGAATCTGCGCCACCGGCCGGTCGGCCTCGGCATCATGGGCTTCCAGGATTGCCTGCACCGGCTACGCATCGCGTATGCGTCGTCCGAAGCGGTCGAATTTGCCGACCGATCGATGGAGATGGTGAGCTATTGCGCCTGCCAGGCTTCGACCGAGCTGGCCGAGGAACGGGGTCGCTACGGTTCGTTCGAGGGCTCTCTGTGGGACAGCGGCGTGTTGCCGCAGGACACACTCGATATCCTGGCCGCGGAGCGCGGCGGCTACGTTGAAATCGACCGCTCGTCCACGCTCGACTGGGATGCGCTCAGGGCGCGCATCAAGCAGCACGGGATGCGCAATTCGAACTGCCTCGCGATCGCGCCGACCGCGACCATCGCCAATATCGTCGGGGTTTCGGCTTCGATCGAGCCCACCTACCAGAATCTGTATGTGAAATCGAATCTATCGGGCGAGTTCACGGTGGTGAACGAGTACCTGGTGTCCGACCTCAAGCAGGCCGGGCTGTGGGACGAGGTGATGATCGCCGATCTCAAGTACTTCGACGGCAACCTGGCGCGCATCGACCGGGTCCCGGCCGAGCTGCGCAGGTTGTACGCGACCGCCTTCGAAACCGAGCCCAAATGGCTGGTCGAGGCGGCGGCGCGGCGCCAGAAATGGATCGACCAGTCGCAGTCGCTCAACATCTATATGGCTGGCGCGTCGGGGCGCAAACTCGATGAAACCTACAAGCTGGCTTGGATTCGGGGTCTGAAGACCACCTACTACCTGCGGGCGATGGGCGCGACCCATGCCGAGAAGTCGACCGTAAAGTCGGGGCAGCTGAACGCGGTTCCGACCGACGGCGCGACGGCGATGGCGGCGAGCCCCGGCGAGCCCGGATTCTGCTCGATCGACAATCCGGAGTGCGAGGCGTGCCAATAAGAAGAAGAGCGAATGAGGGGGGACGCCATGCTGAGCTATGAGGACGAAGGGAAGTTGAATTCGATTCCGGGGCTTTCGCTCCAGACCAAGCAAGATTTCGTCCCCGCTTCCGGCGGCGTATCCGAGACGGACGCCCGATTCGCGGCCGGCAACGAGTTCCGTCGCATCTCGGTCGAGGACAAGTCGATTATCAACTCCAGGGCCGACGTCAACCAGCTCGTCCCATTCAAGTACAAATGGGCCTGGGAGAAGTACATCGCCGCCTGCGCCAATCACTGGATGCCGCAGGAAGTCAACATGAGCCGCGACATCGCGCTGTGGAAAGACCCCGGCGGCCTGACAGAGGACGAAAGGCGGGTCGTGAAGCGCAATCTGGGCTTTTTCGTCACTGCCGACTCGCTCGCGGCGAACAACATCGTGCTCGGGACCTACCGGCACATCACCGCCCCCGAGTGCAGGCAGTACCTGCTGCGCCAGGCATTCGAGGAAGCCATCCACACCCACGCCTACCAGTACATCGTCGAGTCGCTCGACCTGGAGCAGGGCGAGGTGTTCAACGCCTATCACGAGATTCCGTCGATCCGGGAAAAGGACGAATTCCTGATCCCGTTCATAGACATCCTGACCGACCCGGGCTTCAAGACCGGCACGCCGGAGAACGACCAGAGGCTGCTCAAGAGTCTGATCGTGTTTTCATGCCTGATGGAGGGGCTGTTCTTCTATGTCGGCTTCGCCCAGATCCTGTCCCTCGGCAGGCAGAACAAGATGACCGGTGCGGCCGAGCAGTACATGTACATCCTGCGCGACGAGTCGATGCACTGCAATTTCGGCATCGATATGGTCAACCAGATCAAGCTCGAGAACCCGCATTTGTGGACGCCCCAGTTCCGGGAGGAACTGCAGCATCTGTTCCGCAAGGCGGTCGACCTCGAGTACCGCTACGCCGAGGACACGATGCCGCGCGGCGTGCTCGGATTGAATGCGCCAATGTTCAAGGAGTACCTGCGCTTCATCTGCAACCGGCGCTGTCAGCAGATCGGTCTCGACACGCTGTTCCCGGGGGCGAGCAATCCTTTTCCCTGGATGAGCGAAATGATCGACTTGAAGAAGGAGCGAAACTTCTTCGAGACCAGGGTGATCGAGTATCAGACTGGCGGGGCGCTGAGCTGGGATTGATCCCGGCTCTTTTTTTATCGCGCAACGGAGCGCGACAGGAGATGAGCAAGATGCACCGAGTGACCGACTGCAAGGCCGAAGAGGACTACAGGCTCTGGCTGCGGTTCGACGACGGCCTTGAGGGCAGCGTGTTTCTCGGCAACCTGCTCGAGATCGGCGCCTTCCGGCTCTGGCGCGACGTGCGCGAGTTCGAAAAGGTGAGCGTCGATCCGGAATCGGCGACCGTGACGTGGGAAGGCGGAATCCGGCTCGATCCGGACATCCTCTATCACGACCTCGCCGCGAGGGTCGAGCGATGAAGCGCGGCGATCAAGCATTCAGTCCGTCCGGGGAAATGGTTTCCCCGGCGGTTGAATAGTCCGGGCCATCACGGTCGGGCTTCCTTTGTAACTACTATCAAGGAGATAGTTATGGCAACGAAGAAAAAAGCGAAGAAAGCGAAGAAACCCGCTAAGAAAAAGAAGGCTGCGAAAAAGAAGAAGAAGAAGACGGCAAAGAAACCTGCCAAGAAGAAGAAGGCAGCGGGTAAAAAGAAAGCCAAAAAAAAGAAAAAGGCAGCCAAGAAAAAGCCTAAAAAAGCTGCCAAGAAGAAGAAAGCGGCGAAGAAACCCGCGAAACCTAAGGCCAAGCCTGCGGCCCAAATGACGTCGGTCGAAGTAGCGCCGCCGTCAACCGCTGCGACCCCCGGCGCGAGAACCGCGCTGAATCCAGCAGCCGCATGGCCGTTTCCAACCGGCTCCCGGCCGTAACCGGGAACCGATCGGGAACGCGGTAAGGGGCAAAGAGCCCTTCACCTGGCCCTTGAAGCTGAGCGGACCGCCTTGGTCGTTTGGCCTTGACGGAAAGACCAATGTCGGTCCGCGAAGCTTCGCTTGAACCCGGCCGAGGGGTCGGCTGGGCTCAACCTCAACCTCGCAATGCTATTTTACCGGCGCGGTGATCGGTCCGACAAAGAAAAAGCGGTTCCGGAACAGGCAGTTCGCGCCGGGTAGTGAAGAGATTCCCAGGACAATGCGAAGTTGTTGACTCCACACAGATTTTTACGTTAGTATTCGTTTCGCTGCACTGCAGCAAGAGCCGCTGGAAGTATCCTTCCACCCATAGGCTTTCCCGGGTCCGCGCCGGGGTCTGAATTAGCTCTTCTGTGAAGTTTTGCCTTCCAGCAAGGCGCGATCACGGGCACGGGCGGCGGCGCGATGAGCAAGGAGGTGCAGGATGGAACTAGCTAGCAATCTGGTAGTGGGCGGCGCAGGAATGCGCTTGCCGGGGCTCTCGGGCGTGATCCGGCTGCTATCCCTCGCGCGCGGCGTGTTCGCGCTGATCGGCCTAAGCGCGGTGCTGGCGGTCGCGGTGCCCACATCGCGCGACTTGCTGATGCGGCAGGCAGACGCCATCGCACGCGCCAACCAGTCGGTCGCCGAGAGCGCCACCCTGGCCGCCGGGACGATCCAGGTCGGCGTCCCGCCGGCGCAGTCGAAGCAGGATCAGGAAGCGGTCACCGCGTTCATCGCCAAGCGCTACCGCGTGGCCGATGAGGCCGTCGCCGGCTTCGTTTCCGTGGCCTACCGGGCCGGGCGTCAATTCGCGGTCGACCCGCTGCTGATCCTGGCAGTGATGGCGGTCGAATCGCGCTACAACCCCGTGGCGGAGAGTGGCGTCGGGGCGAAAGGGCTGATGCAGGTGCTGCCCAGGTTCCACCTGGACAAGCTGGAAGCGCACGGCGGCGAAGAAGCTTTGCTCGATCCCGACGTCAACATCGAGGTCGGGACCCAGATCCTGCGCGAGTACTTGCGCCGCTTTGGCGAGACCGTGACCGCGCTGCAGATGTACGCCGGGGCGATGGACGAGCCGAACGCCGATTACGCCAACAAGGTGCTCGCGGAGCGCTCCCGCCTGCAGTCGATTCTGCGCCGCCAGCGTAGCAAGGGCTAGCGCAGCCAGCCGTCCGCGGCCCGCGCCGGATCAGGCGCCGGCACAGAAGCGAGCGATGCGCTGCGCGGCCTCGTGCAGCTCCTGCATGCTGCGCGTATATGCGAAACGCAGGAAATGCCGGGTCTGATTGAGCCCGAAGTCGATCCCCGGAGTCGCCGCGACCCCGCCGCGCTCCAGCAGACCGAGGGCGAAGCGCTTGGCGTCCCGGTCGAGGGCCGAGCAATCCGCGTAGACGTAGAACGCGCCGTTGGGTGTGCAAGGGACCGCAAGCCCGGCGCGCCGCAGCTCGGGCACGATGAAATCGCGCCGCCGTTCGAATTCCCTGCGGCGGCCTTCGAGGATTTCGAGCGCGGGCGGCTCGAAGGCCGCCAGGGCAGCGTGTTGCGCGGCGGCCGACGGGCAGATGAACAGGTGCTGCGCGACGTTCTCGAACGCGCGCGTGGCCGGCTGCGGAAGGACCGCCCAGCCCAGTCGCCAGCCGGTCATGCAGAAGTACTTCGAGAAGCTGTTCACGAGGACGACTTCCCCTCGCAGGTCGAGCGCCGTGGAGGGCGCCTCGCCGTAGACCAGTCCCTGGTAAATCTCGTCGACGATCAGTACCCCATCACGCTCGGCCACGAATTGCGCGATGCGGCGAAGCTCGTCGCGCGCGAGCAAGGTGCCGCTCGGATTGGATGGCGAGCCGACCAGAAGTCCGCGCGTCTTCGGGCCCCAGGCGTGACGCACCGAGTCGAGCGTCGGCTGAAAGGCAGACTCAGCACCGACATTCATCGCTCTTGCCACGCCCTCGAAGGCGCGCACGAACTGCCGGTAGCCGGGATAGCCGGGATCGGGAACCAGGATCTCGTCGCCGGGGTCGACGTACAGGGCGAGCACCAGCAGCAGCGCGCCGGAGGCGCCGGCGGTGACCGCGATGCGTGCAGCGGGAACCGCAACGCCGTAGCGGCTCGCGTAGTGCTCGGCGATCGCCTCGCGCAGCGCAGGTAGCCCGAGCGCCGGGGTGTACGCGGTCAAGCCCTCGCGCAGTGCACGCACCCCAGCTTCGACGACCGGCTCCGGCGCGGTGAAATCGGGTTCCCCGATCTCCATGTGAATCACGCGCTTTCCCGCGTCCTCCAGCGCGCGCGCGCGCGACTGAACCTCCATGACCTCGAACGGGTGGATTTCCGCGGCGCGGCGTGAGATGAGGGTGCGGGATCGAATAGCGCCACAGATTATACGGACAATCGGCTCGACGCCGCGCCGGCGAGGGCGGAGCACGATGATGGGTGCGCTATAATTTTGACCCATCAGGAGCCGAACGTGGACGAGCAACTGAAGAAGAGCGCGCTCGAATATCACCGCCTGCCGCGCCCGGGCAAGATCTCGATCCTGCCTACCAAGCAGCTCACCAACCAGCGCGACTTGGCGCTGGCCTATTCCCCCGGCGTCGCCGCGGCGTGCCTCGAGATCCAGCGCGATCCGGCCGAGGCGGTCAATCTGACTTCGCGCGCCAACCTCATAGGCGTGGTAACCAACGGCACTGCCGTGCTGGGCTTGGGCGCGATCGGTCCGCTCGCCGCCAAGCCCGTCATGGAAGGCAAGGCCGTGCTGTTCAAGAAATTCGCGGGCATCGACTGCTTCGACATCGAGCTGAACGAACGCGATCCCGACAAGCTGGTGGAGATCATCGCCGCGCTCGAGCCGACCTTCGGCGGCATCAACCTCGAGGACATCAAGTCGCCGGAATGCTTCCAGATCGAGCGCAAGCTGCGCCAGCGGCTCAATATCCCGGTATTCCACGACGACCAGCACGGCACGGCGATCATCGTCGGCGCCGCGATCGTGAACGGGCTGCGGGTCGTCGGCAAGGAACTTGCCAAGGTGAAGCTTGTCACTTCGGGCGCGGGCGCGGCCGCGCTTGCCTGTCTCGACCTGCTGCTGAAAATGGGAATGCCGATCGAGAACATTACGGTCACCGACATCAAGGGCGTGGTCTACCGCGGGCGCAAGGAGGAGATGGATCCGGACAAGGCGCGCTACGCCAAGGATACGCGCGCGCGCACGCTCGCCGAGGTGCTCGAGGGCGCGGATGTCTTCCTCGGCCTGTCGGCGGCGGGCGTGGTCCAGCCGGACATGATCAAGAAGATGGCCGAGCGGCCATTGATTCTCGCGCTCGCCAATCCCGAGCCCGAGATACGCCCCGAGCTTGCCAAGGAGGTGCGGCCGGACGCGATCATCGCCACCGGGCGGTCGGACTACCCGAATCAGGTCAACAACGTACTGTGCTTTCCGTTTATCTTCCGCGGCGCGCTGGACGTGGGCGCGACCGGCATCACGACGGAAATGGAACTCTCGGCGGTGCACGCCATCGCGGATCTGGCGCAGGCAGAGACCTCGGAGCAGGTCGCGCAGGCCTACGGCATCGAGTCGATCAGCTTCGGCCCCGAATACCTGATTCCAAAGCCCTTCGATCCGCGCTTGATCGCGCGCATTGCGCCCGCCGTCGCCAAGGCGGCGATGGATTCGGGCGTCGCGACCCGGCCGCTGGCCGACCTGGAAGCCTATCGGGAATCGCTGACGCAGTTCGTGTACCACTCCGGGCTGATCATGAAACCGCTGTTTTCGGCGGCCAAGGCGGCGCCGAGGCGCGTGGTGTACGCCGAGGGCGAGGACGAGCGGGTGCTGCGCGCGGTACAGATCATCGTCGACGAAGGGCTCGCCAATCCGGTTCTGATCGGGCGGCCGAACGTGATCGAGCAGCGGCTCGAGCGTCTCGGGCTGCGCATGCGCCCCGGGCATGAGTTCGATCTCGTCAACCCGGAGTACGATCCGCGTTACCGCGACTACTGGAGCACCTACCACCAGCTCACCGAGCGCAAGGGCGTCTCGCCGGAGTACGCGAAGATAGAGATGCGGCGCCGCAATACCCTGATCGGCGCCATGCTGATCCTCAAGGGCGAAGCCGATGCCATGTTGTGCGGCACCTTCGGCACGCACGCCCTGCACCTGCGCTACGTGGATCAGGTCATCGGCCTGCGCGCAGGCGTCACGCACTACGCGGCGATGAACGCGCTGATGCTGCCCAAGCGCATGGTCTTCCTCTGCGACACCTACGTCACCGCCGACCCGGACGCGGAGCACGTTGCCGAAATGACGATCCTCGCCGCGGAGGAGGTGCGCCGCTTCGGCCTGACGCCCAAGGTGGCGCTTTTGTCTGCTTCCAATTTCGGCTCGGTCAAGCTGCCTTCGGCGGTGAAGATGCAGAGGGCCCTCGCGATCCTGCACGAACGCGCGCCCGAACTCGAGGTCGAAGGCGAGATGCATGGCGACGCCGCGCTGTCGGAGGAAATCCGGCTCAAGGTATTCCCGCGCTCGCGCCTGAAGGGCGAGGCGAACCTGCTGATCATGCCCACGCTCGACGCGTCGAATATCGCCTTCAACCTGCTCAAGACCGCCTCCGGCGACGGCGTCACCATCGGGCCGATCCTGCTCGGCGCCGCGCGCACGGTGCATATTCTCACGCCGTCCGCAACCGTCCGCCGCATCGTCAACATGACCGCGCTGACCGTGGTAGACGTGAATGCGCCGCGCGGCCAGGACCAGAGCCTGTTCTAGCGCGCCTGACCCGGACCGGCATGGCGAGCGCAGATTCCGCGCCAACCGTCGCCCCGTTACCGGGGCATGCGCGCCCGCGCGCGGGCCTGGTGCTGACCGGAGGCGGCGCACGCGCCGCGTACCAGGTGGGCGTGATCAAGGCGGTGCGCGATATCCTCGGCAGTCCGGCGAAAAACCCGTTCCCGATCCTTTGCGGCACCTCCGCAGGCGCGATCAACGCCGCCATGCTCGCCGCGCAGGCCGACGATTTCAATGCCGCGGTCGCGACGCTGCTCGAGCAGTGGCAGAACATGCGCTGCAGCAAGATCTACCGCACCGACAGCTGGCACATCATCAAGAGCGGGGCGCGCTGGCTGTCGTCGATGATGCTCGTTTCGCACCGCAATCCGGTCTCGCTGCTGGACAATACCCCGCTGCGGGAAATGCTGGAGCACGGGCTGTCGTTCGAGCGCATCCAGCAAAATATCGACTCGGGCGCGCTCTACGCGGTATGCGTCACCGCGTCCGGCTACACTTCGGGCCAGAGCGTCTCCTTCTTCCAGGGCGGCTCGGGCCTCGAGGGGTGGGAGCGCAACCACAGGACCGGAGCCGCGGTATCGATGAAGCTGGAATACCTGCTCGCCTCTTCGGCGCTGCCGTTCATCTTCCCCGCGGTCAAGGTGCATCGCGAGTATTTCGGCGACGGCTCGATGCGCCAGATCGCGCCGGTCAGCCCCGCGCTCCACCTCGGCGCGGATCGCGTGCTGGTGATCGGCACGGGGCGCCAGTCGCTCGAGCAGGCGCGCGCGCGCTCGAACATCTATCCGTCGCTGGCGCAGATCGCCGGCCACGCTCTGAACAGCATCTTCCTCGACAGCCTGATGGTGGACATCGAGCGCCTGCAGCGCATCAACCGCACGCTGGAGGCGATTCCGCCCGAGGCGCGCACGAGCGCGAGCGTGCCGCTGCGGCCGATCAAGGTCCTGTTCGTCGCACCGTCGCAGTCGATCGAGCGTGTCGCGGCGCGCTTCCTGCACGAGCTTCCGCGCTCGGTGCGGTTCCTGCTGCGCCCGACCGGGGCGCTGAGCCGCTCCGGATCGAACCTGGCAAGCTACCTGCTGTTCGAAGAGCCGTTCTGCAGGGCGCTGATAGATCTGGGCTACCAGGACACGCTCGAGCGCGAAGCGGACGTACGAGCTTTCTTCGAGGGCATCTAGCCGCGCGCTGCGCGCGCGAACCGAATTCGGGAGCATCCATGTCAAACAGCAATTTGTCCCAGGATCCATTCGAGATGTTCCGCCGCCTATGGGGCCCGCTCGGCTTGCCCGTTCCCGGCATGGCGATGCCCACGCTCGATCCGCAGGAAGTCGAAAAGCGCATCGCCGAGCTGCGCTCGGTCGAGGGCTGGCTGACGCTGAACCTGAACATGGTGCGCTTCTCGATCCAGGGCCTCGAGCTGCAGAAATCGGCCCTGAACGCGATGCAGGGCGGGGCGCAAGGCGCGGCACAAGCCCCCGCCGGCGCTGACGCGCAGGGTCCGTCCAACCCCATGCTCTGGCCTTGGGCGATGATGCAGCAGGCAATGACGGAACCGAAAGCCGAATCCAAGGACGAACCGAAGGACGAATCCAGGGAATGACCCGCTTCGCCTACGCGCACGCCGCTGGCGCCGACTGGGAGCACTGCGTCGCGCAGTGCGCCGAGCGCATCGGACGGCCGCAGCGCGGGCTCGGCTTCGTCTATTTCACCGAGGCGCTGGCGGCGCAGGCCGAGCTCATCGTCGCCGCGCTGCGCCAGCGCACCGGGGTCGAAGACTGGGTCGGTACGGTCGGCGTCGGCGTGCTCGCCACCGGCGTGGAATACCAGGACGAGCCGGCGCTGGTGGCGATGGTCGCCGGGCTCGAGCCGCAGGACTACCGCGTGTTCTCCGGCCGCACGCGGCTGCCGCCGCCGGGCGCACAGGCGGCGCACTTCGCGGTCGTGCACGCCGACCCGCAGGCGCCCGACGTCGCCGGCCTAGTCGCCGACATGGCATCGAAGGTCGACAGCGGCTACGTGGTGGGCGGGCTGTCCAGCTCGCGCACGCAGACGGTTCAGGTGGCGAACGACGTGGTCTCGGGCGGCCTGTCCGGGGTAGTGCTTGCGTCCGCGGTCCGGGTTTCCACCCGCCTGACGCAGGGCTGCGCGCCGCTGCCCGCGCCCGGCCGCGCCTCCGGGGTCGGCCGCTACCGCGTCACCGCCTGCGAGGAGAACGTGATCGCCGAGCTGGACGGGCGGCCCGCGCTCGACGTGTTTCGCGACGCGGCCGGCGAGCTGCTCGCGCGCGACTTGCGGCGCGCGGCGGCGTACGTGCTCGCGGGCCTCCCGGTGCGCGGCTCCGACACCGGAGACTACCTGGTGCGCAACCTGGTGGGCATCGACCCGCGCAACAAGCTGATCGCGATCGGAGACGTCGTCGGGCAGGGCGACGAGATCATCTTCTGCAAGCGCGACGCCGCGAGCGCCGACGAGGACCTGCGCCGCATCCTGGGCGAATTGCGCGCCAGCGGCCCCGCGCCGCGCGGCGCGCTGTACTACTCCTGCCTCGGGCGCGGCGAGCACATGTTCGGCCGGCGCGGCGCGGAGATGGAGCTCGTGCGCGAGGCGCTGGGCGACGTGCCGCTGGTAGGATTCTTCTGCAGCGGAGAGATTTCCCACGACCGGCTCTATGGCTACACCGGCGTTCTGACGATATTTCACTGAAGGAGAGATAGATGGCAAAGGCAATTCGTTTTCACAAGGCCGGCGGGCCCGAGGTGCTGCAGCTGGACGAGCTCCAGGTCGGCGACCCCGGACAGGGGCAGGTGCGCATCCGGCACACCGCGATCGGGGTC
The DNA here is from genome assembly GCA_035517095.1 of Burkholderiales bacterium. Taxonomy (GTDB): domain Bacteria; phylum Pseudomonadota; class Gammaproteobacteria; order Burkholderiales; family SG8-39; genus DAHVFK01. The sequence continues at coordinate 21,832 of DATIZK010000015.1, forward strand.
AACTTCGTCGATACCTACCAGCGCTCCGGGCTCTACCCGATGCCGCTGCCGCAGGTGGCGGGCAACGAGGGCGCGGGCGTGGTCGAGGCGGTCGGCGCGGGCGTCACCGGCCTCAAGGCGGGCGACCGCGTCACCTATACCGGCCTGATCGGCTCGTATTGCGAGACGCGCGTCGTGCCGGCCGAGCGGATGGTGAAGCTTCCTCAGGGCATCACCGAGGAGCAGGCCGCTTCGATGCTGCTCAAGGGCCTCACGGTGCACTACCTCATCTTCTCGACCTATGCGGTGAAGAAGGGCGACACGGTGCTGTGGCACGCTGCGGCCGGCGGCGTCGGTCTGATCGCCTGCCAGTGGCTCAAGGCATTGGGCGTCACTACCATCGCCACCGCTGGCTCGGACGAGAAGACGGCGCTCGCGAAGGCGCACGGCGCCGAGCACGTCATCAACTACTCCAAGGAGAACTTCGTCGAGAAGGTCAAGGCGATCACCGGCGGCAAGGGTGTGCCGGTGGTCTACGACGGGGTCGGCAAGGCGACCTGGGAAGGCTCGCTCGACTGCCTGCGCCCGCGCGGGCTGATGGTGACCTTCGGCAACGCCTCGGGTCCGGTGCCGCCGGTCAATTTGGGCATCCTGTCGGCCAAGGGCTCGCTATACGTCACGCGCCCCACGCTCGCCACCTACATCGCCAGCCGCGCCGAGCTGGTCGAGCGCTCGAACGCGCTGTTCGACGTGGTGAAGTCGGGCAAGGTCAAGATCGAGACGACCGCGCGCTACAAGCTGGCCGACGCGGCGCAGGCACACCGCGACCTGGAGTCGCGCAAGACGACCGGCTCAATCATCCTGACGCCGTAAAGGCGGCCGGACCGCGCCCGCATGCGCGCCAGGCTGATTCACGGCCGGGCGGTCGAGCTCGACGTAGAGGAGCTGCGCCGGCGCCTTGCGGCTCCCGGCCCCGGCGCCGAGGCCCTGCCGGGAGACCCGGGCGTGGAAGGCGACGGCGCCGGGCTCACCCGCGCCGCGGTGCTGATGCCGATCGTCGTGCGCGAACAGGAGCTGACGATGCTGTTCACGCGCCGCACCGCGAACCTGCGCAGCCATTCCGGTCAGATAAGCTTTCCCGGCGGGCGAGCCGAGCCCGCGGATCCGACGCCCGAGTCTACCGCGCTGCGCGAGACGCAGGAGGAGATCGGCCTCCCCCCGGACAGGGTGCGGCTGCTCGGGCGCCTCGACGACTACAGCACGCGCACCGGCTACCGCATCGCGCCGGTGGTCGGCGCGGTGCAGGCGCCGTTCGAGCTGCGTCCCGACCCGGACGAAGTGGACGAGGTGTTCGAAGTGCCGCTGTCGTTCCTGCTCGATCCGCGCAATCACCAGCAGCATTCGCGCGTGTTCCAGGGCGAGACGCGCTGGTTCTACGCCGTTCCCTACCGCGACTACTACATCTGGGGCGCGACCGCCGGCATGCTGGTCAACCTCTACCGCCATCTATGCTATCTTGAGACGTCTCCGAGACCATCGGTGTCATGAGCGTCATCGCGATCATCGCTGCGCTGGTCCTCGAGCAGTGGCGCCCGCTCGGTGACCGCAAGCTGTACTTCGCCGTCCTGGCGGACGGGGCCGACCGCCTGGAGCGCGCGTTCAACGCGGAGCAAGGCGGGCACGGCCTGATCGCCTGGCTGGTCGCGGTGCTGCCGGCAGTCGTGGCGGCGATCGCGCTGCAGCTGCTGCTGCAGGCGGCGAGCCCGCTGCTCGCGCTGCTGTTCAACGTCGCGGTGCTCTACCTGACGCTCGGTTTCCGCCAGTTCAGTCACTCGTTCACCGCCATCCAGACCGCGCTCAAGGCGGGCGAGCTCGACCGGGCGCGCGAGCTGATTGCCGGCTGGCGCGGCGAACCTGTGCTGCCGCGCACGCGCGAGGAGGTCGTGCGCCTGTCGGTCGAGGAGGCGCTGCTTGCCTCGCACCGTCACGTGTTCGGCGTGCTGCTGTGGTACGTGCTGCTGCCGGGCCCGAGCGGGGCGATCCTGTACCGGCTGGCCGTATTCCTTTGCCGGCGCTGGGGCGGCCTGGGCGCATTCGGCGATTTCGCCCAGCGCGCGCTGTTCGTCCTCGAGTGGCCGGCCGTGCGCCTGACCGCCGCGGCGTTCGCGGTGGTGGGCGACTTCGAGGACGCCGTCTACTGCTGGCGCACGCAGGCGCGCGCCTGGCCCGACCCGAACGCGGGCGTCGTGCTCGCCGCCGGCGCCGGCGCGATGGGAGTACGGCTGGGCATGCCGCTCGCGGTCGACGACGGACGTCCCCGCCCCGAGCTGGGCGTGGGCGATGACGCGGACGTGCCCGCGCTGGACGCCACGGTTGGACTGCTGTGGCGCGCGCTCGTGGTCTGGGTGTTCTTCCTGATCCTGCTATCGCTCGGGCGCCTGCTCGGCTAGCGCCGCCGCCCGCGCTCAGTCGCTGCGGAATGCGCCGCAGCGCCAGCACTGCGTGAACTGCGCCTCCGAGACTTCGCCGCAGCCGGCGCAACGCCAAAGGCGCCCGCGCTCTTCCGGCCGCAGGGTGCCCGAACGCAGGATGCGCTCGGCGCGCTCGGCGTTCGCGTCGTCGACCACCCACAGCTCGATCTGGCATTCGATTGGCGGCAATTGGCCGATGCCGGAGGAGATCAGCTCGTTGCGTACCCTGGCGCGAATGCCCTCCACCTCGAGCAGGTTCTTGGCGTGGTGCACCGCGGCGAGATTCCACGAGCTGAAGATGCGCTTCATCGCGCCTCCGCCGCGCCCACTTCCTGCTGCACGATGCGCTGGTACAGCGCGAGCCGGCGCGGGTGCAGCGCGCCGGAGAGCGTCGCCTCGCGCACCGCGCAGCCCGGCTCGGACAGGTGGCGGCAGTCCTGGAAGCGGCAGTGCGCAGCGTGGGGACCGAACTCGCGAAAGCAGGCTGCGATCTCCCGCGCGCCGAGGCCGGCCAGGCCGAACTCGGACACGCCCGGCGTATCCACGATCTCGCTCGAGTCGTCCAGCGCGTACAGGCGCGCGGCGGTGGTCGACTGGCGTCCGCTGTCGAGAAAGCGCGAGATCTCGCGGATCCTCACCTCGGCTTCGGGAACCAGCGTCTTCACCAGGGTCGACTTTCCCATCCCAGACTGCCCGGCCAGCAGGCTGCGATGGCGGCGCAGATAAGGCAGCAGCGGCTGCGCGTCGCGCTTTCCCGCCAGCTCCACCAGCGGGTAGCCCAGGCCGCGGAACGCCTCGAGCGCGCGCAGAGCGTCATCGCGCAGCGAGGCGAGGTCGGTCTTGTTGAGCGCGATCAGGGCGGGCAGGCGGGCGAGCTCCGCCGCGGCGAGCAAACGGCACACCAGCTCGTCGGAGAACGACGGCTCGCAGGCGACCAGCACCACCACCTGGGTGACGTTGGCGGCCAGGACCTTGGTGCGGTGCCGGCTCGAGCGCGAAAAGACGTTGCGGCGCGGATCGATCGCCTCGATCACGGCGCGCCCGCCGCCGACCCCGGACAGCATGACGCGGTCGCCGCAGACCGGCTGCAGGTCGCGGCTGCGCGCGGTGGCGCTCAGCAGCTCGCCGCCGTCGGCGCGCACCAGGCTCTCGCGGCCGAAGCCGGCGACGACGGTGCCCGAGGGCGCCGGCGCGCTCACTTCGCTAGAGCCCGAACAGCGCGTCGCACTTTGCAGCGCAGATGAAATCGTTCTCGGACAGCCCGCCGATCGCGTGCGTCGAGTATTCGACGCGGCACTTGTTGTAGCCCACCGTCAGGTCGGGGTGATGGTCCTCGCGGTGCGAGACCCAGGCGAGCGCGTTCACGAACGCCATCGTCTGGTAGTAGTTCGAGAACGTGTAGACCTTGACCAGCTTGCCGTCCTCGATGATCCAGCCCTTGAGCTGCGCCAGCATCTGCGCCGCCTGCTGCGGCGTGTAGGGCGGCACGCCGCCCTCGCAGGGCTTGCACTTGCGCTGCGCGAGGTCTTCCATGTTCAGCTCCCGGAATGTTGCAGCCGCGCGATGCGGGTGGCCGCCGGCGGATGCGAGTCGTAGAACGCGGAGTGCAGCGGGTCCGGCGTCAGCGTGGCCGCGTTGTCCTGGTACAGCTTGACCAGGGCCTTGACCAGCTCGGCCGCGCTGGCGTGGGCCGCGGCGTAGGCGTCGGCCTCGTACTCGTGCTTGCGCGAGTACAGGCTGGTGAGCGGGTGCAGGAGGAAGGTAAACACCGGCATCACCAGGACGAACAGCAGCAGCCCCGTGGCCGCCGATTGAGTGGACACGTCCAGGCCGGCGTAGAACCACTGCTGGTCGATCAGGCGGCCGAGAATCCAGAGCAGGGCGAAGGAGAAGGCGAACAGCAGCAGCACCCGCTTCCAGACGTGGTGGCGCTTGTAGTGCCCGAGCTCGTGCGCCAGCACCGCCTCGACTTCGGTCGGCGCCAGCCGCGCCAGGAGCGTGTCGAACAGCACGATGCGCTTGGAGGCGCCGAAGCCGGAGAAGTAGGCGTTGCCGTGGCTCGAGCGTTTCGAGCCGTCCATCACGTACAGGCCCTTGGAGCGGAAACCGCAACGCGCGAGCAGCGCCTCGATCCGTCCGGCGAGCGTGGGGTCGGCGAGCGGCGTGAACCTGTTGAACAGCGGCGCGATGAAGGTCGGATAGATCAGCAGCACCAGCAGGTTGAAGCCGGTCCAGGCCAGCCAGACGTAGAGCCACCAGTGCGCGCCCATCTCGCCCATCAGCCAGAGCACGAGCACCAGCAGCGGGATGCCGAGCAGCGCCCCGAGCAGCGCCTGCTTCAGCAGATCGGCGATGAACAGCGCGGGCGTCATGCGATTGAACCCGTAGCGCGCTTCGACCACGAAGGTGCGGTAGACGGTGAGCGGCAGCTCGAGCGCGGAGAACAGCACCGCCACCGTGACGATGAGCGCGGTGCCGTGTGCGACGCCGCCGGGCGCGAGCACATGCCCCCACGCGGCGGAGATGCGCTCGGTCAGCCCGCCCAGGGTGAGCGCGAGCAGCGCCGCGGCGCCGATCAGGATGTCGAGCGTACCGAGGCGCGCCTTGGCGACGGTGTAGTCGGCCGCCTTCTGGTGCGCGGCGAGCGGGATCGTGCTTGCGAAGCTCTGCGGCACTTGCGCGCGATGCGAGCGCACGTGGCGGATCTGGCGCTGCGCGAGCCACAGGCGCACGCCGGTCGCCGCGGCGAGCGCGGCGAGGAAAATCCATGTGAACGCGTTCGGCATGTGGTGCAAGAATAACGCGAGTGGCGCCATTGTCCACCCCATCGACGGGGAGCGACAATAAGCGCATGCCGGCAGTCGATAGACGCTCGGTGGTCGTGCTGGCGATGCTGCTCGCTAGGAGCGGTCCGACTCGCGACGTGTACGACCCAGACGCGCAAGCAGATGCGGCTCGATCTCATCGATCAATGCATGAAAAAGCGCGCATCACCGGCCGTGCCGCGGTAACGCATTGATATACTGGCCGGCCTCCATATAAGGACACGCAGGGATGGCGCAGGACCAGAACAACCTGATCTGGATCGACATGGAGATGACGGGACTGCAGCCTGACTCGGATCGCATCATCGAGGTCGCGCTGCTGGTCACCGCGTCCGACCTCAGCCTCGTGGCCGAGGGGCCGGTGCTGGTGCTGCACCAGCCCGACGAGGTGCTGGAGGCGATGGACTCCTGGAACAAGAGCACGCACGCCCGCTCCGGACTGATCGAGAAGGTGAAGGCCTCGGCGCTCGACGAGGCGCAGGCCGAGCGCGCGGCGCTGGAATTCCTCGCGCAGCACGTGCCGGCGAACGCCTCGCCGATGTGCGGCAGCTCGATCTGCCAGGACCGGCGTTTCCTCGCGCGCTGGATGCCGAAGCTGGAGGCGCACTTCCACTACCGCAACCTCGACGTCTCGACGCTCAAGGAGCTCGCCAAGCGCTGGAAGCCGGAAGTGGCGAAGGGTTTCGTCAAGCAAAGCAGGCACGAGGCGCTGGCCGACATCCTCGAGTCGATCGAGGAGCTGAAGTATTACCGCCGCACCATCATGTCGATCTAGCGCCGCCGTTTGGCAGGGCGTTTCTTCGCTGCGGGACCTACCTCGACGATGACTTCGATCTCGACCGGGATGCCGTTCGGCAGGGAGCCCATGCCGACCGCCGAGCGCGCGTGCCTGCCGCGCTCGCCGAACACCTCGACCAGCAGGTCGGAGCAGCCGTTGATCACCTTCGGCTGATCGGTGAACTCCGGCACCGCGTTCACCATGCCGAGCAGCTTCACCACCCGCTTGACGCGGTCCAGGCTGCCGAGCTCGGCGCGCATCACGGCCAGCAGCGCGAGCCCGGTCGAGCGCGCGAACTTGTAGCCCTGCTCCAGGTTGAATTCGCGCCCCAGCTTGCCCGCGGGGCGCAGGCCGTCGACCGCCGAGGGTCCCTTGCCGGAGAGGAAGAGCAGCTTGCCCGAGCGCACCGCGTTGACGTAGTTCGCCACCGGCGGCGGCGCCTGCGGCAGCTCGATTCCCAGATGCTTGAGACGCTTCTCGGCGCTCATCAGAGCGTGACCACCTTGCCCGGGTTCATCAGGTTGTCCGGGTCGAACAAGCGCTTGATGCCGCGCATTACGTCCACCGCTTCGCCCAGCTCCTCCTGCATCGAACCCTGCTTGCCCATGCCGACGCCGTGCTCGCCGGTGCAGGTCCCTTCCATCGCCAGCGCGCGCCGCACCAGGCGCTTGTTCAGGGTCTTGGCCAGCTCGAGCTCCTCGGGCTTTTCGGGGTCGATCAGGAAGATGAGGTGGAAATTGCCGTCGCCGACGTGGCCCACCATCGGCACCGGGACGACGTAGCGCTTAACGTCCTCCATCGTCTCGTGCACGCACTCGGCGAGGCGCGAGATCGGCACGCAGACGTCGGTCGAAAGCGCGCGCGCCCCGGGGCGCGTCTGCAGGCAGGCGAAGTAGGCGTTGTGACGTCCTTCCCACAGGATGTTGCGCTCCTCGGGCTTGGTCGCCCACTGGAAATCCATGCCGCCGTTCTCGCGCGCGATCTCCTGCACCGTCTCGGCCTGCTCGACCACGCTCGCCTGGGTGCCGTGGAACTCGAAGAACAGCGTCGGCGCGACGCGGTAACTGGTCTTCTTGTACTTGTTGATCGCGTCGATGCTGTGCTCGCACACGATCTCGCAGCGCGCGACCGGCACGCCCGCCTGGATGGTCTGGATCACGGTCCGGGTGCAGCCGTCGATCGAGTCGAAGGCGCACACTGCGGCCGACATCGCTTCCTGCACCGGGTAGAGCCTGACCGTGACCTCGGTGATGATGCCGAGCGTGCCCTCGGCGCCGACGAACAGGCGCGTCAGGTCGTAGCCGGCGGAGGACTTCTTCGCGCGGCGCGCGGTCTTGATGATGCGCCCGTCGGCCAGCACGACGGTGAGCGAGAGCACGTTCTCGCGCATGGTGCCGTAGCGCACCGCGTTGGTGCCCGAGGCGCGGGTCGAGGCCATGCCGCCGATCGTCGCGTCGGCGCCCGGGTCGATGGGAAAGAACAGCCCGGTGTGCTTGATGTACTCGTTTAGCTGCTTGCGTGTGACGCCGGCCTGCACCACGGCGTCCAGGTCCTCCTCGTGCACCGCCAGCACCGCGTTCATCTGCGAGAGGTCGATCGTCACGCCGCCCTCGATCGCCAGCACGTGGCCCTCGAGCGAGGTGCCGACGCCGTACGGGATCATCGGCACGCGGTGGCGGCGGCAGATGTTGACCACGTCGCGCACTTCCTCGGTGCTGTGGGGGTAGACCACGGCGTCGGGAAGGGCGTACGGGAAGTACGACTCGTCCTTGCCGTGGTGCTCGCGCACGCTCGCCGCGGTGCTGACGCGCTCTCCGAGCAGCGCCTTCAGCTCGCTCACCACGGACTGGTCGAATTCCCTGGCCTTGTTCATCGGATTCCCCTCCGGCGGTAAGGGATCAGCGGAGGTTCATTTTAGCCTGATGTCCCCGTCGAAGGGCACCTTGACCCCGAGCGAGGGAATCTCGAGCGTGACGCGCGCGGCGACGCTCTCGTCTCCCTTCAACTTGCCGCCGGCGACCGCCTTGCCGATCGCCTGCTCGATTTCGCGCTGCGAGTTCACGCCTACCATCTTGAGGAACTTGCGGATGCTGAGGTTGAAGGTTTCCTGGTCCATGCTGCCTCCGTCGAAGAGTCGATTATCGCTGCCGCCGGTAGAGCCTGATGCGCTCGTCGCGGTCGCCGGGACGGCCGACGTCGGCGAGCTTGGTCCAGCCGGGTCCGGGCGCGCTGGCGGCGCGTGCCGGCGAGCCCTGCGTCAACAGCAGCGGGCAGGGCTCGAGCGGGTCGCGCTCGCGCGTGACGATGCCCGCATGGTAGCTCAGCGCGGCGCGCTGCGCGTCACCTAGCTTGGCGCGCGCGATGCACGTCGCGCCCGGCGGCAGCAGCGACTTGAGCTGCAGCGCGACCGGGCGATAGCTGCTCAGGTAGTCGACCCAGGGCAGCCACAGCGTGGCGAAGGTGGCCCATAGCAGCGCGACGCCCGCGGCCCAGCGCGTCACGCCACGGGTGGCCGAGGGCGGGCCGAACAGCACGAGGTAGAGCCAGCCGAGCGTCGCGGCGAGCGCGACGGCGAACGCCAGCAGGTGGAAGTGCGCGCTGAAGCCCGGTGCGAGCTTGGCGAAGTTGTGCGCGATGCGCGGCGGCACGCCCGCGAGCATGGCGACGTAGCCGAGCCAGACCAGCCCGGCGAAGAAGCCGAAAGTCATGACGCCGAACCAGTCCAGCGCGGCGGCCGCGCCGCGGCGCAACTGGGTGATGACGGGCGCGGCGAGCAGCGCCAGCGGCGCGAGCAGCGCGATCGCGTTCACGTCCTGGTCCGGGCCGGCGAGCGAGATGCCCACGAGCGAGGCGAGCGCAGCCGCGAGCGGCACGAACTGGCGCGGCTCGCGCCAGCGCCGGCGCCGGGTCCAGGCCGCCCAGGCCGCGAGCGGCCAGGCCGGCCAGGCGAACCAGCTCGCGAGCAGCGTGAAGTAGCCCAGGTTGTGCGCGAAGCCGCCGCGCAGGCGCGCGCTGTTCGCCCACCACTCGCCGAACAGCAGCGGCGAGCGCTGCCACAGCGCGAGCGGCCAGCTGGCGCCGATCGCGAGCGCGACCAGAGCCGCGACGGCGAGAAAGGCGGCGCCGCGCCGGGTGCGCCATTCGCCGCACACCAGGTGCGCCAGCAGCACCGCCGCGGCGAGCGCGAGCGGGACCACGAAGCCAGTGGCAAGGAACGCGGCGCCGAGCGCAGCGCCGAAGGCCGCGCCCGCCGCCAGCGGCCGGCGCGCGGCGAGCGGCAGCGCGGCGAACGCGCCGCAGGATGCGGCGAGGCTGGCGAGGTCGTCGACCGCCTCGTGCGCGTGCACCATGAGCCCGACCGAGCCGATCAGCAGCAGCACCGCCGATGCGCCCGCGGCGCGGCGCTCCCGCTCCTGTTCCTCCGGCGCGGCCCAGCCGCGCGCGGCGAGGTAGAGCAGGCCGAGCGCGCCGAGCACGAATGCGCCGCTCGCGAGCCGCACCGCCTCGTGGAACTCGAGCCCCCAGCCGAGCGCCTTGGCGAAGCCGAGCGCGACCCACGGATAGAGCGGCGGGTCCTCGAGCCAGGGCTCGCCCGCCACGTGCGGCACCAGCCAGTCGCCGCTCGCCTGCATCTGGTGCGTGATCTCGATCGTGATCACGTCGAAGGTCTTCCAGGGATCGTGCCCCGCGAGCCCCGGCACGACGAACGCCAGCGCGATCAGCGCCAGCACCGCGAAGGATGGCGGCAGCGCGAGCCTTCGGATCATGGGCTGATTCGGGCGGCGCGTGCGCGCCGCGAGCCGCTAGGCGCTCTTGTCGCTCTTTTCGGTCTTCTTGGTCCGCGTGTAGCGGCGCTTGAACTTCTCGACCCGGCCCGCGGTGTCCATGATCTTGTGCTTGCCGGTGTAGAACGAATGCGATTCCGAGGACACCTCGACCTTGATCACCGGGTACTCGTTGCCGTCCTCCCACTTCATCTTGTCGCGCCCCTTGGTGTCGATCGTCGAGCGCGTCAGGAAGGGGTGGTTGGAGGCGGTGTCGAGGAAGATCACCGTCTGGTATTGGGGGTGGATTCCGGTCTTCATGGCTGCCCTGCGGCGGAAAAGGCGCGAATTATACGTAAAACAATGGCTTAAGGCAATGCGGGTCAGCCGCGGCGCATCGAATCGAAGAACTCGGCGTTGTTCTTGGTGGCGCGGATCTTGTCGATCAGAAATTCGGCCGCCTCGAGCTCGTCCATCGGGTAGAGCAGTTTCCTCAGCACCCAGACTTTCTGCAGGATCTCGGGCTTGATCAGCAGCTCCTCGCGCCGGGTGCCCGAGCGGTTGACGTTGATCGCCGGGTAGATGCGCTTCTCGTGCATGCGCCGGTCGAGGTGGATCTCCATGTTGCCCGTGCCCTTGAACTCCTCGTAGATCACGTCGTCCATGCGGCTGCCGGTGTCGATCAGCGCGGTGGCGATGATGGTCAGCGAGCCGCCTTCCTCGATATTGCGCGCGGCGCCGAAGAAGCGCTTCGGGCGCTGCAGCGCATTGGCGTCGACGCCGCCGGTGAGCACTTTGCCCGAGGCGGGCACCACCGTGTTGTAGGCGCGCGCCAGGCGCGTGATCGAGTCGAGCAGGATCACCACGTCCTTCTTGTGCTCGACCAGGCGCTTGGCCTTCTCGATCACCATCTCGGCCACCTGCACGTGGCGGCTGGCGGGCTCGTCGAAGGTCGAGGCGACCACCTCGCCGCGCACCGTGCGCGTCATCTCGGTGACTTCCTCCGGGCGCTCGTCGATCAGCAGCACGATCAGCACCGCTTCGGGCTGGTTGGCGATCAGCGCGTGCGCCAGGTGCTGCAGCATCACGGTCTTGCCCGCCTTGGGTGGCGAGACGATCAGCCCGCGCTGGCCCTTGCCGACCGGGGCGATGATGTCGATGATGCGCCCGGTGATGTTCTCCTCGGCCTTGATGTCGCGCTCGAGCCTGAACTGCACGTTCGGGTGCAGCGGGGTGAGGTTCTCGAACAGGATCTTCGACTTCGCGTTCTCGGGCGGCTCGCCGTTGACCTTGTCCACCTTTACCAGCGCGAAGTAGCGCTCGCCGTCCTTGGGCGTGCGGATCTCGCCCTCGATCGTGTCGCCGGTGTGCAGGTTGAAGCGGCGGATCTGCGACGGGCTGACGTAGATGTCGTCGGTGCTCGCCAGGTACGAGGTGTCGGGCGAGCGCAGGAAACCGAAGCCGTCGGGCAGCACTTCGAGCGTGCCGTCGCCGAAAATCGACTCGCCTTTCTTCGCCTGGTTCTTGAGCATGGCGAAGATGAGGTCCTGCTTGCGCAGGCGGTTCGCGCCGTCGATCTGGCTCGCGACCGCCATGTCGACCAGCTCCGTGACGTGGAGCGACTTGAGTTCCGAGAGGTGCATAGACGACCGAATAAAAAACGTGAAGGAGCCGGGATCGACCCGTGGCCTGCCTGGCCTGCTAACGCCAACTTAAGAAACGGGGAAGAAGGCGCGCCTTGTTACTGCCGGCGCTGGAATCTGACTGCGTCGGTCCTTAGCCGGCGCAGGATTCGGTCAGAGCGTAAGGCGTTTAAATATTGCTGTCAAGGAACGCGGTCAACTGCGACTTCGAAAGCGCGCCGATGCGGGTCGCTTCCACGTTGCCGTTCTTGAACAGCATCAGGGTGGGGATGCCGCGGATGCCGAACTTGGCCGGCACCTGCTGGTTCTCGTCGACGTTGATCTTGGCGATCTTGAGCCGCCCGTCGTATTCCTTCGCCACGTCCTCCAGGATCGGGGCGATCGACTTGCACGGCCCGCACCACTCGGCCCAGTAATCGACCAGCACCGGGATTTCGGATTTCAGGACCTCGGGGTCGAAACTGTCGTCGGTAACGTGATTGATGGCAGAACTGCTCATGGCTCCTCGAAGCGGATAGACGCAGGGGATGGCTCAATTATGGGGCCAGCGTCGCGGAACGCAAGCCGGCGGCTTCTCGTGGGTGCTAAACTACGGATTCGTTTAACCTTTTTCACATCCCGGATTTATCCAAGAATGGCTTACGTCGTCACCGAATCTTGCATCAAGTGCAAGTACACCGACTGCGTTGACGTCTGTCCGGTGGACTGCTTTCGCGAGGGCCCCAACATGCTGGTGATCGACCCGGACGAGTGCATCGACTGCACCCTGTGCGTGCCCGAGTGCCCGGTCGAGGCCATCTTCGCCGAGGACGACGTCCCGGACGGCCAGCGCGAGTTCATCGCCCTCAACCGCGAGCTCGCGGCCGGCTGGCAGCCGATCATCGAGCGCAAGCCCGCCCCGCCCGACGCCGACGAGTGGGCCAAGAAGAAGGACAAGAAGGGACTGCTCGAGCGCTAGCCTAGATCGCGATGCGCGTGCCGAGCTCGACCACGCGCTCGGGCAGGAGCTTGAACGACTCGGCCGCCGGCGGCGCGTTGCGCTGCATCCAGCGGAACAGGCGCCGGCGCCACGTGAACAGGCCGAGGCGCGCCGCGGGCGCGATGGTGGTCTTGCCGAGAAAGAACGTGGCTGCCGCGGGGTCGATCAGCAGGCCATGGCGCCGCAGCTGGCGCAGGCCCTCGGGCACGTCGGGCTCCTCCATGAAGCCGTAGTGCAGTGTCGCCTGGTAGATGCGGCCGCGCTCGAGCACGCGCACTTCGGTGCGCTCGGCCTCGGGCACGCGCGGCTCCTGCGCGTCGGCGATCGTCAGGAACACCATGCGCTCGTGCAGGACCTTGTTGTGCTTGAGGTTGTGCAGCATCACGGTGGGCACCGCCCCGGGGTCGGCCGACAGGTAGATCGCGGTGCCGGGCACGCGCGGCACGTCCGCACCGCAGACCTCGGCAAAGCGCTCGAGCGGCACGCGACTCGCCGCGAGGTGCGCAGCGATCACGGTCCCGCCGCGCTTCCAGGTGGTCAGCACCGTGAACAGCACCAGCGCGCAGGCGATGGGGAACCAGCCCCCGTCGGCGAACTTGGTCGCGTTGGCGGCGAAGAACACCAGCTCCGCCGCGCCGATCAAGCCAAGCAGCGCGAGGAAGAGCGGATTTGCCCGCTTGCGCCGCGCCAGCGTCACGATGGCGATCAACCCGGTGGTGAGCACCATGGTGCCCGACACGGCGATGCCGTAGGCCGATGCGATCGCGCCCGAGGAGCCGAAGCCGAGCACCACCAGGATCACCAGCGCGAGCATGCTCCAGTTGACCGGCGGCACGTAGATCTGGCCGCGCTCGGTGGCCGAGGTGTGGCGCGTGGTGACCCGCGGCAGGTAGCCCAGGCGCGCCGCCTGCTGCGTGACCGAGAACGCGCCCGAAATGGTCGCCTGCGAGGCGATCACGGTGGCGGCGGCGGCGAGCACCACCATCGGCGCGAGCAGCGCGTCGGGCGCGAGCAGGTAGAACGGGTTCTTGAGCGCCGCCGGGTCGCGCAATGCGAGCGCGCCCTGGCCGAAGTAGTTGAGCATCAGCGCCGGAAACACGAGGCCGAACCAGGCGATCTGGATCGGCGCGCGCCCGAAGTGGCCCATGTCCGCGTACAGCGCTTCCGCCCCGGTGATGGCGAGGAACACCGCGCCGAGCACGAGGAAGGTGGGGCCGGGCGAATGCGCGGCGAAACGGAGCGCATGGCGCGGGTCGAGCGCCGCGAGCACCGCGGGCGTCTGCGCGATCGAGACCGCGCCGAGCACGGCGAGGGCGACGAACCAGACCACCGTGATCGGGCCGAACAGCCTGCCCACCGCCCCCGTGCCGCGCGCCTGGATCGCGAACAGTCCGACCAGGATCGCGAGCGTAACCGGCACGATCAGGTGCTCGAACGCCGGCGTCGCCACCGAGATGCCCTCGACCGCGGAGAGCACCGAAATCGCCGGGGTGAGGATCGCGTCGCCGTAGAACAGCGACGCGCCGAACACGCCCAGCGTCGCCACCGTCCAGGCCAGGCGCGGGCGCGCGCGCGTCAGGCGCGCCGCCAGCGCGAGCAGCGCGAGGATCCCGCCCTCGCCGCCGTTGTCGAAGCGCAGCACGACCGTGACGTACTTGAGCGACACGATCAGCGTCACCGACCAGAACATCATCGACAGCACCGCGAGCACGTTCGCCTCGCTGAGCGGCAGGCCGTGCGAGCCTGCGAAGGCCTGCTTGAACGCGTACAGCGGACTGGTGCCGATGTCGCCGTAGACCACGCCGAGCGCCGCGAGCGAGAGCGCGCCGAGGGAGGATCTTTCAGGTGCGGCTTTGGAGCTGACCATGTCTGGCGGGTCGGAAGGCCGGGCGCGGCGGCTGACTATACCGCGCGCGGATTTTGCGATGCAACAAGAGACCAGTCTTAATGCCGTTTTTACGCGAGGCCCGGTAGATTCCTGTCCTCGCTTGACATGAATCAACACCGCCGCCGCGCGCCGATTCATGCTCTTGGCGTCGGCTCATCCGCGGAGACACACATGGACCTGCTTTTCCTGCTGCTCACTGGCGCGCTGTTCGGGCTGACTGTCTGCCTCGGCATCTTGTGCGACCGCTTGATGGAGAGGAAATCATGACCGGCTTCATGTGGCTCGCGCTCGTGGTCGCGGTCGCGCTCGGTGTCTATCTCGTCTACGCCCTGCTGAACGCGGAGGACTTCTAGATGAACGCGTTGGTGCAATGCGCCGTGTACGTGATCGTGCTGATCGCGCTGGCGAAGCCGCTCGGCGCCTACATGGCGAACGTCTACGAAGGGCGCTACCGCTTTCTCGCACCGCTGGAAAGCCTCGTCTACCGCCTCTCCGGCGTCAAGCCGGAGGACGACATGGGCTGGAAGCGCTACCTGTGGGCGACGCTCTGGTTCAACCTGTTCGGCTTCCTTGCCGTGTACGCGCTGCAGCGGCTGCAGGACTTCCTGCCGCTCAATCCGCAGAAGATGGCGGCGGTGTCGCCCGACTCGTCGTTCAACACCGCGGTGAGCTTCGCCACCAACACCAACTGGCAAGGCTACGGCGGCGAGACGACGATGAGCTACCTCACCCAGATGCTGGGCCTGAGCGTGCAGAACTTCTTCTCCGCCGCGACCGGCATGGCGGTGCTAATCGCGCTCATACGAGGCTTCGCGCGCAGGCAGGCGACCGGCATCGGCAACTTCTGGGTCGACGTGACACGCTCGACCGTTTACATCCTGCTGCCCCTTTCGCTCCTGCTCGCCTGCGCGCTGGTGACGCAGGGCGTGGTGCAGACCTTCGCGCCGTACAAGACGGTGCAACTCGTGCAGCCGGTCGAGTACGATCAGCAAAAGACCGGCCCTGACGGCAAGCCCGCCGTCGACGCGCAGGGAAAGCCGGTGATGGAGAAGGCAACCTCCAAGGAGCAGGTGCTGCCGCTCGGCCCGGCGGCCTCGCAGATCGCGATCAAGCAGCTCGGCACGAACGGCGGCGGCTTCTTCAACGTGAACTCCGCGCATCC
>DATIZK010000016.1:0-3746 GCA_035517095.1 Burkholderiales bacterium
TCGAGGTCGATCATCAATGCAAGGCGCTCGCTCACCAGCCGGCTCCCCACGCGGCGAGGTGCCACCAGGTGATCGGCCCGCCGCCGGCGACGTAGCCGGCGAAGAAGGTCACCGTCAGCACGTGAATCGCCAAACCGAGCATGAAGATCCAGGCCAGCGCCATGTGCAGCGGCCGCCACCAGGCCTGAGCCGCGCCCACCGCGGCGCGGGTGCCGAGCAGGCGCGACTCCTCGCGCGCCAGGCGCCGGTAGGCGAGCGCGAGCCCGGGCTTGCGCAGCAGGTGGGGGAGCGTGACCGAGAACGTGCCTTCGCCCGCATCCTCGTCAAGCTCATTGAGGAGTGAAGTCTTCTCGACGATCAACTGCTTCAGCCGCGCGCGCGTCTGCGCATCCGGCGCGGCAAAGGTCCCGGCTTTCGAGGCGAAGGTGGCCGCCATGCGGCGCGCGCCGCGCAGCCGGGCCCAGATCCCGAGCGCCGCGAGGACGACGATCGCCGCGAGCAGCAGCGCGGGCGGGCGGCGCAGGAAGCCGGCCGAGTGCACCGCGATCAGCACTGCCCCGGCGAGCGCGCAGACCACGTGCGCGTTGAAGGACGCGCGCGGGTCGCGGCTCCTGCCGCTGCGCTTGGAGAGTGCGAATGCCGCCGGCACCAGCAGCAGCAGGGCGCCGGCGAGGCCGGTCAGGTAGAGCTGCGGGCTGCCCGGCTCGCGCCAGGCCGGCGCAAGCCACGGCCGCAGCGCGAACCAGGCCGCGATCGCGCCCGCCGCGCAGGCGGTCAGGCGAACGAGCTTGCGGTCATCGATGTCGCGCGCGGGGGAGGGCATGGCGCCGGTTCAGGCGCCGATTGTCGCATCCCGCGCTGCGCTAGCGGGTTACGCCGGGCGGCGTGGCGGGCACCGAGCGCCAGCCCTCCGGGCACTGGGCGACGTAGGGGTAGTAGGCCTTGGCGGAATCGCAGTAGTACCAGGTGCCCGCGGACTGCTGGGGTGCCGCGCTCGGCGCCGGGGCCGGGGCAGCAGGCGCGGGCTGGGCCGGCGCGAGCTGCGCGTCGGCAGGCGGCGCCACGACCATGTAGCCGCCCGAGGGCGCGGCGGCGTAGTAGGTTTCGTTGGCGTAGTAATACGGCACGCCGCCGGCCAGGACCATGTCGTAGTCCGGCGGCAGCACCGGCACGACCGCGCCGAGCGGCGCCCGCACCACCACGTAGCCGCCGGTCCCGAAACCGAACCACACCCCGCCCTGGTAGAACAGCCGCCGGCCGCCGAAGGTAAGCGCCAGGTAGCCGTTGGGCAGGACCGGCACCGCGTAGCCGTAGGCCGGGTAATAGCGCCCGTGGTGGTAGCGGTTGTCGTAGACCCAGTGCGGGGAATGGTACCTCTTGTCGGCCTCGTGCCGGTCGCGATCGTGGCGCTCGTCGGCGTGCGCCAGGCCGCTGAAGAGCGCCGTGGCGGCGATGCAGGCGGCCAGAAGCCGTGCGCCGGAAGTGCGTGTCATCGAAATCTCCATGTAGCGACAGAACCGGCAGCCAGTATACGAGCGCCGCGCGCGGAAAATATGTTGCGCGTTCGACGATTGGTAACGAAATGTTTTCAGGCCGGGCGGCGCGCGACCAGGTCGACCAGCGCCGACATGCCGCAGTGGCCCTTGCCCTCGCGGATCTCGTCGTCGTGCTCGGCCAGGTGCAGGATGTCGAGCGCGGCGAACTGCCCGCGCAGCAGCTCCGCGGTGTACAGGTTTTCGGCCACCCCGGGACCGCCGGTCTTGTATTCGAGCTGGCGCGGGGCGTAGCCCTGCAGCACGAGCAGTCCCCCGGGGGCGAGGGCGCGCATCATGCCGGCGAAGATGCGCGCGCGCTCCGCGGGCGAGGCGAACTGGATGAAGATCGCGAGCACCAGGTCGTAGCGCGCCGCGTCCCAGTCCCAGTGATTGATATCGGCCACCCGGTGCTCGAGCGTCACGCCTGCCTCGCGCGCGAGGCGCTTGGCCTTGTCCACCCCGACCGGCGAGATGTCGAACGCGCTCACGCTCAAGCCCCGGCGCGCGAGCCAGACGCTGTTGCGCCCTTCGCCGTCGGCGACGCACAGCGCGCTCATGCCCGCGCGCAGGCGATGCGCCTGCGCGGCGAGGAAGACGTTCGGCTCGGTGCCGAAGTGGTACTCGTCGCCGCCGAAGCGGGCGTTCCAGCGCTCGAGCTGCTGCGGGAACGACATCTCAGGCCTGCTTGCGCGCGCGCGGCGGGCCGCGCAGGCCGTCGCGCATCAGGCGGTCGAACTCCTCGGCCACGCGCGCGTCGTCCTCGAGCATCTGGCTCGCGTCGGTCTCGGCGTACTTCATCGCGCCGATGTCGGCGAACGCTTTCTGCACCTTGGCGCTCCACAGCCCGATGTCGCGCACCGTGGGCACGATGCGGCTGAATAGCCGCATGCGGTAGCGCGTCATGTTCTCCGCGCCGTCCATCGCCGCGACCGCGTCCGCCAGGTCGATCCCGACCTGGGGCCACATCTCGGGCAGGTTGAAGCGCTCGCGCAGGTGGTGCACGCCCTCGATCACGAACTCCTCGCGCTCGGCGCGCTCGGCCGCGGACAGCTGCGGGTAGTAGTCGCGCAGCGCGAGCCGGCCGAAGGCGACGTGGCGCGCCTCGTCCTGCATCACGTAGGCGTTGACCGCCGAGCAGAGC
This sequence comes from Burkholderiales bacterium, assembly GCA_035517095.1. GTDB lineage: Bacteria > Pseudomonadota > Gammaproteobacteria > Burkholderiales > SG8-39 > DAHVFK01. Next base: position 2,677 of record DATIZK010000016.1, read on the forward strand.
GGGTTCTTGGCGTAGTCGCGGAAGCGCTGGAAGGCCGACAGCGCGAGCCCCTCGATCAGCACCTGCATGCCGAGGTAGGTGAAGTCCCAGCGCCGGTCGGTGATCGCCTTCTCCAGCAGCTCCTTGAGCGGGCCGGTGATCGGGTAGACGAAGCGGAACTTCTCCGTCAGCAGCCGGCGGTAGGCCTCGACGTGGCGCGCCTCGTCCATGACCTGGGTCGCGGCGTAGAACTTGGACTCGATGGTGGGCACGTCCTGCACGATCTTGGCGGCGCAGATCAGCGCCCCCTGCTCGCCGTGCAGGAACTGCGACAGCTGGAAGGTCTGGGTGTGGTAGCGCAGGTCCGAGCGCTGGCGCTGCGAGAGCTTGTCCCACAGCGGCGTGCCGTACATCGGCAGCATCTTGTCGTCGACCTGCATCGGGTCGTCGGGATCGACCTCGAGGCTCCAGTCGATGCGCCGCTCGGCATCCCACTGCTGCTGCTTGCCCTTGGCGTAGAGCTGCAGCAGCTCGTCGCTGCGCGCGTCGTAGTCCCAGGTGAACGAGACCTCGGTCGCCCCTTCCACCTTCCAGTGGGTCTGTTCGACCGGAAGCAAATACCGATGCAAAGTGGACATGGCTTCGGATATTGTATACGGGACGCAGGGATAAGGGGCGGAGGGGCCGCGAATGGTCGAAGTCGACGCCGAGCTGGAGCAGGCCGACAAGGCACGTCGGGCGCGCGAGCGCGCCCAGCGGCAGCGCCTGCGCTGGAACGGCGCCATCGCGCTGAGTTACGCGATCGACACGGTGCTCCTGCTGCTGTATTCGAGTGCCGGGACCATTCCGGCCTACGTGGCCGCGATTTACGCCGGCCTCGGCTTCGCCTACTGCCTGGTCTACGCTGCGATCGTCGCGCTGGACTGGAACTTCAGGCTGCGCGAAGCAGGCGTCAACGCCGTGGGCGTGGCCTGGGGCATACTGGTTCAGCTGGCCGTGGTGGCGATCGCGCCGCAAATCGCCTTTCCCCAGCTGGCAAACCTGTTCACCGTGTTCGCCTTCGGCATGCTGTGGCTGCCGCTGACCGAGGC
>DATIZK010000017.1:0-27951 GCA_035517095.1 Burkholderiales bacterium
CGCGCGGAGGACATGCCGCTGCGCCCGTGCTACTGCGGCCGCGCGGGCTGCATCGAGACCTACCTGAGCGGCCCCGCCCTGGAGCGCGACGGCGGCGAAGCCGCGCTCGAGCGCTACTGCGAGCGCCTCGCCCGGGCGCTCGCCGGCGTGATCAACATCCTCGACCCCGACGTCATCGTGCTGGGCGGCGGCGTGTCCAACATCGCGCGCCTGTACCACGAAGTGCCGAAGCTGTGGCCGCGCCACGTGTTCTCCGACCGCATCGCCACGCGCCTCCTGCCGCCGAGGCACGGCGACTCGAGCGGCGTGCGCGGCGCGGCGGCTCTATGGGCGTCGTCTTGACGGGGGGTCGAGGCGCGCGAACGCGACCGGGGCGGCGGCGAGCAGCGCGAGCAGGATCGCGGCGATCACCGGCGCGAGCTTGAGCAGCAGCGCGAACGGCAGCGCCACGAACACGGCCGCGAGCAGCCAGGGCACGCGCGGCGGCCGGCCGAGGTCGGCGCCGAGCTTCTTGCGCAGCCAGCGCATCGCCTTGGGCTCGCGCGCCGTGCGGTGCCCCAGCGTGCGCGCGAGCGATCGCTCCTCCAGCCAGGAGAAGAACACCAGCCCGAGCACGAACAGGCTGCCGAGCAGCATCACCGGCGCGAGCAGCAGCCCCGCCAGCGCCGAGACGAAACGGGTGCCCACCAGCGCCATCACCGGCGCCAGCCCGCAGGCGAGCGCGGTTACCCCGATCAGCGCCAGCACCGGGATCACCAGGCGGGCGCGCCGGCCGATGTAGTCGTGGAACGCATCCACCTCGCGGTAGCGGCGGGCAAGCGACAGCGCGTCCTCGAGCGGGCCGAGCATATGCTGCGCGGCCCGCCGCTCCAGTTCCGCCCGATCCAGTACGTCCCTCATCGCCGCGCCTCCCTGCCATAGCAATTACCGGCGCCAGCATACGGACCCGCAGCCCGAAAAGCCGGGAACAATTCCGCACTTGCTCTCACGGTATAGTACGTTCATGCCCGACTGGACCCCCAGTGCGCGCGTTCCCGATGCCGCGGTCAGGGACGTGGACGCTTCCTTCGCCCGCTACCGCCTGCCGCTGGCCAAGGTCGAGCGCCTGGCGGCGGGGGTCACGCGCTGGGCCGAGGGGCCGGTCTATTTCGGCGACCTGCGCTGCCTGCTCTGGAGCGACGTGCCCGGCAACTGCATGTGGCGCTGGGACGAGCAAACCGGAGCGGTCGGCCCCTGGCGCAAGCCGTCCGACCACGCCAACGGCAATACGCGCGACCGGCAGGGGCGGCTGCTCACCTGCGAGCACGGCACGCGCCGCGTCACGCGCACCGAGCACGACGGATCGATCACGGTCCTGGCCGACCGGTTCGAGGGCAAGCGCCTCAATTCGCCGAACGACATCGTGTGCAAGTCCGACGGCTCGATCTGGTTCACCGATCCGAGCTTCGGCATTCTGTCCTGGTACGAGGGCTTCAAGGCGCCCGCCGAGGTGCCGACCAACGTCTATCGCATCGACCCTGCGGGCGCGCTCGCGGTCGTCGCCGAGGGCATCAACCAGCCCAACGGGCTCGCGTTCTCGCCCGACGAGGCTATCCTCTACATCGTCGAATCGCGCTCGGTGCCGCGCGCAATTCTCGCCTACGACGTGGTCGGCGGAAGGTCGCTCGCGAAGCGGCGGGTCCTGATCGACGCCGGGCCGAAAGGCACGCCCGACGGCTTTCGGGTGGACACCGAGGGCAACCTCTGGTGCGGCTGGGGCATGGGCGAGGAGGGTCTGGACGGCGTTCACGTGTTCAACCCGGACGGGCGCCTGATCGGCCGCATCGACCTGCCGGAACGATGCGCGAACGTCTGCTTCGGCGGCGCGCACCGCAATCGCCTGTTCATGGCGGCCACGACCTCGCTCTACGCGCTCTACGTCAATACGCAAGGCGTGGCCGGCGGCTAGCCTGGCAAGACATGCGGGCAAAGATCTACGGCATCAAGAACTGCGACACCATGAAGAAAGCCTTCGCCTGGCTCGGCGCGCACGGTGTCGACTACGAGTTCCACGACTACAAGAAAGCCGGGGTGCCGCCGGGGAAGCTCAAGGCGTGGGCGAAGCAGGCGGGGTGGGAGGCGCTGGCCAACACGCGCGGGCCGACGTGGCGCAAGATTCCGCAGACGCAGCGGGCCAATCTCACCGAGGCGAAGATGTTCGCGCTTCTCGAGGCGAACACGAGCGCGATCCGGCGGCCGATCGTGGAGGCGGGCGGGAAGGTGCTGGTGGGGTTCGACCCGGAGGCATTCGCGAAGGCGCTCAGCCGGGCGGGTTCCTGCGCGGCGGCTCGGTGATGATGCGGGCGCTGCGCTGGAAGGTCCAGTAGGCCCAGGCCCAGTCGATCAGCACCACGATCCGGTTGCGAAAGCCGATCAGGAAGAAGATGTGCGCCGTGAGCCACATCACCCAGGCGGGGTAGCCGGAGAGCTTCAGGCGACCGAGGAGGGCGACCGCCTTGCTGCGGCCGATGGTGGCGAGCGAGCCGTAGTCGCGGTAGCGGAACGGCCTTGTTTTCTGGCGGCGCAGGCGAAGGAGGATGTTGTTCGCGGCGCGGCGGCCCATCTGCTTCGCGGGCGGGGCGGTGCCGGGCACGGGCGGCGAGTGCCAGGGCAGGGCGGCGAGGTCGCCGATGACGGAGATCTCGGGATGGCCGGGAAGCGAGAGGTCGGGCTCGACGATGACGCGCCCGGCGCGGTCGAGCGGCGCGCCCAGGGTGGCGCCGAGCGGCGAGGCGGCGACGCCGGCGGCCCAGACGACGGTCTTCGCGGCGAGGCGCTGCGCGCCCACCTGCACGCCCTCGGCGTCAATGCCGCTTACCTGGTGGCCGAGCCAGACGCTGACGCCCAGGCGCTCGAGCTGGAGCCTCGCTTTTTCCGACAGGTCGCGCGGGTAGGCCGGCAGCACGCGCTCGCCGCCTTCGATCAGCACCACGCGCGCGTTGCGCGGGTCGTAGTGGCGGAACTCGCCTCTGAGGGTGTGGCGCGCGATCTCGGCCAGCGTGCCGGCCATCTCGACCCCGGTCGCGCCGGCGCCGACGACGACGAAGGTGAGCCAGGCGTTGCGCCGCGCGCGGTCGGCTTCGCGCTCGGCCCGCTCGAAGGCGAGCAGAATTCGGCGCCGCAGGTCGAAGGCGTCGTCGAGGGTCTTGAGGCCGGGCGCGTGCGCGGCCCAGTCGTCGTGGCCGAAGTAGCTGTGGGTCGAGCCGCTGGCGACGATCAGATGGTCGTAACCGATCTCGCCGCCGTCCTCGAGCACCACCGCGCGGCGCGCGGCATCGACGCGCGCCGCCTCGCCGTAGAGCACGGTCGTGTTCTCCTGCGCGGCGAGAATCCCGCGGATCGGCGCCGCGATTGCCGGCGCGGCGAGGCCGGCGGTCGCGACCTGGTACAGCAGCGGCTGGAACAGATGATGGTTGGTGCGGTCGAGCACGGTCACGCGCAAGCGCGCATGCGCGAGCGCGCGCGCCGCGAACAGCCCGCCGAAGCCGCAGCCGAGGATGAGCACGTGGGGGCGATCGGCCGTCATGCGCGTATTTTGCGTCACAATGCGGCCTCATGGACCTCGCGCAGCTGGTGCAGACCTGGGGCTATCCCTTCGTGTTCCTGGGCACGCTGCTCGAGGGCGAGACCGTGCTGCTGCTGGCCGGTTTTGCCGCGCACGCGGGCTATCTGGATCTGGGCTGGGTTATCGCGACCGCGGCCGCGGGCGGCGTGGTAGGCGAGCAGATCTGGTTCTTCGTCGGCCGGCGCCACGGCGAGCAGCTGCTCGCGCGCTTCCCGCGTCTCAGGCCCAAGGCGAAGCGCATGCGCGAGTTGCTGGCGCGCCATCATCTGCCGGTCATCCTGTCGCTGCGCTTCCTGTACGGCCTGCGCACCGTGGGCCCGATCGCGATTGGCATGAGCACGGTGCCCTGGCCGCGCTTCGCCGCGCTAGACTTGGTCGCCGCGGTGGTCTGGGCCACGGCGGTCGCCTGCTTCGGCTACGCTTTCGGCAGCGGGCTCCAGATGTGGCTCGGCAACCTGAAGCGCGTCGAGCGCCTGCTTGCGCTGGTGCTCATCGCCGGCGGATTGGCATTGTGGTGGGTGAGAATGCGCAAATCGCGCCAATGGGGAAGGTGAAGCATGCAATTTCCGGCTGAGTTGAAGCCCGGCCTGGCGGGTCACGCCGAGCTGACCGTCGGCGAGCGGCACACCGCGCCGCGCATCGGCAGCGGCAAGGTGCACGTGCTCGCCACGCCGGTGATGATCAACCTGTTCGAGGCCGCGGCGCTCGCGGCCTGCGAGCACCTGCTGCCCGAGGGCCACCAGTCGCTCGGCACGGTGCTCGACGTGCGCCACATCGCCGCCACCCCGGTGGGGATGCGGGTGCGCGCGCGGGCCGAGGTAACGAAGGTCGAGGGCCGCACGATTTTCTTCCGGCTCGAGGCGCACGACGAGCGCGAGCTGATCGGCGACGGGGCGCACCAGCGCGTGGTGGTAAACGTCGCCAAGTTCGACCAGCGGGTGCAGCGCAAGCTCGGGGGCTCCGCCTAGCGGCGCTCTTACAGGCCCCGCGCGAGGAACCAGATCCCGAGCGCGCCGACGGCGAGCGACACCAGCGCGCGGAAGCGCCTGCGCGACAGGCCGAACATCACCCGCTCGCCGAGCAGCGTCCCCGCGATCACCCCGGCCGCCGCGACGACGATTGGCCCGCTCAGCCCGGCCGCCGTGCTCCAGCCGCGAACGAGGTAGACGGGCGTGCGGGCGAGGTCGATCGCGACGCCGATCACGGTGGACGTCGCGATGAACGCGGGCGGCGTCAGGCCGAACGCCGAGAGCGCCGCCGCGCGCAGGCCCCCTTGGTTGCCGACCACGCCGCCGAAGAAACCGGACAGCGCGCCGAGCAGCCAGACGAGCGCGCCCCGCGGGCGCCAGCGCTCGGCCCACCCGGTGAGCCCGGCGCCAGCGGTCATCAGCAGCAGCGCCCCGAGGATCGGCGTCAGCATCGACGAGCCGAGCCGCGCGAAGAGCAACGCGCCCGTGAGGCCGCCCGCCGCGCTCAATACACCGAAGCGCAGCAGCAGCGCGCGATCGACCGCCCGGCGCAGCCTCCACCCGCGCAGCGCGCTTCCTGCGAAATGCGGCAGCGCGACGACGATGATCGCGGCGTCGGTGCCGTAGCGCACCGCGAGCAGCGGCGTGAGCAGGCTGCCGATGCCGAAGCCGACCACCGAGGCGGTCGCACCAGCCAGCACGGACACGGCGGCCACGGCCGCGGCGAAAGCGAGCCCGGTCACCGTTTCAGGCCGGGTTGCGGCGCCACTTCGCCGGCGGCGCGCCGAACTCGCGCTTGAAAGCGCGGTTGAACGCGGCTTCCGATTCGTAGCCGATGCGCCCGGCGATGCGCGCGATCGGCTCGGCGCCGGCGCGCAATGCCTGGGCGGCGAGCCCCAGCCGCCAGCGCGTGAGGTACTGCATCGGCGGCTCGCCTATCAGCTCGCCGAAGCGCTCGCCGAGCGACGAGCGCGACAGCGCGACCTCGCGCGCCAGGTCGTCCACGGTCCAGGCGCGCGCCGGGTCGGCGTGCAGCAGCGCCAGCGCGCGTCCGACATGGGGATCGCTCAGGCCGGCGAGCCAGCCGCTGCGGCCCTCGGGCAGGGTCGCGGCGTAGCGGCGCATCGACTCGACGAACAGCAGCTCGGACATCCTGGCGAGCATGGTCGCGCCGCCTGGGTGCGCGCTCGCGGTCTCGCGCACGCCCATGCGCACCATGTCGGCGATCCAGGCCGCGCCCGGGCCGTCCCCGACCGAGATGCGAAGCAGCTTCGGCAGCGATTGAAACAGCGGGCGCGAGGTGCGTCGGTCGCACATCAGGTAGCCGCACACGAAGCGCGTCGGCTCGCCGCCGCCGCCGTGACGCAACTCGAACATCTCTCCCGGGGGAGGCAGCGCGACCAGGTTCGTGGAGTCCAGCGGCGCGAGCTGCAGGTCGCTGCCCAGAATGTGCGTGTCGTCGTGGGGCAGCAGGATCAGGTCGCCGGGGCCGGCTTCGAGCGTCTCGCCGCCAGCATCGAGCCTGACCTTGCAGCGGCCTTCCAGCATGTAGTGGAAGAACACCGCCGGGCCGTCGGCGCCGGGCAGGCCGGCGGCCGTCATCAGGCCGAAGCGCGTGCGCGCGCACCAGGGCGCCGTGAACTCGGCGTTCAGATACACCGCACCGTCCAGGCGCACGGTCTTCAGGACGTCGGACAGGGCATCCATGGCGTCTCGCGCAAATAATGCGGCGCTTCGATCAATTCGGCCGGAGGGGCGCCAGGGATACTAGCACCTGTCGTGAAACCGGAGGTCGCACATGAAACAGGACGTCGGCTGGAGGGAAATCCTGGCGCCGCTGAGCGTGGCTTTTGCAGCGCGCGCTGACGCCGCGGACGAGAACGACGCCTACGTGGCGCAGAACATGGCCGAATTGAAGGAAAGCGGCCTGCTCGCGGCCGGCGTTCCGGGCGAGTTGGGCGGCATGGGGCTTGAGGTCGGCGCGCTGTGCGAGCTGCTGGCGGAGGTCGCGCGCGGCTGCTCCAGCACCGCGCTCGCGCTGTCGATGCACACCCACCAGGTGGCGGTGAACGCCTGGCGCTGGCGGCACGCCAAGGCGCCGGTCGGGCCGCTGCTCGAGCGCGTTGCGCGCGAGCGTCTGCAGCTGCTCAGCACCGGCGCCGGCGACTGGCTCTACGGCAGCGGGGAAGCGCGCAAGGTCGAGGGCGGCTACCGGCTGCGCGCCAGAAAGAGCTTCGTCAGCGGCGTGCTGAGCGGCGACCTTCTGCTCAGCTCGGCGGTGGAGGGGGGCACGGTACTGCATTTCGCACTGCCGATGAAAGGCGACGGCATCCGCATCGAGCAGACCTGGCGCACCCTCGGCATGCGCGCCACCGGCTCGCACGACGTGCTGCTGGAGGACGCGTTCCTGCCGGATCAGGCGGTGAGCTTGCGCCGGCCGCAGGGCGCCTGGCACCCGCTGTTTCATCTGATCGTGCTGCTCGCGCTGCCGCTGATCTACTCGGTCTACGTCGGCGTCGCCGAGCGCGCGCGGGACATCTCGCTTGGGCTCGCGCGCAGGCGGCCCGGCGCGGACCAACTGCTGCAGCAGGTGGGCGAGCTCGAAAACGCGCTCGCCAAGGCGAAAATCGCGCACGCGGACATGGTGCGCAGTGCGACAAGCGCCGCGCCCGGCATGGAAACCACCAACCGCGTGCTGGCCGCGCGCGCGCTGGTCGCGGAAGGCGTGCTGCAGACCGTTTCGGCCGCGCTCGAGACCGCCGGCGGCGCGGCTTTCTATCGCTCCAAGGGGCTGGAGCGCTTGTTCCGCGACGCCCAGGCGGCGCGCTACCATCCGCTGGCGCAGGTGCCGCAGAAGGACCTCGCGGCGCGGCTTGCGCTCGGGCTGGAGGTGAAGCAGGCCGGCTAGTAGGGCCGCACGCCGAACAGCCAGGCGTGCCACAGCATGAATCCACCGTAGAGCAGCAGGCCGAAGGCGGTGCGCGCCAGGCCGATCTCGCCCGCGGCGAAGCGGTTGCGGCCCTGGGCGATGGCGACGAAGGGGATGTTCGAGGTGAGGGCGGCAAAGCGCTTCCAGTCCGCGCCGTGGGTCTTCGCCTTGCGCATGTCCTGCAGCCGCGTGCCGGCGGCGGCGAGCAGGAAGAAGGCGCCGAAGAAGACGGTCGCCTTCAGCTCGCCGCGCGCCAGGATGTGCGCCCCGGCCCAGAGCATGATGCCCCACATCACCGGATGGCGCGTGACGCGGATGATTCCCCGCGCCGGGTCCGGGCGCGCGAGCAGCTTGCCGGCCGCGACCGCGGTCGGGTTCGGCGTCAGCACGCCGCAGGCGAGCAGGATGAACGAGAGCGGCATTACCGCCGCGGGCAGCCAGTGCAGCCCGGGCCACAGCGGCGCGAGCGGCGCGGCGCGGTAGGCGAGCGCCATCCACACGATCGCGCCGAGCGTGACGAGCGAGAACAGGCCGCTGTAGGGGCCTTCGCCCAGCCGTTTGACCAGCGCCGCGCGCAGCGGCGTGCTCGGCAGCACGTGCAGCGCGAGGAATGCGGCGCAGGCGACGACCAGGTCGAGCATCGGGTCCATGGCGAAGTCCCCAAATAGAGCGAGGATATGCGATGCTTTCGCCTGCCGACAAGCGAACGATGCAGCTGCCCGACAATCATCCGCAACGCTTCCAGCTCGCGAACGAGGTGCACGCGCGCCCGCACGAGCCGCTCAAGGCGCCCGAGCGCGCGTTCTACCTCGCGCTGCAGGTGGACGCCGCCGCGCGCGAGCGCGAGCAGGCGCACGTCGCGGCCCTGTGCGAGCGCTACGGCAGGCACCCGCCGCCGTCCGAGGCGATCCATTTCTCGGTCGACCTGGGACCGCTGCGCCTGCGCTGGGAGCGCCACACCGAGTTCTCGAGCTACACCTTCTTCGTGCGCGGCGCGAGCCCGGGGCCCTTCGTCGATCCGGCTGCGCGCGCCGTGCCGCCCGAGTGGCTGGCGGGAATCCCGGGCCGCACGGTGGTCGCGCTGCATGCCGAGCTCGTCGAGCGCTCCAAGCCCATGCCGGGCGGCTCGGAGATCGCGGCCGCCTTCGGCGGCAACTACGTGGTCGGCGCGGGCGTGGGCGACGGTGCGGGCGCGGCGTTCACCGATTTCCGCGTCCACGCCGACGGCTGCGGGCGCGTGCTGGTGCTCGACCGCGAGTTCTCGCGCTTCCAGGCCGGGCGCACGCTGCAGCGCCTGTTCGAGATCGAGACCTACCGCATGATGGCGCTGCTTGCGCTGCCGGTGGCGCGCGCGCTGGCGCCGCGCCTGGCGGCGATGGAGCGCGAGCTGGCGCAGGTCGCCGCGGCGCTGGCGCAGGGCGGCGCGGGCGACGACGCGCTGCTCGACCAGCTCACGCGGCTGGCGGCCGAGGTGGAGAGCGCGGTGGGCGAGTCGCGCTACCGCTTCGGCGCCACGCGCGCCTACCACGAGCTGGTCAACGGCCGCATCACCGAGCTGCGCGAGCGCAGGCTGCCGGGCACGCAGACGATCCGCGAGTTCATGCAGCGCCGCCTCGAGCCGGCGATGGCGACCTGCGACTCGACCGCGCGCCGGCTGCTCGAGCTCTCGGAGCGCGTGGCGCGCGCGAGCAGCCTGCTCTCCACGCGGGTCGGCGTGGCGCGCGAGCGCCAGAACCAGGAGGTGCTGGCGCAGATGAACCGCCGCGCGCGGCTGCAGCTCCGGTTGCAGGAGACCGTCGAGGGCCTGTCGGTGGTCGCGATCACCTACTACGCGGTGGGACTGGTCGGCTACGCCGCCAAGGCGCTCGAGGCCGGCGGCCTGCGCGTGGACCCGGCGCTGGCGATGGGGATTGCGGTCCTGCCGGTGGCGGCGCTGGCCGCGCTCGGCGCGCGCTACGTGCGCCGCTCGATCTCGCGCGCCGAGCGCTAGGCGAGCAGGTACAGCCAGAGCGCGGTGATCGCGAGCGTGGCGGCGGTCACCGGGATGCCGACCCGGGCGTGGCGGCGCCAGCCGATCTCGATGCCGTAACGGCGCGCGGCGTCGACCACGATGATGTTCGCGATCGAGCCGACGATCAGCAGGTTGCCGGAGAAGGTGGTGACCAGCGCGAGCAGAGGGCCCGAGAACGGCCGCGTCGCCGCGGGCAGCAGCAGCATCGTCGCCGGCACGTTGGACACGACGTTGGACAGCACGAAGCTCGCCGCGAACAGCGGCGCCGGGTGCGCGAGCGGCACGCCGGCCGCCTCGAGCGCGCCGATCGCCTGCCGCGCGAGGCCGGTCTGCTCGAGCGCGCCGTTGACCACGAACAGGCCGATGAACAGAACCAGCAGCGGCCAGTCCACCAGGCCAAGCATCTTGCCCGAGTGCAGCCTGCGGCTGGTGAGCAGCAGGCCGGCGCCGACCAGCGCGGCAACGTCGCGCGGCCAGCCCGTGAACAGGAACACGAGCATCAGGGCGAGGGCCACCGCGAGTCCCTTGGCCGTCTGCCAGGGATCGAAACGCGCCAGCGCAGGCAGGCGCTCGAGCGCCTCGGGCGCGGGCTCGGCGTGCCAGCGCCCGCGCGCGCCGCGCGCGACGAGCGTCCAGGCCGCGGCCAGGCCGAGCGCGACCGGAACGATCGCCTCGAGCAAGTAAGCGCTGAACGACAGGCCGAGCTTCTGCCCGATCAGCATGTTCTGCGGATTGCCGATCAGGGTCGCGGCCGAGCCGACGTTCGCCGCGCAGGCGAGCGCGAGCAGGAAGGGTACCGGGTCGAGGCGGCGGCGCAGGCAGGCCTGGATCAGCACCGGCGCGCTCGCCAGGCAGACCACGTCGTTGCTGAACAGCGCCGAGAGCGCGGCGGCCGCGGCCATCACCGCGCCGAGCAGCGCCGGCGGCTCGAGCGGCAGCGCGGCGATGCGCTGCGTGATCCAGGTGTAGAAGCCGCCCAGGCGCATCTGGGCCGCGATCACCATGAACGAGAACAGCAGCAGCAGCGTCGGCAGGTGCACCGTGCGCGCGGCCTGCTCGGGCGTCAGGATCTCGAAGCCGACCACCGCGATCGCGCCCAGCAGGGCGACCCCGGCGCGGTCGAGCTGCAGGAATGGCAGCCCGCCGACGATCATGCCGAGGTAGACGATCGCGAAGATCGCGACCGTGGCGGTAGTCACGCCAGCGCTCTGGAGACGATCTCGGCCACGTCGCGCGACAGGCCGGCGGCGTCGCGGATGCGCGCCAGCTGCGCCGCGGCGTGCGCCTGGCGCGCCGGGTCGAAGCGCTGCCAGCGGTCGAAGCCGCGCGCCATGCGCGCCGCGACCTGCGGGTTGAGCTTGTCCAGCGCCAGCACCTGGTCGGCGAGAAAGGCGTAGCCGGCGCCGTCGGCGGCGTGGAAGCGCACGTGGTTGGCGCTGAAGGCGCGGATCAGGGCGTAGACCTTGTTCGGCACCCGGATGTCGAACGCCGGGTGCGCGAGCAGCTCGCGCACCCGCGCCAGCGTCCCCGCCAGGCGCGAGGCGGCCTGCACCGACAGCCACTTGTCGACCACCAGCGATTCGTCGCGCCACTTGGCATAGAAGCGCTCCAGCGCCGGCCCGCGCTCGCGGCAGTCGCAGTTCGCGAGCAGGCCGAGCGCGGCGAAGGACTCGGTCATGTTGTCCGCGCGCTCGTACTGCGCGAGGCACAGCGCGCGCGCCTCGTCGTCGGCCAACTCCATCAGGAAGCCCAGGCAGAGGTTGCGCAGCGCGCGGCGGCCGGCCGACGCGGCGTCCGGCGAGTAAGGGCCCTTGGTCTCGTTGGCGCGGTAGGCGGCGAGCAGCGGCGCGCGCAGCGCCTCGGCGATCCTACGCCGCAGCAGGTTGCGCGCCGCGTGCAGCGCGTCGGGGTCGACCACCGCCATCTGCTCGGCCAGGAACGACTCCGAGGGCAGCGCGAGCGCCTCGGCCGCGAACGCGGGGTCGGCGGTGCTCCCGTCGAGCAGGCGCGCGCAGGCGTCGAGGAAGGCACGCGAGGGCTCGCCCGCGCGCTCGAGCACGACGGTCGCCATCAGCCGCTGGCCCGCCTCCCAGCGGTTGAACGCGTCGTCGTCCTCGGCCATGAGGTGGATCAGGTCGGCTTCCGTGTACGGGTAGTTCAGGATCACCGGCGCGGAAAAACCGCGCAGCAGAGAGGGAACTGGTTTGGACTCCAGTTTTTCGAACTTGAATACTTGCTCTGAATTCTTGACCGACAACACCTTCTCATGCGGCCCGATCCTGACCGCGAGCGGGATGTGGAAGGGGGGGTTCATCGACTGCTTCACCGTCAGGCTGAAGGTCCCGTTCGCGTAGTCTCCCCTGCAGTCGAGCACCGGCGTGCCGGGGACGTCGTACCAGCGCCTGAACTGGCCGAGGTCGACGCCGCTCGCGTCCTGCATCGCCTGCACGAACTCGTCGCAGGTCACCGCCTGGCCGTCGTGGCGCTCGAAGTAGAGCTTCATGCCCCGCTGGAAGCGCTCCTCGCCCAGCAGCGTGTGCTGCATGCGCACCACCTCGGCGCCCTTTTCGTACACCGTCATGGTGTAGAAGTTGCGGATCTCCATGTACGACTGAGGCCGCACCGGATGCGCCATCGGTCCGGCGTCCTCGGGGAACTGCGCCGCGCGCAGCATGCGCACCTCGCCGATGCGGGTCACCGCGCGCGAGTAGGTGTCGGCGCCGTACTCCTGGTCGCGGAACACGGTCAGCCCTTCCTTGAGCGAGAGCTGGAACCAGTCGCGGCAGGTGACGCGGTCGCCGGTCCAGTTGTGGCAGTATTCGTGCGCCACCACGCGGTCGATGTTGAGGTAGTCGCTGTCGGTTGCGGTGTCGGCGCGCGCCAGCACGTACTTGGTGTTGAAGATGTTGAGGCCCTTGTTCTCCATCGCGCCGGAGTTGAAGTCGCCCACGGCGACGATCTTGTACTCGTCCAGGTCGAGCTTGAGGCCGAAGCGGCGCTCGTCCCAGGCGATCGCGCGCTTGAGGCAGTCCATCGCCCAGCCGGCCTGGTCGAGCTTGCCCGGCTCGACGTAGACGAACAGCTTCTTGTCCCGGTAGCGGTCCTCGAGCAGCTCGAGCTTGGCCGCCACCAGCGCGAACAGGTAGCACGGCTTGGGGAAGGGGTCTTCGAAGGTCGCGCTATGGCGCCCGCCGGGCTCGTCGACGGCGGCGACCAGGTTGCCGTTGGACAGCAGCACCGGGTAGGCGGCCTTGGCGGCATGGATCGTGACGCGATAGCGCGCCATCACGTCGGGGCGGTCGATGAACCAGGTGATGCGGCGGAAACCCTGCGCCTCGCACTGGGTGACGAAGCCGTTCTTGATCGCGTACAGGCCCTCGAGCTTGGTGTTCTTGTGCGGCACGATGCGCGACACGGTCTCGAGCGTGAACGCATCGGGCACGGCGGAGATCACCATCCGCTCGGGGTCGAGCGAGTAGGCGTTGTCGCGCAGCAGCGTGCCGTCGATCGCGACCGAGATCAGCTCGAGCTCGTCGCCGTCGAGCGCAAGCGGCGCCTTGCCGTCGCTCGCCTTCGGGTTGCGCCGGATGCGCAGCTTCGCCTGCACCAGGGCGTCGTCTTCCCGGATGTCGACGTCGAGCGCCACGTGCTCGACCAGGAAGGCGGGCGGGGAGTAGTCCTTGAGGTAGATCGTCTGCGGTTGGGGCTCGCGCATTCAGCCGCCTAGTCTAGCCGAACGGGCGCTACGAATCAGCCGCTTCAACCGTTGTCTTCCCGGCGCGGCGTGCCGAGCAGCACTGCGCGCTGCTTCTTGTGCGTCACCACCGGGCGGCGCGGCTCGCGCGGCGCCTGCGGCTGGGACGGGCGCGCGGGCTCCGGGACGTACTCCGCGTCCTCGCGCGCACGCATGCGCGCTTCACGCAGCTGCGCCTCGTACTCTTCGGTACGATAGGGACGCAATTCCCCGCGTTGATCGCCGTTGGGGCGGCCGGGGCGATGCGCGCCCTGCGCCGCGCGCGCCGGACGGCGCGGCCGGGCCTGGCGCGGTCCTTCCCGGCGCGGGCGGTGCTCGGGCTCGCGCGGGCGCGCCGGCGCGGTTCCCGGCTCGAAGCCGGGGACGATCTTCTTCTCGACCTCTCGATTCATCAGCCGCTCGATCGCCGCGAGCAGCGGCCGCTCCTCGTGCCCGACCAGGGACACCGCTTCGCCCGAGCTGCCGGCGCGGCCGGTGCGGCCGATGCGGTGCACGTAGTCCTCGGCCACGTGCGGCAGGTCGTAGTTCACAACGTGCGGCAGGAATTCTATGTCGAGCCCGCGTGCGGCGATGTCGGTCGCCACCAATACGCGCAGCTCGTTGTCCTTGAAGCGCTTGAGCGCCCGGGTGCGCGCGTTCTGGCTCTTGTTGCCGTGGATCGCGTCGGCCTCGATGCCGTCGCGCTCGAGCTGCTCGGCGAGCCGGTTCGCGCCGTGCTTGGTGCGGGTGAACACGAGCACCTGGCGCCAGTCGTTCGATTTCACCAGGTGCGCCAGCAGCTCGCGCTTGCGCGCCGCGTCGACCGGGTGCGCGACCTGCGCCACCAGCTCGGCCGGGGTGTTGCGGCGCGCGACCTCGACCGTGACCGGATCGTGCATGAAGCCGGCCGCGAGCCTGCGGATCTCGTCCGGGAAGGTGGCCGAGAAGAGCAGGTTCTGGCGCTGCTTTGGCAGCAGCGCGAGGATGCGGCGGATGTCCGGAATGAAGCCCATGTCGAGCATGCGGTCGGCCTCGTCCAGCACCAGGATCTCGACCTTGCTCAGGTCGATCGTCTTCTGCTGCACGTGGTCCAGCAGCCGGCCAGGGGTGGCGACGACGATTTCAATGCCACGCCGCAGCTCGGCGATCTGCGGGTTGATGCCCACGCCGCCGAAAATCACTGCGGCGCGCAGGTGCTGGTGCGCGCCGTAGGTGCGCACGCTCTGCTGCACCTGGGCCGCGAGCTCGCGCGTCGGAACGAGGATGAGCGCCCTGACCGCGCGGTGGGTTCCCGCGGCCGCGCCGAGCCTTTGCAGCATCGGCAGCACGAAGCCGGCGGTCTTTCCGGTGCCGGTCTGCGCCGCGGCGAGCAGGTCGCGCCCGGCGAGCACGACCGGGATGGCCTGAGTCTGGATGGGGGTGGGTTCGGTGTAGCCCTGGTCGGCTACGGCGCGCACGAGCGCGGCGGAAAGGCCGAGGCCTTCGAATGGCGTAGTAATAACGATCTCCTGACGATCGGCCTGCAATTAACCGGCTCAGGCAGATCTGGTTTCAGGTTTTTTTGATTCGCAGCCCAGGACGGGCCGGGAAACCACTGAGACGCTAACCGGAACGCGCGCAACAGAAACCTTGGTTCGCATTATATATGCAATTACGGCGCTCTGTGCAGAACCTTGGCGGAACGCGGCGGCTCGACCGCCGGCGCATAGCCGTACTGGCGGCCCGGATAGTCTCGCTTCAGCGCGCCGGCCAGCAGATCGACGAATTCGGCCAGATACGCGGGCTGGTGGCGCTGGGCATTCCACACCACCGCGAGCCACCGGCCGAGCGACTTGCCGGCCGCGAGAACCGGCAGCGCTTTCACGGCGCGCCTGTTCATGATGAGCACGGAGGGAACGACCGCGACGCCGTAGCCCGCCTGAGCCGCCGCGAGGAGGGTCTGCGCCGCGGTCGCTTCCATTCTGATCGCCGGACGAACGCTTGCCGTCTCGCAGCCCGCATCGAACAGGGCGCGCGTGCCGAAGCCCGCGGGCAGCGTGAGAATCGGCTCCTGCGCGAGCTTGACGATGTCGACGGTCCGGCCGCGCGCCAACGGGTGCCCGGGGCGCCCGCGCGGCACCACCGCGAGCAGGCGCCACGGAAATAGCAGTCGCGCTTGCAGCCGCGGCTCCGTGGGACTGGCCACCGCGACGTGCAGATCGCCGCGCAGGACCGCTTGCTGCGCGCGCTCTCCACCCTGCTCGAACAGCTGTAAGTCGACCTCCGGACACCGCTCGCGGTAGCGCGCGATCAGGGGCGCCACCACGCGTTCCATGTTCATGGGTGCACAGCCCACGCGGAGCGTTCCGGCCTTGCCCCCCGCGAGAGCACGTGCGCGCTCGTGCAGCGCCTCCCCGATCGTCAGAAGGTCCCGGCAGCGTGCCAGCAAATCTTGGCCGCTTTGCGTGAGCGCGACGCGCCGGCTGGTGCGCTCGAACAGGCGCAGTCCGAGCGCGGACTCGAGCTCGGCGATGCGGCGCGATAGGGCGGGCTGTGTGATATGCAGCGCCGCGGCGGCGGCGGAAAAGCTGCTACGTTCCGCGACCGTGACGAAGGCGCGCAGGCGGCGATGGTCCGGATCATGCGTCATGAGCATGGATTCTAGAACACTAATGCATTGGACTTATCCTTCGATGTTCCTTACCTTGCCGGCCAGGAGGTGCGCTTCATGAGCTATGGCGTATCCGAATTCGTGAAGGACCTGCGAGCGGCGGTGTCCGAGGAACTCGGTGAAACGGCCGTCGTGCAGCGTATCAAGCCGCTCGCCGAGCGGCTGGCGCGCTCGCCCACCTGGGTGAGGTCCGAATACTACGAATGCAATCCGGAGCAGGGCTTCGGCGTGCACGTGCTGCACGAGGAGCCGGAGCACGGCCTGTGGCTCATCGCGGCATCGTGGCTCCCCCAACGCGGCGCGCCGCCCCACAACCACGGGACCTGGGCCGTGATCGCCGGGGTCGACGGCGAGGAAAAGAACATTCTCTGGCTGCGCCGCGGCGAGCGCCTCGAGCGGCGCGGCGAACGGGTCGTCGGCGCCGGGCAGGCGATGGCGTTTCCGAGCGACGCCATCCATAGCGTGATCAACGAAGGCGAGCGCACCACGCTGTCGCTCCACGTCTACGGCAGGAACCTGAATTTCGCCCAGCGCAGCCAGTTCGATCAGGAGAGCGGGGCGGAAACGCCCTTCAATTTGAAGCTAGGCTAGGCAACAAATTACGCGCGTTTCAGTTCGCTCGTATCGATCGGGAGCTTGCGAATCCTCTTGCCGGTGGCGGCGAAGATCGCGCTGGTGAGCGCCGGCGCGAGCGCCGGCAGGCCGGGCTCGCCGATGCCGCCCACCTTCTCGCTGCTCGGCACGATGTGCACCTCGACGATCGGCATCTCGCTCATGCGCAGCACCGGGTAGCTGTCGAAGTTGCCCTGCTCGACCTTGCCGTCCTTGAACGTGATGCGGCCGTAGAGCGCCGCGCTCAGGCCGTACACGATCGCGCTCTCGATCTGGCGCCGGATGATCGCGGGGTTGACCGTCATGCCGCAGTCGACCGCGGCCACCACGCGCCGCACCTTCACCTGCCCGTCGTCGGCCACCGACGCCTCGACCACCTCCGCCACGTAGCTGCCGAAGGACTGCGCCACCGCGATGCCGCGCTGCACGCCGGCGGGCAGCGGCGAGCCCCAGCCGGCCTTCTCGGCCGCCAGCTCGAGCGCGCCCTTGTAGCGCGGCTGCTTGCCGAGCAGCGCGCGGCGGAACTCGAACGGATCCTTGCCCGCCGCGTGCGCCAGCTCGTCGATGAAGCTTTCGCTGAAGAAGATGTTCTGCGAGTGCCCGACCGAGCGCCAGAACCAGACCTGCACGCCCGGCTCCTGCTGCGAATACTCGATGCGCAGGTTGGGAATGTCGTAGGGCAGGTCCTCGATGCCCTCGACCGCGAAGCTGTCGACGCCGTTGGGCGGCAGCTTCATGAAGCCGGAGCCGGCCATGATCGAGGGCGAGGCGACGCGCGCGCGCAGGCTCACCGGGTTGCCGCCCGCGTCCAGCCCGGCGCTGAAGCGCGTCACCGAGGCCGGGCGGTAGTAATAGGCGCGCATGTCGTCCTCGCGCGAATAGACCAGCTTCACCGGCTTGCCGGACATTTTCGAAAGGATCGTGGCGTCGATGGTGAAGTCGGGCGCGAAGCGCCGGCCGAAGCCGCCGCCGAGGTACATGGTGCGCACCTTCACCCTGCCCGGATCGACACTCGCCACCTGGCCCAGGATGCCCTGGGTCGGACCCTGCGACTGGGTGCCAGCCCAGATCTCCACCTCGCCCGGCTTCACCCAGGCGGTGCAGTTCATCGGCTCCATGCAGGCGTGCGCGAGGTAGGGCGCTTCGTACACCGCCTCGAGCGTCCTGGCCGGCGCGGCGGCGTCGACGTCGCCCTCGTTGCGGCCGACCTTGCCCGGCTGCGCGGTCGCGTCGGCCAGCGTTTGCGAGATCTTTTCGGACGACAGGCCGGCGTGCGGGCCGTCGTCCCACTTGATCTCGAGCGCGTCGCGGCCCTTGCTCGCCGCCCAGTAGCCGTCGGCGAGCACCGCGACGCCGTGCGGGGTCTGGAGCACCTGTTTCACGCCGCGCACCGCGCGCGTCTTGCGGTCGTCGAACGAGAGCGCCTTGCCGCCGGGCACCGGGGGGCGGGCGAGCACCGCGATCAGCATCCCGGGCAGGCGCACGTCGAGGCCGAACTTGGCGCTGCCGTCGACCTTCGGCGGCGTGTCCAGGCGCTTCAGGCCGTGCCCCAGCAGGGCGAAGTCGTTCGGATTCTTGAGCCGCGGGTCGGCCGGCACGGGCTGCTTCGAGGCCCTGGCGACGAGCCTGGCGTAGGAGAGCTTGCGGCCGCTCTTGTGGATCACCATTCCCTTCGCCGTGCGGCACTCGGCGGGCTTCGCCTTCCAGGCCTGGGCCGCCGCGGCAACCAGCATCTCGCGCGCGGCGGCGCCGGCCTTGCGCATCGGCTCCCAGTTGGCGCGCACCGAGGTCGAGCCGCCGGTGGCCTGCATGCCGAATATCGGATTGGCGAAGGCCTTGTCGACCGGCGCCTGCTCCACGCTCACCTTGTCCCAGTCTGCGTCCAGCTCCTCCGCCACCAGCATCGGAATCGCGGTCAGCACGCCCTGGCCCATCTCGGACAGGCCGCAGACCACGGTCACGCGCCCGTTGGCGGCGATGCGCAGGTAGGCGTTGGGGCTGAACGCCTGCGCCGCCTCGGCCAGGCGTCCCGCCGCTGGCAGGACGAAGCCGATCACCAGAGCGCCGCCGCTGACGCCGCCGGCCTTGAGAAAGCGGCGGCGCGCAGGCTTGAATCTCGTGTTCATCGCGCCCCCTCAGCCCTTGAGCACCGCGGCCGCATCCTTGATCGCGGCGCGGATCTGGTTGTAGGTGCCGCAGCGGCAGATGTTGCCGCTCATCGCGGAGTCGATGTCGGCGTCGCTTGGCGCCTTGTTCTGCGTCAGCAGCGCGGTTGCGCTCATGATCTGGCCGCTCTGGCAGTAGCCGCACTGCGGCACGTCGTTCTCGATCCAGGCCTTCTGCACCGCCTTGCCGACGTGGCTGTAGTGCAGCCCCTCGATGGTCAGCACGTGCTTGCCCTCGGCCTGCGACAGCGGCGTGCCGCAGGAGCGGACCGGCTTGCCGTCGAGGTGCACGGTGCACGCGCCGCAGAGCTGTGCGCCGCAGCCGAATTTGGTGCCGGTCAGGCCGAGCTCGTCGCGCAGCACCCACAGCAGCGGGGTGTCGGGGTCGAGGTCGAGATTCTTTCTCTTGCCGTTGACGGTGAGCGAGATCATTCAGGTGTCCGCAGGGAAGGTGAAGGGCGAGGACTCAATTCTGCTCACGCTTGCGGCCCGATGTCGAGATGTCGGGCGGCGCCGACACTCTCACTACTTGTGAGCGGCGCCGTTCATTTGGCCAAGGCGCGCGATCAGGCCCTCGATCCCGCCATCGCGCACCTGCTGCGCGAACTCGCTGCGGTAGGTGGCCACCAGGCTGACGCCGTCGAACACGATGTCGTAGATCTTCCAGCCGTCGGGCGTCTTTTCCATGCGGTAGTCGACCTGGACCGCCGGCTGCCCGGGGCTGATGTAGCTGTTGCGCACCGTGACGTCGGTGTCGCCCGGCTCCATGCGCGTCGGCTTGACCTCCATCTTCTGCCCGCGGTAGGCGCCGATCGCGTTCGAGTAGGTGCGCACCAGCATGTCGCGGAATCCGTCGACGATCTGGTCCCGTTGGGCGGCGCTGGCGATGCGCCAGTTGCGTCCCAGCGCGAGCTGGGTCATGGCGCGGAAGTCGATATGCGGCAGGATCTTGGCCTCGGCCAGGGCGAGCGCTTTCTGCTTGTCGCCCGCCTGCAGCGCCTTGTCCTTCAGGATCGCGTCCATCACCTGGTCGGTGATCTGGCGCACGAGCGCGTCCGGGCCGAGCTCCTCGGCGCCCGCGGCCGACGCGGACAGCACAAGCGACAAAAGGAATAGATAAGCCAGTCTCATGGCGCCACCTTACACCGCGCTCGATCGTTGAGCGAGGAACGCCGACAGCACCTGCGCGGTGTGGGACTTGGTTGCGGGCGAAAAGTTCTCCGGCGCGCCCTGCAGCACCACGCGCCCGCCGGCGTCGCCGCCCTCGGGGCCGAGGTCGACGATCCAGTCCGCTTCCGCCATGACGTCGAGGTTGTGCTCGATCACCAGCGCCGTGTTGCCGGCGTCGACCAGGCGGTGCAGCACGCGCAGCAGCTTCTCGACGTCCGCCATGTGCAGCCCGACGGTCGGCTCGTCTAGCACGTACAGGGTATGTGTTTCGGCGCGCACCTTGGCCAGCTCGGTGACGAGCTTGATGCGCTGCGCCTCGCCGCCCGAGAGCGTGGGGCTCTGCTGGCCGAGCGTGAGGTAGCCCAGGCCGACGTCCTGCAGCAGCCGCAATGCGTGGTGGATCGAGGGCTGCGCGGCGAAGAACGCGACCGCTTCGTCGACGCTCATCGCGAGCACTTCGCCGATGTTCCTGCCGCGCCAGCGCGGCGCGAGCGTCTCCGGGTTGAAGCGCTGCCCGCCGCAGGCCTCGCAGCTCATGCGGACGTCGGGCAGGAACGACATCTCGATCTTCTTGATCCCCTGGCCTTCGCAGGCCTCGCAGCGCCCGCCCTTGGTGTTGAACGAGAAGCGGCTCGCGCTCCAGCCGCGCATGCGCGCCTCGGCGGTGTCGGCGAACAGCCTGCGCACCTGGTCCCAGAACCCGACGTACGTCGCGGGACAGGAGCGCGGCGTCTTGCCGATCGGCGCCTGGTCGACCTCGAGCACGCGCGCGACTTCGCCCTTGAGCGCGCGGCAGCCGACCGGGGCTTGCTGCTCGAGGCTCTTCAGCAGAACGTCGCGCGCGAGGGTCGATTTGCCCGAGCCGGACACGCCGGTCAGGACCGTCAGGCGCCCGAGCGGCAGGCGCAGGTCCACGTCCTTCAGGTTGTGCAGGAACGCGCCCTTGACCTCGAGCGCATCGCCCCTGGGAGATACCGGCCGGCGCGGCTGCAGCGGATGCCTGAGCGGCGCGGCGAGGAACCTGCCGGTGAGCGAATCTGGCAGGCGCATGAGGTCTTCGGCCGAGCCGGCGCCGATCACGCGCCCGCCGAGCTTGCCGGCGCCGGGGCCGAGGTCGATCACGTGGTGCGCGCGGCGGATCGTCTCCTCGTCGTGCTCGACCACCACCAGGGTGTTGCCCTTGGCCTCGAGCTTCTCCAGCACCTCGAGCAGGATCCGGTTGTCGCGCGGGTGCAGGCCGATGGTCGGCTCGTCCAGGATGTAGCACACGCCGCGCAGGTTCGAGCCGAGCTGGGCGGCGAGGCGGATGCGCTGCGCCTCGCCGCCCGAGAGCGTCGGCGCCGAGCGGTCCAGCGTCAGGTAGGCCAGCCCGACCTCGCGCAGGAATCCCAGGCGGCTCTGCAGCTCGGCCACCAGGTCGCGCGCGATCTCGCGCTCGCGGCCTTCGAGCGCCAGCTGCGCGAACTGCCGCGCCAGCGCCTCGACCGGCAGCGCGCCGTAGTCGGCGATCGAGCGGCCGCGCCAGGTCACCGCGAGCGCTTCGGGGTTGAGGCGCTTGCCGGCGCAGTCGGGGCAGGGCTCGTCGACTTCGAGCCACTCGATCCACGAGTCGAGCACGTGGTCCTCGGTGCCGTTGCGCGAGCGCTCCTCGTCCCAGCCGACGTCGGCGAGTTTCAGGCCGGTGCCGTAGCACGACGGGCACCAGCCGTGCTTGGAGTTGTAGGAGAACAGGCGCGGGTCGAGCTCGGCGAAGCTGCGCCCGCAGGAGGGGCAGGCGCGCTTGGTCGAGAACTGCGCCTGGTGCAGCACGAGCTCGACCGTTCCCCTTGCTTTCGACGCGGCCTTGACCAGCGCGTCGAGGTCCGCCAGCAGATGCACCGTGCCCTTGCCGAGCTCGAGTGCGGTCGCCAGCGCCTCGCGCAGCGCGCGCTCGTTGTCGGGCGCGACGCGCAGGTCGGCGACCGGCAGCTCGATCGTGTGCTCCTTGAAGCGGTCGATGCGCGGAAAGGGATCCAGAGGCAGGAAAGCGCCGTCCACCCGCAGGCTGGCGAAGCCCTTCGCCCTGGCCCACTTCGCGAGATCGGTGTACACGCCCTTGCGGTTCACCACCAGCGGCGCGAGCAGGCCGATGCGCTGGCCGCGGTAGTCGCGCAGGATGCGCGCGGCGATCGCGTCCTGGCTCTGCGGCTCGATCGGGACCCGGCAATCGGGGCAATGCTGGGTGCCCAGCTTGACGAACAGCAGGCGCAGGAAGTGGTGGATCTCGGTCAGCGTGCCGACCGTGCTCTTCCTGCCGCCGCGGCTGGTGCGCTGCTCGATCGCGACCGTCGGCGGAATGCCCCAGATCGCGTCCACGTCGGGACGCGAGGCGGCCTGCACGAACTGGCGCGCGTAGGCGTTGAGCGACTCGAGGTAGCGCCGCTGCCCTTCGGCGAACAGGATGTCGAACGCGAGCGTCGACTTGCCCGAGCCCGACACGCCGGTCACCACGCTGAAGCGGTTGCGCGGGATCTCGACGTCGATCGACTTCAGGTTGTGCTCGCGCGCGTTGTGGATGCGGATGACGTGCCCGAGGTAACGGGTGGGGGATTCATTTATGCTTTCCTTTTTTGTTTCCTGCAGAAATGCATTTTCATATTCCCTCAAAGCTTTCCCGGTGTGGGAAGTCTCGTGCCGCATGACCCGTTCGGGCGTGCCTTCGCACACCAGCGCACCGCCGGCTTCGCCGCCTTCGGGGCCGAGGTCGACGATCCAGTCCGCGGCGCGGATCACGTCGAGGTTGTGCTCGATCACCACCAGCGAGTGGCCGGCCGCAAGCAGGCGGCGGAAGGCCTTGAGCAGCTTGGCGATGTCGTCGAAGTGCAGGCCGGTGGTCGGCTCGTCGAACAGGAATAATTTATTCGGTTCCGACCCCGATTTCGCCTGCGCCAGGTGGCCGGCGAGCTTTAGGCGCTGGGCTTCGCCGCCCGACAGGGTCGGCACCGGCTGGCCCAGGCGCAGGTACTCAAGCCCGACGTCGGCGAGCGGCGCGAGGCGCGCCTCGACCTCGCGCTCGCCGGCGAAGAACGCGAGCGCCTCGGACACGGTCATCTCGAGCACGTCGGAGATGCTCTTGCCGCGCAGCGCGACCTCGAGCACCTCGGGCCGGAAGCGCTTGCCGTCGCAGTCGGGGCAGCGCAGGTAGACGTCGGACAGGAACTGCATCTCGACGTGCTCGAAGCCGTTGCCGCCGCAGGTCGGGCAGCGGCCGTTGCCGGCGTTGAAGCTGAAGGTGCCGGGCGTGTAGCCGCGCTCCTTGGCGAGCGGGGCGCGGGCGAACAGGGCGCGGATCGCGTCCCAGGCGCCGACGTAGCTCGCGGGGTTGGAGCGCGTGGTCTTGCCGATCGGCGACTGGTCGACCATCACTGCCTCGGAGACCTTCTCCGCGCCGGCGAGCGCGCGGTGCGCGCCCGGCGCCTCGGTCGCCTTGCCCTTGGCCTTGAGCAGCGCGCGGTAGAGCACGTCCTCGACCAGGCTCGACTTGCCCGAGCCCGAGACGCCGGTGACGCAGACCAGGCGTTGGAGCGGGATCGCGAGGTCGAAGTTCTTCAGGTTGTGCTCGGACGCGCCTTCAACATGAATGTATTCTTCCGGGGGAACGGATTGATTCGGCCCCTCATCTGCGCGTCTCCGTCCCGACAGGTACTCCGCGGTCAGGGTGTCGCACTGCTTCAGTTCCTGCGGCGCGCCGAAGAACACCACCTCGCCGCCGCGCTCGCCCGGGCCGGGGCCCATGTCGAGGATGCGGTCGGCGGCGAACATGATCTGCGGGTCGTGCTCCACGACCACCAGCGAGTTGCCTGCGTCGCGCAACCGCCGCATCACTTCGATCACGCGTCCCATGTCGCGCGGGTGCAGCCCGATCGAGGGCTCGTCGAGCACGAACAGGGTGTTCACGAGCGAGGTGCCGAGCGCGGTGGTCAGGTTGATGCGCTGCACCTCGCCGCCCGAGAGCGTGCGCGACTGGCGGTCGAGCGTGAGGTAGGACAGCCCGACCTCGCACAGGTACCTCAGCCGCGAGCGCAATTCCGTGAGCAGCAGCCCGGTCGCCTCGTCCGCCGGCGCGGGCAGCGCGAGCGCGTCGACGAAGGCGCGCACGCGCTCGATCGGCAGCAACATCAGGTCGTGGATCGAATGCGGCCCTATGCGCCACAGCGTCGCGTCCGGCTTGAGCCGCGTCCCGCCGCAAGCCTCGCACTCGGTGTACGCCCGGTACTTCGACAGCAGCACCCGGATGTGCATCTTGTAGGCTTTCGACTCGAGCCACTTGAAGAAACGCCGCACGCCGTACCAGGTGCCGGGCCAGCTCTTGCGCCAGCTCACCCAGTCGCTTTCCCCCTCCAATACCCATTCTTTCTGTGACGCGCTCATTTCCCGGAACGGCGTATCGAGCGGAATGCCGCGCTTCTTCGCGTACTTCGCCAGGTCGTCCTGGCATTCCTTGAAGCTCGCGGTCTGCCACGGCCGCACCGCGCCCTGGCGCAGGGTCTTCGACTCGTCAGGTATCACCAGCCCGAAGTCGACTCCGATCACGCGCCCGAAGCCGCGGCAGGTTTCGCAGGCCCCGAGCGGCGAGTTGAACGAGAACGCCGCCGGCACCGGGTCGGAGTAGTGGATGTCGCACTCCGCGCAGTGCAGATCCGAGGAGAATTTCCAGGTCTGGTTTTCGGCGTGGACGTTTACCTTGCCCTGGCCCACGCGCAGCGCGGCTTCCAGCGCCTCGATCACGCGCGCGCGTTCGGCGCCCGCGAGCCGCAGGCGATCCTGCACCACCTCCAGCAGCCCCTTGCTGCGCGAATGGATTCGGCTGTAGCCCTGGCGCTCGAGCAGCTGCAGCACCTCCTGTTCGCTGAAATTCTTCGGCACCGGCACCGGGAACGCGATCACCAGGCGCGGGTCGCCGTGCGCGGCGCAGCGCGCCTGGAGCGCGCCAAAGACGGAGTCCGGCGTGTCGCGCGCCACCGGCTTGCCGCAGCCGCGGCAATAGAGCGTCGCCGCGCGCGCGTAGAGGAGCTTGAGGTGATCGTTCAGCTCCGTCATGGTGCCGACCGTCGAGCGCGAAGTGCGCACCGGGTTGGTCTGATCGATTGCGATCGCCGGCGGAATGCCCTCGATCGCGTCGACCTGCGGCTTGTCCATGCGGTCGAGGAACTGGCGCGCGTAGGGGCTGAAAGTCTCGACGTAGCGCCGCTGGCCCTCGGCGTAGAGGGTGTCGAACACGAGCGAGGACTTGCCCGAGCCCGATACGCCGGTGACCACCAGCAGCTCGCCGGCGGGCAGGGACAGGGTCAGGTTCTTGAGGTTGTTCTGGCGCGCGCCGCGAATGACGATCGCGTCGCCGGGGAGCTGTTCCTGTTTCACGGGGGGGGCGTTGCGGGACGAGCCGCCATTCTAGCGGTTCCCGCGCCGCCTCCCCGTTACATCTGCGACTGCAGCCAGTTCTGTGCGCCGACCTTGGCGATCAGCTCGAGCTGGGTCTCGAGCCAGTCGATGTGCTCTTCCTCGGATTCGAGAATCGCCTCGAGCAGCTCGCGCGAAACGTAGTCTGCCACCGCCTCGCAGTGTGCGATTGCGGCCTTCAGGTCCGGGTGCGCGGCGCGCTCGAGCTTGAGGTCGCACTCGAGCGCCTCGGGCGCGGCCTCGCCGATCGCCAGCTTGCCCAGATCCTGCAGGTTGGGCAGGCCCTCGAGAAACAGGATGCGCTCGATCAGCCGGTCGGCGTGCTTCATCTCGTCCACCGACTCGCCCTTTTCGTGCTCCTCGAGCTTTTTCAGCCCCCAGTTGCCGAACATCCGGGCGTGCAGGAAATACTGGTTGATCGCGGTGAGCTCGTTGTAGAGCACCTTGTTCAGGTGCTGGATGACCTTCTTGTCGCCCTTCATGGAATGCCTCTAGTGGGTCGAATGCGCAATTCGACCGTAGGCGCGCGCCACGGTCAATCGATCTACGCCGGGCAGGGCAGCGGCGATGGCGCCGCGTGGTGCTCGGCGAGCAGCGCTTGCGCGCACTCCCGGCAGCGGCCGCAGCAGGTGGCGACGCCGAGCTGGAACGCGAGTTCGTCGAGCGTGCACGCACCGTCGCGCGCGCACTCGCGCACTTGGCGTTCGGTGACGGCGTTGCAGATGCAGACGTACATGCGCGGGCTTGATAGGCGGTACGAAACGATAATGATTATCATCCAATCCCGTCCCAGTTTGCAACGGGACCTGAGCGGCGTTTTGCGCTAGATCAAGGAACTTCATGATTTAAAAGGAGAGACATGCAACTTCTCACCGTTGACGTCATTAAAGCGAATGATTGGCGTTTGGGTCCATGATGGTAAAGGCGCTATCCGACAGCGGGCGCCCCACCCAGCCCGAGCCCGCCAGCCGGGTCGACAGCAGGATGCTGATTCGCGACCGGCGCGAGCCGGTGATCGCGCACGACGGGCGCGAATACCGGTTACGGCCGACCCCGGAATCGAGCCGCGCGGTTGGTCTATAGTCGAACGTGTGAGGACCCTGTCGGCCTGGTTCACGATCGCCCTGGGACTGCCGTTCGCTGCCGCGCTCGCGGCGCCGGCGCCGGTGATGGTGCTGACGATCGACGGCGCGATCGGGCCGGCGACTTCTGATTACGTCCACCGCGGGCTGGAAGCGGCGCGCAAGGACGGCGCGCAGCTGGTGGTGCTCAGGATGGACACCCCGGGCGGGCTCGACACGGCGATGCGCGCGATCATCAAGGACATCCTCGCCTCGCCGGTGCCGGTGGCGGCCTATGTCGCACCCTCCGGGGCGCGCGCCGCGAGCGCCGGGACCTATATCCTCTATGCCAGCCACTTTGCCGCGATGGCGCCGGCAACCAACCTGGGCGCGGCGACTCCGATCTCGATCGGCGCGCCCTCCAGCCCCGCGCCGGACAAGAGCGACAAGAAGGGCAACAAGGGTGAGGAGGGCGGCAGCACGCTCGAGCACAAGATGGTGAACGACGCCTCGGCCTACATCCGCGGCCTGGCGCAGAAGCGCGGGCGCAACGCCGAATGGGCCGAGCGCGCGGTGCGCGAGGCGGTGAGCCTGTCGGCGAGCGAGGCGCTGAAGATCCACGTGGTCGATTTCATCGCCGACAGCGTTCCGGCGCTGCTCGCCAAGCTCGACGGGCGCAAGGTCGAGGCGGACGGCGTCGAGCGCAGCCTGCAGCTGACGGGCGCCAAGGTCGAGACCTTCGAGGTCGGCTGGCGCACCAAGCTGCTGAGCGTGATCACCAATCCGAGCGTGGCATACCTGCTGGTGCTGCTCGGGATCTACGCCGTGATCTACGAGTTCTCCAATCCGGGCATGGTGCTGCCCGGCGTGGTCGGCGTGATCGCGATACTGCTGGCGATGTACGCCTTCCAGCTGCTGCCGGTCAACTACGCCGGGCTGGCGCTGATCCTGCTCGGCATCGCGTTCATGATCGGCGAGGCCTTCCTGCCCGCGTTCGGCTCGCTCGGCATCGGGGGGCTGATCGCGTTCGTGATCGGCTCGATCATCCTGATCGACACCGATGCCCCCGGGTTCGGGATCCCCTATGCGCTGATCGGCGGCATCGCGGTGGCGAGCGCCGCGTTCCTCATCCTGGTGATCGGGATGCTGGTGCGGGGCCGCAGGAGACCGGTGGTTACCGGGCGCGAGGAGATGATCGGCGCGAGCGCGGTGGCGCTGGAGGATTTCAGCGGCGAGGGCTGGGCGCGGGTGCACAGCGAGAACTGGCGCGTGCGCGCGGGCGGCCCGGTGCGCAAGGGGCAGAAACTGCGCGTCACGGCGATCGAGGGCCTGCTGCTCGACGTCGCGCCCGAACCGGACAACCACCTGGGAGGATAGCAATGTTCAACTTCGGCTTCAGCTTCGGCTACGGCGTGCTGATCATCGTCATCGTGCTGGCGGTCATGTCGCTGCGCTTCCTGCGCGAGTACGAGCGCGGCGTGATCTTCCTGCTCGGGCGCTTCCAGAGGGTGAAGGGGCCTGGACTGATCCTGGTCATCCCGGGCATCCAGCAGATGGTGCGCATGGACCTGCGCACGCTGGTGCTCGACGTGCCGAGCCAGGACGTGAT
>DATIZK010000018.1:0-55214 GCA_035517095.1 Burkholderiales bacterium
CGATGGGTTTCTTGCCGACGTGGTCGAGCATGAGGCAGGCGGCGAGCAGCAGAGCTAGGGGGTTGGCGATGCCTTTGCCGGCGATGTCGGGGGCGGAGCCGTGGACGGCTTCGAAGATGGCGGCTTTGGCGCCGATGTTGGCGCCGGGGGCCATGCCGAGGCCGCCGACCAGGCCGGCCATGAGGTCGGAGAGGATGTCGCCGAAGAGGTTGGTGGTGAGGATGACGTCGAATTGCCAGGGGTTGAGCACGAGCTGCATGGCGCAGGCGTCGACGATGCGGTCGTCGGTCTTGAGTTTTTTCTTGTATTTCTCGCCGGTGGCGCGGCTGGCTTCGAGGAACAGGCCGGTGAGGGCCTTGAGCACGTTGGCTTTGTGGACGATGGTGATTTTCTTGCGGCCGTTCTTGAGCGCATAGTCGTAGGCGAATTTGGCGATGCGCTCGCCGCCGGCGCGGGTGTTGACGCCGGAGGAGATGGCCACCGCCTGCGGGTCGTTGCCGATGGCGAGGTAGTGCTCCCAGGCGAGGTAGAGGCCCTCGATGTTTTCGCGGATGAGGACCAGGTCGATGTTTTCGTAGCGTCCGCCGGGGACGATGCTGCGCACGGGCCGCACGTTGGCGAACAGGCCGAAGGCCTCGCGCAGGCGCACGTTGACGGAGCGGAAGCCGCCGCCGACGGGGGTGGTGAGCGGGCCTTTGAGCGCCAGG
The DNA here is from genome assembly GCA_035517095.1 of Burkholderiales bacterium. Lineage (GTDB taxonomy): Bacteria > Pseudomonadota > Gammaproteobacteria > Burkholderiales > SG8-39 > DAHVFK01. The sequence goes on from DATIZK010000018.1 coordinate 708, forward strand.
CCGGTGCGCGCGATGGAGGCGAGCAGTTTCGGCGGCAGGGGGTCGCCGTGCTTCTTGATCGCGGCCAGGCCGCCGTCGTGGCGCTCCCAGGCGAAGGGGGCGCCGGCGGCCTTGAGGATCTCGACCACCGCGGCGACGATTTCGGGGCCGATGCCGTCGCCGGGGACGAGGGTGGCGGGAATTTTCTTTGCCGCGACTGTCATATAAGCAAGTCCTTTCGCGCGCAAGTATATGCAGCGACGCCTCCGGCGGCTTGACCGCAGTCAATCGTTCGCGGCGACCCGTTGCCGGATAATGGCCACGAACGAAGGAGGCGCAGCAGCGGTGAAGCAGAAGGCAAAAGGCGGGGTCCGGTCGTCGCTCAAGGGCCGCACGGTCGACCCGCAGGCCCTGGCGCAGGTGCGCGCGCTGCTCGGCGAGGCGCCGCGGCGGCGCGACCTGCTGATCGAGCACCTGCACCGGATCCAGGACGCTTGCGGCCAGCTCTCGGCCGCGCACCTGGCGGCGCTGGCGCAGGAGCTGCGCCTGGCGCTGGCGGAGGTGTACGAGGTGGCGACCTTCTACCACCACTTCGACGTGGTCAAGGACGGCGCCAAGCCCGCCGCGGTGACGGTGCGGGTGTGCGACTCGATCGCCTGCGAGCTGGCAGGCTCGCACGAGCTGCTGCACCGCCTGCCCGAGGTGCTGGGAGCCGAAGTGCGGGTGCTGCACGCGCCCTGCGTCGGGCGCTGCGAGGTCGCGCCGTGCGCGGTGGTGGGGCAGAACCCGGTCGGCGAGGCGACCCTGGAGAAGGTCGCGCAGGCGGTCGCGAGCAGGTCGCTCGCCTGCCCGGCAACCGAATATGTCGACTACCAGGCCTACCGCAAGCACGGCGGCTACAAGCTGCTCGCCGATTGCCTCGCGGGCAAGCGCACGCGCGAGCAGATCACCAGGATCATGGAGGACTCGGGCCTGCGCGGCCTGGGCGGGGCCGGGTTCCCCGCCGGGCGCAAGTGGCGCCTGGTCGCGGCCGAGCCCGCGCCGCGCCTGATGGCGGTGAACATCGACGAAGGCGAACCCGGCACCTTCAAGGACCGCTGGTTCCTCGAGCGCGACCCGCACCGCTTCCTCGAGGGCATGCTGGTCGCGGCGTGGTGCGCCGGGGTCGGCGAGATCTACATCTACCTGAGGGATGAGTACGCCGGGTGCAGAAAGATTCTCGAGGACGAGCTTCGAAAACTGAAAGCAAAGCCGCCCTGCGCGCTGCCGCCGATCCACCTGCGCCGCGGCGCGGGGGCGTACATCTGCGGCGAGGAGTCGGCGATGATCGAGTCGATCGAGGGCAAGCGCGGCATGCCGCGCCTGCGCCCGCCCTACGTCGCCCAGGTCGGGGTGTTCGGCTACCCGACGCTCGAGCACAACATGGAGACGGTGTACTGGGTGCGCGAGATCGTCGAGCGCGGCGCGCAGTGGTTCGCCGGCCACGGCCGCCACGGCAGGAAAGGCCTGCGCTCGTTCTCGGTCTCCGGGCGGGTGAAAAGGCCCGGCGTGCGCCTCGCCCCGGCCGGGATCACGGCGAGGGAGCTGATCGAGGAGTACTGCGGCGGCATGCAGGACGGGCACGAGCTCTACGCCTACCTGCCGGGCGGAGCCTCGGGCGGCATCCTGCCCGCCAGCCTGGCGGACCTGCCGCTCGACTTCGACACCCTGCAGCCGCACGGCTGCTTCATCGGCTCGGCGGCGGTGGTGATCCTGTCGCAGCGCGACAAGGCGAGCCAGGCGGCGCAGAACCTGATGCGGTTCTTCCGCGACGAGTCCTGCGGCCAGTGCACCCCGTGCCGCGTGGGCACCAGCAAGGCGCTCGCGCTGATGGGCGAGCGCAGGTGGGACCAGCCGCTGCTGAAGGAGCTGTCGCAGGCGATGATGGACGCGTCGATCTGCGGCCTGGGACAGGCGGCGCCGAACCCGGCGCTTAGCGTGATGAAATTCTTTGCCCACGAGGTGAGCTGATGGAACGCGCGCGCAGCGACCAGATCGCCACCATGCCGGTCGAGTTCAAGCTCAACGGCCGGACCGTCGTCGGCCGCCCCGACGAGCCGATCATCGAGACCGCGGCGCGCCACGGCGTGGAGATCCCGCGCCTTTGCTACGCGCCGGGCCTGCGCCCGGACGGCAACTGCCGCGCCTGCGTGGTCGAGATCAAGGGCGAGCGCGTGCTCGCGCCGTCGTGCTGCCGCACTCCCGCGAGCGGGATGGAGGTCACCACCGACTCGGCGCGCGCGCTGGCGTCGCAGAAGATGGTGCTCGAGCTGCTGCTGTCGGACATGCCGGAGAAGGAATACCGCCTCGACTCGGAGCTGGACCGGTGGGCGCGCAAGCTGAACCTGGGCCTGCCCAGGTTCGAGGCGAGAAAGCAGCCGCCGGCCGACCTCACGCACCCCGCGATCGCGGTGAACCTGGACGCCTGCATCCAGTGCACCCGCTGCCTGCGCGCCTGCCGCGAGGAGCAGGTAAACGACGTGATCGGCTACGCGTTTCGCGGCGAGCACTCCAAGATCGTGTTCGACTTCGACGACCCGATGGGCGAGTCGACCTGCGTCGCCTGCGGCGAGTGCGTGCAGGCCTGCCCGACCGGGGCGCTCGCGCCGGCGCGCGACGCGGCGCTGGCGCAGGTCGACCGGACGGTCGAGTCGCTGTGCCCGTTCTGCGGCGTGGGCTGCCAGCTCACCTACCACGTGGGCGGCAACAGGATCCGCTTCGTCACCGGCCGCGACGGCCCGGCCAACCACGGGCGCCTTTGCGTCAAGGGGCGCTACGGCTTCGACTACGCGCACCACCCGCACCGCCTCACCAAGCCGCTGATCCGCAAGCCCGGCGTGGCCAAGGGCGCCGACTTCGTGGTCGACCCGGCCAACTGGTCGGAGGTCTTCCGCGAAGCAAGCTGGGAGGAGGCCTTGGAAGTTGCCTCAAAAGGCCTTTCCAAGATCAGAAATCAGGATCGCTACGCGCTCGCCGGCTTCGGCTCGGCCAAGGGCTCCAACGAGGAGGCCTACCTGTTCCAGAAGCTGGTGCGCACGGGCTTCGGCACCAACAACGTCGACCACTGCACGCGCCTGTGCCACGCCTCCTCGGTCGCGGCGCTGCTCGAGGGCGTCGGCTCGGGCGCGGTGTCGAACCAGGTAAACGACGTGCTGCGCGCCGAGGTGGTGTTCATCATCGGCGCCAACCCGACCGTGAACCACCCGGTGGCGGCGACCTGGATGAAGAACGCCGCCCAGCGCGGCACCAAGCTGATCGTGGCCGACCCGCGCCGCACCGAGCTCGCGCGCCACGCGACGCATTTCCTGCAGTTCAACCCCGACACCGACGTCGCGCTGCTCAACGCGATGATCCACGCCATCATCGACGAGGGGCTGGTGAACGAGAAGTTCGTCAAGCAGCGCACCAGCAACTTCGAGGCGCTGAAAGCGAACGCGAAGGACTACGCGCCGGAGAAGATGGCGCCGGTGTGCGGCATTCCCGCCGAGACGATCCGCGAGGTGGCGCGCATGTTCGCCACCTCCAAGGGCTCGATGATCCTGTGGGGCATGGGCATCTCGCAGCACGTGCACGGCACCGACAACGCGCGCTGCCTGATCGCGCTCACCCTGATGACCGGCCAGGTCGGTCGCCCGGGCACCGGCCTGCACCCGCTGCGCGGGCAGAACAACGTGCAGGGGGCGTCGGACTCGGGCCTGATCCCGATGATGTACCCCGACTACCAGCGGGTCGACAATCCGGAGGCGCAGAAGCGCTTCCAGGCGCTGTGGGGCGCCGAGCTCGACTCGAAGCCCGGCCTGACCGTGGTCGAGATCATGCACGCCGCCAAGGCGGGCAAGATCCGCGGCATGTACATCATGGGCGAGAACCCGGCCATGTCGGACCCGGACCTGGCGCACGCGCGCGAGGCGATGGCCGGGCTCGAGCACCTGGTGGTGCAGGACATCTTCCTCACCGAGACCGCGTACATGGCCGACGTGGTGCTGCCGGCGAGCGCGTTTCCGGAAAAGGACGGCAGCTTCACCAACACCGACCGCATGGTGCAGCTGGCGCGCAAGGCGATCGAGCCGCCGGGCGAGGCGCGCGAGGACCTGTGGATCATCGTCGAGATCGCCAAGCGCCTGGGGCTGGACTGGAGCTACACGCAGCCGAAGGAAGTCTTCGCCGAGATGCGCCGCGGCATGAGCTCGATCGCGGGCATCACCTGGGAGCGCCTGGAGCGCGACTCCTGCGTGGTCTACCCGTGCGAGAACGAGGGCGACCCGGGCGAGCCGGTGGTGTTCCAGACCCACTTCCCGACCGCCACCGGCAGGGCGAAGTTCGTGCCCGCCGACCTGATCCCGGCCGCCGAGCGCCCCGACCGCCACTACCCGATGGTGCTGATCACCGGCCGCCAGCTCGAGCACTGGCACACCGGCGCGATGACGCGCCGCTCGGGCGTGCTGGACGCGATCGAGCCCGAGCCGGTGGCCTCGCTGCACCCGCTCGATCTGGGCGGCCTGGGGGCGAAGCCCGGGGACGTGATCACGGTCGCCTCGCGCCGCGGCTCGATCTCGCTCTACGCGCGCGCCGACGAAGGCACGCCGCGCGGCGCGGTGTTCATCCCGTTCGCGTTCTACGAGGCGGCGGCCAACCTGCTCACCAACCCGGTGCTCGACCCGTTCGGCAAGATCCCCGAGTTCAAGTACTGCGCGGTGAAAGTGAGCAAAGGCGGCGCGCGGCCCGGCGACCCGGGCTACGGCAAGGGCGGCACGCTCGCGCTCATGTACGGCTGAAAAAATGAAACTCAGCGAAAGGGAGTCAACGATTCATGGCGTCTGATATCGAAATCGCACAGGCTGCGAAGCTGCAGCGCATCGCCAAGGTCGCGCTCGAAAAGCTCGGCATTCCGGAGGACCACCTCGAGCCCTACGGCCACACCAAGGCCAAGATCTCGTTCGAGTACCTCGCCTCGCTCAAGGGCCGCAAGGACGGCCGCCTGGTGCTGGTGACGGCGATGACGCCGACCCCCGCGGGCGAGGGCAAGACCACCACCACCGTGGGCCTGGGCGACGCGCTCAACCGCATCGGCAAGAAGGCCGTGATCTGCATCCGCGAGCCCTCGCTCGGGCCCGTGTTCGGCATGAAGGGCGGCGCGGCCGGCGGCGGCTACGCGCAGGTGGTGCCGATGGAGGACATCAACCTGCATTTCACGGGCGACTTCAACGCCATCGGGCTGGCGAACAACCTGCTCGCGGCGGCGCTCGACAACCACATCCACCACGGCAACGAGCTCGGCATCGACGTGCGGCGCATCGCCTGGAAGAGGGTGGTCGACATGAACGACCGCGCGCTGCGCGACATCACCGTGGCGCTGGGCGGGCCGGGCAACGGCTACCCGCGCCAGGACGGGTTCGACATCGTGGTCGCCTCCGAGGTGATGGCGATCTTCTGCCTCGCGACCTCGATCGAGGACCTGAAGAAGCGCCTGGGCAACATCGTGGTCGGCTACACCCGCGAGCAGAAGCCGGTGACCGCGCGCGAGCTGAACGTCCACGGCGCGATGACGGTGCTGCTCAAGGACGCGCTCAAGCCCAACCTGGTGCAGACGCTGGAGAACAACCCCGCGTTCATCCACGGCGGCCCGTTCGCCAACATCGCGCACGGCTGCAACTCGGTGATCGCCACCCAGGCGGCGCTCAAGCTGGCCGACTACGTGGTGACCGAGGCGGGCTTCGGCGCCGACCTCGGGGCGGAGAAGTTCATCGACATCAAGTGCCGCAAGAGCGGCCTGCGCCCGAGCGCGGCGGTGATCGTGGGAACCGTGCGCGCGCTCAAGTACCACGGCGGCGCGGACCTGAAGGCCATAAACGAGGAGAACATGACCGCGCTCGAGCGCGGCATCGTCAACCTCGAGCGGCACGTGGAGAACGTGAGCAAGGTCTACGGCATCCCCTGCGTGGTGTCGATGAACCGCTTCACCTTCGACACGCCGCGCGAGCTCGACTTCGTGAAGGAGCGCATGGCCAAGCTGGGCGTGCCGATGGTCGTCGCCACGCACTGGAGCGACGGGGGCAAGGGCGCCGAGGAGCTGGCGCGCGTCGTGGTCGAGCTGTGCGGCACGAAGAACGGCTTTCGCTTCGTGTACGACGAGAAGGATTCGCTGTGGGAGAAGATCACGCACATCGCGCAGCGCGTCTACCGCGCTTCGGAGGTGACCGCCGACAGCAAGGTGCGCAATCAGATCAAGAAGCTGCAGGAGGAAGGCTACGGGCACTACCCGGTATGCGTGGCGAAGACCCAGTACTCGTTCTCGACCGACGCGCAGAAGCGCGGCGCCCCCTCGGGGCACGTGATCAACGTGCGCGAGGTGCGCCTCGCCGCGGGCGCCGAGTTCGTGGTGATGGTTTGCGGCGACGTCATGACGATGCCGGGGCTGCCCAAGGTCCCTTCGGCGAACAAGATCGACATCATCGACGGCAAGGTGGTCGGCCTGTTCTGACGCCGGAGCGCGGCGTGTAGAATCATCCTTTCGTTGTTGTAAGGAATACGCCGCGGTGCCCGAAGCGCTGACCGAATTCGCCTTCTGGCAGGCGCTCGGCGCGATCATCTGGGTCAACTTGCTGCTGTCGGGCGACAACGCGGTGGTGATCGCGCTCGCCGCGCGCTCGCTGCCGCCGCGCGAGCAGGGCGCGGCGGTGTTCTGGGGCAGCGCAGCGGCGATCGCGCTGCGCGTGGTGCTGACGGTCTTCGCCTTGGCGCTGCTGCAGCTGCCATGGGTCAAGCTGATCGGCGGCCTGCTGCTGCTGTGGATCGGGGTCAAGCTGCTGGCGCCCGCAGGCGGCGAGAAACCGGTCGACGGCGGGGAAGGCCTGCTGCAGGCGATCAAGACCATCCTCGTCGCGGACCTGGTGATGAGCATGGACAACGTGATCGCGGTCGCGGCCGCCGCCGAGCAGGGGCCGGCCCAGGCCAGGATCCCGCTGCTGGTGGCGGGCCTGGCGCTGTCGATTCCGATCGTGGTCTTCGGCAGCAGCATGATGCTGAAGACGATCGAGCGCCTGCCGTTGATCATCACTCTGGGCTGCGCGCTGCTCGGCTACATCGCGGGCGAGATCATGGCCACCGACCCCGCGCTGCGCGGCTGGGTGATGGCCAACGCGGCCTGGATCGTCACCTACAAAGCGGCCGGCGCGTTCGGGGCCGCGCTCACGCTCGGACTCGGGATGTGGCTGGCGCCCAAGCCTTCGAACACTTGACCGGCGTCAAGGAGCTGAAAGCTGTATATTGTTGACAATTGCGTCAGCATATTGTCAATAAACCATGAGGAGGAGAACATGCAGACCAATCTGATCCGGGCGGCGGCGGTCGCGGTCGTGGCGGCGGCGGCAGCGGTCTGGCCGGCGAGCGGGCAGGCCTGGGAGCCGACCAAGACGGTCGAATTGATCGTTCCGGCCGGCATCGGCGGCGGCGCCGGGCAGATGGCGCAGCTGATCCAGGGCATCGTCACCAAGTACAAGCTGATGCCGACTTCGATGGTGGTCATCAGCAAGAAGGGCGGCTCCGGGGCCGAAGGCTTCCTCTACGTCAAGAACGCCAGGGGCGACCCGCACAAGCTGATCATCACGCTCTCGAACCTGTTCACCACGCCGCTCGCCACCGGCTCGCCCTTCAGCTGGACCGACTACACGCCGATCGCGATGATGGCGCTGGACGAGTTCGTGCTGTGGGTGAACGCGAAGACGCCTTACCAGAACCCGGCGCAATACATCGACGCGGTCAAGAAGGATCCGATGAAGCTCAAGATGGGCGGCACCGGCTCGAAGCAGGAGGATCAGATCATCACCGCGGCGATCGAGCAGCAGACGGGCGCGAAGTTCACCTACGTGCCGTATCACGGCGGCGGCGAGGTCTGCACCCAGCTGGTCGGCGGACACATCGACTCCACGGTCAACAACCCGATCGAATGCGTCGCGCACTGGCGCGCGGGCACCGTGCGGCCGCTGTGCGTGTTCGACTCCAAGCGCATGCCCTATCCCGCGAAGATCACCAAGACGATGTCGTGGGAGGACATTCCGACCTGCAAGTCGAGCGGGCTCGATATCGAGTACCTGATGCTGCGCGGCATCATGACGGCGCCGGACGTGCCGCAGGATGCCGTCGCCTATTACGTCAAGCTGCTGGAAAAGGTCCGCTCGGAGCCGGAATGGAGCGCGTACATGAATAAAGGCGCCTTCAATCAGAGCTTCATGACCGGCGACGACTTCCATCGCTGGCTCGTGGATGCGGCCAAGCTGCATCACGGCCTGATGCAAAAGGCCGGCTTCCTGCACAAGTAATCGTCAACGTCCCGGGACTGCGGGGGCGCCGCCGGGCGGCGCTCCCGCGGTCTCATGCGAGCTGCGCGCCATGGCTGATCACCCGGACAACGAAAAGCAAGCAGGCGGCGTCGTTTCCCAACGCAGCATGAACATCGCGCTGGCCCTGATGCTGATGGCCGTCGCGCTGGTGGTGATGATCGCCAGCTATCGCCTGGGCGCCGGCTGGGCCAAGAACGTGGGGCCGGATTCGGGCTATTTTCCGTTCTACGTCGCGCTGATCATGTTCGCCGCCAGCGCCGGGACCCTGGTGCAGCAGCTGCTGCTGCGGCCGCCCGGCGGCGGGCGCGTGTTCGTCACGCGCGGCGAGCTGATGATGGTGCTGCAGGTCCTGCTGCCGACCGCCGTGTTCGTCGTGCTGTCGATCTACATCGGGATCTACATCTCGATGGCCCTGTTCATCGCCTTCTTCATGATGTGGCACGGCCACTATCCGGCCTACAAGGCGATTCCGTTCGCGATCGCGGTGCCGGTCGTGCTGTTCGTCGTGTTCGAAATCTGGTTCCTTGTGCCGCTGCCCAAAGGCCCGTTCGAGGCATGGCTCGGCTATTGACGCCGGCGCGCTGCGCCGGCCCGAGGGAGGAGGTCTAGTTGGACGCGTTCCTTTCGCTGCTGCACGGCTTCGACGTGCTGCTCACGCCCGCGAATCTGGGCTTCATGGTGGTCGGAATCCTGTTCGGCGTCCTGCTCGGCTTCCTGCCGGGCGTCGGCGGCGCGAACGGGATCGCGATCCTGCTGCCGCTGACGTTTTCCATGTCGCCCACGACCGCGATCATCATGCTGGCGGCGATCTACTGGGGCGCGCTGTTCGGCGGCTGCATCAGCGCGATCCTGTTCAACATTCCGGGCGAGCCGTGGTCGGTGGCGACGACCTTCGACGGCCATCCGCTGGCCAAGCAGGGCCGCGCCGGGGAGGCGCTCACGGCCTCGCTCACCTCGTCGTTCATCGGCGCGCTGATCGCGACCATCGTGCTGACCTTCCTCGCGCCGGTGGTGGCGAACTTCGCGCTCGCCTTCGGCCCGCCGGAGTTCTTCTCGGTCTATCTGCTTACCTTCTGCAGCTTCGTCGGCATGGGCCGGCAGTCGCCGTTCAAGGTCATCTCGAGCATGATGCTCGGCTTCGCCTTCGCCTGCGTGGGCACCGACGAAGTGACCGGCGGCCTGCGCCTGACCTTCGGCACGCAGACGCTCCTGACCGGGTTCCACTTCCTGATCGCGGTCATCGGCCTGTTCGGCATCGGCGAGATCCTGGTGACGATCGAGAAGGGACTGCATTTCGAGGGCCAGCACGCCAGGATCAACCCCTTCGTCGTGTGGCAGACTTGGAAGAAGCTGCCCCGGTACTGGGTCACCATCATCCGCGGCACCCTGGTCGGTTGCTGGCTCGGCATCACGCCGGGCGGCGCGACGCCGGCCTCGTTCATGAGCTACGGCCTGGCCAAGCGCTTCTCGAAGGACGGCGCCAAGTTCGGCAGCGGAATGCTGGAGGGCGTGGTGGCGCCCGAAACCGCGGCGCACTCCGCCGGCACCAGCGCGCTGCTGCCGATGCTCACGCTCGGCATCCCGGGCTCGCCGACCGCCGCAGTGCTGCTCGGCGGCCTGCTGATCTGGGGCCTGGAGCCGGGACCGCTGCTGTTCGTCGAGCACAAGGACTTCGTCTGGGGCCTGATCGCCTCGATCTACCTCGGCAACCTGGTGGGCCTGATCGTCGTGCTGTCGACGGTGCCGTTCTGGGCCAGCATCATGAAGATCCCGTTCGCGATCATCGCTCCGCTGATCATCGTGATCTGCGCCATCGGCTCCTACACGCTGTCGAATGCGCCGGCCGACCTGGTCTTCATGGTGATGTTCGGCGTCATCGGCTACCTGTTCAAGAAGCTGGACTATCCGCTGGCGCCGATGGTGCTCGCGATCGTGCTGGGCGGGCGCGCCGAGAACTCGTTCCGCCAGGCGATGCTCGACTCGCAGGGCAGCCTTTCGATCTTCTGGTCGAACGGGCTGGTCGGGACCATTACGGCGCTCAGCATGATCATGCTGTTCTGGCCCCTGATCACCTGGCTGTACCGCAGGCTGCGCTAGCGCGCTAGCGCCGGGTGAGCTTCTTCTTGAGGCGCGAAAGCGTCTCGGGCGTGAGGTTGAGGTAGGCCGCCAGCTCCTTCTTCGGAATGCGGCCGGCGAGCTCGGCGTGCTTGCGCTGGAAGCGCGACAGGCGCCCGGGGGCGTCGAGCAGGTGCAGAGTGATCGTATGCGCCATCACCTCGGACATCAGCTTCATGACCTCGTACTCGAAGCGCTGCTTGACTTCGGGATTCCGGTCGAGAAATTCGACCCAATGCGGCAGCCCGAGCTCGACCGCGCGCACCTTGGTCACCGCAACGATGCTGTAGGGCACCGGCGTGCCCAGCCGCCAGGCTGCGTAAGAGTGGTCCATCTCGGTTTCGGCCGCGAAGCGCAGGATCATCTCGTGCCCCTGCGCGTTCGAAACCACCCGCTTGAGCATTCCGTCGAGGATGAAGAACTGCTCCATCTCGGTATCGCCCTGGCGCACCAGCAGGTCGCCCTTGCGGTACTCCGCCACCGCCAGCAGGGGCTCGAGCTCGTCCCACTGCGTGGCGCTCATGTCGCGCAGGATCGGGTTCTGGCGCAGCTGCAGCCGGATGGTGTTGCGCTGCGGATGGGTGGCGAGGGTTGCCATTCGCGGACAAGCGCCGCGGCAGTGCCGCAAAGAGGTCATTCTAGACGATTGAAACCCTTGACCTCAGTCAAGGGCGATCGGGCGCCCGTGTCACTACCATAGCGACTTTCCCGCAGGGCGCATTCCCCGCGGGGCGCAGGTACCACAGGAGACCATCATGGGCGGCAGCGTAATCGAGCCGAGCGTCACGCCGGACGCAGGAGCGATGCAAGTCACCGACGGCTTTCACCTCGTCATCGATGCCCTCAGGCTAAACGGCATCGACACCATCTTCGGCCTGCCCGGAATCCCGATCACCGACCTGACGCGCAAGGCGCAGGCCTGCGGCATGCGCGTGATCTCGTTCCGCCACGAGCAGAGCGCCGGCTACGCCGCGTCGATCGCCGGCTTCATGACGCAAAAGCCCGGCATCTGCCTGACGGTGTCCGCGCCGGGATTCCTAAACGGACTGACGGCGCTCGCGAACGCCACCACCAACTGCTTCCCGATGATCCTGATCAGCGGCTCGAGCGAGCGCGAGGTCGTCGACCTGCAGCAGGGCGACTACGAGGAAATGGACCAGCTCGCGATCGCCAGGCCGCTCGCCAAGGCCGCCTTCCGCGTGCTGCACGCCGAGGACATCGGCGTGGGCGTCGCGCGCGCCATCCGCGCCGCCGTCTCCGGCCGCCCGGGCGGGGTCTATCTCGACCTGCCGGCCAGGCTGTTCCCGCAGTCGATCGACGCCGAAGCCGGCCGCCGCTCGCTGATCAAGGTGGTCGATCCGGCGCCGCGCCAGATCCCGGCCCCGGAGGCCGTCAGGCGCGCCCTGGACCTGCTTCGCTCCGCCCGCAAACCCCTGATCATTCTCGGCAAGGGCGCCGCGTACGCGCAGGCGGACGCCGAAATAAGGAATCTGGTCGAACGAACGGGGATTCCCTACCTGCCGATGTCGATGGCCAAGGGCCTGCTGCCCGACACGCACGAGCAGTCGGCTTCGGCGGCGCGCTCCTACGTGCTGCCCGAAGCGGACGTGGTGATGCTGGTCGGCGCGCGCCTGAACTGGCTGCTGTCGCACGGCAAGGGCAAGACCTGGGGCGGCAAGAGCGCCAAGGACTGGGGCGGGCAGAAGTTCGTCCAGGTCGACATCTCGCCGCAGGAGGCCGACAGCAACGTGCGCATCGACGCGCCGCTGGTGGGCGACATCGGCTCGTGCGTCTCGGCCCTGCTCGCCGGCATCGGCTCCGCCTGGCCGAAACCGCCGGCGGAGTGGCTCGGCGCGATCGCCGAGCGCAAGACCAAGAACGTCGCCAAGATGGCCGAGACGCTGGCGAAGAACCCCTCGCCGATGAATTTCCACAGCGCGCTGAACGTGGTGCGCGACATCGTGAAGGCCAACCCCGACGCCTACCTGGTCAACGAGGGCGCCAACGCGCTCGACTTCACGCGCAGCATCGTCGACATGTACCGGCCGCGCAAGCGCCTGGACGTCGGCACCTGGGGCGTGATGGGCGTGGGCATGGGCTTCGCGGTCGCGGCGGCCGCGGTCGGCAAGCAGCAGGTGATCGCGATCGAGGGCGACAGCGCGTTCGGCTTCTCCGGCATGGAAGTGGAGACCATCTGCCGCTACGACCTGCCGGTGTGCGTGGTGATCCTGAACAACAACGGGGTCTATCGCGGCGACGAGACGAACGTCGGCGGCGGGCGCGATCCGGCGCCGCTGGTGTTCGTCAAGGACGCGCGCTACGAGAAGCTGATGGAGGCCTTCGGCGGCGTCGGCGTGCACGTGAGCACCCCGGACGCGCTGCGCAGCGCGATGCAAGAGGCCGTGCGCTCGCGCAGGCCGACGCTGATCAACGCCGTCATCGACGAGACCGCCGGCACCGAGAGCGGCCGCATCACCAACCTCAATCCGAGCGCCAAGAAGAAATGAGCCTTTGGAGATCAGCATGGAAGCCTTGAAAGACGTTCGCATCCTCGATATGACCCATGTGCAGGCGGGGCCGACCTGCTCGCAGCTGCTCGCCTGGATGGGCGCCGACGTGATCAAGTTCGAGAACCCGCAGGGCGATGCGACGCGCGGCCAGCTGCGCGACGTGCCGAACGCCGACAGCCTGTATTTCACGATGCTCAACTGCAACAAGCGCTCGATCACGGTGAACATGAAGAGCGCCGAAGGCAAGCAGGTGTTCGCCGACCTGCTCAAGAAGTGCGACATCATCATGGAGAACTTCGGCCCCGGCGTGCTCGAGCGCTTCGGCTTCGGCTGGGACAAGATCCGCGAAGTCAATCCGAAGATCGTCATGGGCTCGATCAAGGGCTTCGGCTCGACCGGCCCCTACTCCGACTTCAAGGCCTACGAGAACGTTGCCCAGGCGATGGGCGGCGCGATGAGCACCACCGGCGTGCCCGAGGGCCCGCCGTTCGTCACCGGCGCGCAGATTGGCGACTCGGGCACCGGCCTGCACCTGGCGATCGGCCTGCTCGCCGCGCTGCACCAGGCGCGGCGCACCGGCAAGGGCCAGTACGTCGAGGTAGCGATGATGGACGGCGTGATGAACCTGTGCCGGGTCAAGTTCCGCGACCACCAGCGCCTCACGCGCGGCGGCCTGTCCGAATTCTCGGTGCCGACCAAGCAGGGAATGGGCGACGTGCCGCGCGCGGGCAACGACTCCGGCGGCGGCCAGCTCGGCAACGCCATCCACTGCAAGCCGCACGGCCCCAACGACTGGCTCTACGTCGTGGTGCAGGAAGCGGTTTGGAACGACCTTGCGCGGCTAGTCGGCGGCGAGGCCCTGGTGAACGACGCGCGATTCGTCAATATCGCGGACCGCCGCAAGAACCAGAACCAGATGTGGAAGCTCATTACCGACTTCGCCAGGAACTACACCAAGCGCGAGTTCATGGCGATCCTCAACCCGATCGACGTGCCCTGCGGACCGATAATGGGCACCGACGACCTGGCCCACGACGAGCACGTGCGCGGACGCGAGATGTGGGTAGAGCTCGACCACCCGCAGCGCGGCAAGTGGTTCAACGTCGGCATGCCGATCAAGCTCTCGGATTCTCCCGCAGTGATCAGGCGCTCGCCGCTGCTGGGCGAGCACACGGACGAGATCCTGCATGACGTTCTCGGTTATGAAAAAGAGAAAATTTCCAAATTGAGGAGCGCGGGGGCGTTCTCCGCTCCTCCCAAGAAGGCCGCGTGATGAAGGTCGCGCTCATCGGCCAGCAGGACTTCGGCAAGGCGGTGCTGGAAGCCTTCGCCGCGCGCGGCGACCAGGTCGCGGGCGTGTTCTGCGCGCCGGAGAAGCCGGGCGCGCGCCCGGACGCGCTCAAGACCGCGGCGCAGGAGAGGGGCCTGCCGCTGTTCCAGTTTTCCTCCCTCAAGAGCGAGGACGCGGCGAAGGCGCTCGCGGGTCTGAACGCCGATATCGGAATCATGGCCTTCGTGCTGCAGTTCGCGCCGCAGGAATTCGTCAAGCTGCCGCGCCACGGCACGATCCAGTACCACCCCTCGCTGCTGCCGAAGTACCGCGGGCCGTCGTCGATCAACTGGCCGATCAGCCGCGGCGACAGGGAGACCGGGCTCAGCATCTTCCGCCCCACCGACGGCCTGGACGAGGGCGCGCTGATCCTGCAGAAGCGCACGCCGATCGGCGAAAACGACACCCTGGGCAACGTCTACTTCGAGCGCCTGTTCCCGATGGGGGTGCAGGCGATGCTCGAGGCCGCCGACCTGGTCGTGGCCGGCAGGCACAGGGAGCTCGCGCAGGACGAGTCGCAGGCGAGCTACGAAGGCTGGTTCCGCGAGGCCGAGGCGAAAATCCACTGGGCGAACCACGTCGATGCGATCCACAACCTGATCCGGGCCAGTGACCCCGCCCCGGGCGCCTGGACGACTCTGGCCGGCGCCAAGCTGCAGCTGTTCGACTCGCGCAAGGAGCCGGTGCGCACCTTCGGCGCGGTGCGGGGCAGGATCGGCGAGGTCCTCGGGGTGGAGGACGGCCGCCTGGTGATCACCGCCCAGGGCGGGCGCATCCACGCCGGCAAGGCCAAGCTCGGCGACGGCAAGAAGCTCGCGGCGGCCGAAATGCTGGCCTCCGGCCAGGTCAAGCCCGGAACCCTCCTGGGAGGCTAGGGCGCAAATATTTGACGCAGCTTATATCCGACTGCAACAATGCGCATTAGGCTTTTGATTCTGGGGGTTGTTTGGGGGCCGCCGGCGCATGAAGTCGGGATTCTGGAAGTCTGACTGGTTCCTCGGTTTGGTCGTGGCGCTGCTGGTGTTGTTCGCCAGCGGAAGCGACCTGCTGCAGAGCCTGGAGCGCAAGGCCTACGACATGGGCGTGCAGGCGTCCTCGCGCACGCCCTCGGACCGGATCGCGGTGATCGCGATCGACGACGCGAGCATCGCCAACATCGGCCGCTGGCCGTGGCCGCGCGACGTGCACGCCAAGATGGTCGACCTGCTGGCCGCGGCGAAGGCCAAGGTGATCGGCTACACCGTGTTTTTCAGCGAGCCGCAGATCGACCCCGGCTACCGCTACATCACCCAGCTGCTGGATATGGCGCGCAAGGCCGCCCCCGGGACCCCCCAGGCGGACGCGCTGGCGCCGTTCGTCGCGCTGCTGACGCAGGCGGAGGACAGCCTCAACCCCGACCGCAAGCTGGCCGAAAGCTCCGCCAAGGCGGGCAACGTGCTGCTGCCGATGCTGTTCACGCTCGGCCAGCCGCTCGGTCGGCCCGACCAGCCGCTGCCCGATTGGGTGCAGAAGAACGTGTGCTCGCGCGTCAGCGGCGACGAGGGCTTCGCGCTGCGGACCGAGAGCGTTCAGATCCCGGTCGAGTCGATCGGCCGCGCCGCGGCGGGCCTGGGCCACCTGAACGCCTACCCCGACGTCGACGGCGCGATCCGCACCGAGCCCCTGGTGCTGCAGTACTTCGACCAGTACTACCCCTCGCTGTCGATGCTGATCGCCGCCAGGAGCCTGAACCTCGGACCGGCGGACATCTCGGTGCGCCTGGGCGAGAGCGTGTCGCTCGGCAAGCTCAGGATCGGCACCGATCCGGCGATGCTGATGCACACCTACTTCTACAAGGATCGCGACGGCCGGCCCGCGTTCCAGGTCGACTCGTTCTACGACGTGCTGAGCGGCAAGATCCCGGCCAGCAAGTACGCCGGCAAGATCGTGCTGATCGGTGCGACCGCGGCGGGCGTGGGCACCACCTCGGTGACGCCGATCTCGCCTGCGATGCCGCCGGTGCTGACCCTGGCGCACTCGGTCTCTTCGATCCTGCAGGAGGACTTCTTCGTCTCGCCGGCCTGGGCCTGGGCCGCCTCGAAGCTCGCGTTCCTGCTGGTGGCGGCGTACCTGATCGTCCTGCTGCCGCGGCTCAAGGCCGGCCCGGCGGCCGCGCTCACCGCCGCGATCCTGGCGATCCTGCTGGCGGTGCATTTCGGGCTCATGACCGCGCGCGGCGTGTGGCTGCCGCTCATGGTGCCCGCGACGCTGCTGCTGCTGGGCCACCTCGCGCTGGTCAGCAAGCGCTTCATCGTCACCGAGCGCGCCAAGCTGCGCTCGGACGAGAACTCCGCCGAGTCGAACCGCATGCTGGGGCTGGCCTACCAGGGCCAGGGCAACCTGGACATGGCCTGGGACAAGTTCCGCCAGGTGCCGATGTCCGACGCGGTGCTCGACAACCTGTACAACCTGGCGCTCGACTTCGAGCGCAAGCGCCAGTTCAACAAGGCGGAGTCGGTGTTCCGCCACATGCACGAGTTCAAGCCGCAGTTCCGCGACCTGGCGCAGCGCCTGTCGCGCGCCAAGCAGCTCTCGGAAACCGTGATGCTCGGCGGCGGCAGCGGCGGCACCAACGCGAGCATCCTCGGCGCCGGCGGCACGGTCGAGAAGCCGATGCTCGGGCGCTACCAGATCGAGAAGGAGCTGGGCAAGGGCGCGATGGGCGTGGTCTACCTGGGCAAGGACCCGAAGATCGGCCGCGTGGTGGCGATCAAGACGATGGCGCTGGCGCAGGAGTTCGAGCCCGACGAGCTGGCCGAGGTGAAGGAGCGCTTCTTCCGCGAGGCCGAGACCGCCGGGCGCCTGTCGCATCCGCACATCGTCACCATCTACGACGCCGGCGAGGAGCACGACCTGTGCTACATCGCCATGGAGCTGCTCAAGGGCGGCGACCTGGTGCCTTTCACCAAGCCCGGCAACCTGCTGCCGACGGACAAGGTGGTGTCGATCGTGGCGCGCGTGGCCGAAGCGCTCGGCTACGCCCACCGGCAGGGCGTGGTGCACCGCGACGTGAAGCCGGCGAACGTCATGTACTACCCGGACACCGACGCGGTGAAGGTCACCGACTTCGGCATCGCGCGCCTGACCGACAGCTCCAAGACCAAGACCGGGATGGTGCTCGGCACGCCCTCTTACATGTCGCCCGAGCAGCTGGCGGGCAAGAAGATCGAGGGCCGCAGCGACCTGTTCTCGCTCGCGGTCAGCCTGTACCAGATGCTGTGCGGCAGGCTGCCGTTCGAGGGCGAGTCGATGGCGCAGCTGATGTTCAAGATCTCGAGCGAGCCGCCGGCCGACATCCTGTCGATCAATCCGGCCGTGCCGCCGGCGCTGGTCGCCTTCCTGGCGCGGGCGCTGGCGAAGAACCCGGACCAGCGCTTCCAGACGGGCGAGGAATTCGCGCAGGCGCTGCGCGCGGCGGGCGGCCCCGGCCCGGGTGCCCCGGCCCACCCCCCGGTCGACATCGAGCTGTGAGCGGCGCATGGACCTGAGCCGCGTGCTGGAGATCGTGAGCCGGACCGATCCGGGCATGGTGCGGGCGCACAACGAGGACGCGGTCGCCTGCGACGCGGCGCACGGGATCGTGGTGCTCGCCGACGGCATGGGAGGCTACAACGCGGGCGAGGTGGCGAGCGGCATGGCGACCACCGTGATCACCACCGAGGTGGCGCAGGCGCTGGCGAGCGTGAACCCGCAGGATGCCGACCCTCAGACTCGCCGGCCGCAGGCGGAAAAGCTGCTGCGCGAGCAGATCCTGAAGGCCAACACTTCGATCCACCAGGCCGCGCAGAGCCAGCCGCAGTACGCCGGGATGGGCACCACGCTGGTGACCTGCCTGTTCTACGACAACCGGATGATGGTCGCGCATCTGGGCGACTCGCGCCTGTACCGCATGCGCGACGGCGCATTGAGCCAGGTCACGCGCGATCACTCGCTGCTGCAGGAGCAGATCGATTCCGGGCTGATCACGCCCGAGCAGGCGAAGACCGCGCAGCACAGGAACCTTGTCACCAAGGCGCTCGGCATCGATCCGAGCGTCGAGCCCGAGATCCGCGAGTACCGCACCGCGCCCGGCGACATCTACCTGCTGTGCTCGGACGGCCTGTGCGACATGGTGAGCGACGAGGACATCGGCATGGCGCTCGAAGCGCTCGGCGCGAACCTCGAGCTGGCGGCTCAGCAGCTGGTGCAGATGGCCAATGACAACGGGGGGCGCGACAACGTTTCGGTTATACTCGTACGCATCCTGCGGGAGTACCCCGCCGCCCGCGGCGTTATGGCCAGGTTCTTTGCATGGTTAAAATAACCCCCAGGGGTCAGCTATGGCGAAACTGATACTCAGCATGGACGGGTTGGTGCTCAAGGAGATCCCCTTGGTGAAGGAGCGCACCACCATCGGGCGCAAGCCGCACAACGACATTCAGATCGACAATCTGGCGGTCAGCGGCGAGCACGCGGTGATCGTCACGATCCTGAACGACTCGTTCCTGGAAGACCTGGGCAGCACGAACGGCACGCTGGTGAACGGAAACGCGGTCAAGAAGCATTTCCTGCAGAACAACGACATCGTCGAGCTGGGCAAGTACAAGCTGAAGTATCTCGCCGAGCCGGGCCAGCAGCCGGCGGCCACGGCGGCGGACTTCGAGAAGACCATGGTGCTGCGCCCCTCGGCGATGAAGGCGGCGCAGGATCAGGCGCGCGCCATGGCGGGCGGCAATGCCCAGCCGCAGCCGCAGGCGGCCGAGGCCGTGCGCGCGAGCGCCGCGCAGCACGCGGCCGCCAGCGCCACCTCCACCGGAACCGCGGACAGGACGTCGCCGGCGCCCGCGAGCGCCTTGCATGCCGCCGCGCCCGCGGCCGCCGGCGCGCATTCCGCCTCCGCGCCGTCGCCGCAGCCCGTGCCGCCCGCGGCGGCTGCGCCCGCCGCCGCCGCAGTGGCCGCAAAGTCGGCGCAGATCCTGGGCGCGATCCAGATCCTGTCGGGCGGCAACGCGGGCAAGGAGCTCGAGCTGGCGAAGCCCCTGACGACGCTCGGCAAGCCGGGCGTGCAGGTGGCGGTGCTGACGCGCCGGCCGCAGGGCTACTTCCTCACGCACGTCGAGGGCGCCAAGCAGCCCACCGTCAACGGACAGTCGATCGGCGCGGCGCCGCACATGCTCAAGGACCACGACGTGATCGAGATCGCCGGCGTCAAGATGGAGTACTTCGTCAAGAGCTGACCCGCCAGGGTCCGCTCTGCGTTCGCCCCGGCCCTCCAACGGCCACAACGCGCCCGCCGGAGGCCGCTTGAAACAGCACATCGTTCGCATCGCCATCGGACTGGCGATCATGCTGTTCTTCGCCGGCCATGCGGCGCGCTTCTACAACGTCGGGCTGATTACCCAGCTCGACAACATCATCTACGACGCGCGCATGCGGCTCACCATGCCGAATACGGTCGACCCGCGCATCGTGATTCTCGATATCGACGAGAAGAGCCTGCAGCAGGTGGCGCGCTGGCCGTGGCCGCGGGACGTCATGGCGCGCCTGGTCGACAAGCTGTTCGACAAGTACGGGGTGGCCCTGGTCGGCTTCGACGTGGTGTTCGCGGAGGCCGACTACTCCTCGGGCATCCGCGCGCTGGACGAGCTGGCGCAGAACCAGCTCAAGCAGGTGCCGGGGTTCCAGGAGCTGTACGCGCGCATGCGCCCCGGGCTGGACAACGACGGGCTGTTCGCCAAGGCGATCAAGGGCCGGCCGGTCGTGCTCGGCTACTACTTCAGCAGCGAGAAGGACTCTCCCCGCACCGGCGCGATCCCCGAGCCGGTGCTGCCCAAGGGCACGTTCGCCGGGCGCAACATCGCCTTCACCAGCTGGATCGGCTACGGCGGCAATCTGGCGCAGTTCCAGAACAACGCCGCCGCCGCGGGGCACTTCAACCCCGTGGTGGACTTCGACGGCGTGGTGCGCAGGGTGCCGATGCTCGCCGAGCTGGACGGGGCCTACTACGAGTCGCTGTCGCTCGCGATGCTGCGCACGCTGATCGCGCTGCAGAACGGCGGCAGGTTCCCCAAGGTGCAGCCGGGATTCGCGCCCGATTCGATGCTAAACAAGGGTTACGCCGGGCTGGAATGGCTGCAGGTGGGGCAGGTGCGGATCCCGGTCGACGACACCGCGAGCGCGCTCATTCCCTTCCGCGGCGGGAAATACAGCTTTCCCTACGTGTCGCTCGCCGACGTGCTGTTCGATCGCATCAAGCCGGACGCGCTCAGGGGCAAGATCGCGCTGGTGGGGACTACCGCGCCCGGCCTGCTCGACCTGCGCTCGACGCCGGTCGACAGCGTGTATCCTGGGGTCGAGATCCACGCCAACCTGATCGCGGGCATGATGGACCGCCAGATCAAGCAGAAGCCGCCGTACATGCTCGGCGCCGAGGTCGTGCTGCTGGTGCTGGGCGGGGTGGTGCTTGCGGTCCTGATCCCGATGCTCTCGGCGCTGTGGGCGACCGGCGCGACGCTGCTCGCGGCCGCGCTCATCTCGGGGCTCGACGTCGCGATCTGGATCCAGGCCAACATGGTGTTGCCGCTCGCCAGCGCGCTGCTGATGACGGTCGCGATCTACACCATGAACATGGCCTACGGCTATTTCGTCGAATCGCGCTCCAAGCGCCAGTTCACCGAGCTGTTCGGCCAGTACGTGCCGCCCGAGCTGGTCGACAAGATGGCGCAGGACCCGGAGAAGTACAGCATGGAGGGCAAGGAGGAGGTGCTCACGGTGCTGTTCTCGGACGTGCGGGGGTTCACCACCATCTCGGAGAGCCTGAGCGCGAAGGACCTGTCGGCTTACATCAACGACTATCTGACCTCCATGTCGCTGGTGATCCGCGGCAATCACGGCACGCTGGACAAGTACATCGGCGACGCGATCATGGCGTTCTGGGGCGCACCGGTGGAAGACCCGGTTCATGCCCGCAACGGCGTGCTCACCGCCCTGCAGATGCAGCAGCGCGCCGTGTCGCTCAACCAGGAGTTCCGCGCCAAGGGCTGGCCGGAGTTCCACATCGGCATCGGCGTGAACTCGGGTCGCATGCGCGTGGGGGACATGGGCTCCAAGCTGCGCAAGGCCTATACGGTCATGGGCGATCCGGTCAATCTGGGATCGCGCCTGGAAGGGATCACCAAGCAATACGGAGTCGGCATCCTGGTGGGCGAGGACACGCGCAAGGCGATCAAGGACATCGTCTTCCGCGAGGTCGACCGGGTGCGGGTGAAGGGCAAGGACGAGGCGGTGGCCGTGTTCGAGCCGCTCGGGCTGGAAGGCGAAGTGGACAAATCGGTGCACGACGAGCTCAGGCTCTGGAACCAGTGCCTCAGGAATTACCGCTCGCGGGACTGGGACCAGGCCGAAGTGGCGCTGCTCAATCTGCAGCGCATGCGCCCGGACTGCCAGCTCTACCAGGTCTACGTCGAGCGCATCGGGCAATATCGCCGCGAGCCGCCCGAAGCCGGCTGGGACGGCGTGACCAAGTTCGCGATGAAATAGGGGGCGGGGCGATGCGGCTGCGCGTACTCGGCTGTTCCGGCGGAATCGGCGGACGGCACCTGCGCACGACCTCGTTCCTGGTCGACAGCGACGTATTGCTGGACGCGGGAACCGGCGTGGGCGACCTGTCGCTCGCCGAATTGTCCCTGGTGGACCACATCTTCATCACCCATTCGCATCTCGATCACGTCGCCAGCATCCCTTTCATCGTCGATACGGTGGGCGGGATGCGCGCGCGGCCGATCACGGTCTACGCGACGCGCGCCACGATCGAGATCATGCGCAGCCACCTCTTCAACTGGGCGATCTGGCCCGATTTCGCCGAGATCCCGAGCCCCGAGGCGCCGTTCATGCGCTACCAGGAGATCGAGCTGGCCGAGACGATTTCCATCGGAGGGCGGCAGATTACGCCGCTGCCGGCGAACCATACGGTGCCGGCGATCGGCTTTCATCTCGACAGCGGCCCCGGCAGCCTGGTGTTCACGGGCGACACGGGGCCGAACGATGCGCTGTGGAAGATCGTCAACCGGATTCAGAACCTGAAGTATCTGATCGTCGAGACCGCGTTTTCAAACAAGGAGCGCCAGCTGGCGGCGGTCTCCAAGCACCTTTGTCCCGAGACGCTGGCCGACGAGCTGGCCAAGCTCGAGCGCAGTGCGGAGATCTACATTACGCACCTCAAGCCGGGCGAGATCGAGCTGACGATGCAGGAGGTCGAGGAATGCGCGGGAGATCTGCATCCGCGCATGCTGCAGAACAATCAGGTGTTCGAGTTCTGATGCGCGCATGAACAGCGCCGGATCACGCTTGCCGAGGGTCACCGCGGAACAGCTCTCCCGCCTGGCGCCGCTCGAGACGCTCTCGCCCGACAGGCTGAACGAGCTCGCGGCGGTGGCGACGCTCGAGCGCGCCGCGCGCGGCGGCGACCCGCTCGCGGCGCACCGGGGCGGCGCGCATTCGGTGTTCCTGCTGCAAGGGGAAATGCTGCTCGTGCACGCGCAGGGCGGCACCATGGTGGTCGTCGGCGGCACGCAGGACGCGCGTCACGCTCTCAACCGGCGCGACGCTCCGCTCGCGCGCAGCAAGGCGATCACCGACGTCGAGCTGCTCGTCGTGGACAGCGACATGCTGGACATCCTCGCGACCTGGGACGGGGTCGCTGCCGGCGCGGGGGCGAGCGGCGGGCCGGACTCGGCGAGCGCAATAGCGAGCGCCGCGCTGCGCGGCGGCGTGTTCGCGCAGTTGCCCGCGGCGCACATCGACGAGCTGATGAACCGCTTCGCGCGGGTCCGGGTGCGCCGCGGCGACGTGGTCATCCGCGAGGGCGACGAGGGAAACAGCTATTTCGTCGTCGCCTCCGGGCGCTTCCAGGTGGAGCGCATGATCGGCGGGGTGAAGGTGGTGCTTGCCGAGCTCAAGCCCTTCGATGCTTTCGGCGAGGAGGCGCTGGTGTCGGAGGCGAAGCGCAACGCCACCGTGGTGGCGAGCAGCGACGCAGAGCTGCTCGAGCTCGGCAAGGTCGATTTCGACCAGCTGCTGCGCGAGCCTCTGCTGCGCCGCCTGCGGTTCGACCAGGCGCGCGAGCGGGTGCGCGAAGGCGCGGTGTGGCTCGACGTGCGCTATCCCTCCGAATACCAGTACGACAAGCTGCCGGGTGCGATCAACGTGCCGCTTTCCGAGGTGCGCAACATGTTCGCGCTGCTTGACCGCTCGCGCGATTACATCGTCTATTGCCAGAGCGGAAGGCGCAGCGCCGCAGCGGCGTTCCTGTTCGCGCAGCAGGGATTCAAGGTGTGGCTGCTCGAAGGCGGGCTCTGGGGCGCCGAGAAGCGCGACTAACCGCACAAAAGCTTGTTAAAAATCATGGGGATTGCTGTTGAATGTTTGATGTCCAGGGGCTAGGATAGCCCCTGATCGGAGGTCCGCAATGAGCGCTGTACTCAGCCAACAAGCTGCGTCGCAGACGGACGTCAATGCGCGTCTGGCGTTTCAGAAGCAGCTGCAGGCGGTCACCAACAAGATCCACGCCACGAGCAACGTGGACGAGATCATTCTGGAGGTGAGCGCGGACATTTGCTCCCTGTTCAACGCCGACCGGCTGACGATCTATATCGTCGGCGAGGACAAGCAGGCGATCGTTTCGAAGGTCAAGACCGGCCTCAATTCGTTCAAGGACCTGAAGTTGCCGATCGCGGAGCACTCGGTCGCCGGTTACGTCGCACTGGCCAGGAAGGCGATCAACATCAAGGACGTGTACGACGAAAGCGAGCTCCGGGCGATCAACCCGAACTTGCGCTTCCTGCAGGAGGTCGACAAGCGCACCGGCTACCGCACCAAGCAGATGCTGGTCGCGCCGATACTGGAGCAGGGCGGCGGCGAGCTGATCGGCGTCATCCAGATCATCAACAACAAGGCCGGCGTGCCGTTCGGCACGCTCACCGAGGAGGGCGTGGCGGAGCTGACGCAGACCCTGGCGATCGCGTTCCGCCAGCGCCAGAAGCCGCAGCTGGTCAAGACCAAGTACGACTACCTGATCTCGGACGCGGTGCTGTCCGCGGGCGAGTTCGACCTGGCATCGCGCCAGGCGCGCAAGAAGGCGGTCGACGTCGAAACCGTGCTGGTGGACGAATTCCAGGTCAAGCTGCCGGCGATCGGGCAGGCGCTGTCGAAGTTCTTCGGCGTTCCCTACGAGCCCTTCAAGTCGGACCGCATCAAGCCGATGGACCTGCTGCGCAACCTGAAGCGCGAATACGTCCAGGCCAACCAGTGGCTGCCGGTGGACGACACCAAGGACGGGCTGATGGTGCTGTGCCTCGACCCGGAGCGGGTGCGCAACTCGCGCATCGCCTCGAACGTGTTTCCGAAGGCGAGGATCGTCTACAAGGTCACGACGCAGAAGGAGTTCAGGGACACGGTCAACCAGTTCTACGGCCAGGAAGCGGTCGACACCGGCGACATCGACGAGCTGCTCTCGGGCATGGAGGAGGAGGCCGTCGACGGCGAAAGCGGTGCCGACGATGTCTCGGCCGCGGCGGACAACGAGCTGGTCAAGCTGGTCAACAAGGTCATCATCGACGCCTACCACCAGGGCGCGTCGGACATCCATATCGAGCCCTACCCGGGCAAGGCGAAGACCGAGATCCGGTTCCGCAAGGACGGCGCGCTGGGCCCTTACATCGAGGTGCCCGCGAGCTACCGCAACGCCATCGTGGCGCGCCTGAAGATCATGTGCGACCTGGACATCTCGGAGAAGAGGCGCCCCCAGGACGGCAAGATCAAGTTCAAGAAGTTCGGCCCGCTCGACATCGAGCTCAGGGTGGCGACGATCCCCACCGCCGGGGGGGTCGAGGACGTCGTCATGCGTATCCTTGCGGCGGGCGAGCCGATCCCGATCGACAAGCTGGGCCTGACGCAGAAGAACCTGGACAAGCTGAAGAAGACCGTCGAAAAGCCCTACGGCCTGTTCTTCGTCTGCGGGCCGACGGGCTCGGGCAAGACGACCACGCTGCATTCGGTGCTCGGCTCGCTGAACACCCCCGACACCAAGATCTGGACCGCCGAGGACCCGGTCGAGATCACGCAGAAGGGCCTGCGCCAGTGCCAGGTGAACAAGAAGGCGGGGATGGACTTCGCGACCATGATGAAGTCCTTCCTGCGCGCCGACCCGGACATCATCATGGTCGGCGAGATGCGCGACAAGGAGACCACCTCGACCGGGATCGAGGCCTCGCTCACCGGCCACCTCGTGTTCGCCACCCTGCACACCAACTCGGCGCCGGAGTCGATCATCCGCCTGCTCGACATGGGGATGGATCCGTTCAATTTCGCCGACGCGCTGCTCGGGGTGCTTGCGCAGCGCCTCGCGAGGCGCCTGTGCGCGAAATGCAAGCAGGCCTACACGCCGGAGGCGGCGGAGATCAAGTCGCTGCTAAACGAGTACTGCGAAGAGCTGATGAGCACCGAGTCCTTCAAGAAGGACGCGAAGGGGTCGGTGGAAGCCGTGTACAAGGAGTGGGTCAAGACCTACGGCAACGAGAAAGGACAGCTCACGCTCTACCGGCCGGTGGGCTGCGATACCTGCGGCGGGTCGGGCCTGAAGGGCCGGCTCGGCCTGCACGAGCTGCTGATCGCGACCGACCGCATGAAGAAGGCGATCCAGGAGCATGCGCGCGTGGCGGAAATGCTCGCGCTCTGCCTCGAGGAAGGGATGCGCACGCTCAAGCAGGACGGCATCGAGAAGGTGCTGATGGGCCTCACCAACATCAAGGAAGTGCGCTCAGTCTGCATCAAGTGACGCGGCGCCTCCACGGATGAGCACGCTCGACAATACCCAGGTGCTGAGCTTCAGCGGGGAGGGTATGACGCCTGCGGACGACGTCGTCCAGCGTCTCGAGCAGCTCAACGCGATCGGCGCGTCGCTCTCCGCCGAGCGCGACATCAACCGGCTGCTGGAAACGATCCTGACCGCCGCCAAGTCGATCACGCGCGCGGACGGCGGGACGCTGTACCGCGTAGCCGACGACCGGACGCTGCGGTTCGAGATCATGCGCACCTCGTCGCTCAAGTATTACCTGGGCGGCACGACGGGCAGCCCGGTGCCGTTCTATCCGATCCAGCTGTACAAGGAGGGCAAGCCCAACCACAGCATGATCGCGGCCTACGTGGCGCTTACCGGGAAGACGGTGAACATACCGGATGCATACACGGCGGACGGGTTCGACTTTTCCGGCACCCGCGCATTCGACAACAAGACCGGCTACCGCTCGAAGTCGTTTCTCACGGTGCCGATGCGAAACCACGACAACGAGATCATCGGCGTTCTGCAGCTGATCAACGCGCACGATCCGCACTCCGGCGGAATCATCCCGTTCTCGTCGTCGGACCAGCGCCTGGCGGAGTCGCTCGCTTCCCAGGCCGCGATCGCGCTCACCAACCGGATGCTGATCAACCAGCTCGAGGAGCTGTTCGAGTCGTTCATCAACCTGATCAACTCCGCGATCGACGAGAAGTCGCCCTACACCGGCGGGCATTGCCAGCGCGTGCCCTTGCTGACCATGATGCTGGCGGAGGCCGCCACGGAAGCGAAGGAAGGGCCGCTGGCCGGCTTCAGCATGAGCGAGAAGGACCGCTACGAGCTGAAGATCGCCGGCCTGCTGCACGATTGCGGCAAGGTGACCACCCCGGTGCACGTGGTCGACAAGGCGACCAAGCTCGAGACGATCTTCGATCGCATCCATCTGGTCGAGACCCGCTTCGAGGTGCTCAAGCGCGATGCCGAGATCGAGCTCCTGAAGGCGAAGGCGGAGCTCACCGCGCGCTCGGCGCCGCGGGTCGAGTTCGAGGCGGCCGAAGCCCGCCACCGCGACCGGGTGCGCCAGCTGAACGAGGACCGGTCTTTCCTGCGCGCGTGCAACATCGGCGGCGAAGCCATGCGCGAGGAGGACGTCGAGCACGTGCGCAGGATCGCGCGCTACCGCTGGACCGACAGCGCCGGCCACGAGGCGAACTTCCTGACCGAGGACGAGTTGAAGAACCTGACCATCCGCTCGGGCACCCTCACGCCCGAGGAGCGCCAGGTGATCAATCACCATATCGTGGCGACGATCAGGATGCTCGAGTCGCTGCCCTGGCCGAAGCACCTCAAGAACGTGCCCGAATACGCCGGCGGCCACCACGAGCGCATGGACGGTAAGGGCTATCCCAAGGGCTTGACGCGCGATCAGATGTCGATCCAGGCGCGCGTGATGGGAATCGCCGATATTTTCGAGGCGCTGACCGCCAAGGACCGCCCCTACAAGCGGGGCAAGACGCTGTCGGAATCGCTCGAAATCCTGGGCCGCTTCAAGCTCGGCGGCCACGTCGATCCGGACCTGTTCGATATCTTCGTGCGCAAGAAGGTTTATCAGCGCTATGCCGAGGTATTTCTCGACAAGGAGCAGATAGACCAGGTGGACGAATCGCGCATCCCCGGCTACCAGCCGTAGACTTTCCGGGCGATCGGAAGTGACCGAATTTGGCAGTGCCGGACGCAAAGCGGCATATGATCGGGCATTGCTGTGAATTTTCACACGCTGGCGGGCTCTTTTGACCGCTCGGACCGGATGGCACGGTGATTGCTCCGTCTAGGGGCAGGCCAGGCGGCACTGCTGGCCACAATCTCAACGGGATAAGGGGTATCGAATGAAAACGCTGCAGAAGGGCTTCACGCTGATCGAACTGATGATCGTGGTGGCGATCATCGGTATTCTGGCGGCCGTCGCGCTGCCGGCGTACCAGGACTACACCATCCGGGCCAAGATGTCGGAAGCGATTCTCGCCATGAGCGCCTGCCGCACCTCGATTACCGAGGTTTACCAGTCGGGCCCGACCCCGGCGCCTGTCGCCAACGGCTGGGGATGCGAAATCCTGACGGCGTCGCAACAGACCAAGTACGTCTCGGGAGTTACGACCGACACCAACGGTCTCGTGTCCGCCACCGTGTGGAACATCAGCTCCGTGGTCAACAACTCGGTCGTGCAACTGGAGCCGATGCAGGACGACAGCACCAAGGCGACCTTCACCGCGGGCCAGAGCCAGCAGCTGTACGGCTGGAGGTGCGGGCCGGCTTCGGCCAACGGCGTGCCGCTCAAGTACCTGCCCGGCTCGTGCCGCGCGACCATCCTGTAATGAGCTAGCGTAGTAGCGTCACTTAAAAGGTACCCTTCGGGGTACCTTTTTTTTTGCTTGATGCGGTGCCTCGGGGGCGCGGATGACCGAGCTGACGATACTGATGCCTTGCTTGAACGAAGCGGCGACGGTCGGCGCCTGCGTCGCCAAGGCGCGCGACTTTCTGGAGCGCGCGGGGATCGCAGGCGAGGTGCTCGTGGCCGACAATGGCTCCGATGACGGCTCGAGCGAGATCGCGCTGCGGGCCGGCGCGCGCGTGGTGGAGGTGCGGGAGCGCGGCTACGGCACCGCGCTTGCCGCGGGCATCGCCGCGGCGCGGGGACGCTACGTCATCATGGGCGATGCGGACGACAGCTACGATTTTGCGCGCCTGGAGGCTTTCGTCGAGAAGCTGCGCGCAGGCCATCCGCTGGTGATGGGAAACCGGTTCAAGGGCGGCATCCGCAAGGGCGCGATGCCCTGGCTGCACCGCTATCTCGGCAACCCGGTGCTGAGCTTCATCGGGCGGCTTTTCTTTCGCACCAGGGTCGGCGACTTCCATTGCGGCCTGCGCGGCTTCGACCGAGAGCAGATACGCGCCCTCGATCTCAGGACGACCGGCATGGAGTTCGCAAGCGAGCTGGTGGTCAAGGCGGCGCTCGCGGGATGGCCGATCGCCGAGGTCCCGACTACCCTGGATCCGGACGGTCGCGGGCGACCGCCGCACCTTCGCAGCTGGCGCGACGGCTGGCGCCATTTGCGCTTCCTGCTTCTGTTCAGCCCGCGATGGCTGTTCCTCTACCCGGGGCTTGCCCTGCTTGCGCTCGGCATCACGCTCACCGTCGCGCTGTATTTTTCCCCGTTGCGTATCGGGCCGGTGGGACTGGACATTCACAGCATGCTGTACGCCTCGGCGGCCGCGATCCTCGGGCTGCAGCTGTGCCTGTTCGCCCTGTTTGCGCGCGTTTCGGCGCAGAACGCGGGGCTGCTCCCGCGCCAGCCGGCGCTCGACAGGCTGCTGCGCATCGCGACGCTCGAGCGCGGGCTGCTGCTCGGGCTCGCGACCGCGGCAAGCGGCTTGGCCTGGAGCGCCGTTGCGTTCTGGCATTGGCGCGAAACCGGGTTCGGCGCGCTCGATCCGCGCGTCGTGATGCGCGACACCATTCCCGCGACGGCTCTCATGATCGGCGGCATGGAGGTGGTGCTCGCCTCCTTTCTGCTTAGCATACTGCGCCTTGGTGAGCCAAGGTGACGGGGCGACGAAGCGCCCTTGCCGGCCTCGCGTTGCTGGTGTTCGCGATGTTCGTCGACACGCTCATCGTGCCCGGCCCGCGAGTGCTCGGGCTCGCGGGCGGCGATATGGCGCAGCAGTTTCTGCCATGGCGGGACTTCGGATTCAGCGAGCTCGCCAAGGGCAATCTCGCGCTTTGGAATCCGCACATCTTCGCCGGCGCGCCGTATTTCGGCGGCATGCAGTCCGCGCTGCTGTATCCCGTCAACTGGCTGTTCCTCGCCCTGCCGCTGCCGCTCGCGGCGAACTGGAGCATCGCGCTCAACCTGTGGCTGCTCGGGGCGCTGACATACTTCTGGGCGTCGCGGCGCGGGCTGCATCCTTTCGCCGCGTTCGTGTCCGGCGCGCTGGCCATGTTCTGCGCGCCCACGTTCCTGCGCGTATTTGCCGGCCACCTCACCAATCTGTCTGCCATGGCCTGGATTCCGCTGCAGTTTCTGGCGATCGACGAATGGCTGGCCCGCCGCAGGCCGCAATGGTGCCTGGTCGGCATGCTGGCGGTCGCGATGCAGGTCTTTGCCGGCCATCCGCAATATGTCTATTACGCCGCGATCGCAGTTGGCATCTACGCGCTGATGCGCCTGGCCGAGCCGCGGCCGGCACGCTTTGCGGCGCTGCTCGGAGTTCTCGCCATTCCGGCAGGCGGCGCGCTGCTGGCCGCGGTTCAGTTGCTGGCCGGCGTGCAGGCGGTCTCCGAAACGGTGCGTGCGCTGCCTCTGCCGGTCTGGTTTGCCGCTTCGTTCAGCTTTCCCCCGGAGAACCTGACCACGCTGCTCGCGCCCGACTTCTTCGGGGACTTCGCCGGCCACCCGTACTGGGGCAGGTGGTATCCGTGGGAGGTGTGCGCCTTCATGGGGGTCAGCGGGCTCGCGCTGGCGACCTACGGGATGTCGGCCAAGGGTGCGACGGGAAAGCGGGCTCTTCTGACAGCACTTGCCGCCTGCATGATTCTGGCGCTCGGCGACAACACTCCGCTGTTCGGGATTCTCTATCACTGGGCGCCGCTCTACGACAGGTTCCGCGGCACGGGAAAGTTCATGTATCCGGCCGCGCTCATCGTCGCCCTCTTTGCCGGTTACGGACTGGACCGGATCCTGCGCGAGCGAGGAGTGGGGCGGCGCGCGCTCCTGGTCGGGGCGGTGGCCGTTGCCGCCCTCTTCGCCGGCGGTGCCGTCGTTTCGCTTGCGGATTGGAGCCACGTCATGAAAGCGATGCAGGCCACGGGCCAGACGTCCTTGCCTGCGGCCAGCTTCGACCGGCCGGAGCTCGTATCGGCGAGCCGCGCCTTTGCCGCATTGGGTCTTTGGATTGCCGCCCTGACGCTCGCCGCCGGCATCGCGCTCGCGCTGTGGATACGCCGCGAGCCACGCGCCGCATTCGTCCTGGGGCTGCTCGCAATCGCCGAGGTATTCGTGTTCGCCCGCCTGCACCGGCCGACGTTCGACAGCGCCCAGGTGGTTGCTCCCCGGCTGCGCGCCTATCTCGCCGCCCATCCGGGCGACTACCGCATCCTCAATCTCGTGGCGCCAAACAGCGCGATGTCGATGCGAGCGTTCGACGCCTGGGGTTACGATCCGGGCGTCACCCGCCGCTACGCGGAGCTGATCGCGTGGAGCGAAGGCAAGGATCCGGACGAAGCGACCCAGTACGTGAAGTTTCGGCGCTTCGATCCGATACTTTCCATGCTGCGGGTCAAGTACATAGTCGTGCTCGAGGACAATAAAATGCAGATCGTTCCCGGCAGCCGGCCGCCGCTCGAGCGGCTGGAGCTCGTGGGCTCTTACCAGTTGCACGCGCGGCGCGACGCGATTTTTCGGGCGATGGGGGCGGCATCCTTCGATCCCCGCAAGGAGGTCATTCTCGAGCAGCGGCCCGAACCGGCGCCGGTCGCCGGTGAGACGCAAGGCCGGGCGAGGATCGTGCGCGAGGGAACCGATTTCATCGACATCGAGGCGGACCTTCAGAATCCCTCCATCCTGCTGGTGACCGACGCCTGGGCCGACGGCTGGCGCGCCGTGCCACTCGAGGGCAGCAGCCAGTCGAGCTACCGGCTCGTGCCCGCCGACTACGCGCTGCGCGGGGTGGCGCTCGGCCGCGGCCATCACCATCTGAGGATCGAATACGCGCCGCCGCTGTTCTACCTCGGCGCGTACCTTTCGGCATTGGCCTGGGCCGCGTGGCTCCTCGGGGCGGCGCTCCGCGTCCGTAGCAAGGGGCAAACGCATGCCTGAGCTTTCCATCGTCGTGCCGGCATACCGCGAGCGCGAGAACGTGCCGCTCCTGCTTGGCGCCCTCGAGCAGGCGCTGGCCGGGCTCGATTGGGAGGTGATATTCGTCGTCGACGACGCCGCGGACGGGACCGAGGAGCTGGTGCGTGAGCGCGCACAGAAGGACCGGCGGGTGCGCTGCATCCAGCGCATCGGGCGGCGCGGGCTCGCCTCGGCGTGCATCGAGGGCATGCTCTCGAGCTCGGCGCCTTATATCGGCGTGATCGACGCCGATCTGCAGCACGATGAAACGCTCCTTCCCAAGCTGCTCGAGGAGGCCAAGCGCGACGGAGCGGACGTGGTGGTGGCCAGCCGCTACATGGACGGCGGCAGCACCGGCGAGCTTGCGTCCGACCGGGTGCGCATGAGCCGACTTGCCAGCGGCCTGAGCTCGGTGCTGAGCAGGGGGTTGTCCGATCCGATGAGCGGCTTCTTCGTCGTTCGCAGGACCTTTCTCGAGAGGGTGGTGCGGCGGCTCTACGGCCGCGGCTTCAAGATCCTGCTCGACATGATCGCCGCGGCGCGCGGCGAGGTGCGGATTGCCGAGCTCCCCTACCGGATGCGCAGCCGCGCGCGGGGCGAGAGCAAGCTCGGCGCAAGGGTCATCGCCGAGTTCTTCATGCTGATCCTGTACCATGTCACGGGTCGGCTCCTGCCCGCGCGCTTCTTCCTGTTCGGCGCGGTCGGCGTCACGGGGGTCGGAGTCCAGCTTGCGGTGCTCTGGCTGGCGTTCCGGGTCTCGGGTCAATTCCTATTCAGCCAATTGGTGGCGACCTGGGCGGCGATGACGAGCAACTTCTTTCTCAACAACATATTCACCTACGGCGACCAGCGCCTGCGCGGAACCAGGATCTGGCGCGGCCTGGCCAGCTTCTACGCGGCGTGCGGCATCGGCGCCTTCATCAACATTGCGCTCGCGGAGTGGCTGTTCCTCAAGTCGGTGCCGTACTGGGCGGCGGGCACGGGCGGCGCACTGGTCGCGGCGCTGTGGAATTTCTTCACCACCGCCTCGTTCACCTGGGGCGGCTCGGCCGCCCGCAAGCGCTGATGCTGTCGCCGCCCGAGCGCTTCCGCCCGACGCGGGCAGACTGGCTGCAGGCGGGCGCAGTCGCCGTCGTCCTGTTCGCGCTTTATGCGGCCACATCGCCGCGCACGGTCTCGCTCGAAGACGACGGCTTGTTCATCCTGTCGAGCTACTTCCTGGGGGTCGAGCACCCGCCCGGCTATCCGCTTTATACGCTGATCGGCCACCTGTTCTCGAAGCTGCCGTTCGGCTCCGTCGCCTACCGCGTGCACCTTGCGAGCGCGTTCTTCGGCGCCCTCAGCGGCTCTGCCACCTGGCTCGTCGCGCGGCGCCTGATACCCGGGCGCCTGCCGGCCTACCTTGCCGCCTTCGCGCTCGGCTTCTCGCCCGTGTTCTGGTCGCAGGCGATCATCGCGAAGGGAACCTACACCCTCAATACTTTCTTCGTGCTTGTGCTGGTGTATCTCGGCCTTCGCGCCTGCCCTCCGAATTCGCCGCCCGACCCTCGCGACCGCGTCGTCCTGCCGCTGATGGCGCTTTTGTTCGGGCTCAGCCTGAGCAACCACTGGCCGCTGATGTTTCTCGTGGCGCCGGCATTCGCCATCCTGCTCTGGCCGAGGAGGGTCGAGATCGTAACGCGGCTCCCGCTGCTGGCCTGGCTCGTCGTGATCGGCCTGCTTCCCTACGCGTGGATGGTGTACTTGTCCACGACGCCGCTGCCGATCAGCTTCGACGGGCCGCTGGGGTCGTTCGCGGACTTCTGGTTCTTCGTCACCCGTGCCGGCTACAAAGGGGTGGACGTATCCCAGTCGGCGAATTGGCTCGACAAGGTCAAGTTCTTCCGCTTCCTGGGCGAGCAGCTGCTGATCCAGTTCGCGGTGCTGGGCACGGTGCTCGCGGGCGTAGGCGCCGCGAAGCTGCGCCGCACGCTGGGCGACCGCGTCGCCGCGTTTCTCGTCGTGGCCTTCCTCGGACCCTCGGTGGTGCTGCTGCTCCTGCTCAGCTTCGACTACGACTCGGCGTCGGCGCACGTGTTCCACGTTTACCCGCTGCCGGCTTACGCGGTGGGCGCCCTGTGGCTCGGCCTGGGCTTCGCTTGGCTGAGGCAGAGGTATTCGCTCGGCACCGCACCGGCGCTCGGCGCGGTCGCCGGCCTGCTGGCGATGATCCTGTTCGTCGGCAGCCGGACGAACATGCTGCAGAACTTCGACTGGGCCGAGCGCTACGCGCACGCGGTGCTGCGCTCGCTGCCGCAAAACGCCGTCGTCTTCGTCGGCGGCGAGTTCAATCTTGCGACGATAGCCTACTTTCACATGATCGAGGGCGAACGGCCCGACATCACGCTGTACCAGTGGCGAGGCCTGGTGCTCGGCAACCGCCTGTTCCCTCCGATTAGCACGACGGAAAAGGAGGTCCAGCGCACGCTGCGCGAATTCATCGACAAGCACAACGAACCGATCGCGATGACGACGATGTACTACGGCGGCTACGGACGGCGCGACCGCTGGCTATACAACCTCGTCGACAAGTCGACCCGCGACAAGAACCACGTTACGGTCGACATTCCGCCGGATTTGGTACGCTTTTTCGAGGACTCGGTTCTCCACGTGCACGATCCGAATGCCTGGATTGCGATCCATCAGGACGATTTGCGGCGTCGATACGCTGCGCTCCTCGGACGCGACCTGGGGCACGGGAAACCGCTCGACCCGCGTACGCAGCGCGACGTAGCCGCCCTCACGGAGGATTTCTACGGCGTGCTCGGCCTCGCGGAAGGCATGCTCGAGAACGAGCAGGGCTATTCGGTGGGAGAGGTCGACGCGCTTCTGAGTCGCGCAGGCAAACTCATGCCCCCCGACGTTCCGAAGGAGTACGTGTCGAGGTTCTTTCGCATCCGGGCCATCCTGCGGCTCGACGTCGGCGACAAACGCGGCGCGATCGATGACTTCAAGACCGCGATCTCGGTCTGGACCACTCCGGACAACCAGGCGGTTGCGGCCCTCGAGGATCTCTACCGCGACGCAGGCGATGAGCAGGCGCTGAAGGCATTGCAGGAGCAAATGGAACGCCTCAAGCGGAGTTCCAGGGGACAGTAGTGGGGTTCGCCCGCTACGTCCGGGTGTTCGGCCTGTCGGCGGTGATCTGCGCGGCGTGGACCGTTTACGCCGGCAAGGACCTGAACTGGGACTTGCTCAATTACCACTATTACCTTCCGTACGAATTGCTCGGCGGCAGGCTCGAGCGCGACTTCTTTGCCGCAAGCGCCCAAAGCTACCTCAACCCCGTGGGCTATCTGCCGTTCTACCTCATGGTGTCCGCCGGATGGCACAGCGTCGTCGTCTCGATCGTGCTTGCCCTGGCCGACAGCCTGTCGATCGCGCTGCTCTACCTGCTCGCCTGGAGGCTCTTCCTGCACCGGACGGGCACGGACCGGGCGCTGCTCGCCTTCCTTGCCGCGGCACTGGGCGCCGCCACGGCGGTGTTCTGGGAGACGGTCGGCACCTCGTTTCTCGATCCGCTGCTCGTTCCACCCATGCTCGCCGGACTGTTGCTGCTGCTCGACGAGACGCCTCACGCCGCGCGGCGCGCCGCGCTTGCCGGTGTGCTGTTCGGCACCGCCGCCGCGCTCAAGTACTCGAACGCGGTGTTCGCGCTGGCGGCGCTTCCGCTCGTCGCTGCGATGCCGGGCGCGCGCGGTGCGGCGAGATGGCGCTCCTGCCTGGGCTATGCGGCGGGCGGCGCGCTCGCGCTCGCGGTTCTCGCCGGGCCATGGCTCGTGCTGATGCTGCGCGAGTTCGGCAATCCGGTATTTCCGCTCATGAACGCCTGGTTCCGGTCGCCGGACGCGCCGCCCTTCAACCTCGCGAGCGAGCGCTTCGGCGTCGACGGCTGGCGAAGCCTGCTCGATTTCCCCTTCCGCATGGTCCTGCTCGACCGCAGCCTGTATTCCGAGAACTTCGCGCCCGATTTGCGCTTCGCGGGGCTGCTTGTCGTCGCCGTCGCCCTGCCCGTGCTGGCGGCAAGGCGCCGTGCGGACCGGAAGTCCGCACTGCGCGGCGCCGACTGGCGCGTGCTTGCCTTCTTCGCCGTTGCCCTGGCACTGTGGCTCGCGAGCTCGGCCAACGCCCGTTACGGGCTGATCGTGCTGCTGCTCGCCGGCGTGTGCCTGGCACGCCTTGTCGATCGTGCGCTGCCGCCGGCCGGCGCGCGCATCGTCCTCGCGCTGTTGCTCGTGCTCCAGGTCGCCATGACGGTCATGGCGTCGCCGGCCCGGTGGTTCATCGCGGAGCCGTGGTCGAAGCGCTGGCTCGCGTACGACGTGCCGCAGCGGGCGCTACGCGAGCCGGCGCTCTACCTGACGGTCGAGGTGCTTCCGATGGCCGTGATAGCTCCGTTCGTGAATCCGGAATCGTCGTTCGTGAACTTCCGCGGCCAACACAGCATTCCTCCCGATTCAGCGCGGCTCTCGGCATTGCTCCGGCGCTATCGCGGGCACGTGCGCGTGCTGGGCCGGAATATCGTGCCGGCTGACGGCCGCATCCCGGAGGCGGCATTGCAAGCCTACGATGAAACACTGGCTCGTATCGGCTTGCGCGTCGATCCGAAGGACTGTTTCACGATCGCATGGAGGCCGGACAGCGGCGACGCACTTTCCCGCGCGGCGAACCGGGTCGCGCGTCCGTCGCCGTCGTACGAGCCGCTTTCGGTCGCGAGTTGCGCGCTTCGCCCGGCCCCGCGCGACCCGGCCGCGGCGCAACAAGAGCGCCGGATCTCTGCGCTGTTCGATCGGATCGAGCGGGCCTGCCCCAGGGTGTTCAGGGGGCAGAGCGCGGTGACCGAGCCCTTCCTCAACGGCTGGTCGCGCAACTACAATGGGCTTGATGCGCGGCTCGAGGCGTTCGGGGACCATGTCGTGCTGAATCTTCTGCGCACGGGTCACAGTATCGACTTCGGCGAGTTATCGGCGTGGGAGCATGCGAGCCCACCGCTTCCCCGTCCGTGCGGATAGGCGCATGAATCGATCGTCTGCAAAGCCGGCCGGAAGATATGAGGGCGGGGATTACCTGGCGGCCAATCCCTCCTGGCATGAGGAGGATTCGGCCTGGAAAGCGCGCAAGATCCTCCAGTTGCTTCGGCGTGCGGGGGTGTCTTTGCCGCCGACCGTGGCCGAGGTGGGCTGCGGCGCGGGCGGCATCCTGAAACGTCTGCAGGAGGCCACGGCGGAACCGGCCGAATTTTTCGGTTACGACGTCGCGCCGGCCGCCATCGAGCGCGCCATGCGGCATGCCAACGCAAGACTGTCGTTCCACTGCGAGGACATCCTGCGCGCCGGGCGCCGGTTCGATCTGCTGCTTTGCATCGACGTGTTCGAGCACGTCGAGGACCCGTTTGCGTTTCTGCGCTCGATGCGCGCGCTCGCGCCCCTGTTCGTGTTCAACATTCCCCTCGAGATGCACGTCGCCGGAATCCTGATCAACCATCAGCTGTGGACGCGCAGGCAATTCGGACACCTGCACTATTACACTGCGCCGCTCGCCATGGAAACGCTGAACGATTGCGGCTACCGCATCGTCGCCCGTGATTACCCGAGCCGGCTGCTCGATGAGCCCCGCAGCGCGAGCGAATGGATCTTCTGGCTGCCGCGCAAGGTCGGCGCGATGATCAGTCCGGAATTCTCGGCCAGAGTGTTCGGCGGAACTTCGCTGCTCGTGCTTGCCCGCCCCGAAGGGCCCGGCGCATGAGCGAGAATCACAGAGCCAATCCGAAAGTATGGGATCTCGGCTGGCACGTCATGCGCCGGCAGGCGCAGGCGATCCGCGCCCTGATCGCGAGCCCCGAGCTGGAACTGCGCGGGGCGAGCGTCCTGGACTACGGCTGCGGGTCGCGACCCTACGAAGCCTGGTTCAGGAACGCGGGCGCGCAGTACCAGGGCGCGGACATCGACGGCGGGCACGAGGTGCGGATACGCGCCGACGGGTCTCTCGCGGCGCCGGACGGGGCCTTCGACATGGTGGCCTCGTTCCAGGTGCTCGAGCACGTGTGGGACCTGGCGACCTACCTCGGCGAATCGCACCGCGTCCTGAAGCCCGGAGGATGGCTCCTGCTGTCGACGCACGGCACCTGGTTCTACCATCCTCATCCGGGTGACTTCAGAAGGTGGACCGCGGAGGGATTGCGCAGGGAAGTCGAGGCGCACGGATTCACCCTGCGCCAGATTCGTCCGGTCGTCGGCCCGCTTGCCTGGACGAGCATCCTGCGCTCGTTCGGCATGGCCTATGCGTTCAGGCGCATCCCCGTCTTCGGGCGCGCCCTGAGCGCCGCCGCGGCGCTTGCCTACAATCTGCGCGCCTGGCTCGAAGACGGGATCACGCCGGCGCAGGTGACGGCCGAAAACGCCTGCGTCTACGTCACGCTTTTCAAGCGGGACGGCTGACCCATGTCCATGGCGGTTCCGCGCGCGCTGGTGGTGGGGCTGATCTGTGCCCTGGTGCACAACGCGATCATGATCGGAGGCGACTTCGCCGGACTGCATTACCCGGTGTCGCTCATGATCTCGTTCATGATCGTCGTGGTGATCGGCTATCGCCTCCACAGCGGCTGGACGTTCCGCAGCGCCGAGCGCAGCGGGGCCTCGTTCACGCGCTATGCCGTGATCGCGAGCGCGAACCTTCCGTCCTCGTTCGCCGGCATGTTCGTGTTCGTCAACCTGATCGGCTTTTCGGTGCCGGTGGCCAGCCCCATCGTCACCGTGCTCCTGTTCGGGATGAACTTCATGGGCAACAGGTGGGCGCTCAGGGCGGGGAGGGGGCGCGCCTGACCGGCGGCGGCAGGCGCCAGACCTGCCCGTTCGGCCCGTCGTAGGTCAGCCGCGCCCCCGGAAAGCGCCGCTTGATCACGTCGCGGTAATCGAGAATCCGGCCGTGGGACATCATGAACATCACCGGACTCCTCAGCAGGGGGTCGTTCTGCACGAAGTCCTGAGTGTAGTACTCGAAATTCTGGGGAATGAACACGATCTCGCGCGCGCCGGGGTCGAACGGCGGGCGCAGCGCCAGTTGCTCCGCCATGAAGAGGCGGATCTGGAACAGGCGCAGCGCGGTGGCGAACACGAGGCTGTACAGCGCGACACGCGCGACGTAATTCCTCAGCTCGCGACCCTGGTCGCTGTTGCCGGTGCGCGCCATGGCGGCCGACGCGAGGATCGGCAGCGCGCTCCATGCCGGATGGACGTAGCGGGCGCCCCAGCCGTAGCCCTGGTCGAAGGTCACGAACAGGTATCCGAGCAGCGTGGCGACGAGCGAAAGCGCGAACAGGCGCAGCTCGGCGACGCGCCGGCCGAGGATCCACCAGCCGGCCAGCGCGAGCAGCGGCAGGCCGGGGACCGCCCAGCTCCAGAGGCGGACCTGCTCGCCGAATCGCCTGCTGAGCGTATCGAGTCCGGGAAGGCTGAAGGCGATCCTGATCTCGAGCAGCAGGTACCAGATCCAGTTTGCCAGCCGATGCAGCAGGTTGCCGTCCGGAAGATAGGGCAGCGCGCCGGTATCGCCCTGGAGATGGCGCAGGAACAGCCACCAGCCGAAACCGAGGACCAGCGTGAGGGGGGCGTAGCCGGCGCCGAGCGCGACCAGCTGTCGCCGCCCGCCGGGCTGGCGGCCGATCCACCAGATCCACGGCAGCGCAAAAAGCATGTGCGGCACGGGGTTGCTCAGCACCAGCGCGAGCGATCCGGCTGCGCCGGCGGCAAGCAGCCGCGCGCGCGTCCGCTCGAGCAGAAGCCAGGCGAACAGCAGGTTGAGGAACAGGTGCGCGGTCATCGAGAAGTACGAAATCGCCATGCCGACGAAGCCCGGGGATGCGAGCGCGAACAGCATCGCCCAGCCCCCGGCGCGCGGATCCGAGGTGAGCTTCGAGGCCGTCTTCGAAAGCAGAACGAGAGAGAGCGACGCGAGCAGCGGATTGCATGCCCAGGGCGCGCCGATGAGCGTGAACGGCGCGAGAATCAACGAATACCCGGGCCAGTAGATGGAGGCCACCCGCCCGTCGTCCGCTGCGATCAGCCAGCGCTGCTGATACAGCGTCGGAATCAGGTGCGAAACCAGGTCGCGCGGGAATTTTCCGGTCAGGTGGCCGGCGGCGAACGCCCGGGCCTGGAACAGGGCGATATGCTCGTCCCCGGCAAGCGGGTGATTGAGGGTGATCGTGAGCGTCGCCGTGCAAAGGGCGATGAACGCCGCAGCGGCCGTCAGGCGGGGGTTCTGCCCGAGCAGCCGCACCGCGTCGATCGGCGGAGCGCGCCTGCTGAGCGCCCAGGCCGCCGCGGCGAGCGCGATGACGAGGATCGAGCCCGCGACGTCCTGCTGTCGCAGCAGATGCTCGAAGATGAGCAGGCGCGACAACGAGTCCGGATACGTGGTGTCGTCGAGTATGAAGATGATCGACACCAGGCCCGAGAGAATGGTAAGGGCGGCGAGCACCCGGCACCAGGAGACCGGTTCAGCCGACCCCGCCGCGGCATGTTGCGCGCTCATCTCGAGCTCACGGCGTCGCGCAGGATTTCGCCGTAGCGTTCCGCCGTCCGGTCCCAGGACCAGGTCGTGCGCGCAAATTCTGCGACCCGCGGTCTGAGCGAACGCAGCGTATCTTCGCCTCCCAGCAGGGAGGCGAGCCGGATGCGCCAGCCCGCGGCCGCATCGTCTTCAGCGACCGGCTCGCGCAGGAGCAGATCCGCGGCTTCCGGGCAGCCCGCCGCCGTTTGCTCGCCCACCAGTGCGGGGGTGCCGCAGGCCATCGCCTCCTGCACCACGAGCGGGAAGCCCTCGCCCACGCTCGGCAGCACGAGCAGATCGGCCGCCTGATACAGCGGCACCAGCTGCTGCGGGCCCAGATCGCGATAGACCGAGACGTTGGGAAGGCCCCATTGCGACGGATCGAGCGGCCCCCATCCGGCGAAGATCCAGCGCGCGTGCGGGAATTCCTGCGCCAGGCGATGCAGGCGTCGAAGCCCCTTCTTTTCGACGAAGCGGCCGGCGAACAGGAGCAATGCGCCGCCCGGATCGCCGCCGAGCCGCGCACGCAAGCGGGCTCTTTGCGGCTCGTCGGCGGGATGGAAGGTCGCGGCGTCGACGCCGTTCGCCATGCGAACGGGCTCACGGCGGAACCGCACGAAGGCATCGAAGTATCGCAGTACGACCTCGCTCA
The DNA here is from genome assembly GCA_035517095.1 of Burkholderiales bacterium. Lineage (GTDB taxonomy): Bacteria > Pseudomonadota > Gammaproteobacteria > Burkholderiales > SG8-39 > DAHVFK01. The sequence continues at coordinate 42,003 of DATIZK010000018.1, forward strand.
CGAACACCGTCCGGGCGGCGGAGCCGAGCAGCAGCTTTCCGAGCAGCCTGTTCGCGCCCGCGAGGGTCGCCCGCAGGAGGGGGTTGCGAAACGGAATCTGCCCGACGTGCTGCGTGATCACCACCGGGCGCCCGGCTGCGCCGGCCGCCGCCCAGGCGAAGACGTTCGGCAGATACAGGCAATCGTGCAGATGAACGACGTCGCAGCTGCGCACCGCGCGCCAGATCCGGGCCAGGGCGGCGGGGCTCCAGAGCGGGAAGGGGAAGCCCAGGCGGCGCTCGACGAAATTGCAGGCGCGGGCCGGCATGCAGCGCAGCCCGGGGGCGTCCTGCGGCGGCGAATCGGTATCGCTCGCGAACCACGTGATGTCCGCCGCGCCGCTGGCCGCGAGGCGGGAGGCGATTTCCCAGGCCACCGCCTCGACGCCGCCTCGGTGGGCCGGGAAGTAGTGCGTGACCAGGGTGACCTTGACTGGCGGCTGCGCTGCAGTCGGACGCAACGATTTGATGTTCCGTGGTGGGCTGGTGCGCAGAGGATACCCGATGGCGGCGTGCAGCCCGTGCGCTACAGGGCCTCGATCTCGCGCGCGACGGCATCGGGCACCCCGGCATCCATGCCCAGCCACAGCGGCAGGCGCAGCAGCCGGCCGCTCAGGCGGTCGGTGTTGTCCATCGGGCCGGCGGCGCGCCCGAAGCGGCGCCCCGCGGGCGAGCTGTGCAGCGGCACGTAATGGAACACCGCGCCGATGTCGCGCGCGCGCAGGCGCGCAATGAGCCGCGTGCGATGCTCGAGGCTCGGCAGCAGCACGTAATACATGTGGGCGTTATGGCGGCAGTCGGGCGGGATGACGGGCCGCCGGATGCGGCCGGAATCTTCGCAGGCTTCGAGGCGCGCGTGGTACCGATTCCAGAGCTCGATCCGGCGCGCGGTGATCGAATCGGCTTCCTCGAGCTGGGCCCACAGAAACGCCGCGATGATCTCCCCCGGAAGATACGAGGAGCCGATGTCGACCCAGGTGTATTTTTCGACCTCGCCGCGGAAGAAGCTCGCGCGGTTGGTCCCTTTCTCGCGCACGATCTGCGCGCGCTCGACGAAGCGCTCGTTGTTGACCATCAGCGCGCCGCCTTCGCCCGAGATGACGTTCTTCGTCTCGTGGAAGCTAAGCGTGCCGAGGTCGCCGATGGCGCCCAGGCTGCGCCCGCGCTGCTCGGTCAGCAGGGCCTGCGCGGCGTCCTCGATCACGAGCAGCCCGTGGCGTCGCGCGATGTCCAGGATCGGCCCCATGTCGCAGCCCACGCCGGCGTAGTGCACGGCCACGACGGCACGGGTGCGCGGCGTGATCGCGGCTTCGATGCGGGACTCGTCGATGTTGAGGGTATCGGCCCGGATGTCGACGAACACGGGCACGCCGCCGCGCAGGACAAAGGCATTCGCGGTGGAGACGAAGGTATAGGACGGCATGATCACTTCGTCCCCCGGCCCGATGTCGGCCAATATGGCGGCCATTTCGAGCGCGGCGGTGCAGGAATGCGTGAGGAGCGCCTTGCGCGTGCCGGTGCGCCCCTCGAGCCAGGCGCTGCACTTGGCCGTAAATGGGCCGTCGCCGGCGAGTTTGTGGTTCTGATGGGCCTCGGCAATGTACGCGAGCTCCCTGCCGGTCATGTGCGGCCGGTTGAACGGCACCTTCACGCTTGTGGACCCTCCCGCGGTGGCGACGGACATAGATTACACTTAATCGATTGCCTCAATTCTGCGGAGCAAAATGAGCACGCACCCGCGATGAGATCGACGATCGCAGCGGCTTTGAGGCTCGCGGTTTCTGCCTTGATCATTGCGCTGATCCTGGCGCGCGTCTCCTTGCGCGACGTGACGGCGCGCGCCGCCTCCGGCATGCCGCTCTACCTGGTCGGCGCGCTCGCGCTTGCGCTGCTCAGCATTGTGCTCGTCGCGATGCGCTGGCGGCTGCTGGCCGGCTTGCTCGGCGTCCCGATGTCGATCGGGCTTGCCGTGCGGGCGCTGTTTCTGGCCGTATTTGGCGGACAGCTGCTTCCTTCCGCCGTCGGGACCGACGTTGTACGCGGCTGGCTGCTGACGCGCAAGACGAACGGCATTCCGCGCGTCGCCGCGAGCCTGATGGCCGACCGGCTGATCGCGCTGTTCGCGGCCTGCCTGCTCCTGCTGCTGTCGAATCGGGCGATCGCGCAGGTCTTTCCGGCGTACGCGGCGTTTGTCGCGCCCGTGGCCGTGCTCGCCTCGGGCGCGCTCCTGTTCGCGTTCCTGGCGGGCGTGCGGCGGATGGGCGTGGCGGGCGGGGCCGGTTTCCGGGCAAGTGCGCTGCTGTCGGCCCTGGGCATTGCGTTGCTGGTGCAGGGCGCCGCCGTGGTCGTGGCGGCCCTCGTGGCCACGGCTTACCGACTGGACGGCTCCCTCGGCCTCTGGATTTCGGTGATCCCGCTCGCCGTCATCCTAAGCGCCATACCGATTTCGGTGAACGGGTGGGGCGTGCGCGAGGCCACGATCGTCGTGCTCGCGCAGAAGCTGGGCATCGCCCCTGCGGATGCGCTGCTCGTGTCGGTGACGATCGGCCTGCTGAACGTGCTCGCCAGCCTGCCGGGCGCGATCGTGATGCTGCGCCGCAAGGACTAGCGCGCCGTGAATCGCTATTGCTTCATCACCGGATTCCTGCGCTCGGGCACCACGCTGGTGGAGAAGCTGGTGCACGCGCTGCCGGGCGCGTGCATCGGGCCGCAGCCCTTCCCGTTCCTCTACCACGACGCCAAGCGCGCCTTCCTGCGCGGCCGCGGGATCGACGGCGAACGCTACCCGCTCGGTCATCTGTTCGGCGAGGACCGCTACCGGCCCGGGGATTTCGAGGCGTTCCTCGCGCGGCACCGGGTGACGCGCGAGGATTTGAAGGCATCCTTCGCCGCCATGCGGAACTACAGCGGCTGGAAGCTGCCTGCCATGGCGTCCCACGCCGGGCGCGTGGGCGAGGGCTCGTTGGTCGAGGTCTACCGCGCGCTGTGCGACGGCCTGCCCGGCCTGCTGGGTCGCGAAGGAAGCGATCTGCTGGGCGCGAAAGAAGTGTTCTGCGAGGAGTTCGCGCCGTATTTCCTGGCCCGGGAGGTTTCCGTTGTCCTTGTGCTGCGGGACGTGCGCGACGTCATCGCCTCGCTCAAGTTCGGCCGCGGCACGGCCTACGGCGATCGCGGCTTGCCGCTGCTTCACATCGTTCGCCAGTGGCGCAAGAGCGTGGCCTTCGCGCTGGCGCTCTCCGGCGCGCGCGGATTCCACCTGGTGCGCTACGAGGCTCTGGTCGCCTCTGCGCGCACGGAGCTCGATCGGCTCGCGCGGCACCTGGGGTGCGCACCCGCGGCGGCGGGCGCCATCGACGACTTGCGCGACCAGGACGGCCGCGCCTGGGAAGGAAACTCGTCCTTCGCGCCGGTCCGTGGCGTGAGCGCCTCGCCCGTGGGCCGCTACGCCGACAAGCTTCCCGGATCGTGGGTGGCGGCCGTGGAATCGCTCTGCGGCGCGGAGATGGCAGTCCTGGAGCTCGCGCCCAGCAGCGGGTTCCGCTCGCGCGAGGCCGACGTGGCGCAGACGATGGAGCGCGCGGCACGCGAGAGCGATCTGGCGGGCGCCGGCGCTTCGCTCGAAGCGGAGATCGTGGCCGAACGCCGGCGCGCGAGCCTGCTCGAGAGCGGACGTGCGGACGAGGCGGAGCAGAGCCGCTGGTTTATCTTCCCGCGCGCGTACCGGCGCCTCGCGCGCTCAGGCGCCGTCCCGCTCTAGAGGCGGCAACTCCGCGCGCACGTGATACTGCGAAAACATCAGCTGCTGGGCGACGATACGCCGCAGGTATTCGCCGACCAGGCCGAAGGAAAAGAGCACGGCGCCCGAAGTGAACAGGATCAGCAGGACCAGCGTCGTGAAGCCCGAAACCGCGACGCCGTGGCTGAAGAAGACCCAGAGATACACGCCGGCGAGAACCAGGCTGAGGAAGGACGCGCCCAAGCCCACGATGCTCACCACTTGCAGCGGCAGCGAGCTGTAGTTCATGATGCTGCTGAGCGTATCGCGCAGCAGCTTGCGCATCGTGTACCCGGAGCGGCCATGGCGCCGGGGCTCGTGATGCACCGGCACGCTCTTGATGCGGCTCGTGATCGACAGAATGATGGGGCCGATGCGCGGTTGAGCATGCCGCGCGCGGCGAATTTCGTCGACGACGCTGCGGCGCATGACCCGGAACGCGCTCAGGAACACGCGCTGGTCGGTGCGAAAGATCGCATGATCGATTCGATGCAGAAGCGCGGCGCCAATGTTGCGCAACGCGGGATGTGCCTTGCGGTCGTAATGTCCGCACACGACGTCCACCTCCCCGTCTTCCTCGATCGCTCGCACCAGCTTCGGTATCTCTTCGGGCGGATGCTGGAGATCGTCGTCCATCGTGATCGCGTAGCGGCCCGAACAGTGGTCGAGCCCGCACTTGAGGGCATAATGCTGGCCGTGGTTGCGCGCGAGCTGAAACGCGCGCAACGGGGCGCCCTCCGTTCGCAGCCGGTCGATGATCGCCCAGGACTGGTCCTTGCTGCCGTCGTCCACCAGCAGGATCTCGTACGAGCGACCGAGATCGCGGAACACGGCGCCCACGCGCCCGATCAGCTCTTCGAGCGTGGCGCCGGCGTTGTAGACCGGGATGACGACCGAGTAGTCGGGACCCGGCGCTGTCGTGGATTTGGCCATGCCCGTGTCACTGAGCGCAGGGGAGGCGAAGGCAATTGAAGGTGGGCATCGTGCAGTCGAACTTCCTTCCGTGGCGCGGGTATTTCGACCTGATTCGCGAGTCGGACCTGTTCATTATTCACGATAACCTGCAATATACAAAGGGCGACTGGCGCAACCGCAACAGGATCAAGACGCCGCGCGGCGCGCAATGGATCACGGTGCCGGTGAGCTATCGCCATACGAGCCAGCTGATCGAACAGACGCCGATCGACTACTCGGCGCCCTGGGCGCAAAGGATGCTGGGCCGGATCCGGGAATCCTACCGGCGCGCGCCATGCTTCGACCTCTATTTTTTCGAGCTGCACGAGTTGCTCGCGCGGCCCGCGGCATCCATCTCGGAACTGAACCTGCGCCTCATCGCCTGGGCCTGCCGCCACCTCGGGATCGACACGCCGATCCGGATGTCGCACGAGTACGATTGCCGCGGGACGAAGACCGAGCGGCTGATCGGCATCCTGCGGCAGGCGGCGGCCACATGCTATCTCTCGGGTCCCGCCGCGCGGGCGTATCTGATTCCGGAGAGCTTCGAGCGCGCGGGCATCCTGCTCGAATACAAGCGATACGATTATGCGCCGTACGAGCAGCTGTACCCGCCTTTCGAGCCGTCGGTCAGCGTGATCGACCTCCTGTTCATGAAGGGGCCGGAGGCGAAGAACTATCTGGACGGCAAAGGAGTGGGCGGTGACCAGACGCGGCCTGGGCGTGGACCCTAGAGCGCTTCTCGCCCGGCCGCGCGTCTACAGCCTGTTCCGCCGGCTCGTCGGCCGGGACAGCGCGCGGCTGGCCTACGCGCGCGATTACCTGCGGGCCCGGCCCGGCGAGCGGGTGCTCGACATCGGTTGCGGCACGGGGGATATCCTGCGCTACCTGCCGGCGGTGCGGTATGTCGGCTACGACCTAAGCCAGAGCTACATCGACCGGGCGCGCGAACGCTTCGGCGACCGGGGAGAGTTTCATTGCCGGGCCGTGGACGACGACCTGGCGCAGGGCGAGCCCAGCTTCGACCTCGCGATCGCGCACGGCGTGCTGCATCACCTCGACGACGCCGAGGCGGCGAGCCTGTTTCGCGTCGCGAAGCGGGCGCTCAAGCCCGGCGGGCGCCTGGTCACGTTCGACGGCTGCTTCACGCACGATCAGTCCCTCGCCGCACGCCTGTTCCTCTCACTCGATCGCGGGCGCCACGTGCGCGAGCCCGAGGCGTACGAGCGGCTCGCGCGCGGCGCGTTCGCGCAGGTGCGCAGCTTCGTGCGCCATGACCTGATCCGCATCCCCTACACCCACGTCATCCTGGAGTGCACTGCCTGAAGAATCCTTGCGCGCCGCATACAGCGCGACGTCGCCCGCGCTGAACGCGGCGTGCGCGCGCGAGGGATCCCAGCGCGGACCCCGGCCGCCGGTGACCAGGTACCAGCGGACGTTCAAGGCGCGCAGAGAATCCATGGCGGTGCGGTAGTCGGGCGCCGCGTCTACCGCCTGCATCGCGGTCATGCGCTCCCTTGCGATGCGCCTGCGCCGAGCGCCCTTGCTCATCTCCATGGAGGGGCGTGAAAGGTAGGCAGGCATGCCGCTCAGGGCGCAAATCTCCATCGAGAGATCGAAGGACTCATCTTCTGCGGTCAACCCCGCCACGCCGAATACGTCGCCGGCGGCCGCATGCCTGCGCATGAACGCCGCGGATTCGATCAAGCCGGGCGGGATGCGCGTAGTCACGTAGCGCTCGCCCCAGCTGAACTTGGGGCGCATCATGCCCGGCGCATGCGTGACGATCGCGGGCAAGGCCAGGATCGCCGCCGCCGCGAGCGCCGGCCAGAGCTTCGTGGCCGGATCGATCCGCGTCGCCAGGACCCGCAGCCCCAAGCAGAGCGTCCAGATCGCGACTGAAGGGTATAGCAGGACGAAAGGCCTGTGGATCAGGTCCGTGGCGTCGCCGTGGAACGGCACCGGGGCGAACAGCATCAGCAGCATCCAGCAGTACAAAAGCAGGCCGCAGCTTATGTCGATCGGCCTGAGTACCCCCTTGTTGCGCGCGAGCAGCCATGCCGCCGGAAGCAGGAGCACGAATGCACCGAGCGCGGCAACGACCGCCAGCAGGATTCCGCCCGCGAGCGCGATCGCCGGGACATTGAGGCTTTCCAAGCGGGCGTACAGGCCCGTGTAGGCGGTAGGCTCCTGCATCGTGTGCACGGCGATGAGGAATCTCTCCAGCGCCGGGCCCTTAAGGCGCCAGAAGCGGGGGTCGGTGGCGTAGAGATGGACCACGGCGACGAACATGCCTACGGCGCCCGCGGCCAGGCCGCCAAGGGCGAGCCAGGTGACGTGGCTTCGCGGCTTGGGTTCGCGCACGCTGCAAATCGCCGCAGTCGCGACCCACGCGGGGAAGTAGAGCAGGAAGATCTGTACCCGTAACAGCACGCATGCCGCCGCCAGCAGCGCGCTGGCGATCAAAGCCGCGCGGGCGCGCTCGGTGACCCATCGATCGAGCAAAGTCAGCGAGACGAAGGCCGCGCCGACCGCGTAGGTCGCCCCCGCGGTCGTTACGACCGCCCAGTGAAAGCTGAAAAAGCCGTTGCGCAGGCCGTAGTTCGACGCGTCCGGGATGATGGCGACGACGGCCAGCGCCGCCACGCCGCCTGCCGCTCCGGCCAGGCGCTCGCCGAGCGCGTAAGCGCCTGCCGCCATGGCGAGGAAGCCGAGCGGCAGCCAGGCCGCCAGGGCGAGCGGCAGGCCGGGCTGGCCGAGCATCCCCGCGAGCGCCGCCGCCGCGCCGTACGAGCCGAAATGGTAGAAGGTCGGAGCAAGGCCGGCGAAGAAGATCGAGCCGTGGCCGAGCGCGCGCGGATCGCCGAATTGCGAGATCAGCGCGCCGTGAAAGTAGTAATCGCTCCAGACCGGCAGCATGCCTTGAGTGCGCAGCGCCTGGTAGGCATCGGCCGGCGCTCGGCACCAGGCATAGGTGAAGGCGACGCAGAGCGCAAGACCGGCGAGCCTGCGCCAGTCGGGCGCCGCCACGGCTTGCGCCATTGCAGCGATGCGCCGACGCAGGACGAGCCGCAAGCCCACGACGAGCGCCGCCGCGGCGCCGAAGGCCGATGCGGCAGTGATCGGAAAGAGCAGCGTCGACACGTAGAGCGCGAGGCAGGTCGCCACCAGGCCCAGAACGAACGCGCTCGAGGGGTCGCGCGCGTCCCCATGCGCCGCGACGAGCAGCAGGCGCCCGGCGCTCATTACGACGTACGCGACCGCGGCGGTCGCAGCCGCGACGATCGCATAGGAGTCGATGCCGCTTTCGAGCAGCAGGCCGCTCAGCAGCGCCGCGACGAGCAGCACGGGCGCGCCGCGGATCACCGGGCCGGCCGCTCGGATCATGGGGTGGGCGGGCTCTCGGAGCGCGCGTCGATCGCGCCGATCACCACGTCGTCGCCTTGCTTGAGCGGCCCGCTCAGCACCTCGGTGCTCGTGCCGTCGCTCAGCCCGAGACGCAGATCGACCGCCTGCAACTTGCCCTGCGCCAGGATCCAGACGCGGCTTCCCGCCTGCGCGCCGGGAGGGTGAAAGCGCAGCGCGGCGTTGGGCAGCTTGAGCGCGTTGTCGCGCCGCTCGAGCACCACCTGCACGTTGGCGCTCATTCCCGGCAGCAGGGCGAGGTCCGGGTTTGGGGCCGCGATCACCACCGTGTAGCTTACGACGTTGCGCACGTTCTGCGGCGACTTGCGGATCTGGCGGATCTCGCCGCCGAAGCTGCGGCGCGGGAACGCGTCCACCGTGAAAGTCGCGCTCTGCCCGACCCTCAGCCGGCCGACGTCGGCCTGGTCGACGGCCGCCTCGACCCGCATCTCGTGCAAGTCCTGCGCGATGACGAACAGCGCGGGAGCAGCGGGACTCACGGCGACGGTCTGTCCCGCGTCCACGTTGCGCAGGATCACGGTGCCGTCGACCGGCGCGCGGATGGTCGTGCGCTCGAGCGCCGCTTGCGCCTGTTGCAGCTGGGCCTGGCGCTGCTCGACGGCGGCGAGCGCGCTTGCAACGCGGGCCTTGCCGAGCCTGAGCTGCGCGGCGCGCGCTCTTTTCTTCTTCTTTCCCGCCTCGGCCAGATCGGCGTCGAGCTGCGAGCGCGCGAGCGCGACCTCGCTCTCGGCGGCATCGAGATCGGCGCGCGCCTGGTTCAGGCGCAGCTCATACTCGGAAGGATCGATGCGCGCCAGGACCTCGCCCTTCTTCACCGGGGTGTTGAAGTCGGCGTAGATCTCCTTCACCTGGCCGGAGACCCGGGGCACGACCTGAACGGTCGAGACGGCGTGCAGCGTGCCGCTCGCCGCTAGCGTCGCCTGCAGCGGCCCGCGCTCGACCTGCGCCGTGCGGTAGCGCGGCCTGCCGTCGCCTACGCGTGCCTGGTACCAGGCATAGCCGGCCGCGGCAGCAGCGAGCGCGACGACGATGCCGACGATGCGGCCGGGGCGGGTGCGGGGAATCATGTCCGGGGGCACGGTAGCCCCTTATACAGCGATGCCCCCGTTTGCGTCGACGCCGATCAGGCGCGGCTCGTTCAGCTTCAGGGGCGGGATGGTCCGGCGCTCGCGCAGGTAGCGCGTCACGACCTCCCAGATCGGCTCGCCGCTCGCGCCTTGCGCCACCGGGGCCCAGCCCGCGACCTTGTACTTCCTGCCGGCCTCGATCGGCTCGCCGCCCAGGCGCATGTCCGAGATGCGCGAGCCGATCTTCTCGTTCGGCGCGCAGGCGTAGCTCATTCCGCCCACGCGCACCATGTCTCCGCCCTGCTGCAGGTAGGGGTCCGGGTTGAACAGGTTGTCGCACACGTCCTCGAGCACCGCCTTGATCTGCGCGCCGCTCATCTCGGTGAGGGTGCTGTACGGGTAGGTGATCGCGGTCTGGTCCATGAGGTGCTCGAAGGTGATCGCGTCGCCCGGCAGCAGCGTGCTGCCCCAGCGGAAGCCGGGCGAGAAGGCGATTTCCGCGCCCTTGACCTGCATCAGCGCGTCGAGGATCAGCTGGTCGAAGCTGCCGTTGAAGTTGCCGCGCCGGTAGAGCAGGCCCTCGGTGAGCGCGAGCTTCTCTTCCAGCCTGGCGCGATGCGGCGCGCGCACCGAGTCGATGTAGCGCGTCATCTGCGCGTCGGCCGGCAGCAGGTTGGCGAACACCGGCAGCAGCCGGTAGCGGTAGTCCGCGATCGCGCCGCCCTTGACCTCGAGGTCCATGACGCCGACGAACTTGCCGTTGCAGCCGGCGTTGGCGACCAGCGTGGCGCCGGCCGCGTTCTTCACCACGGTGGGGGCGGGCACGCCGTCGTGCGTGTGGCCGCCCAGGATCAGGTCGATGCCGCGCACGCGGGTGGCGAGCTTGAGATCGACGTCCATGCCGTTGTGCGACAGCAGCACCACCACTCCGGCGCCCTTGGCGCGCGCCTCGTCGACCATCTTCTGCAGGTGCCGCTCCTGGATGCCGAAGCTCCACTGGTCCATCATGTAGCGCGGATTGGCGATCGGCGTGTAGGGGAAGGCCTGGCCGATGACGGCCAGCGGCACCCCGTTCACGCTGCGCAGCGAGTACGGCTTGAACACCGGGTCCTCGAAATCGACCGTCTTGACGTTGTGCGCGATGAACTCGATCGGCGCGAGCTCCTTGTCGACCGCCTGCTTCATGCGCTCCATGCCGTAGGTGAACTCCCAGTGCGCGGTCATCAGCTCGACGCCGAGCAGCTTCTGCGCGCCGATCATGTCGGCGCCCTGGGTCCAGAGCGAGGTCGCCGAGCCCTGCCAGCTGTCGCCGCCGTCGAGCAGCAGCGAATGCGGCCGCGCGGCGCGCAGGCGCCTGATCAGCGTCGCGATGTGCGCGAAGCCGCCCAGCTTGCCGTAGCGGCGCGCCGCAGCCTCGAAGTCGAGGCAGGTGAAGGCGTGCGCCAGCCTGCCGCCCGGCGCGATGCCGAAATGCTTCAGCAACCCCTCGCCGACCAGGTGCGGCGGCTGGCCCGCGGCGGCGCCCACGCCGATATTGAAGCTCGGCTCGCGGAAATACGTCGGCAGCAGCTGCGCGTGCGTGTCGGTGATGTGCAGCAGGCACAGGTTGCCGAAGGCAGGCAGGTCGTAGAGCTCGTCCGCGGCCTCGGCCGCGCTCGCGCCGGGGCGCAGGCTCGCGCCGGCGGCGGCGGCGAGGGCGAGCAGGCGCAGGAATTCGCGTCTTTGCATGGTCTGGCGACTCGCAAAAAAACGGGGCTTGGCCGAAACCAAGCCCCACTTGCTTCGATAAGGCTCGCGGCTACTGGTTCACCGGCGAGGCCGGATCCAGCAGGTAAGCCGTCAGGTCCTTGATGTCCTGCTCGGTGAGCGAGCTCGAGGTGCCGAAGCGCGGCATCTGGCTGCACAGGTTGAAGGCCTTGGAGTCGTAGATCTTGGCGTAGACGTACTTCTGGCCGTCGATTCCGGGCCGCACGCTGGCGTAGTGCTTCAGGCTTGGCCCGACGGTGCCGTAGGACTCCTGCTTGGGCGAGAGCTGATGGCAGTTGTAGCAGCCGCCGCCCCGGTCCTGCCCCGGCTTTTCCTTCCAGGTCATGCCCTTGCCGCTGGCGGCGATCTCGGCGCCGCGCTTCCAGTCGCCCATGTAGTTGCCGTCCGCCGGGTAGCGGATCAGCGCGAGCTGGTCCGCCTCCATCTCTTTCACCTTCTTGGCGCTGGGCTTGCCATCGGTGACGGTGCACAGGTACTGGAGGTCGTCCTGGTCGACGCGGCTCATCACGGCCTGGCCCTTGGCATGGAAGTCCCGGTGCAGCAACGCGCGCACTTCCAGCGGCGTCGGGTCGGCGCAGGCGAGCCGGGCGGCGAGCAGCGCCGCCGCCAGGCCGCCGAGCGAAAGACAGATGGTCTTGTTGGTCACGTCGTCCTCCTCAGCGCTTGGTGCCCGGGCCGCGGTATACCGCGCCGTTGGCGTTCACGGCCACGTACATGGTCAGGGCGATCACGGCATCCGATCCGTAGTCGGGCTCGGGGAAGCGTTGCTGCCTGAAGCAGTCGTTGATGCGCCATTCCATCGTCTTGAGCTGCGAGTTCGACACGCGATAGCCGGGCCAGGTCGTGTAGGTGCCGCGCGCCCCCTGCTTGCTCGACAGTACGGGCAGCTCCTGCATCCGAATGCGCTTGTTAGGGGTGCCGTGGCACGAGGCGCACGAGAAGTCCCACGGGCCGGCGCGATAGTGAAACAGCGCTCTGCCCATCTCGTAGGATGCCTTCTCCTTCGGGTTCTTGGTGCTGACCTGCATCCGCAGGCCGCGCGAGCGGCCTGCGATGTACGCCGACAGGTACTCCATGTCGGAGGGCTTGTCGGCGTTGCCGAACACGCGCTTGGTCGCCTCCTTCTCGCTCAATCCCTGCAAGGTCGTCATGCAGGTGACCAGCCGGGACTCGAGGTCCTCCACCCGCCCGGTATCCGCGAAATAGCGCGGCAGGTGCGCGTAGGCGCCCTTCAGCACTCCCGCGCCCATGCCGAGGTCGCAGCGCTCGAGCGATACGTGGTTCGGCCCGCGCTTGGCTTTCCACAGGTCCGCCCCCTCGAGCTCCCACAGCTCGACCGGACTGTTTTCCGCCGTCATGCGCTGATACTTCTTGATCTCCTGCCTTTCACTCTGCGCGAACGCAGATGCCGTCGCCAGGGCCAGCGCGGCCGCCCCGAGCACAGCAGCTCCTCGAAGTGCGAGCATGTTTCCCCTCCTTAGGTGATCAGGCGACTGCCGCTTCGGTCTTGTTGCTCTCGCCCTTGTTGTCGACCCAGCCGATTTCGACCATGTCGCCCTTGCTGCCGCCTTTGACGCGGAACGCGAACACCGGGTTGCGCGATACCGCCTGGCTGGTTTGCGCCTCGACGACCGTCTTGCCATTGACCTTGACGGTGACGTTCTCGATGAAATGCGCCGGCACCAGCTTGCCTTGCGCCTTGCGCTGGCCGGTCTCCATCGGATGGCTCATCAGAACGCGGATCTCGGTATAGTCGCCGCTGAGCGTGGCGCGGATCTTCATTGGACCTGGCATGTCGTTCTCCTCTCAGCCGCCGCAGCCGCCGATCGTGACCTTGACCTCCCGCATGGCGACGTAGTGCTTGCCGCCGGCCTCCGCGATGGCGCGGATGTTGGAGGACTGCCCCATCTTCACGTTCAGCTTCACGTAGGGCAGCGCGCCCTGCATGAAATTGAACTTGCTGGTGAGCGGGAACGGGTTCTTGTCGATCACCACCGCGATCGACGTCGTGCCCGGCACGCGGCTGGTGATCTCCACCGGCACCACCGCGCCGTTTTCGGCGATCTCGGGCACATCGAGCACCACTTCCTTGCTCGCCGTGGCACCCTCCGCGCCGATGCTCTTGAGCGCATCGGCCAGGTCCTTCTGCCTGAACGCGCTCTGGTCCCAGGTCGCGGCGAGCACC
>DATIZK010000019.1:0-11231 GCA_035517095.1 Burkholderiales bacterium
CAGCCCGACGCGGTGAGCTTCGCCAAGGCGCTGCGCCGCGCATTTGCCGACCGCAAGATCGCGGTCGGCGCGCCATGAAGAAGAACGGAAAGGAACGGAATCGATGAGCAGCAAGCTGTTCACTCCCATTACCCTCGGCGGCGTCACGCTGCCCAACCGCATCGTGGTGTCGCCGATGTGCCAGTACTCGGCCGACGACGGCTCGATGACCGACTGGCACATGATGCACCTGGGCAGCCTCGCCGTCTCCGGCGCCGGCCTGCTGATGATCGAGGCGACCGGCGTCACGCGCGAGGGCCGCATCTCGCACGGCTGCACCGGCCTGTACAGCGACAACAACGAGGCGGCGATGAAGCGCGTGGTCGACGCCTGCCGGCGCGTGAGCAGGCATCCGATCGGGGTGCAGATCGGCCACGCCGGGCGCAAGGCCTCGGCGCAGGTGCCGTGGCTGGGCGGCAAGGCGCTCTCGGCGGCCGAGTCGCCGTGGCAGACCGTGGCGCCGTGCGCGCTCGCCTACGACGAGGGCTGGCACACGCCGCGCGAGCTGTCGGCGGCGGACATCGCCGCGCTGGCGCAGGCTTTCGCCGCGGCCGCCGCGCGCGCGCTGCGCATCGGCCTGGACGTGCTCGAGATGCACTCGGCGCACGGCTACCTGCTGCACGAGTTCCTCTCGCCGCTGTCGAACAAGAGGACCGACCGCTACGGCGGCAGCCTGGAGAACCGCATGCGCGCCCCGCTCGAGGTCGCGCAGGCGCTGCGCGCGGCCTGGCCCAGGCAGCGCTGCCTGGGCGCGCGCATCACCGCGAGCGACTGGGCCGAGGGCGGTTTCGAGGTCGAACACGCGGTGCTCTACGCCAGGGCGCTGGCACAGATCGGTTTTGACTACGTGTGCGTCTCGAGCGGGGGGGCGGTGCCGCAGCAGCGCATCGAGGTCGCGCCCGGCTACCAGGTGCCGTTCGCCCAGAAGGTGAAGCAGGGCGCGCCGATCGCGGTGCGCGCGGTGGGCATGATCGCCGCCCCGGAGCAGGCCGAGGAGATCGTCGCTTCGGGCCAGGCGGACATGGTCGCGCTCGCGCGCGGCTTCCTCGACGATCCGCGCTGGGTCTGGCACGCCGCCGAGCGCCTCGGCGCCAGGGCCGACTACCCGCCGCAGTACGCGCGCAGCCGGGCCGAGCTCTGGCCGGGGGCGAAGCTCGCGCGCCGCGGCTGAGCCGGGCCGCGCCTCAGGCGCTGCGCAGCTGGGCGCCGCCGACCAGGTCCTGCGCGATGTATTGCCGGCGGTAGGTCTCGAACGGGATCCGGTCGGCGGCTTCGATGCGGCGCTGCTCGGCGAGCGATTCCGCCGCCATGAGCGCGTAGCGCCGCTCGGTCTCGGGCGCGAGCGCGGCGCGCAGCAGCGCGTCGCGGTGGCGCTGCGACTGCGCCGCGGCGAAGGCGACGTAGCTGTCGCCGAAATCCTCGCGCATCGCGCGCAATACCCGCGCCGAGGGCGTGCTCGAGGCGTCGCGCAGCGCGGCCGCGGCCTGCGACAGCACGGCGCGATAGATCTCGCCGCGCTGGGCGGCGTCCAGCGCCGCGGCGATCGGGGCGAAGGCGTCGACGAGCTCGAGGCCCCAGTCGGCGAGCGGGCGCTGCGCGCCGTCGCGGCACAGCTGCAGCCCGGGCTCGCGGCCGTAGGCGGCGACCCGGTGCTGGTTGCGCGAGATGTTGGCGATCTCGTCCGCGGTGTCCGGCGGGCTGTCGCTTAGCAGGCAGTGCAGCAGGAACAGGTCCAGCAGGCGCATCGCGCGCGCGTCGATGCCGACCGCAAGGAACGGGTCGATGTCGACCAGGCGCACCTCGACGTAGGCGACGCCGCGCTCGCCCAGCGCGTGCAGCGGCCGCTCGCCGGGACGGATCGGCTGCTTGGGCCGGATCGTGCCGTAGAACTCGTTCTCGATCTGCAGCAGGCTGGTGGAGAGCTGGCGGTACTCGTCGCCGTCGCGCATGCCGATCGCCTCGTAGGGCGGATAGGGTCGGGTGAGCGCGGGGTTGAGCGACGCCGCGTAGCTCCTGAGGCTGTTGAAGCTGACCGCGAGCGAGGCCTGCGCGTCGCTCTGGTAGCCGAGCGGGCCCATGCGCAGCGACGTGCCCCAGGGCATGTGGAGCGTGCCCTCGGCCAGGGGCTGCAGCTCGTGCTCGCGCCCGGCGACGAAGCTGCCGCACACCGCGGGCGACGCGCCGAGCAGGTACAGCAGCAGCCAGGAGTGGCGCCGGAAGTTGCGGATCAGGCCGAAGTAGGCGTCGTTGCGGTAGGCCGCCGCCGGGCCTTCGCGCGCGTCGGCGCGCTGCAGCTCGGGCCAGGCCGTCTCCGGCAGCGAGAAGTTGTAATGGATGCCCGAGATGGTCTGCATGCGCCGGCCGTAGCGGTGCGAGAGGCCGTTGCGGTACACCGTCTTGGCGCGCCCGACGTTGGAGCTGCCGTAGCGGCCGATCGGGATCAGCTCGTCCGCGGGCAGCCTGCAGGGCATGCTGCTCGCCCACAGCAGCTCGTCGCCGAGCGCGCGGTAGACGACCTGGTGGATCTCGGTCAGCTCGCGCAGGCAGGCGTCGATCTCGCCGTGCACGCCGGTGATCAGCTCGAGCTGCGATTCGCTGAAATCGGTCGTGATGTGCTCGTGCGTGAGCGCCGAGCCGAGGCCCGCCGGGTGCGGCGTGCGGGCAAGCGAGCCGTCAGGTCCGACCCGCAGGCCCTCCTTCTCGATGCCGCGCCGGATGCCGGCCAGCGTCCCGGGCGCGAGCGCGCGTAAACGTTCATCAAACGGGGTCAAGCGGGTTGTCCCGGAGCGAAACAGGCGCTAGGGTAGCAGAAGGAGGCAAGTGCAATGTCATTCTCAATGCGGGACATCATCGTATCGACCGTCGCCTATTTCGTGGCGGCATTCTTCATCAAGCGCCAGTTCGACGAGATGGAGATACCGCGCGGTATGACGCGCAGCGCCCTGATCTTCGCGCTCGCGCTCGGCGCCGCCTACGCGGTGCAGGCCGCGGTCGACTGGGTGATCTGATCCCCGCCCGGCGGCGGCTCAGCGCCGCCTGCGCCCGAACGGCGGGCGCCCGCGCCAGTACTGGATCATCAGCCAGGCGCCGAGCATTCCGCCCAGGTGCGCGAAGTGGGCGACGTTGACCTCCATTCCCGAGACGCCGAGAAACAGCTCGAGCAGGCCGTACAGCGTCACGAACAGCCAGGCCGGCATCGGTATCGGCGGGATCAGCAGCACGATCGTCTGGCGCGGGAAGTACAGCGCGAACGCGAGCAGCAGGCCGAACACCCCGCCCGAGGCGCCGATCGTCTCGTAGGGCGGCGCGGCGGTGAAGGCGGCGAAGGCAAGCTGGGCGAAGGCCGCGCTGACAATGCTGGCGAGATACAGGTTGAGGTAGCGCCTGGGCCCGAACAGGCGCTCGAGCTGGCCGCCGAACATGTAGAGCGCGAACATGTTGACGAAGATGTGCATCACGCTGCCGTGCAGAAAGCCGTACGTGACGACCTGCCACGGTTGGAAACCCCCCGATCCAAGCGGCCAGAGCGCGAGGTACTGGGTCATCGCGCCGCCGCCCATCGACTGCAGCAGGAAGACGGCGACGTTGGCGAGGATCAGCCCGCGCGTGACGGGCGGCAGATTGCCGAACACCTCAGGAGCCGGCGACGATCGCCATGTTGTCCTTCACCGACTTGACGCCCGCGACCCCGGAGGCGGCGCGCAGCGCCTGCTTGCGCTTGGCGGTTTCGGGCACCGTGCCCCAGAGCGTGACCGCGCCGCCGCTGGCGGTGACGTCGATGCCGTCGGCGAGCGAGCCGAGCGCGGCGTGCAGCGATTGCTGCACCTTCGCCGCCAGCGCCTTGTCCGGGTCGGGCTGTTCCGCTTTCTGCGGCGCGGGCGCGGGCGCGACCGCCGCAGCGGGCGCCGGTTGCGCCTGCGCCGCGGCGGGCTGCGGCTTGGGCGGCGGCGGCGATTGCTCGCCGCAAGCGGCGAGCGCGAGCGCGCCTGCGGCGGCGAGCGCGCGAAGCGAAGGGCTGCTGCGTTTAGCGCTATCAGGGTCCATGGCGGTCTCCTTTGCCGGCGCAATGATCGCACGTCTCGGCATGCGGTATCCTAGCAGCCGACGATTCTGTCATTGCCGAAATGAAGGCCCGGGCACTTCCCCTCGTGGTTCTGATGCTGGCCGCCGCGCTCGGCGCCGGCGCCTGGTGGTGGACGCAGCGCGCCGCGCCCGCGTCCGGCGGCGCGATCGTTCTGCACGGCAACGTCGATATCCGGCAGGTCGATCTCGCGTTCAACGCCTCGGGCCGGGTGACGCAGATGCTGTCGCGCGAGGGCGACCGGGTGGAGCCGGGGCAGCTGCTGGGCACGCTCGACACCGAGCGCCTGCGCCACGTCGAAGCGCAGGCCGCCGCCGCGGCCGCCGCGCAGGGCGAGGTGGTGGCGCGCCTGGTGGCGGGCTCGCTGCCGGAGGAGATCGCCAAGGCGCGCGCCGACGCGGAGGCGGCGCGGGTGGACGCGGCGAACGCCGCGCGCAGCTACCAGCGTGCGCGCGAGCTGGCGGCGAAGCATTTCGTCGCCCAGCAACAGGCCGACGATGCGCGCGCCGCCGCCGAGGGCGCGGCGGCGCGGCTCAAGAGCGCGCGCGAGGCGCTGCGCCTGGTGGTGCTCGGTCCGCGCCAGGAGGACATCGCCGCCGCCAAGGCCACGCTGGCGGCGAACCAGGCCGCGCTCGCGGTCGCGCGGCGCGACCTGGCCGAGGCCGAGCTGCATGCGCCCTCGGCGGGCGTGATCGAGAGCCGCGTGCTCGAGCCGGGCGACATGGCCTCGCCGCAGAAGCCCGTCTACACGCTCGCGCTCACCGATCCGCTGTGGGTGCGCGTTTACGTGCCGGAGACCGACCTCGGCAAGCTGCGTCCGGGGAGCCTCGCGTCGGTGAGCACCGACAGCCATCCCGAACGGCGCTACCGCGGCTGGGTCGGCTACATCTCGCCCAGCGCGGAGTTCACCCCCAAGTCGGTCGAGACGCGCGAGGTGCGCACCACGCTCGTGTACCAGGTGCGGGTGTTCGTGTGCGCGCCGGCCGACGGACTGCGCCTGGGCATGCCCGCCACCGTTTCGATCGAGCCGGACCAGCCCGCGCCGGCCGAAGGCGGCCGCGCGCCGGATCCCTGCCGCAGCGGCGCATGAGCGCGCCGCAGGCGGTGCTCGAACTGGCCGCGGTGGCGAAGACGTTCCGCGCCGGCAGGCGCGAGGTGCGCGCGCTGCGCGGCGTGAGCCTGAGCATGGGGCGCGGCCTGGTGATGGGGCTGGTCGGCCCGGACGGTGCGGGCAAGACCACGCTGATGCGGCTCGCCGCCGGGCTGCTCGTTCCCGACGCCGGGCGGATCACGGTGCTTGGACTCGACGCCACGCGCCAGTCGCTCGAGGTGCAGGCGAGCCTGGGCTACATGCCGCAGCGCTTCGGCCTGTACGAGGACCTGAGCGTGCAGGAGAACCTCGACCTCTACGCCGACCTGCAGGGCGTGCCCAAGGCCGCGCGCGGCACGCGCTACGCCGAGCTGATGAGGATGACCGGGCTGGCGCCGTTCACCGCGCGCCTGGCCGGGCGCCTGTCGGGCGGAATGAAGCAGAAGCTGGGCCTCGCCTGCACGCTGGTGCGCGCGCCGCAGCTGCTGCTGCTGGACGAGCCGACGGTCGGCGTCGACCCGGTGTCGCGGCGCGAGCTGTGGCAGATCGTGTACCGGCTGGTCAGGAGCGAGGGCATGAGCGTGCTGCTTTCGACCGCCTACCTGGACGAGGCCGAGCGCTGCGACCGGGTGCTGCTGCTGCACGACGGCGAGGCGCTCGAGGAGGGCGAGCCCGCGGCGCTTAGCGCGCCGCTGCGCGGACGCAGCTTCCTCGCCCACGGCGAGTCGGTCGGCAAGCGCGCGCTGCAGGACGCGGCGCTGCGCGCCCCCGGAGTGATCGACGCGCTTATCCAGGGCGCCGACGTGCGGCTGGTGACCGAGGCCGGCGCCGCGCCGCCCGCGCTCGAGGGCGCGCGCGTCGAGCCGGTCGCGCCGCGCTTCGAGGACGCCTTCGTCGCCCTGTTGCGCAAGAGGAGCAGCGCATCGAGAGCCGAAGCCGGCCGGGCCGCCCTGCCCGCGCAGCAGAATCCTCGCGCCAACGAGGTGATGATCGAGGTGCGCGGGGCGCAGCGCCGCTTCGGCGACTTCTACGCCGTGAAGGACGTCAGCTTCGAGGTGCGCCGGGGCGAGATCTTCGGCCTGCTGGGGGCCAACGGCGCGGGCAAGTCGACCACTTTCCGCATGCTGTGCGGGTTGCTGCCGGCGAGCGCCGGGTCCCTGCGCGTGGCGGGCGTCGACCTGCGCCACGGCGCGGCGGCGGCGCGCGAGCGCATCGGCTACATGTCGCAGAAGTTCTCGCTCTACGGCAACCTGAGCGTGCGCCAGAACGTCGAGTTCTTCGCCGGCGCCTACGGCCTGGCGGGCGCGCGCCGCGCCGCGCGCACGTCCTGGGCGCTCGAGGCTTTCGATCTGGACGCGGACGCGGAAGCGACCAGCGCCGAGCTCGCGCTGGGCTACAAGCAGCGCCTGGCGCTGGCCTGCGCGCTGATGCACGAGCCCGAGATCCTGTTCCTCGACGAGCCCACCTCGGGCGTCGACCCGCTCGCGCGGCGCGAGTTCTGGCGCCGCATCAACGCGCTCGCGCACAGCGGCGTGACGGTGCTGGTGACGACGCACTTCATGGAAGAAGCGGAGTACTGCGACAGGCTGGCGATCATGGCCGCGGGCGAGATCCTCGCCGCCGGCGAGCCGGGCGAGATCAAGGCGCGCGCGCGCGCCGCCGGCGCGCCCGAGCCGACCATGGAGGACGCCTTCATCCGCCTGATCGAGAGCGCCGAGGCGGCGCGGGTGCCCGCATGAGCGCGCGCGGCGGCAGGGCGATGCGGCTGCGCGGGCTGGTGCGCAAGGAGTTCCTGCAGATCGTGCGCGACCCGAGCAGCATCGCGATCGCGTTCGTGCTGCCGGTGGCGCTGCTGCTGCTGTTCGGCTACGGCCTGTCGCTCGACGTCGATCACGTGCCGGTGGCGCTCGTCATCGAGCAGCCGAGCGCCGACGCGGCGGACCTGGCCGCCTCGTTCGAGGGCTCGCGCTACTTCTCGCCGCGCCGGATGCCCGACATGGGCGCCGCCACCAAGGCGCTGCTCGCCGGCTCGGTCGACGCGATCGTGCACCTGCGCGGCGACTTCGCCGCGCGCGAGCGAAGCGCCTCGGGCGCGGCGGTGCAGGTGATCGTCAACGGCGTCGACGCCAACACCGCGCGCCTGGTCGAGGGCTACCTCGACAGCGCGCTGGCGACCTGGCTCGCGCAGCGCGCGGCGGCCCAGGGTCTCGATCCGCCGATTCCGGTCGACGTGGAGCACCGCGTCTGGTTCAACCCCGACCTCAGGAGCCGCGACTTCCTGGTGCCCGGGCTCGTCGTGGTGATCATGACCCTGACCGGGGCGCTGCTGACCGCGATGGTGATGGCGCGCGAATGGGAGCGCGGCACGATGGAGGCGTTGCTGGTCACTCCCGTCGCCGCGGGCGAGATCCTGGTCGGCAAGCTGGTGCCGTACTTCGCGCTCGGCATCGGCGGCATGCTGCTGTCGGTCGCGATGGCGCGCTGGCTGTTCGGCGTGCCGCTGGTGGGCTCGTTCTGGCTGCTGCTCGCGACCTCGTCGGTGTTCCTGCTGGTGGCGCTCGGCATGGGGCTGCTGATCTCGAGCGTGGCGAAGAGCCAGTACGTCGCCGGCCAGGTGGCCCTGATCACCACCTTCCTGCCGGCGTTCCTGCTTTCGGGCATGATCTTCGAGATCGGCAACATGCCATGGGTGGTGCGCGTGATTACCCACCTGTTCGCGGCGCGCTACTTCGTCGCCATCGTCACCACCCTGTTTCTCGCCGGCGACATCTGGTCGGTGGTGGTGCCCAATACGCTTGCGCTCGCGCTGATGGCCCTGATCTTCTTCGGCCTGACCTGGCGCCGCGCGCGCAAGCGCCTGGAGTGAGCGCGATGTGGGGCCGCATTCTGGCGTTGATGAAGAAGGAGTTCCTGGCGGTCCTCAAGGACACCCGGAGCAGGGTGCTGCTGGTGGTGCCGCCGGTGATCCAGCTGCTGGTATTCGGCTACGCCGCGACCTACGACCTCAAGCAGGTGCCGTACGCGATCTACAACGAGGACGGCGGCGCCCTGTCGCGCGAGCTGGAGGCCGACTTGCGCGGCTCGGCGAGCTTCCGCGAGGCGGCGCGCATCTTCTCCAACGACCAGATCGCGCCGCTGGTCGACGGCCGCGAGGTGCTGATGGTGATCCACATCGATCCGCGCTTCGGGCGCGACCTGGCGAGCGGGCAGCCCGCGACGCTGCAGCTGATCGTGGACGGGCGCAACTCGAACACCGCGCTGGTCGCGGTGGGCTACGTGCGCAATATCGTTTCCGGCTTCAACGATGCCTGGAGCGAAGCGCAGGGGCTGCCGGGCGCGCCGGCGCGCCTGGAGACGCGGGCCTGGTTCAACCCCAACCTCGAGAGCCGCTGGTTCTTCCTGCCCGGGATCGTCGGCATCCTGACGCTGCTCATCACCATGCTGCTTACCGGGCTGACCGTGGCGCGCGAGCGCGAGCAGGGGACCTTCGACCAGCTGCTGGTGACGCCGCTGCGCCCGTTCGAGGTGCTCGCGGGCAAGGCCTTGCCCGGCTTCATCATCGGCCTGATCGAGGCGACCGCGATCGCCTCGATCGCGGTGCTCTGGTTCCGCATCCCGCTGCTCGGCAGCCTGGCGACGCTGTACCTCGGGCTTGCGCTGTTCCTGCTTTCGGCGGTCGGCATGGGGCTGATGATCTCGGCCCTCGCGGCGACCCAGCAGCAGGGGCTGCTCGGCGCGTTCCTGTTCATGGTGCCGGCGGTGATCCTGTCGGGCTTCGCCACGCCGATCGCCAACATGCCCGTGGCGGTTCGGCTGCTGACCTACATCGACCCGCTGCGCTACTTCCTGATCGTGCTGCGCAAGCTGTTCCTCGAGGGCGTCCCGGCCTCGATCATGGTGCACGAGCTGTGGCCGATGGCATTGATCGGCGTGGTGAGCCTGTCGCTCGCGGCGTGGCTGTTCCGCGCCCGCATGTACTGAGGCTGCGCCGTGCATGACCTGATCGCCGATTGCGAGCGCGAGGCGCTCGCGCTGCTGCGCGAGAACCTCGGCCCCGGCGGAGTGCAGGCCGCGGGGCGCAGCGCCGCCGCGAGCCGGCGGGGCTACGACCTGGTGTTCGCGCGCGACGCAGCCGTCTGCGCGCTCGCGATGGCGCTCTCGGGCGACGCGCAGCTCGAGCGCGGCGCGCTCGCGGGCCTCGCGACCCTGGCCGAGCGCCAGGCGGCGAACGGGCAGATCCCGAAATTCGTCGACCGCGGCTCGGGCAGCGGCGACTTCTGGTACGTGGGCTGCATCGACGCGTCGCTGTGGTGGCTGATCGCGCTGCGCTGGCTCGAGCGCCACGCGGTGCAGCCGCGGCTGCTGGGCAAACTCGCCCCGCACGCGGCGCGCGCGCTCGGCTGGCTCAGCTGCCAGGAGCATCCGCGCATCGGCCTGCTGCAGCAGAACGAGGCGAGCGACTGGGCCGACATCATGCCGCGCTCGGGCTTCGTGCTCTACAGCAACGCGCTGTGGTACCGCGTCAAGCGGCTCTACGGCCTGGCGGGGGCGGAGGCGACCCGGCGCCACTTCAACCAGCTCTTCCAGCCGAGCGAGCGCGACGTGCCGGAGTACCGGCGCCTCAGGCTGCTCGCGCACTACGCGCGCCGCAAGCGCAGCTTTCCCGACCTGTACCTGAGCTTCGTCAACCTCGCCGCGGCGGGCGACGAGGGCGACGTGTTCGGCAACCTGCTCGCCGCGCTGTTCGGCCTGGCCGACGGCGCGCGCGCCGCGGCGATGCTGCGCGCGATCGCGCGCGCCCAGGCCGGCGCGCCGCACCCGGTGCGCGTGACCTGCCGCCCGATCCCGCCGGGCGATCCGCTGTGGCGGCCCTACATGAGCCGCCACCGGCAGAACTTCGAGCACCAGTACCACAACGGCGGCATCTGGCCGATGGTCGGCGGGTTCTGGGTCGCCGCGCTCGCGGCGCAGGGGATGAAGGCCAAGGCGAAGGACGAGCTGCTGCGGCTCGCACGGGCGAACGCGGTGAACGGCTGGGAGTTCAACGAGTGGTTCCACGGCCTGACCGGCAGGCCGAGCGGCATGCCGCGCCAGTCGTGGAACGCGGCGGCGTTCCTGCTCGCGAAGCGCTCGCTCGAGGCGCGGCTGTTCTAGAGGAGCCCCTGTCCTCGATCAGTCCGCTTTTCCGTCCTTGAACACGCCCCCGGTCGGCCCGCCGGGCGGCAGGCGCACGCCCCACAGGACGCTCGCCGCGCCCTGTTGCACCGAGCGCGGCGCGCCGGAGCCGCCCATGTCGGTGCGGCACCACCCGGGATTGACCGCGTTGACGAGGATCCCGCGCGACTTCAGCGCCTGCGCGAACACGCGCGCCAGCGCGCTGAGCGCGGCCTTGCTCGCGCCATAGCCGCCCGGGGCTTCCTCGGCCAGGCGCTCGAGATCGGCGAGCGTGAGCCCGGGATTGGACAGGCGCTCGACCAGGCTCCGAGGCTGGTCGGAGAGCCTGCCCAGACCGCTCGTCACCATCACCACGCGCGCGTTCGGCGCGAGCAGCGGCTCGAGCGCGCGGGTGAGCCGCAGCGGGCCGAGCACGTTGACGTCCCAGATCAGGCGCCTGGCGGCGCCGCTGTAGACGCCGGCGTTGTTGACCAGCGCATCGATCCGCTCGTTGCGCGCGCGAAGCCGCTCGGCCAGGGCCTCGATCGAGGCAGCGTCGGCCACGTCTAGGGTCTCGGCCTGCGTTCCCGGCGGCGCGGTCTTGGGGTCGCGCACGCCGGAGAGCACGCGCCAGCCCTCGGCGGCCAGCGTGCGCGCGACTTCGCGCCCGATCCCGCGGCTCGTTCCCGTGATCAGCGCGGTGCCCATCGCGCGGCTCAGAGCCCGAGATAGGCCTGGCGCACGCGGTCGTCGTGCAAGAGCGCGCTGCCCGCGCCGGACATGACGATGGCGCCGTTCTCGAGCACGTAGGCGTGCTGCGAGAGCTTGAGCGACAGGGCGACGTTCTGCTCCACCAGCAGGATGGTG
>DATIZK010000020.1:0-34692 GCA_035517095.1 Burkholderiales bacterium
TGCGTCCGGCACGAGGCCAATTCAACCCGCACGGGAGCGCGGCGGCTGCAACCGTGTGTAACGGGATGTAGGCGTGAACTAGTGCACGTCAGCCGCCGAAGCCGTCGGCGACCATCACTTCGATCAGGCGCGGGCCGCCGCTCGCGACCGCCTCGCGCAGCGCGCCCGCGAAGTCCTGCGGCTCGATGATGCGCTTCGCGGGCACGCCCATCGATTGCGCGAGCGCGCAGTAGTCGATCGAGGGCTCGCGGATGTCCATGCCGATGAACTTGTCGCTGTTTCGCATCGAGATCAATCTCTCCTTCAGGATGCGGTAGCTGCGGTTGTTGGTGATCACGTAGGTGATGGGCAGCTTCTCGTGCGCCGCGGTCCACAGCGCCTGAATGCCGTACAGCGCGCTGCCGTCGCCGACCACCGCCACCACCGGCCGCGCGGGCAGCGCGAGGCTGACCCCGACCGCGCCGGGCAACGCGAATCCCAGGCCCCCGCTCGCCAGCCCGTAGTAGCTCTTCGGGTCGCGCAGCGCGAGGAAGGCGGGCAGCGAGAGCGAGGACGTGAGCGCCTCCTCGACCACCACCGCGTTGCCGGGCAGCGCCTCGGCCAGGCGCAGCATCAGGTAACGCGGGTCGATCGGCTTTTCCTCGGCGGCCTCGAGCGCCGCGAGGCGCGCCTTGGCGCGCTGCGCCGACCAGTTGCGCGGCGCGAGCGCGGCCAGGCGCTGCTCGGCGCCGGCGCGGCGCTGCGCGCGCAGCAGCGGCAGCAGCGCGCGCAGCGTCTCCTTGACGTTCGCCTGCAGGGCGAATTCGGTCGGATGGTTCTTGCCCAGCTCCCAGTCGCGCTCGCTGATGTGCGCCACCGCCATGCCCTCGGGCAGCGGATCGACCGGGCTGTAGACCGACATGCGCAGCAGGTCCGCGCCGAGGCAAAGCGCGAGGTCGAAAGGCTCGAGCGCGGCGCGCACCAGCTTCTGGTTGCGCGTCAGCGCGCCGAGGTAGGCGCGGTGCTCGGTGGGGAATTGCGCGCTGTAGGGGATGGTCTGCTGGTAGACGCCGGCGCCGAGCAGCTCCGCCAGCTCGGCGGCCTCGGCGAAGGCGTCGTGGATCGAGAGCTCCTGGCCGGCGAGGATCACCGGGTTCTTCGCCGCCAGCAGCCTGGCGGCGAGGCGCGCGAGCGCCTCGTCGGAGGGTCGGTTGCGCGCGTCGACCCGCGTCGGGCGCGCGCGCGCGAGCTCGACTTGCTGCTCCAGCACGTCGCCCGGCAGCGAGATGAACACCGGTCCGGTGGGCGGAGTGAGCGCGACCTTGGCCGCGCGCCGCACGATGAGCGGCAGGTCCGCGGCGCGCGTCACCTCGACCGCCCACTTGACGAACGGCTGCGCGACCGGCACCAGCGGCGCGTACAGCAGCGGCTCGAGCAGGCCGTGGCCCTGCTCCTGCTGGCCGGCGGTGAGGATCAGCGGCGAGCCGGAGAACTTCGCGTTGTACAGCGCGCCCATCGCATTGCCCAACCCCGGCGCGACGTGCACGTTGCAGGCGACGAGCCTGTTCGATGCGCGCGCATAGCCGTCGGCCATGCCGACCACCACCGACTCGTACAGGCCGAGGACGTACTTCAGCTGCGGAAAATCGGGCATCACCTCCATGATCGGCAGCTCGGTGGTGCCGGGATTGCCGAACATGTGGCTCACGCCCTCGTCCAGCAGGAGCTGCAGGAAGGCGCTGCGGCCGGTGAGCGTGGTCATGACGGCCGGATTCTAGCCGACGCTGCGCGCGGCCCGCGCGCCCGTTTCGCGCTACGCTGCGCGCTGCATGGCGACGATCGTCATCCTCGAGCACCTGCTGCAGCGCGAAGTGGAGCTGCCTTACATGGTCTACGGCCTCGCCGCGCGCTGGCGCGCGCGCGGCCATCGCGTGCTCGTGCACCACGGCACCGAAGACCCGCCCGCCGGCGACCTCGCGATCGTGAACGTCGACCTGAGCCTGATCCCCGAGAGCTACCGGGAGCTGTTCGCGCGCTACCCGAGAGTCGTGAACGGCGCGGTGCTCGACGTCTCCAAGCGGCGCTTCAGCCGCGACCTGCTCGATCGTCACAGCGACTGGATCGGCCCGGTGATCGTGAAGACCGACGCCAACTACGGCGGCCGGCCGGAGCGGCTGCTGCGCCAAGCGGCCGAGCGCGCGGGCCTGGCGTGCGATGTCCCGCCCGGCCCGCTCGCGCTCGAGTACCCGATCTACCGTGCGCTGCGCGAGGTGCCCGACGAAGTCTGGGACAGCCCCGGCCTGGTGGTCGAGCGCTTCCTGCCGGAGCGCGACGAGGCCGGCTACTACGTGCGGGTATGGGTGTTCTTGGGCGACCGCGACCGCAGCACGCGCTGGCGAGCGAGCGGGCCGGTGGTGAAGGCCGGCAACCTTCTGGAGCGGATTCCGGTCGAGGTGCCGGACGAGCTGCGCGCCTGGCGCGCGCGCCTGCAGTTCGACTTCGGCAAGTTCGATTACGTGCGCCACGGCAACCGCTGGGTGCTGCTCGACGTCAACCGCACCCCGGCTTACCCGCTGCCCGACGCGGGCGCCGCCGACCCGGTGCTCCAAACCCTGGCGCCCGGGATCGAGTTCTACCTGCGCTAGGGGCGCGCGCGCAGCGCCAGGTAGGCGCAGCGATCGCCCATCTCGTAGCCCGCGAAGCTGCACGCCTCGAGCTCGAACCACGGCGCGGCGAGCGCGCGCAGCTCGGCCAGCGTCGGGAACGGCATGCGCAGCTCGACGCCGCGCCAGCGCTCGATCATGCCCAGCGCCCGCGCGTTCCAGCCGAGGCGCGCGAGCAGCGCCGCCGGGTCCTGCGCGCGCGCGTTCCAGACCCGCCACACGTCGTGCAGCTTCACGCCGCGGCGCGAGTCGTCGTGCAGCGCCATCGCCAGGCGCCAGCAGAACACCTCGAACACGCGGATGCGGCCCGCGCCGAGATCGCCGAACAGGGCGTCGAGCGGCTCCGGGGCGTCCGGCCGCACGAAGCAGCGCTGCACGAACTGGCCGCCCGGGCGCAGTACGCGCCGCAGCTCGGCGTTCACATCGGCGCACTCCTCGAACGAGCCGAGCGCCGCGTAGCAGCCGTCGCCCAGCGCGAGGTCGAGGCATGCGGTGCCGAACGGCAGCTCGCGCCAGTCCGCCAGCACCGCGGCGCGCAGCCCGGCGCGGGGGCGCTCGGCCCACCATCGCGCGATCATCGCCCGCGACCAGTCGACCGCCAGCAGCGAGGCGCCCGCCGGCATGCGCATCTCGGCCAGCGGCCGGGTGACTCCGAGCAGGAGCGCCCGCAGCGGGCGCCGGCCGAGCCCGCGCGCGTGCGCCTCGACCCGGGCCTCGAGGGTGAGCACGTCCGCCGCGCAGGGCGCAAGCGGTGCCGGGTAAGTCTGCGCGGGCGGCCCGCTGCTGCGGTCCTCCCAGTAGGCGCGCTTGGGGCGTTCCATCGGGCCGGATTATGCTTGCCGCCCCGCCGGACCGGTGGGAGAATCATTTGCACAACAAGCAACAAGCAACAAGCACGAGCTGAGCACCAAGCAGTCGGCCGGTAGTTAGGGGGAAGATGCGTAGCCGCGGCGCATTGTGGGGACTTTGCGTCGCAGCCCTGCTTGGGCTGCAGGTCGCGGCGTTCGCGCAGGCGCCGGCGAGCCCGCGCTTCGACATCCGGCGTTTCGTCGTCGAGGGCAATACCCTCATCCCGCAGCAGGAAGTCGACGCCATCCTGGCCCCGTTCCGCGGCGCTTCGCGCGACTTCGCCGACGTGCAGCGCGCGCTCGAGGCGCTGCAGGCGGCGTACGTCGCGCGCGGCTATCAGGCGGTGCGAGTGGTGATTCCGGAGCAGGAGCTGGCCGCAGGCGAGGTGCTGCTGCGCGTCGTCGAAGCCAAGGTGCGCGACGTCCGAGTCGAGGGCAACCGCTACTTCGACGCCGCGGACGTGCGCGCGAGCATACCGGCGGTCAAGGAGGGCGAAGCGCCGAACACCCGCCGCATCGCGCAGAACGTGCAGCTGGCGAACGAGAACCCGGCCAAGCAGACCGCGGTGACGCTCGCCTCGACCCCCGAGCCCGGCAAGGTCGACGTCGCGCTCAAGGTGACCGACCAGAAGCCGTCCAAGGTCTCCGCGTTCCTCGACAACTCGGGCACCAGCGAGACCGGGTATTACCGCGCCGGGATCGGCTATCAGAACGCGAACGTGAACGGCACCGACCAGGTATTCACCACGCAGTTCATCACCTCGCCCGGCAATCCGAACAACGTGAAGATCGCCGGCCTCGGCTACCGCGTGCCGCTTTACGCCTACAGCGGCATGGTGGACGCCTACGCGGGCTATTCGGACGTCAACTCCGGCACCCTGCAGGACCTGTTCGCCGTCACGGGCAGCGGCACGATCTTCGGCGGGCGCTACACCCAGCAGCTGACCCGGCTCGGGGCCTACGAGCAGAAGCTCTCCTTGGGAGCGGACTACCGCGATTTCCACCAGAACGTCGAGCTGATCGGCACCAGCGGAACGCTGCTGCCCGACGTCACGATCCACCCCGTCACGCTGGCGTATTTCGGCCGCCTGTCGCGGGTCGGCAGCGACTTGAGCCTGTCGCTTGCCTACTCGCAGAACGTCCCGGGCGGCCAGGACGGCGACCAGGCGGCGTTCAGCGCGCAGCGCGCCGGGGCCCAGGCGAGTTATTCGCTCTGGCGCTTCGGCGCCGCTTATACGCACGCGCTCGGCGGCGGCATGCTGGCGCGCGCCGCGCTGAACGGCCAGGCCAGCGGCGACGTGCTGATCGCGGCCGAGCAGTTCGGCATGGGCGGCCGGGACTCGGTGCGCGGCTTCCTCGAGCGCGAGACCGCGAACGACAACGGCTACAGCGCTACGCTCGAGCTGTATTCGCCCGATTTCGGCACGCGGGTGCGCGGCGACTGGCGCGTGCGCGGGCTGGTGTTCACCGACTGGGCGCGCGGGCACGACAACGCCCCGATCCGCCTGCCGGACAACGGCCTGGGCAGCGTCGGGGTGGGGCTGCGCATGGGACAGGGTCGGGGCCTTTCGCTGCGCGCGGACTGGGCCTACGTGACCGACGGGGCCGGGCTGCGGGCGACGGGATCGAACCGCCTGGATTTCCTGCTTGGCTATGTCTTCTAGCGTACATCTGACAAAGATTTGCAATCGGTTTCGCACCCGGTGCCTACGATCGACCTGCCATGGCCCATCCAACTAGACCTAACGCGCCGAGCCGCACGCTGATCGCGGCGTCCGTCGCCGCGTGCTTCGCCCTGGCGCCTAGCCTGGCCGGCGCCAATCCCAGCGGCGCGGCCGTCGTCTCGGGCAGCGCAGGCTTCGCCGCCGCGGGCAACCAGCTCACGGTCACCAACAGCGCCAACGCCATCATCCAGTGGCAGAGCTTCTCGATCGGGGTCAACGAGATCACCCGCTTCCTGCAGCCTTCGGCCGCCTCCGCGGTGCTGAACCGCGTGGTCGGCGCGGGCGGCGTCATTCCGCAGAGCGTGATCGACGGCGTGCTCTCGTCCAACGGCAACGTGTTCCTGCTCAACCCGTCGGGCATCATCATCGGCGCCACCGGGCGCATCGACGTCGCCGGCCTGATCGCTTCCAGCCTGAACCTGTCGAACGAGGACTTCCTTGCCGGGCGCCTGCGCTTCGGCGAGGTGCCGGGCGCGGGCGGCGTCGTGAACAGCGGCGTGATCCAGACCCAGTCGGCCGGGCGCGTCTACCTGGTCGCGCCGGACGTGCAGAACGCGGGGCTGATCCGCGCGCCGCAGGGCGAGATCCTGCTCGCGGCGGGCAAGAGCGTCGAGCTCGCCTCCGAATCCTCGCCCGGAGTGACGGTCAGCCTCACCGCCGATGCGCAGCGGGCGCTGAACGTCGGCCAGCTGATCGCCGACTCGGGCAGCATCGGCATGTTCGGCGCGCTGGTGCGCAACTCGGGCGTGGTCGA
Organism: Burkholderiales bacterium; assembly: GCA_035517095.1. GTDB lineage: Bacteria > Pseudomonadota > Gammaproteobacteria > Burkholderiales > SG8-39 > DAHVFK01. Next base: position 5,969 of record DATIZK010000020.1, read on the forward strand.
GGCCAACGCGGCGAGCGCGGGGCCCGGCGGCCGGATCCGCTTCGTTGCGACGCAGGATGTCACGCTGGACGCGGGCAGCCTCACCTCGGCCAACGGCGCGAGCGGCGGCAGCGTGCTGCTGCAGGCGCAGGGCGGCACCGACCTCATCAGCGGCACGGTCGAGGCGACCGGGGGCGCCGGCCAGGGCGGCACGATCCAGGCGCTCGGGGTGCGGGTGGGCGTGATCGGCGAAGGCGTGATCGACGCCTCCGGCGCGAGCGGCGGCGGCAGCGTGCGGGTCGACGGCCAGAGCGCGCTCATCGGTCCGGACGGGGTGATCCGCGCCGACGCGGGCCAGACGGGCGACGGCGGGCGCGTCATCGTCTGGGCCGACGACGACACCCGCTTCTACGGCTCGATCTCGGCGCAGGGCGGCGCCCAGTCCGGCAACGGCGGATTCGTCGAGACCTCCGCCAGGAACCTGCAGGCCTTCGGCCGCGTGAACGTCGGCGCAGCGAACGGCCGCGGCGGCAACTGGCTGCTCGACCCGGACGACGTCGACATCGTCGCGGGCGGCCCGACGAACGAGGATTTCTATCTCGCCTACGGCCTGGGGTACTTCGACACCTCGACCTACAACCCGGGCGCGACCTCGCAGATCAGCGCCACCGCGATCGCGAACTCGATGTCCAATTACGGCGTCGTGAGCATTCACGCGACGCAGGACATCAATCTCGACACCAGCGTCGACACGTCCGCGTCGCCCGGCTCGATGTACCTGCTGGCCGATCGCGACGTCAATCTCAATTCGAACACGATCAAGACGCAGGGCTATCTCGACATCGAGGCGGCCTATGGCGGCGGACCGGGATCGATCACCTCGACGATCGCGGCGGGATCGACCCAGCTGTGGACCGGCGGCGGCGACGCCTTGCTGACCGGCACCTCGGTCACGGTCGGCGGAATCGACACTCGCAGCGTGGCGGCCGGCGCGTCGGGCGGGAGGGTGACGGTCAGCACCTATGGCGGCGACATCGTCACGGGCGCTATCGACACGAGCGGCAGCGACGGGGCCTCGATCGGCGCGAGCGGCGGAGACGCGGGCTACGTCACCTTGAACGCCGCGGCGTCGGGCTCCGTGTACGGGGCGGTGACGACCGGCGCGATCACCGCCAGCGGCGGCGCGGGCGCCGGCAGCACAGACGGCTCCGGGGGCGGCGGGGGCAGCGGGGCCGGCAACGTCGAGGTGTCGGGGATCAACATCAGCGGCACCGCGATCGCCGTCAACGGCCCGATCACGGCAGTCGGCGGCGCGGGCGGAAGCTCCACGGCGGGCAGCGGCGGCGCCGGCGGCAGCGGCGGGTCGCTCAGGCTGGACGCGAGCTACGCCGGGGGCAGCGGCGCGGTGTCCGCCGGCGCGGTCGACGTCTCGGGCGGCGCGGGCGGCACGGGCAGCTCCGGCTACGGGGGCAGCGGCGGCTACGCAGGTCACCTCGACGCCTACGGCACCACGATCACGACCGGCCCGATCGCCGGGCGCGGCGGCGCCGGCGGCGCCGCGGGCGGCGGCGGCAGCGGCGGCGCCGGCGGGGACGGCGGCTACGCCTCCCTTGGCAACTCCGACACTCCCCCGAGCTCGGTCACGATCGGCGCGCTGGACTTCTCGGGCGGCGCCGGCGGCGCGGGCAGCGGCAGCGGCGGCGGCTACGGCGGCGACGGCGGCTACCTCGACGCCGACGCGGACTCGATCACCACCGGGGCGATGACGCTGCGCGGCGGCGCGGGGGGCAGCGACGCCGGCGGCACGTCCTCCAGCTCCGGCGGCTACGGCGGGGACGGCGGATATTTCTACCTCGACACGCACTACGGCACCCCCGGTCCGGTGTCGATCACCGGACCGGTCGACGTCTCGGGCGGCGGCGGCGGGACCGGCAGCGGCGGGGGCGGGGGCTACGGCGGCGACGCGGGCTACTTTTCGGTCTACGGCACGTCGATCTCGACCGGCGCGATCACCGGGCGCGGTGGTGCGGGCGGCGGCGATACCGGGGGCGCCGGCGGGGGCTACGGCGGCTATGGCGGCGACGAGGTAGAGCTCGACGCGTCGTCCTACGGGGCGCCCGGCTCGGTGACGATCGCCGGCCCGGTCGACCTCTCCGGTGGCAACGGAGGCGCCGGCAGCGGCGGCGGCGGTTACGGCGGCGACGGCGGCTACCTGTACGCCTACGGCTACTCGATCTCGACCGGCGCGATCACCGGGACCGGCGGCGCCGGCGGGGCCGGCATGAGCGGCGGCAGCGGCGGCTACGGCGCGTACGTGGAGCTCGACGCGTCCTACGGCGCGCCGGGCACGGTGACGGTTTCGGGCCCGGTTGACCTCTCCGGCGGCGCCGGAGGCGCCGGCCGCGGCGGCGACGGCGGCTATGGCGGGGCGGGCGGCGCCCTCTACGCGAACGGGATCTCGGTCTCGACCGGGCCGATCACCGCGCGCGGCGGCGCGGGCGGCGCCGACTCGGGCGGCGGCCGCGGCGGCGACGGCGGCGAGGGCGGCTACGCCGACCTCTCCGCGGACTCGGAATCCGGCGCCGGTCCGGTGACGAGCGGCGCGATCGACCTCTCCGGCGGTAATGGTGGCGCAGGCTCGGGCGGCGGCGGCGGCGCGGGCGGCAGCAGCGGGTACATCGACGTCTACGCGACTTCGATTGCGACCGGCTCGCTCACCCTGCGCGGTGCGACGGGCGGTGGCGATTCGGCCGCAGGCATCGGCGGTAGCGGCGGATATGGCGGTTACGTTTACGCGGACGCGAGCTACTCGGGCGGAACCGGGGCGGGGAATTTCGGTGCGATCGACGTCTCGGGCGGAGGCGGCGGAACCGGCGGCGGCGGCGGCGGAAGCGGCGGATCCGCCGGATCCGTATCCGTGTACGGCACCTCGGTTTCGGCCGGCGCGATCACCGGGACCGGGGGCGCGGGCGGCGCCGATGCGGCGGGCGCCAACGGCGGAAGCGGCGGCGGTGGCGGATACGTTCAGCTCGATGCGTCGTATGCCGGCGGCACGGGCGCGCTGAGCGTCGGCGCGATGGACCTGTCGGGGGGCGCGGGCGCAGACAGCGCAGCCGCATACGGCGGAAACGGCGGCTCGGGTGGCACGGTGTACTTGGATGCACTGAACTCGATCGCAAGCGGCGCCGTGACGACCAGCGGCGGGCGCGGCGGCGCCAGCGGGCCGGGCATTGCCGGCGGATCGGGCGGGAGCGCGGGCTGGCAGTACTACTACGGCGGCTCTATCAATGTCACCGGTGCGATTGCGGCGGCGGGGGGTGCAGGCGGCGCGGGCGGTGCCGACGCGGCAGGCGGCGACGGTGGAAGCGGTGGCAGCGTCTACATGGACGCGACCTATTACAGCGCACCGGCGGCAATCGCGACCATGGGAATCGACACCTCCGGCGGCGTCGGCGGCGCGGGCGGACCTGCGGCGAGCCCGGGCGGCCCCGGTGGAGCGGGCGGCGCGGGCGGCGCGGTAAGCGCTTACGGCGACAGCATCACGATCGCGGGGATCGTCAACACCGCCGGCGGGACGGGCGGCGCGGGGGGCGCGGGGAACGCCACCAACGCAGGCGGCGACGGCGGCTACGGCGGCGGCGGCGGGAACATCTGGCTCGACACGACCGCGGGCACCGGCTACGTGACATTCGTAAACGGCGGCTACAGCGCGGTCGGCGGGGTTGCGGGCGCGGCCGGGCTGGACGGCGGCGGCGGCGCCGGCGTTGCGGGCGCCGACGGCAGCGCCGGGACGGTGTGGATCAACAACCTGCTCGGGTTCGTATTCACCCCGCCCGGCTCGTCGGACATCTCGCCCGAGCTGCTGGCGGCGATCATTGCGGGCATCAACCGCTCGACCGATGTCGGCGGCTCGGGGCAGGGCAGCGGCAACGACCAGCAGGAAGGCGACGGCAAGAAGAAGGGTCCGGGGATATGCCGCGCGTCCTGATGCTGCTCGCGCTGCTCGCCGCGCCGGCGCTCGCCGCGGCGCAGGGCGTGGTGCAGCACCTGGCCGGCACGCTGTCGGTACAGCGCGCCGACGGCACGGTGCGCCTGCTCTCGGAGCGCTCCGAGGTGAAGGCCGGCGACGTCCTGACCACTGAGCGCGACACTTACGCGCAGCTGAGCTTCACCGACGGCGGGCGCGTCACGCTGCGGCCGAACACGACGCTCAAGATCGACAGCTACCAGTACGACGAGCGCGAGCCGAAGAAGGACGGGTTCTTCATGTCGCTGCTCAAGGGCGGGCTGCGCGCGGTGACCGGGCTGATCGGCCATCGCGCCAACCGCGACGCCTACCGCCTGAGGACGCCGACCGCGACCGTCGGCATCCGCGGCACCGACTACAACGCGATCTACATCCCGCAGGACGCGCCGCCCGGCTCGGAGCCGCCCGGCGTCTACGTCACCGTGGCCGACGGCGTGGTGGTGTTCATCGCCGGCGGCTCGGAGCTGCTGCTGTCGGTCGGGCAGACCGGCTTTTCGAGCAACGTCAGCCTGCCGCCGCAGCTGATCCCTACGCCGCCGAACCTGCCGCCGTTCAATCCGCCGCAGACCTTCGGCCAGAGCAACCCGAGCACGATCGACGGCGGCCTGGCGAGCGACTGCACGATCCAGTGACGCCTGATGCGGCGCAAGCCGGGCGCCGCCGGCGCGTCGATTTCGCCTGGGAGCTCGGCGGCGGAACCGGGCACGTCGCGATGCTGCTGCCGCTCGCGCGCGCGATGCGCGCGCGCGGGCACGAGGTACGCCTGCTGCTGCGCGAGACCGGCGCGGCGGCGGGGCTGGGCGCGGGAACGGGCATCGCCTGCGAGCCGGCGCCGGTCTGGGCCGGGCCGGTGCGCGAAGCGAACCCGCTCAACTTCGGCGAGATCCTGAGCAACTTCGGCTACCAGTACCCGAACGCGCTGCGCCGGCTGGTCGAGGCCTGGCGCGAGCGCCTGGCGGGTTCGGCGGCGGTGGTGGCCAACGTCGCGCCGGCGGCGCACATTGCGGCGCGCACGCTCGGCATCCCGAGCTTCGAGGCCTCGCAGGGCTTCCACGTCCCGCCGCCCGCGCTTCCCTGCCCGCCGCTGCGCGACTGGGAGCCCGCGCCGCGCGCGCGCCTGGAGGCGGCCGATCGCGCCGTGCTGGCGGCGATCAACGCAGTGCTCGCCTCGCACGGCGCCGCGCCGCTGGCGAGCGTCGGCGAGCTGTTCGAAGGCCGCTCGATGCTGCTCACCTACCCGGAGCTCGACATCTATTCCGAGCGCGGGCCGGCCGAGTACTTCGGCATTCCGGAGACCGGCGAGGGCAGGGACGAGCCGCCCTGGCCGGAGGGGGCGGGCCTGCGCGCCTTTGCCTACGTCTACCGCTACTATCCGGGGCTCGAGGCGCTGATCGAGACGCTCGAGCGCATGCGGATCTCGACCCTCATGCTTTGCCGCGACATCGACCCGGCGCTGCGCGCGCGCCGCGTAGGAGGAACGGTGCGCATCGCGCTCGCGCCGATGGCGGCGAGCAGCCTCCTGCCGCAGGCCGATATCGTGATCTGCCACGGCAGCCACCAGATGAGCGCGCAGGCGCTGCTCGCCGGCAGGCCCCTGCTCATGCTGCCGACCCAGCTCGAGCAGTTCCTGATCACGCGCCGGGTGGTGCGCATGGGCGCGGGACTCGGCATCGCGCCCGAAACGGCGCGCCCCGACTTCGGCGCCGCGCTCGCCGCGCTCGGCCAGGGCGGCTACGGCGACGCCGCGCGCGCCTTCGCGCGGCGCTACGCGGCGCAGGACCGGCGCGCGGCGCTCGCAACCGTCGTTGCGCGCTGCGAGCAGGCAATGGCGGGGCTCGCGGCATGAGCGCGTCGGGCCGGCCGCCGGCGTGGGAGTTGCGCAGCTCGGTCCCGGGGGCAACGTGGCCCGCGCTACCCGCGCCCGGCGCGGCGGCCGCGCTCGCGCTGCTTTGGCAGCTGGAGCGCAGCGAGCGGCTGGACCCCGCGGCGCTGCGCGCGCTGCAGCTGCGCCAGCTGGAGGCGCTGCTGGCGCACGCCTGGGCCAGCGTGCCGTGGTACCGCGAGCACTGGGCCGGGCGCTACGACCCGGCACGCCAGCTGAGCGCCGGGCGCTTCGCCGAGTTGCCGCTGCTGCCGCGGCGCGCGCTGCAGCTCGAATACGACGCGCTCAACAGCGCCGCGGTCCCGCCCGAGCACGGCGCGCTGTCGGAGTCGCGCACCTCGGGCGCGACCGGCAGCCCGGTGCGGGTGCGCAAGACCGGCCTCACGACGCTGCTGTGGAACGCGTTCACCCTGCGCGACCACCGCTGGCACGGGCGCGACCTGCGCCGCAAGCTGGCCGTGATCCGGCAGGGCCTGGCGCCGGGCGAGGCGCCGAACTGGGGCTCCGCGACCGCCGGGCTGGTCGAGACCGGGCCCTGCGTCATGCTCGGGCCGCAGGCCGACATCGACGCCCAGCTCGCCTGGCTGGAGCGCGAGCAGCCCGCCTACCTGCTGACCTACCCCTCGAGCGTGGCGGAGCTCGCGCGCGCCTCGCTCGCGCGCGGCGCCGCGTTGCACGAGCTGCGCGAGGTGCGCACGCTGGGCGAATCGCTCGATCCCGAGACGCGCACCTTGTGCCGCGAGGCCTGGGGCGTGCCGCTGACCGACGTGTACTCGGCCGAGGAGTGCGGCTACATCGCGCTGCAGTGCCCCGAGGGCGAGCACTATCACGTGCAGGCCGAAGGCGTGCTGGTCGAGGTGCTCGACGAGCATGGCGCGCCCTGCGCGCCGGGCCAGACCGGGCGTGTGGCGCTCACTTCGCTGCACAATTTCGCCACGCCGCTGGTGCGCTACGAGCTGGGCGACTACGCCGAGGTCGGCGAGCCCTGCGCCTGCGGCCGCGGCCTGCCGGTGCTCAAGCGGGTGCTCGGCCGCGTGCGCAACATGCTCGTGACCGCGGACGGCAGGCGCTACTGGCCCACTTTCGGCGTGCGCAGCCTGAGCGAGGTCGCGCCGGTGCTCCAGGTCCAGTGCGTGCAGAAGCGCCACGACCTGGTCGAGGCCCGCATCGTCGCCTCCGCGCCGCTGGAGGCGGCGCAGGAGGCGGAGCTGCGCGCGCGCATCCTGTCGCGCCTGCCGCCGGGAATCGCGCTCGAGCTGTCGTACCCGGCGCGCATCGAGCGCAGCGCGGGCGGCAAGTTCGAGGACTTCGTGTGCGAGCTCAGCGCCTGAGCGCGACGATCTGCGCGTATTCCGCGTCGCCGGGCACCGTCGGCGCGCTCACCCCGCTGCGCAGCGCGGGCGCAAGCGGCGCGCATTCCAGGCGCGCGACCGCGAAGCCCGCGCCCTCGAACAGCGCCCGCAGCTCGGGCGCCGAGCGCACCGGGTAGGCGCACTGGCGCGCGGCGTAGGTCTCGGCCTCGCGCGCGAGCGCGTCGGGATCGACGCCGAGCGCGTCGCCGAGCTCCGCGGCGCGCGCGCGCGCGGTCGCGGCGAAGGCGCGCGCCTGCGCGGCGTCGAATTCGACCCGCGCGCCGGCGTGCGCCGGGCGCAGCCGGTTGACGGTGATCGCCGCGCCGCCCGGGCGCAGCAGCTCGCGCCACTTCGCGATCAGGGCGGGCCGGCGCTCGGACGGAAACATGCCGAGAAAGGCGTGGGTGCAGATCGCATCGAAGCGCCGCGCCGGCGCGTAGTCGAAGATGTCGCTGCGGCAGGTCTCGATCGGCCGCCCGACGCGCTCGGCGTACCAGCGGTTGAGCATGAGCGGGGTGTCGCAGATGTCGAGCACGGTCGGCTCGGCGTCCGCGCCGACCGCGCCGAGCGCCACCGCGAGCATCGAATAGTCGGCCGAGCCCGAGATGAGCAGGCTGAGCGGCGCTTGCTGCTGCGGCAGCGAGCCGAGCGCCGCGCGGAAGAACTCGGCGTGCAGCGCGGGCGTGGTGGCCAGTCCCAGCAGGCGCAGGGTCTGCCACAGGCCGTGGTTCCAGGCGCAGCTCGTGCCCGCGCCGGGATCGACGCGGCAAAGCCGCGGCGCGAGCCGGCGCGCGAGCGGCGCGCTCTCGGCCAGCGCTTCGTCGGGCCGCGCAAGGCTGAATTGCATGCGGCACGGTATCATGCGGCCAAGAATACGAGGGAGGGTTCCATGGCTGCTGCCCAGGGCAAGGTCATCATCACCTGCGCCGTCACCGGCGCGATCCACACCCCGACCATGTCGCCGCACCTGCCGATCTCGCCCGACGAGATCGCGGAGGCCGCGGTCGGCGCGGCGCAGGCGGGCGCGGCGATCGTGCACCTGCACGCGCGCATGCCGGAGGACGGCCGCCCGACTCAGGACCCGGACATGTTCCGCCGCTTCCTGCCGCTGATCAAAGGAAGCTGCGACGTGGTGATCAACCTGACCACCGGCGGCGCGCCGACCATGTCGGTCGAGGAGCGGCTCGAGCCGGCGGCACGGCTCAAGCCCGAGGTCGCCTCGCTCAACATGGGCTCGATGAACTTCGGCCTGTACGAGATGCTGGGCCGCTACAAGGAGTTCAAGTACGCCTGGGAGAAGCCCTACCTGGCCGAGAGCGACGACCGGATCTTCCGGAATACCTTCAAGGACATCGCCCACATCCTGCGCTCCTGCAGCGACAACGCGACGCGCTTCGAGATCGAGTGCTACGACATCGGCCACCTGTACAGCGCGGCGCACTTTCTCGAGCGCGGACTGCTCAAGCCGCCGCTGTTCATCCAGTCGGTGTTCGGCATCCGTGGCGGCATCGGCCCGCACGCGGAGGACGTGCTGCACATGAAGCGCACCGCGGACCGCCTGTTCGGCGACGCCTACCTCTGGTCGGTGCTCGGCGCCGGGCGCAACCAGATGCAGATCGCGGCGCTGTCGGCGGTGATGGGCGGCAACGTCCGGGTCGGGCTGGAGGACAGCCTGTGGATCGGCAAGGGCCAGCTCGCGCGCTCGAACGCCGAGCAGGTGACGAAGGTGCGCCGCATCCTCGAGGAGCTGGGCCTGACGGTGGCCACCCCGGCCGACGCGCGCCAGATGCTCAAGTTGAAGGGCGGCAACAACGTCAATTTCTGAACCCGCATCGCCCGACGCCGCCTTGAACCTCGCCATCCTGGACGATTACCAGCATCTCGCGCTGCAATGTGCCGACTGGGAGCGGCTGCGCCGGCGCGGCGTCCGGATCAGCGTATTCCACGACGCCTTCGCTTCCGAGGAGGAGGCCGCTGCGCGCCTGGCGCCATTCGAGATCGCGTGCCTGATGCGCGAGCGCACGCCGTTTCCGCGCAGCCTGATCGAGCGCCTGCCGCGGCTCAAGCTGGTGACGCTCACCGGCGTGCGCGCGCCCAGCCTGGACGCGACCGCCTGCGCCGAGCGCGGCATTCCGGTCAGCCACACGCGCGGCGGCGACACCGGCGCTTCGACCAGCGAGCTCGCCTGGGGCCTGATCATCGCCGCCGCGCGCGATCTGGCGCGCGCCGAGCGCGGCATGCGCGCCGGGCGCTGGCATCAGGGCCTCGCGGGCGGCATGGTGCTCGAGGGCCGGCGGCTGGGCCTGCTCGGCCTGGGCAAGCTCGGCGCGCGCATGGCGCGCATCGGCGCCGCCTTCGGCATGGAAGTGCTCGCCTGGAGCCAGAACCTGAGCCGCGAGCGCGCCGCGGCGGCGGGCGCGGCGCTGGTCGGCAAGGACGAGCTGTTCGAGCGCGCGGACGTGCTCAGCATCCACCTGGTGCTGGGCGAGCGCACGCGCGGCCTGGTCGGCGCCGCGGAGCTCGCGCGCATGAAGCCGGGCTCGATCCTGGTCAACACCTCGCGCGGCCCGATCGTGGACGAGGCGGCGCTGCTCGCGGCGCTCGAGCGCGGCCGCCCCGGGCACGCGGCGCTCGACGTCTACGACCGCGAGCCGCTGCCGGCCGACCATCCCTTGCGCCGGCTGGAAAACGTGACGCTGTCGCCGCACCTGGGCTACGTCAGCGCGGACGTCCTGCGCGCCTTCTACGCCGACACGGTGGAGAACGTCGAGGCCTGGCTCGACGGCAAGCCGCTGCGCGTGCTCAACCCGCGAGCGCTGGCGTGAGCGCGACGCGCCTTTGCCTGGTGCGCCACGGCGAGACCGCCTGGAACGCCGAAGGCCGCGTCCAGGGCCAGCTCGACGTGCCGCTGAGCGAGGTCGGGCACGCGCAGGCGCGCGCGGTCGCGGCGGCGCTTGCGCTCGAGCGCTTCGACGCGATCTACGCGAGCGACCTCGCACGCGTGCGCCAGACCGCCGCGCCCGCGGCCGCGCGCCTGGGCCTGCCGGTCGCGCTCGATGCGGCGCTGCGCGAGCGGCACTACGGCATGTTCGAGCGCCTGACCTACGCCGAGGTGAAGCAGCGCTACCCCGCGGAGTACGCGCGCTTCCGCGACAAGGACCCCGAATTCGATTTCGTCACCGGCGAGAGCCTGGCGGGCTTCGCCGCGCGCGCGCTCGAGTGCGTCGAGCGCCTGGCCGCGCGGCACGCCGGCCAGAGCATCCTCGTTTTCACCCACGGCGGCGTGCTCGAGATGGTCTACCGCCGCGCGACCGGGATGACGCTGTCGTCGCCGCGCGAGTTCGAGATTCCGAACGCGGCGCTAAACCGGGTCGAGGCGCTGTGCGGCGAGTGGCGCGTGACGGCCTGGGCCGAGATCGCGCACCTCGAGCGCGCGCTGGACGACCTGCCGGGATGAGGATTCGCCGCGCAGCCTTGCTCGTTGCCGCCAGCCTGTGGTTCGTCGCGCCATGCGCGTGCGCTTCCAGCGATCCGATGGTGGACCTGCTTGCCAGCGAGGGCGGCGCCGGCCTCGGTTTCGCGGTGAGAGCGGCCAATTCGCCTTACGTCGGGGGCGGGATGCGCTACGACTTCGAGCCGCTGTATCTCTACGAGAACGGGCGCTTTTATCTGCACGCCTACCGCCTGGGCCTCAAGCTCAATGAGCACGAGCACGAGCGCTTCGACCTGTTCCTCGAGCATCGCTTCGAAGGCTATCCCTCCGACCACGTACCCGCGAGCCTGGCCGGAATGGCCGACCGTGGCCCGGGCATCGACGGCGGTCTAAGTTACGAGAGGTACTTCGGCTGGGGAACGGTGTACGCCGAAGCGCTGCGCGACGTCAGTCATACCTCGGGCGGCAGCGAGCTGCGCCTGGGATACAACTATGATTGGGCACGCGGGCGCCTGCGGCTGCGCCCGTACTTCTCGATCTCGTTCCGCAGCGAGCGGCTGAACGACTACTACTACGGAGTGCTCGCGTCGGAAGCCACGCCGACGCGTCCTGCCTACGACCCCGGGGCCGGCTTCAATGGCGAGCTCGGGCTGTACGGCTACTATCGTCTCACCGAGCGCTGGCGCCTGCTGGCCGGGGCCTCCGCGACGCGCTGGTCAAGCGGGGTGCGCGCCAGTCCGATTGTCGACAACCGGGTGCAGGTCTCGGGCATGGTGGGCGCAGCCTATGACTTCTCGCCCGACCGCGAGACGTTGCCGAGCGGCCGGCCGTTGATCGTCAAGCTGCTCCGAGGCAAGTCGACCGACTGCAACGAGCTGCCGATCATGACGCTGCGCTGCACCTCGACGCAGACGGCCGACGGAACCGGCATCGCGGGCGTCGAGCTCGGGCGGCCGCTCCTGCAAAAGTTGAATGGATGGCCGCTCGACTTCGTCGGCTACGTCGGGCTGATCCGGCACGATGAAAACGGCCTCCAGCCCGACTCGTGGGAGTTCGATGCGTCCGTCAAGGCCTACTGGTACGGCTTCCCGTGGAGCGACCGGGTGCGCACCCGGATCGGCTTCGGCTCCGGCCTTTCCTACGCGCAGCGCGTTCCCTACGTCGAGGCGCGCGACCAGGCGCGCCGCGGCCGCCCCACCTCGCGCCTGCTCAACTATGCGGACCCGACCATCGACGTCAGCCTCGGCGACCTGCTCGGGGTGCGTTCGCTGCGCGAAGCCTACTTCGGTTTCGGCGTGAGCCACCGATCCGGCATCTTCGGCAGCTCTCAGCTGCTGGGCAACGTCAACGGCGGCTCGAACTACATCTACAGCTACGTCGAGTGGACGCTCTAGGCGGACGGCGTCGCGGCGACGATGCAGTTCTTGCCCTGCTGTTTCGCCGCGTACATCGCCCGGTCCGCCTGCGCCACGATCGAATCGAGGCTGCGCCCGTCGGCGGGGAACCCGGCCACGCCGATGCTGATGGTCGACTCGACGCGCGCGCCGTGCAGGCTCAGGGGCGTCTCGATGATCTTCTTGCGGATTCGCTCGGCGACGTCCAGCGCGCCCTTGAGCGGGGTTTCGGGCAGCAGCACGATGAACTCGTCGCCACCGTAGCGTGCCGAGACGTCCGTGTAGCGCAGCTCGCCCTGGATGCATTGCGCGAGCTGGCGCAGCAGCTCGTTGCCCGCCTCGTGCCCGAGCGTGTCGTTGACCGTCTTCAGGTTGTCCGAGTCGATCATCAGCACCGTGGCCGGGCGCTCGTAGCGCAGCGCCTGGCCGAAGCTGCGATCGGCCACGATGGCGAAGCCGCGCATGTTGTACAGCCCCGTCAGCTCGTCGGTCTCCGACAGCAGCTTCGCCTTGTTCAGTCCGTAGCGGATGTCGGCCGAGAACATGGTCGTCACATAGGCCACCAGCACCACCGGCGCGAATCCGGCCGCGAGGGCGCCGACTTCGGCCAGCGCGGGCAGCGCGCCGCCCGTCCAGCGATCGCTAAGCGCCACGTAGCAGAGCGCGATCACGACCGTCTCGATCATGGTGACGGTCTTGCCCAGGCTGAGCGCGCTGGTGATCACCACCAGCAGGTAGGTGTTCAGCAGGGGGCTGCCGACGCGGCCGGTGAACAGCAGCACCCAGGTGATGAACACCAGCATCGCCACGGTCTCGATCCCGATCTTCCAGCGCGTCTCGGTGCGGTAGAAGTTCGTGTAGCGGAAGCTCATCACGAACGCGGCGAAGAAGAACAGCGCCGAGGAGATCGCGGGCTCGCTGTCGGCGGGCGGGCCGCCGAAGCTCAGGTAGAGCAGCACCAGGATCAGCAGCAGCCACTCGATCTCGGCCACGGTGCGCGAGATGCCGCGCAGCTCCTCCTGCTCGATGCTCAGGATCGGCTGCCTCTTGTGGCTCAGCGGCTGGGTCGGCGCCACTTTCTCGTTCTTGTGGACGTTGACCCGAACAGTAGCCGAGCGCGCCCGGCCCCGCAAGCGCGCTAGGCGTAGGAGGTGTAGAGCAGCAGCGCGACCGCGAGCGCCATGGTCGCCGTCGCGGCCCAGCCGAGCCACTTCAGGCGCGTGCTCACGGCGAAGAGGCCCATCGCCTCCGGCCGCGCTACGAGCAGCATCATCACCACCATGATCGGCACCGCGACCACGCCGTTGATCACCGCGCACCAGAACAGCGCCTTGATCGGGTCGATCGGGGCGAAATCTTTCCCGGCGCCGATTACCGTCGCGGCCACGATGATGGCGTAGAAGCCGCGCGCCTCGAGCGGCTTGAGCGCCAGGCCCGAGCGCCATTCGAGCGTCTCGGCCACCGCGTCGGCGGCCGAGCCCGCTCGGGTCGTCGTCGGCCGCGCCGGTGATCAGGCCCGGGCCGAGCTTGCGCAGCCAGAGCCGCAGCTCGGCGAGTCGGCGAGTCGGGCTCATACCCTGAGCGGCGGCTCGTCCATCAGCGCGACCTGCTCGCGCAGCTCGAGGATGCGGTCCTGCCAGTAGCGCTGGGTGTTGAACCAGGAAAACGCCGCGGGAAACGCGGGGTCGTCCCAGCGCCTGGCGATCCAGGCGGAATAGTGCAGCAGGCGCAGCGTGCGCAGCGCCTCGATCAGGTGCAGCTCGCGCCGGTCGAGCGCGCGAAAGCTCTCGTAGCCGGCCAGCACGTCGGCCAGGCTCGCGGCCATCGCGACGCGCTCGCCCGGGAGCAGCATCCACAGGTCCTGCATCGCGGGCCCCATGCGGCTGTCGTCGAAGTCGACGAAATGCGGGCCGTCGTCGGTCCACAACAGGTTGCCGGCATGGCAGTCGCCGTGCAGCCTGAGCGCGGAGACGCCGCCGGCGCGCTCGTAGCAGCGCCGCACGCCTTCGAGCGCGAGCGCGGCGACGCTGGCCCAGGCGTCGCGCAGGTCCGGCGGAACGAAGCCGTGCGCGAGCAGCCAGTCGCGCGGCTCCAGGCCGAAACTCTCGATGTCGAGCGCCGGGCGCGCGAGGAACGGCCGCAGGGCGCCGACGGCGTGGATGCGCCCGATGAAGCGGCCGATCCACTCGAGGGTCTTGCGATCCTCGAGCTCGGGCGCGCGCCCGCCGCGCCGCGGGTAGACGGCGAAGCGAAAGCCGCCGAACCGGTTCAGCGTGCGCGCCGCGAGCTCGAGCGGCGCGACTACCGGGATCTCGCGCCCGGCGAGCTCGCGCACGAACTCGTGCTCCTCGAGGATCTGCGCGTCGCTCCAGCGTCCCGGGCGGTAGAACTTCGCTACTACCGGCGCGCCGTCCTCCAGGCCGACCTGGTAGACCCGGTTCTCGTAGCTGTTGAGCGCGAGCTGGCGTCCGTCGCAGCGCAGGCCCGCGCTCTCGATCGCATCCAGCACGACGTCCGGCGTGAGCCCCGCGTACGGGTGGAGATCCTGGCTCGGCATGCGCGCATTCTACGGGGCGCGCGGCGCCGCAAGGCCTGAGCAAGTATTGCAACAGTTGGTAAATGTTCTTGAGCCGCTGCCCCCTGCAGGATATGAAGTCCGATCATGGGGGTTACTGCGGGGGTTTGCGGGTGAGCGACGGAATGGATCTGCTCGAGATCGGCGTCATCGCCGCCGTGATCGCGGTCGTGCTGTACTGGGTGGTCCTGCTGCCGGCGCGCGAGAGAAGGAAGCGCGAGCGCGAACGCGCGCGCATGAACCAGACGCACTCGGGCCCCGGCCAGCCCTGGGACCCGGACCTTACCAAGGGCAGGCGCAACCGCTAGCGCCGGCTCAAGCCTCCTTCGGCAGGAACGAAAGGGCGACGCCGTTGTTGCACCAGCGCTGACCGGTAGGCGGCGGGCCGTCGCTGAACACGTGGCCCTGGTGTCCGCCGCAGCGCGCGCAGTGGTATTCGGTGCGCGGCCAGATGAGCCTGAAATCGCGCTTGGTTTGAAGCGCGCCCGGGATATGGGTGAAGAAGCTCGGCCAGCCGGTGCCGCTGTCGTACTTCATTGCCGAGCTGAATAGCGGCAGCCCGCAGCCCGCGCAGGCGAACACGCCGGGGCGCAGCTCGTGGTTTAGCGGGCTGCTGCCCGCGGCCTCGGTGCCCTCGTGACGCAGCACGTCGTACTGCGCCGCAGTGAGCCGCTTCTTCCACTGCGCGTCGGTCAGTTCCAGCCGCTCGCCCGCCGCGGGCGGCCGGGCGCCGGCCGGGAGCAGCGCCCTCCAGTCGTCCTGAAGCTGCTTCACGCCGATGTCTCCTTTCGGGGTTGCGGCGAGCGCGCGCACGCCGAGCAGCGGCGCGGCCGCCAGGATGCCGAGAATGGTACGTCGTTGCATGCCGTCCTCCTCTTATAGTACAGAAGTGTATATACGTAGCGGGCTCGGCGGCGGATTGCCGCGCATGAGCTGCGGCGCCCGACGGGGTTAAACTGCGCCCCATGGCCGCGGACAACATTGTCGAGATCGAAGACCTGCACTTCGCCTACAACGAGCACAGGATCTTCAAGGGTCTGAACCTCAGCATCCCGCGCGGCAAGGTGGTCGCGATCCTGGGCGCGAGCGGCTGCGGCAAGACCACCCTGCTGAAGCTGATCGGCGGGCAGCTGCGGCCTTCGCGCGGCCGCATCACGGTCGACGGCAAGGTGGTGCACGAGCTCGGCACCGACGCGCTGTACGCGCTGCGGCGCGAGATGGGGATGATGTTCCAGACCAGCGGCCTGTTCAGCGACCTGTCGGTGTACGAGAACATCGCGTTCCCGATCCGCGAGCACCACGCGCTGCCCGAAGAGCTGATCCGCAGGCTGGTGCTGATGAAGCTGCAGGCGGTGGGGCTGCGCGGCGCGCAGGGCCTGATGCCGGCCGACCTTTCGGGCGGCATGTCGCGCCGCATCGCGCTCGCGCGCGCGATTGCCGCCGACCCGATGCTGACCATGTACGACGAGCCGTTCGCGGGCCTCGATCCGATCACGCTGAACGTCATCGCAGAGCTGGTGCGCAAGCTGAACGACGCCCTCGGCACCACCTCGATCGTCGTCACCTACGACGTGAGCGAGTCGCTCAAGGTGGTCGACTACATCTACGTCATCTCGGACGGTGTGGTGGCCGGCAAGGGAACCCCCGCGGCGGTCGGGTCCTCGGAGGATCCCTACCTGAAGCAGTTCATGCACGCGCTCCCCGACGGCCCGGTGCGGTTCCACTTTCCCGCCAAGCCGATCGACGAGGAGCTGCGCATCGCCTAGCGGCCGGAAGCGAGCTGGCTGCCGATCACCGCGCCCAGCACGCTGCCGAACGCCATGCCCGCGACCCGGTCCGGGCCGCGTCCCAGCTGGCTGCCGATCAGCGCGCCGGTGAGCGCGCCCGCGACCGCGCCGGCGTCCGCGGGGCTCGCGTAGCCGTAATACACGGGGGCGGGAGCCGAGGCCGGGACGTAGTACACCGGCGCGGGCGGGGCGTAATAGACGCGCGCCGGTGCGCGGTAGACCGCGGCCGGCTGGCGCACCAGCACCGTGCGCCTGTCGTGGCGGTCGTAACGGTCGTGCCGGTAACCCGGATCGGCGAAGGCAGGTGCAGCGGCGATCAGCGAGCCGCCGATGAGCGCTGCGATAACGAGTCTGGTCGGTTTCATGTGGTGCTCCTTTTTTTCCGTTTGCGCCCCGGTACTGCGGGCACGGGAGCATTGTCGACGCTGTCCGGATGCGCGTCTGAAACCGAGTGTTAGCGGTCGTAACAGGCGCCAAGCGCCTGAAACGGGGGATCTTTAACGGCTGTTGGTGGTCCAGTTGTACGCGCGGACCACGCCCGAGGGATCGAACTTGATCTGCAGCATCTTCACCCGTGCGTTCGACGGCCCCGAGAGGCTGCCGCCGCCGTAGTAATAGGTCCACTGCGTGTAGCGCTCGCCGCTGGTCTCGACCGACACGCCGGTGCCGTCGGGCGCGCCGAGCATGCGCTGCACTTCCGCCTGCGTCGTCTCGCCGCGCCGCACCCGGGACTGGAAGGCCGCGAGGTCGAACTCGCCGCCGACCTGGAAAGTGCCGCAGGCCGACAGCAGAAAGGCGAGCAAGACGGCGATCGTGGTTCGGCGCATGATGTTCCTCCCCGGCCAAGTATATCGCTGAAGGCGACGATGACGATCGAGATCGAGCAGGGGATCTACGACCTCTACGACGAGTACTGCCACGGCGGGATCGACCGGCGCGAGTTTCTCAAGCGCGCGGCGGCGCTGAGCGCCGGCGGCCTGGCGATGGCGCAGGCGCTGCTGCCGCGCTACGCGCGCGCGCAGACCGTTTCGTTCACCGACCCGCGCATAAAGGCGCACTACGTCGAATATGCCTCGCCGGGCGGAAATTCGGGGACCATGCGGGGCTACCTGGTGCAGCCTGCGGGCGCGGGGCCGTTTCCGGCGGTGCTGACGATCCACGAGAACCGCGGCTTGAACCCGTACATCGAGGACGTGGCGCACCGCCTGGCGCTGGAGGGCTTGCTCGCGCTCGCGCCCGACGGCCTTGCGCCGGTCGGGGGCTATCCGGGCAACGACGACGACGGACGCGAGCTGCAGGCTAAGCTCGACCAGGCGAAGCTGCGAATCGACATGCTGAACAGCGCCCGCTGGCTCAAGGCGCACGCACTGTCGAACGGCAGCCTCGGCGCGCTGGGGTTCTGCTGGGGCGGCGGGATGGTGAACCAGCTCGCGATCGCGCTCGGGGCGGGGCTGCGCGCGGGCGTGGCGTTCTACGGTGCAGCGCCCCAGCGCGAAGCGGTGGCGCAGATCCGCGCGGCGCTGTTGCTGCAGTTCGCGGACCAAGACCCGCGCATCAACGCGATGTGGCCGGATTACGAGGCGGCGCTCAAGGCCGCAGGCGTGCGCTACCAGGCGTTCCGCTACCCCGGCACGCAGCACGGCTTTCACAACAACTCGACCCCGCGCTACCGGGAACAGGCGGCGCAGCTCGCCTGGCAGCGCACGATCGCCTTTTTCAGGCAGAACCTTTCCTGAGCTTCTTCTTTTTCGGCTTGCGGTACTGAACCAGCTCGCCCACCATGCGCTCGAACGGGTCGCGACGGGTGAGCTTGCGCGCCTGGGCGTGCGTCACGAGGCGAAAGTGGCGCACGTCTTCGAGCATCTCGGCGACCTGCCAGGCGTCCTTTTCGCCCGCGGCCCAGAGCGCCGGGTCGACGCGGCGCAGGTCGAACGGCAGCGAGTACTCGCGCAGCGACTTGTACTCGCGCTTGTTGGAGTACTCGTGCAGGTAGGACATCGCCAGCTCGCGCAGGCTGCGGTAGACCGGGTCGCGCCAGCGCAGGTAGGCGCCGTTGGTCTTCGAGATCGCGCCCCACAGCCCATTGCGCCGGAACAGCGCGACCACGTGGTCGAAGTCGTGCTGGGCGCGCAGGTCCATCAGCAGCGGCGGCTCGCCGTGAACCCACAGCGCGGCCGCCGCGAGCATCGCGCCTTCGATGCAGTGCGCGTCCTTCGCGCGCAGCACCATGCGCACCGGGCGGCAGCTGTCACCGTCCGGCTCGAAGTTCTGCTTCAGGCGGAAGAGGTAGTCCTGGATTTTCTGCGGCGTGTCGAGGCGGCGCAGGACCGCGAACTCGGCCTTGGTGAGGCCGAGGTCCTCGCGGCGGGCGCGGGGCCGGCGCTTCACTGCCTGGCGCCGGAAGCTGCGCTCGTGCCGGCAATCCTGCCGAACACCGAGCCGTTGGTCAGCCCGGTGCCGCCGGGGTAATTGAAGTAGAAGATTCCTCCCACCAGCTCGCCCGCGGCGTACAGGTTGGGAATCGGCTCGCCGTCGGCGCTGATCACCCGTGCCCCGGTGTCGATGCGCAGCCCGCCGAAGGTGAAGGTGATGCCGCAGGTCACCGCGTAGGCCTCGAACGGCGGCGCATCGAGCACGTTGGCCCAGTTCGACTTGTTGATCGCCAGCCCCGTGGTGCGGCGCCCGTCCTTGACGTTGGGATTGAACGGGATCGAGGCCGTGACCGCTGCGTTGTAGGCCTCGATCTCGGCCAGCGCCGCTTTCGGGTCGACGTCGTCGAGCTTGAGCACCAGCTCTTCGAGCGTGTTGGCGCTCGCCTTGGTCACCTGCTTGATCTTGTACTCGTCGCGCAGCAGGTGCTTGACCTTCTGATCGAACACCTGCCAGGCGAACTGCCCGGGCTGGTTCAGGATCACGCGGCCGTACTTGGCGTAGGTGTAGTTGCGGAAGTCCGCGCCTTCGTCGACGAAGCGCCTGCCTTCGGCGTTCAGCATGATGCCGAACGGGTAGGAGTGCTTCTGGAACTGGTCTCCCACCGCGAGGTCGCCGAACTCGGGCGCGTTGCGCTCCCAGCCGACCGCGTGGCAGCCCGACCAGTTGCCCACCGGCGCGGCGCCGATCTCGAGCGCCATGCGGATCACGTCGCCGGTATTGAAGCGCGTGCCGCGCACCTTGGCCAGCTCCCAGCCGGGCCCCAGGTAGCGCGCGCGCCACTCGGGGTTGGCCTGGAAGCCGCCGCCGGCGAGCACCACGCTTCTGGCGCGAACCTCAACGGTCCTGCCGTCCTTCTTCAGCCGCACGCCGTGCACACCCGCATCGTCGGCGATCAGCCCGGTCGCGCGCGCGCGGTACCAGAGCTCCACGCCGTGCTTGTTCGCCGCTTGGGTCCATGCCTCGACCAGCCCTTCGCCGCCGCCCACCGCCTCGACGGTGAGCCCGCCCCAGAACTTGAACTTGCCGTCGACCTTGAACGCCTGGCGGCCGTAGATCGGCGCGAAGCGGATGCCCTTGGCGCGCATCCACAGCAGCGTCTCGAGGCTCTTCTTGACCAGGAGCTCGGTCAGGTCGGGGTCGCAGCGGTACTGCGTGACGCGCCCCATGTCGTCCAGGAACTGCTCCTCGGTGTAGGTGCCGAAATCGGTGCGCGCGACCTCCTCGTCGGTGAGATCGGGCATCAGGCGGCGCAGGTCGTCCACCCCGGCGTAGGCCACGCGCATCGCGCCCGCGGTGAAGCGGCTGTTGCCGCCGGCCTCGTCCTCGGGCGCGCGCTCGAGCACCAGCACGCTCGCACCCTGTTCGCGCGCCGCCAGCGCGGCGCAGAATGCGGCATTGCCGCCGCCGACCACCACCAGATCCCAGGACTGCATTCAGGCATGCTCCTATTAGAATTGCCGACAACTGCTTGAACGGGAGGGAAGGCCATGAGCGTAAAGCCCGCAGCCGTCGTGCGCAACATCGCCGAAGTCATGTGGCAGACGCCGCCCGAGCACTACGACGCGCACTCCAAGATGCTGATGACGCCGCAGAACTGCGCCACGCGGCACCTGGATTTCCGCATCTCGAGCTACCAGCCCAAGGGTTACGTCGCGCCGCATCGGCACAAGGTGCAGGAGCAGATCTACCACATCCTGAGCGGCGAGGCCCTGATGGAGCTCGACGGCGCGCGGCGCGTGGTGCGCGCGCACGACTGCATCTTCATCCCGCCGGGGGTCGAGCACGCGATCTACAACACCGGCCTCGCGGACCTGGTGTTCTTCGTCGTCACCACGCCGCCCACCGATGGCTAGCGCCCCGGCCGGCGGCGATTACGACGTGATCGTCGCCGGCGCGGGCGCCGCGGGGCTCACCGCGGCCTGCGTCGCCGCGGCCGAGGGGCTCGCCACGCTGCTGCTCGAGAAGTCGCCCCTGGTGGGCGGCACCGCGGCGGTTTCCGGCGGCATGGTGTGGATCCCGGCCAACCCGAAGATGGCCGCGGCCGGGATCGCCGACAGCGTCGAGGCCGCGCGCCGCTACCTCGAGCAGTGCGCCCCGCCCAGGCACGATCCCGCCGCGCGCGAGGCCTTCCTCGCGCGCGGGCCCGAGGCGATCGAGTATCTCGAGGCGCGCACCTCGTTGCGCCTGCGCCCGGTGCTGAACTATCCCGACTATTACCCCGGGCTGAACGGCGCGACGCTAGGCGGACGGGTGCTCGAGCCGGTCGAGTTCGACGCCGGGCTGCTGGGACGCGATTTCGCGCTGATGCGCTGGCCGCTGCGCGAATTCATGCTGTTCGACGGCATGATGGTCGCGCGCGCGGATCTGCCGCACTTTCGCGCCGTGCTGCGCTCGCCGCGCTCGGCGGCGCGCGTCGCGCGCCTGGTGGCGCAGTACGCCCGGCAGCGGCTGTCCGCCGCGCGCGGCACGCGGCTGGTGCTCGGCAACGCGCTGGTCGGGCGGCTGCTCAAGTCCGCGCTCGAGCTCGGGGTGTCGCTGCGCCTGAACGCGCGCCTGGCCCGCGTCGTGATGCGCGATGGGCGCGCCGCGGGCGTCGAGATCGAAGCGCAGGGGCGGCGCGAGACGCTCGGCGCGCGCGCCGGGGTGGTGCTCGCCGGCGGCGGCTTCTCGCACGACCCGGAGCTGCGCGCGAAGCTCCTGCCCGCGTCGGTTGCGCCTTTTTCGCCGGTGTGCGCCCAGGACAGCGGCGACGGCATCCGCGCCGGCCTTGCCGCGGGCGCGAAGATCGGCCAGTCGAATTCGCACAACGCCTACTGGGCGCCGGTGTCGCGGTTCAGGCGCACCGACGGCAGCGAAGGCGTGTTCCCGCACACCGTCGCCGACCGCGGCAAGCCCGGGATCATCGCGCTCACGCGCGAAGGCCTGCGCTTCACCAGCGAGGCGGTCTCGTACCACGAGTTCGTGCTGGCGATGCTGCGCGCCGGCGAGGCGGCGAACCCGGCCTTCCTGCTGTGCGACCGCCGCAGCCTGTGGCAGTACGGTCTGGGCGCGGTGCGGCCGTTCGCGCTCTCGCTCGCGGCGCACCTGGCGAGCGGCTACCTGGTGCGTGCCGACACGCTCGAGGCGCTCGCGGCGCGGCTGGCGATCGTCCCGGCGGGGCTCGCGCGCACGGTCGCGCGCTACAACGAGGACGCGCGCCGCGGCATCGACTCGGCATTCGGGCTCGGCGGCGACCCGTACCAGCGCTTCCTCGGCGACGCGCAAAACGCGCCCAACCCCTGCATGCGCCCGATCGAAGCCGCGCCGTACTTCGCGCTGCGGCTCTACCCGAGCGACCTGGGCACCTCGGCCGGCCTGCTGACCGACGGCGAGGCGCGGGTGCTCGGCGCCGACGGCCGGCCGCTGCCGGGCCTGTACGCCTGCGGCAACGACATGAACTCGATCATGGACGGCGCCTACCCGGGCCCCGGCATCACGCTCGGCCCCGCGCTGGTGTTCGGCTACCTCGCGGCGCGCGCCATGGCGCGCAGCCGGACACAAGGCGCGACGCTAGAATGCGCCCGATGAAACCCGGGACGCCGGATTCGACGGAGGGCGCAGGCGGGCGCTGAGCGCGCCCGCGCGCAGCGATGAGCCGCATCATCGACAAGCTCAAGCAGGCCGAGCGCGAAAAGGCCGCACTCGAACGCACCGTGCGGCAGCAGACCGAGGAGCTGCGCGAGCGCATCGAGGACAAGCGCGGCGCGGAGCAGACGCAGCAGGCGCGCATCGCCGAGGAAAAGCGCGGCCTCGAGCTCGCGCGCGAGCGCCAGGCCGCCGAGGCCGAGCTGCGGCGCATTGCTCACGCGCGAGCCGAGGCCGAGACCAAGGCCGCGCGCCTGATCGCCGACCGCGAGCGCGCCGAGGCGCATGCGCTGTCCGAGGCGCGCGCGCGCGAGCAGGCCGAGCGGCGCGCGACCGAGCTCGCCGAGGCGCGGCGCCGCCAGGAGGAAGAAGCGGATCAGCACGCGCGCGAGCGCGCCGCGGCCGAGGCGCAGGCGGCCGCCCTGATGCGCGAGCGCCTCGCGGCCGAGGAGCAGACCCGGCGCGGGGTCGCGGCACGCGCGGAGGCGGAGCGCCGGGCGCAGGAGTCGGCGCGCGAGCGCAAGGCGGCGGAGGAAAAGCTCAAGCGCGAGCTCGAGGCGCGCCGGGCGGCGGAGCTCGATGCAGCGCGCCTCGCGGAGGAGCGCAGGGTGCTCGAAGAGGCCGCGCTGCAGCAGGCGCGCCGCAACGCCGAGGCCGAACGCCAGGCGAGCGAGCTTGCCGGGGAGCGGGCGAAGCGCGAGGACGCAGCCGCGCGGGCCGCCGCGGGCCGCGCCGAGGCGGACGAGGCCGCTCGCGCGGCGGCGCAGGAACGAGCCGCTGCGGACCTGAACGCGCTGCGCGCAGCGCGCGAGCGCGAAGCGAAGGACGCGGAGGCGGCGCGGCGCGCGCAGGCGCGCGCGCAGGCCGAGCAGGAGGCCTCGCGCCTGGCCGAGGAGCGGCGCGAGGCGGAAGAGCGCGCCCTGTTGCAGGCGCGCGAGCGCGAGCAGGCCGAAGCCGCAGCGGCGCTAGCGGCCGGGGAGCGGCAGCGCCTGGACCAGGCGGCGGGGGCGAAGGCGCGCGAGAGGGCGCAGTCGGAGGCGCAGGCGCTCGAGACGGCGAGGGCGCGCGCCGCCGCGCAGATCGAGGCGAAGAGCGCGGCAGATGCGCGAGCCGAGGCCGAGGCTGCGGCGGCGCATCAGGCGCGCGAACGCGAGACGACGGAGTCCGGCCTTGCCCAGGCGGCGCGCGAGCGGCACGAAGCCGAAGCGGCGGCGCAGAGCGCCGCGCACGATCACGAGGCCGCAGCGGCACGTGCGCAGGCGGAGGCGCAGGCGCGGGGGCAGGCCGAGCGGGCGCTCGAAGCCGCGCAGCGCGGGCGCATCGAGGCCGAGCGCGCACGGCAGGCGCGCGCCGAAGCGCTGGCGATTGCGCAAGGCGATGCCGCTGCCGCCGCGTCCGCCCGCGCGCTGGCCGAGTCCGAGTTGAAGCAGGCGGCGCAGGCGCGCGACGCGGCTGACCAGGAAGCTGCGCGCCTTGCCCTGGAGCGCGGGAACGCGGAGGCGGCGGCGGCGTCCGAGTCGCGGGCGCGCGCCGAGGCCGAGGCTCAGGCCGAGCGCAGCGCGCGCGAGCGCCAGGAGCAGGAAGCGCGCGCCATGGCCGCGCAGCGCGAGCGCATCGCCGCGCAGGAGCAGGCGCGGCGCGCCGCGGGCGAAGCCGCGGAGGCAGCCAGGGCGGCCGCGGCCACGGCCACCGCGCGCGAGGCGGCGGCGGCGGAACTCAGGCGCGCGGCGCTGGCGCGCGCCGAGGCGCACGAGCTGGCCGTACGCGCGCTCGCGGCGCAGGCGAAGGCGGACGCGCGCGCGGCGCAACAGGCGAACGCTCAGGTGCAGGCCGAGCGCGAGGCGCAGGCGGCGGCGAGCGCCCGGCGCTCGGCCGAAGAAGCGGCGCGCCGCGCATCCTCGGAGCGCCTCGCCGCCGAGCAGGCCGCGCACGCAGCGCGCGAGCAGCGCGCCGCTGCGGAGGCACGGCTGGCCGCCGAAGCCCTGCAGCGGCGGGAGGCGGAGCGCGAACTGGAACGCGCGGCGCGGCAGCGCGGCCGCGCAGCGGCACGTGCGGCGCGGCAGGCGCGCAGCCGGAGCAAGGCGGAATCACGCGCGCTCGAGGCGAGCCGCGCGAGGCTCGATGCCGAGCGCCGGCTCGCGTCGCTCACTGCGGCGGCGCAGGCCGACACCGCGCGCGCAGGGCAGTTCGCGGCCGAACGCCAGCAGCTCGACGCCGAACTGGCGGCGGCGAAGCTCATGCGGCGCGCGCGCGGGCCGCGGCTGGCGCTCTGGGTGGCGTTCGCGGCGGTGCTTGCGCTCGGAGTGGCGATCGGCACCCTCGGCACCCGGGCGCCCGGGCCCGCGCCCGTCACTGCGACCGCGCTCGTGCCGCCGCAGACCGGGCACGGCGAGCGCGGTTTGAGCTTGCGCCTCGAGCGCGACGCGCAGGGCTTCGGCGCCCGGGCGCGCGCGCTTTCGGATGCCCGTGCAAAGGCGACGCGCTGATGCTCGACCTGCGCAGCGACAGCGTGACGCGGCCGACGCCCGGCATGCGCCGCGCGCAGTGGCTAGAGCTTGAAGCGCGCCTCGCGCCAGGCGAGCGCGGCCTTCAGGCCTTGCTCGCGCGCCACGTCCATGAAGCGGCGCTTGTCGGGCGAGCCGTGCGATTCGATCGCGTGGTCGATGTCGAGCGCGGTGTCGAGCGCAGCGCGCATGCCCTGGATCTCGTAGCTGCGGTTGAGCGCCTTCTTGGTGTCGCGCACCAGGTCCGGGTCGATCACCGCCATCTGGCGCGCGATGCGCAGCGCAGCGCTTAGGTGCTCGCCCTCGGGCACCACGCGGGTGACGATGCCCAGCGCGAGCGCGCGCTCGGCGCCGATCGAGTCGTCGCCGGTGAGGATGATGTCCTTGGCGGCCTTGGGCCCCACCACCCAGGGCAGCAGCAGGGTGACGATGCCGGCGCCGAACTTCAGCTCCGGCTCGCCGAACACCGCCTCGCGCGAGCACAGCGCGAGGTCGCAGGCGAGCGCCATCTCGAAGGCACCCGCCATGCAGGCGCCGTGGATCGCGGCGATGGTCGGCTTGGGCGAGTCCCAGAATCGCATGGTGGTCGAGAAATCGAGCTCCAGCACCTCGCGCCAGACCGCGGACCCCTCGGGGCGGCGCTCCATCTGCTCCTTCAGGTCGAAGCCCGAGGAAAAGCCGCGCCCGGCGCCCGAGAGCACGATCACGCGCAGCGCGGGGTCGGCCTCGAAGGCGTCGAGCGCCGCGTTGATCTCGAGCAGGGTCGCCTTGTTGAGGGCGTTTAGCCGCTCCGGGCGGTGCAGCTCGAGCTGCGCCACGCCGTCCCCGGCGCTGACGCGGATGTTGTGGAACGCGCGCATGAGAACTGCCTCCTTATCGATCCTGGCCTAGGCCGGCGAGAGCTCGCCCGCCTGCAGCATTGCCGCGAAGCGCCCGCGCTCTGCCTTGCCGCCGCAAGCAGCGCGATCATAACCGCGCCGATGCCGCGCGTGACGCCGATTCACGCCCGGCGCGAGGGGTAGAATGAATTCGACTCACACACTCGCAAAGGCATTCAACTTGTCAGGTCTACTGGCGAAGCGGCTCCGCGCGCTCGCCGCGCTCGCGCTCCTCCCGGCTGCGTCGGTGCTCGCCGCGGCCGATTGCAATCGGTCGATTGCCGAGCTCTATGTGGCCGAGTCGCCCGCGGTCGTGCTCATCACCGCGCTCACGATCAATCCCTACCGCACCGAGGACCGCATTCAGATCGTCACCGGCTCGGGTTTCATCATCGACGCGCGCGGCCTGGTGATGACGAACTCGCACGTCGTGTTCGGCGCGCAGTCGCTAAGCGTGACGCTCGACGACGGCACGGCGGTGCCGGCCAAGCTGCTGGGCGCCGATCCGATTTTCGATCTCGCCACTCTGCAGATTCCCGCGCCCGCGCACGGCAAGCTTCCGGTGCTGGAGTTCGGCGATTCGGACCGCCTGCGCCCGGGCGATCCGGTGGTCGCGATCGGCAATCCGCTTGGGTTCGATCAGACCGTCACCAGCGGGATCGTGAGCGGCATGAATCGCATACTTCCGGAGCGCCCGCGCCTGCTTACCTGGCCGATGATCCAGACCGATGCGGCGATCAATCCCGGCAATTCGGGCGGCCCGCTGCTCGACCGCTGCGGCAAGGTGATCGGCGTCACGACCGAGATCCTGGGCAATGCGCAAAACATAGGATTCGCAATCCCCTCCAACCTGGCGCGCTCCGCGGTGGGCGACCTGGTCGGCAAGGGAAGAGTGATCCGCCCGTGGTTGGGCGTCGACGGCGGGCTGATCGACCCGGCACTGAAGCGGTTTCTCAGGCTGCCGCCGGTCGAGGGCTTCCTGGTCGAGGCGGTGGAGCCGAACAGCCCGGCCGATCTGGCCGGCATCGCCGGGGGCAGCGTGCCGGTGAAGATCGGACTGCGCTCGATGATCCTCGGGGGCGACGTGATCGTGTCGATAAACGACATCGCGCTGAAGGACGAGCAGAGCCTGCAGCGCGCGCTCGAGGCGATCCGGATCGGCAAGCGGGTCCGGCTGACGGTGTACCGCGACGGCAAGACCCGCACCGCCGAGCTCGAGATTACCGAACGCCCGTTGCAGCCAGGCGACGTGCCGGAGTCGTCGCAGTCGTTCTCGGTGGAGCAGGACAAGCAAAGCGGCAACGGCAACAAGCCGTAGCTGGAGCGCCGCGCGCCTCACAGCCAGAGAATTCGCTTGCGGTAGTCGAGGTCGGTCAGCAGCGGCTCGGCCGGGCCCTGGTGGAACACCGCGCCGCGCTCCAGGGCGAACACGCGATCGGCGAGCGCGAGCACCAGGTCGAGGTTGTGCTCGACGATCACGATCGAGATCCGCCCGCGCAGCCGGTCGAACACCCTGAACAGCTCCTGCACCACGGTCGGGGCTAGGCCTTCGAACGGCTCGTCCAGCAGCAGCAGCCTGACGTTGCCGGACAGCGCGCGCGCGACCGCCGCCATCTGCTGCTCGCCGCCCGAGAGGTAGTCGGCCGGCACCTGCATGCGCTGCTGCAGGCGCGGGAAGTGCTCGAACACCTGCTCCTCGCTCCAAACGACGCCCCGGCTGCCGTCGGTCGCGCGCGCCAGGCGCCCGAGCGCCAGGTTGTCCGCGACCGTCATGCCGGCGAACATGCCGCGTCCCTGCGGCACGTAGCCGATGCCCAGGCGCGCGATGTCCGGCGCCGGCAGCGCGGCGATGTCGCGCCCGTCGAACTCGATCCGGCCCGACGCGGCGCGCACCAGACCGGCGAGCGTCTTGAGCAGGGTCGACTTGCCCGCGCCGTTGCGCCCGAGCAGCGCCACGATCTCGCCCTGGCGCACGTCGAGCGTCGCATCGGTCAGGATGTGGCTCTTGCCGTAGAAGGTGTTGACCTGCTCGAAGCGCAGCTGGAGCGCGGCCGCGCGCGCCTCGCTCGCCGCGCGCCGCCCGTGCGGCGGCGCGCCGGTGCCGGTGTAGACCTCCTGCACGCGCCGGTCGCGCCGCACCTCCTCCGGCGTGCCGGCCATCAGCACCTCGCCCTGGTTCATCACCGTCACGCGCTGCGAGAAGCCGAGCACCCGGTCGATGTCGTGCTCGACGATCAGCACGGGGATGCTGCTCGCGATCGACTTGATGAGGCCGGATACGCGCTCGCGCTCGGCGGCCGCAAGGCCTGCGAGCGGTTCGTCCAGCAGCAGCACCTGCGGCTTGGAGCCGAGCGCGATGCCCAGGTCGAGCAGCCTCTGCCCGCCGTACGACAGCTCGCCGCCCTCGATCGCTTCGATGCCATCGAGCCCCAGAAAGCGGATCAGCTCCGCGCATTCGGCGTGGATTTCCGGATAGTCGTCGACGTCGCGCCAGGCGTTGAAGCGCGCCGCATTCCGCGCCTGCAGCGACAGGCGCAGGTTCTCGTAGATCGACAGGCCCCGGAACAGGTTGGTGATCTGGAACGAGCGCGCCAGGCCGTGCTGGCAGATGCGGTGCGCCGCCAAGCGCTGGATCTGCGCGCCGTTCAGGCGCACCGTACCCGCGTCCGGCGCGAACAGCCCGGAGGCGAGGTTGAACAGGGTCGTCTTGCCCGCGCCGTTGGGGCCGATGAGGGCATGGATCTCCCCGCCGTGAAGCGCGAGGCTCGCATTGGCGAGCGCACGGATGCCGCCGAAGTGCTTCTGCACCCCTTGCACCTCCAGCGCCACGCGGTGGCGCGCGTCGGGCCGCAGGAA
>DATIZK010000021.1:0-5466 GCA_035517095.1 Burkholderiales bacterium
TTTGAGACCGCGCGCGACATGCTCGAGCGCGATCGGCCAGTCGATTTCTTCCCACTTGCCGTCGCGCTTGATCAGCGGACGCGTGAGGCGGTCCTCGGAGTTCAAGCCTTCGTACGAGAAGCGATCCTTGTCCGACAGCCAGCACTCGTTGATCGCCTCGTTCTCCAGCGGCAGCACGCGCAGCACGCGGTTCTGCTTGGTCTGCACCACCAGGTTCGAGCCCAGCCCGTCGTGCGGCGAAATCGACTTGCGCCGGTCGAGCTCCCAGGTGCGGGCGCTGTAGCGGAACGGCTTCGAGGTGAGCGCGCCGACCGGGCACAGGTCGATCATGTTGCCCGAGAGCTCCGAGTCGACCGTCCGGCCGACGAAGGCCACGATCTCGGCGTGCTCGCCGCGGCCGATCATGCCGAGCTCCATCACCCCGGCGATCTCCTGGCCGAAGCGCACGCAGCGGGTGCACTGGATGCAGCGCGTCATCTCCTCCGCCGCCACCAGCGGGCCGACATCCTTGTGCAGCACGACGCGCTTTTCTTCCTGGTAGCGCGAGCCGCTCTTGCCGTAGCCGACCGCCAGGTCCTGCAGCTGGCACTCGCCGCCCTGATCGCAGATCGGGCAGTCCAGCGGGTGGTTGATGAGCAGGAACTCCATCACCCCGTTCTGCGCTTTCTTGGCCGCGGGGGAATGGGTCCAGGCCTTCATGCCTTCGGTCGCCGGCGTGGCGCAGGCCGGGAGCGGCTTGGGCGCCTTCTCCACCTCGACCAGGCACATGCGGCAATTGGCCGCGATCGAAAGCTTCTTGTGGTAGCAGAAATGCGGAATGTAGATGCCGAGCTTGTTGGCGCCGTCCATCACCGTGCCGCCCGCCGCCACCTCCACCTGCCTGCCGTCGACCTCGAACTTTGGCATCTCAGGCCGCCTTCGCGATCGCGGGGATGCCGTGCGCGCCGGCACGCCCCCACTTGGGCTCGACTTCGCCTTGCACCAGGCAGCGCTTGTGCGCGATGTGGTGCTCGAACTCGGCGCGGAAGTGCTTGATGAAGCTCTTGACCGGCAGCGCCGCCGCGTCGCCCAGCGCGCATATGGTGCGCCCGGCGATGTTGTCCGATACGTCGTCCAGCAGCGCCAGGTCCTCCATGCGGCCGCGCCCGGTCTCGATCCGGTTCACCACCCGGTAAAGCCAGCCGGTGCCCTCGCGGCAGGGCGTGCACTGGCCGCAGGACTCCTCGAAATAGAAGTACGACAGGCGCTCGAGCGCGCGTACCATGCAGGTCGTCTCGTCCATCACGATCACCGCACCCGAGCCGAGCATCGAGCCGGCCTTGGCGATCGAGTCGTAGTCCATGTCGGTGGCCATCATGATCCCGGCCGGCAGCACCGGCATCGACGAGCCGCCGGGAATGACTGCCTTCAGCTTGCGGCCGCCTCGCACCCCGCCCGCCATCTCGAGCAGCTTCGCGAACGGCGTGCCGAGCCTGACTTCGTAATTGCCCGGACGGTTGACGTGGCCGGTGACGGAGAAGATCTTGGTGCCGCCGTTGTTCGGCTTGCCCAAGGCGAGGAAGGCGTCGCCGCCGTGGTTGATGATCCAGGGCACCGCGGCGAAAGTCTCGGTGTTGTTGATCGTGGTCGGCCGGCCGTAGACGCCGAAGCTCGCGGGGAACGGCGGCTTGTAGCGCGGTTGGCCCTTCTTGCCCTCGAGCGACTCGAGCAGCGCGGTTTCCTCGCCGCAGATATAGGCGCCGTAGCCCGGGTGCGCGTGCAGCTCGAAGCTGAACTCCGAGCCGAGGATGTTCTTGCCCAGGTAGCCGGCCCGGCGCGCTTCGTCCAGCGCCTGCTCGAACTGCTCGTACTCGGCCCAGATCTCGCCGTGGATGTAGTTGTACCCCGTCGCGGCGCCCATCGCGTAGCCGCCGATGATCATGCCTTCGATCACCATGTGCGGGTTGTAGCGCAGCAGGTCGCGGTCCTTGCAGGTGCCGGGCTCGCCTTCGTCGGAATTGCACACCACGTACTTCTCGCCCGCGTACTGCTTGGGCATGAACGACCACTTGAGCCCGGTCGGGAACCCCGCGCCGCCGCGCCCGCGCAGGGCCGACTTCTTGAGCTCGGCGATGACTTGGTCGGGCGCGATCTTCTCGCGCAGCAGCTTCTTAAGCGCGCCGTAGCCGCCGCGCTTCTCGTAGTCGGCCAGGTGCCAGTTCGCCCCGTCGAGGCCGGCCATCAGGATTGCGTCGGGTCCGTAATCGAGCATCTCAGCCCTTTCCCGCGAGCTCGTCGATCAGCGCGTCGAGCTTGTCCTTGGACATGTAGTCGCACATGCGCTTGTTGTTTACCAGCACCACCGGCGCCATGGCGCAGGCGCCCATGCATTCGCCCTCGCGCAGCGTGAACCTGCCGTCCGCGGTGGTTTCGTTGAACTCGATGCCGAGCCGTTGCTTGAGGTGGTCGGCGGCCTCGAGCGAGCCCTGCAGGCCGCACGGCAGGCAGGTGCAGACCGTGAGCTTGTGCTTGGCGGTCGGTTCGAGGTTGTACATGTTGTAGAAGGTAGCGACCTCGTACACCGCGACCGGCGCCATGCCGAGGTAGCGCGCGACGAAATCCATGGTCTCGGTCGCGAGCCAGCCCTGTTCGTCCTGCGCGATGATCAGCGCGGCCATCACCGCCGATTGCTTCTGGTCGGCGGGGTACTTGCCGATCTCGCGGTCGATCTTCTTCAGCGCGTCGGGAGAAAGCATAGGCGGCCGCTCACCTGTCGATTTCACCGAAAACGATGTCAAGGGTGCTGATGATCGCCACCGCGTCGGCCAGCATGTGGCCGGTCGCCATCTCGTTAATCGCCGACAGGTGCGTCAGCGCGGGCGAGCGCAGCTTCATGCGGTAGGGCTTGTTGGAGCCGTCGGAGATGAAGTACACGCCGAATTCGCCCTTCGGATTCTCGACCGCGGCGTAGGCCTCGCCCCTGGGCACGTGCATGCCCTCGGTGAAGAGCTTGAAGTGGTGGATCAGGTCCTCCATGTTGGCCTTCATCTCGACCCGCGCAGGCGGCGCCACCTTGTTGTTTTCCACTATCACCGGACCGGGGTTCTTGCGCAGCCATTCGATGCACTGCTTGAGGATGCGGTTCGACTGGCGCATTTCCTCCACCCGCACCAGGTAGCGGTCGTAGGTGTCGCCGTTCTTGCCTACCGGAATGTCGAAATCGAGCCGGTCGTACACCTCGTACGGCTGCTTCTTGCGGATGTCCCAGGCGATTCCCGAGCCGCGCAGCATCGGCCCGGAGAAGCCCAGCGCAAGGGCGCGCTCGGGGGACACCACCCCGATCCCCACCGTGCGCTGCTTCCAGATCCGGTTCTCGGTCAGCAGCGTCTCGTAGTCGTCGATGCACTTGGGGAAGCGCTCGGTGAAGTCCTCGATGAAGTCGAGCAGCGAGCCCTGGCGGTTGCGGTTGAGCGCCTTGAGGTCGCTCTCGCTGCGAAAGCGCGAGGGCTGGTAGTGCGGCATCGCGTCCGGCAGGTCGCGGTACACCCCGCCCGGGCGATAGTAGGCGGCGTGCATGCGCGCCCCCGAGACCGCCTCGTAGCAGTCGAGCAGGTCCTCGCGTTCGCGGAAGGTGTACAGGAACACCGTCATCGCGCCGAGGTCGAGGCCGAGCGTCCCGAGCCCGAACAGGTGATTCAGGATGCGCGTGATCTCGTCGAACATGACGCGGATGTACTGCGCGCGGATCGGCACCTCGACGCCGAGCAGCTTCTCGAGCGAGAGGCAGAACGCGTGCTCGCTGCACATCATCGAGATGTAGTCGAGCCGGTCCATGTACGGCAGCGACTGGATGTACATGCGCGACTCGGCCAGCTTCTCGGTCGCACGGTGCAGCAGGCCGATGTGCGGGTCGGCGCGCTGCACCACCTCGCCGTCCATCTCGAGCACCAGCCGCAGCACGCCGTGCGCCGCCGGGTGCTGCGGGCCGAAGTTGACCGTGTAGTTGCGGATCTCGGGCACTAGCGCGACTCCTCGCCGTAGTGCTCCTCGCGCACCACGCGCGGCGTGATCTCGCGCGGCTCGATCGTCACCGGCTGGTAGATGACCCGCCTCTGTTCCGGGTCGTAGCGCATCTCGACGTAGCCCGAGACCGGGAAGTCCTTGCGGAACGGATGGCCGATGAAGCCGTAGTCGGTGAGTATCCGGCGCAGGTCGGGATGCCCCTCGAACACGATGCCGAGCAGGTCGAAGGCCTCGCGCTCGAACCAGTTCACGCTCGGCCAGACGTCGATCACCGTATCGACCTTGGGAAAGGCGTCGTCGGGGCAGAACACGCGCAGCCGCAGGCGCCAGTTCTTGCTCACCGACAGCAGCTGCAGCACCGCGGCGAAGCGCTCGCGCTCCCAGGGGCGCGCGCCGTAGGTCGAGTAGTCGACGCCGCACAGGTCGATCAGCTGCTCGAAGCAGAGCTCGGGGTGGTCGCGAAGCAGCAGCGCCACAGCGTGGTATTCCGCGGCGCCGACTTCGAGCGTGATCTCGCCCAGCCGCTCGGAGAACTTCACATCCCGGCCCTGGAGCGCGCCCTGCAGCGCGTCGAACAGGCGTTGCAGTCGCGGGCTCATCGGGCGATGGTGTTGGTGCGCTTGATCTTGTTCTGCAGCTGCACCAGGCCGTACAGCAGCTGCTCGGCGGTGGGCGGGCAGCCCGGCACGTAGACATCGACCGGGACGATGCGGTCGCAGCCGCGCACCACCGAGTACGAGTAGTGATAGTAGCCGCCGCCGTTGGCGCACGAGCCCATCGACACCACCCAGCGCGGCTCGGGCATCTGGTCGTACACCTTGCGCAGGGCCGGCGCCATCTTGTTGCACAGTGTTCCGGCCACGATCATCACGTCGGACTGGCGCGGGCTGGGGCGGAAAACGATGCCGAAGCGGTCCAGGTCGTAGCGCGCGGCGCCGGCGTGCATCATCTCGATCGCGCAGCAGGCGAGGCCGAAGGTGACCGGCCAGAGCGACCCGGTGCGGGTCCAGTTGATGAGCTTGTCCGCCGTGGTGGTGACGAACCCCTGCTGCAGGACGCCCTCTATTCCCATTCCAGCGCTCCTTTCATCCATTCGTAGACGAAACCGACCACCAGGATGCCGAGGAACAGCATCATCGCCAGGAAGCCGAACAGCCCGATCTGGTTGATCACTACCGCCCAGGGAAACAGGAACGCGATCTCGAGGTCGAACAGGATGAACAGGATCGCGATCAGGTAGTAGCGCACGTCGAACTTCATGCGCGCGTCTTCGAATGCCTCGAAGCCGCACTCGTAAGGGGAGTTCTTCTCAGCGTCGGGCCGATGGACCCCGAGCAGCGCGCCCAGCCCCATCGGCAGCACGCCTATCGCGAGACCGACCAGGATGAACAGCAGAACCGGAAAATACTCGCTCAGCATCTCGGGTCTTACTTAGTTGGTTGCGCGGCAGCCGGAAAGTTCCGG
>DATIZK010000022.1:0-9564 GCA_035517095.1 Burkholderiales bacterium
GCTCCTGGCCTCGCCTCCGTACTTCTTGGCCAAAATACTGGTCATCGCCGCCGTCAGCGTCGTCTTGCCATGGTCCACATGCCCTATCGTGCCTACGTTCACGTGCGGCTTGGTCCGCTCAAATTTGCCTTTTGCCATGACTACGCTGCCTTTGACGTTTCGTTGATAGAGTTCCGAGGTCTGGTGCCCATGACGCGGATTGAACGCATGACCTCTCCCTTACCAAGGGAGTGCTCTACCACTGAGCTACATGGGCTGAATTTGCGCATTGGAGCGGGTGAAGGGAATCGAACCCTCGTCATAAGCTTGGAAGGCTTCTGCTCTACCATTGAGCTACACCCGCCCATTCAATTCACCCGCGATAACTGTCTGCCGCGCCCGCCCGCGATGCCGGTGGAGGGGGTTGGATTCGAACCAACGTAGGCGCAAGGCCAACAGATTTACAGTCTGCCCCCTTTAACCGCTCGGGCACCCCTCCGGCGGAACCCGAAATTATGTGAGATATCCGCTGCTTAGTCAAGAAGATTGCGCTTCAAGCGCCTACGGCAGGCCGCTCAGGTGCCGTAGCGAGCGGCGGAGCGGAACTCCTTGAGCGCCGCCAGCGCGCTGTAGCAGGCAAGCCAGGCGGTTTTCGGGTTCTCGGGCGCCGGTACGTTCTCCAGCACGATCGTGAACTGGCCCGTCTTGCCCGAAACCCGGATGGTATGCGTGTTGCGAGTCAGGGCGGGGTCAGCCACGACCTTGAGCCGAGTGCGGTCGAAGCCGATCCCGGCGAGCGACAGCACGGCCGCGATGTTGACGTTCTGGGGGAAGTGCGGGACCCCGGCGCGCGCGGGCCCGTCGAACAGCGTAATGGCGGCCGCGAGCGACTCGAGATCGACGCCGAGGGACTGCACGTAGCGAATTCCCCTCCACGCCGCCGGAGGCTTGGCGACCTGGATCGATACTTCGACCTCGCCCGCGGCGCAGGCGCCCTTGAGCGCATCGAGCGCGCCGATCCCTCCCGAGGGCACATAGAGCAGGGCGCCGGAGCGACGCCCCGCCGCTTCTGCTTCGGCGCGCAGCGCATCATCGACCAGCGCCCCGGCCGACAGCACGATCACCGATGCGCCTGCGCTGAGAAGCGGCACGAGGTAGCCGCGCACCGCGTCGTGCGAGGCCGCCTCCAGGACCACGTCGGGCTTCGCCGCGCACAACGCCTGCACGCCGAGCACGTAATCGATTTCGTATTCGCCGGCAAGCGCCGCAGCGCGAGACGCTGGCCCTCTCCCCGCCAGCGCCACCACCTCCATGCCGGGCAATACGCCGCGACAGAGGTTTTCCAGCACCAGACGAGCGATCGTTCCGCCACCGAGTAGAGCGAGTCGCATCTGCCAGCCCTCCGGGAGGCGGCGATTCTGCCACAATCCCAATTTGCGTCGCGCGCCGGTGGCATTATGATCTGCCTCGCCGGCGCGGCATCGCCGCCAGGGAGGTGCGCAGTGCGAATCGCGATACTCGAAGACGACCCCGATCAGCTCGCGCTGCTGCGGCGCTGGCTCGCGGACGCAGGGCACGACGTACACGGCTACCTGGCCGGGCGCGAAGCGATGAAACACGCGGGGCGCGAAAGCTTCGACTTGTTCATCCTCGACTGGCAGGTGCCCGACGTTTCTGGCGCCGAGGTGCTGACCTGGCTGCGCGCCAACGTTTCCAAGCACGTTCCCATACTGTTCATCACGGTGCGAGATTCCGAGGAGGACATCGTGTACGCGCTCGAGAACGGCGCGGACGACTACATGGTCAAGCCTGCGCGGCGTCAGGAGATGCTCGCGCGGGTCAGCGCGCTGCTGCGGCGTGCCTACCCGCGCGAGGAGCAGACCCTGCTTTCCTTTCCCCCGTTCGAAATCGATACCCAGCGCGGCGAAATTCGGCGCGACGGCTCACGCATCGAGCTCACGCCGAAGGAGTTCGAGCTCGCGGTGGTCCTGTTTCGCAACATCGGGCGGCTGATGTCGCGCGGCCACCTGCAGGAATCGGTCTGGGGGCGCAGCGGCGACCTCGCGACCCGTACCGTGGATACCCACGTTAGTCAGGTGAGAAAGAAGCTCGATCTGCGACCCGAGACGGGCTACCGAGTGGTGCCGGTCTACAACTACGGCTACCGACTGGAGCGGCTTGGATCCGACGCGAGCGCAGCCTGAGGCCTACTGCAGGCGCCGCAATTGCTGCTCGGCGTAGTCCTTGACTTCCTGGCTGAGCGAGCCGGTCGCGACCGCGCGCCGGAACGCTTCGGCCGCCTCCGGACGATGGTCCTGCGCCGCGAGCGACAGCCCGAGCCCGATCCAAGCCGTGCCCGCCTGCGGCGCGGCGCGCAACGCCGCACGGTAGGCGTCGGCCGCTTCGCGCGGCCGGGACATATGCTGCAGCACCGCGCCCAACAGCGTGTTGTACTCGGCATCGCGCGACACGTCGCCCTTGCAGCTGCGCAAGACGCCGAGCGCGCTGCCGTAGTCGGCGCGCTCGACATAAATGCGCGCCAGGACGGTGGCGAACTGGACCTGGGCCGGATCGAGCGTCAACCCTTCCTGCAGCAGACGCTGCGCTTCGTTCAAGCGCCGCTGGTCAATCAGCAGCGAGACGAGCGCCTGTCGCGCGGGCGCCTGAGACGGATCCGTCGCAAGCGCCTCGGTAAGCGCCTGTTCGGCTTCGCTTACGCGTCCCTGGTTGAGTAGTTGCACGGCGCGCCGGAACTCGGCTTGCGCGTCCTGGGCCGGCGTGCTCGGATGAGGCCGCTTTTCAACCTGCGGCTGCGCGTCCTCCACGGGCTCGGACGGCGGCGGCTTCGGCACGTGCCTTCTCTCAATCGAGTTCGGCACGGTGCGCGGACGCGGTGGCGGGATTGCGCGCTCGATCGACTGCGCGAGCTTGAGCGTATCGTTCGCCGGCTGCGGCGCCGGTGGAGAAATCTGTGCGGGCGCAATGCTTGCCGCGGGCGCGGGCACCGGCGTTGGCGCGGGTGGCGGCGCCGGCCGCTGCGCAGGCGTTGGCGCGGGCGGTCGCACCGGCTGCACCGTGCCGCTAACTCCGCCCGCGGTTCGCAGCGCCAGCTCGGTGACCACCGACTGCGGCCTGAGCTGGTAGCTGGTCCACGCCAGCCACCCCAACGCGACCGCGAGCTCGAGCCCGAGGATCAGCCAGAAAAGATCGCGCCTGCGCCGCCCGGCGGCGACCGGCTCGATCTGCTGCGTCATCACGTCGGCGTTGGGCGAGGCCACCGCGTGCCGGCGATCCAGTTCCTGCAGCATCTTGTTGATGAGGCTCATGGCGCGCGTATCAATCGGCGGTGCGCGGCGACCTGAGCTTGGGCCACCACCAGCGCGTCGAGGCGGCGGCCGGCGTGTCGTGCGCCGCCGCGCGCACGTGGCGCGGATCGACACGGTAGCCGCCTTCGCCATAGGCGAGCAGCAAGGACTTGTGCGACAGGATGTTGACCAGGCGCGGCAATCCCCGGCTCGCGCGGTGCAAAGTACGCAGCGCGCGCGTGCTCAGGAGCGGCTGGCCGACATAGCCCGCGACGCTGAGTCGATGATTCACGTAAGCGCCGACCTCGTCCTCGGCCAGCGCCTTGAGGTCGTACTGGAACGTGATGCGCTGGCGCAGCTGGCGGATCGACTCCGACGCGAGCTTGCGGTCGAGCTCGGGCTGTCCGAACAGCACCACCTGCAGCAGCTTGCGCTTTTCGGTCTCGAGGTTGGTCAGCAGGCGCAGTGTCTCGAGCGTCTCGATCGGCATGGCCTGGCTTTCGTCCATGCACAGCACCACGCGCTTGCGCTGGCGCGCCAGGCCGAGCAGTGTGCGCGTGATGCCCTTGAGCAGGTAGTGCTGGTCGGCGCCGGGGTCGACCTGCACCCCGAGCTCCTCGGCCAGCTCGAGCAGCAGCGTTCGCGGCTC
The DNA here is from genome assembly GCA_035517095.1 of Burkholderiales bacterium. Lineage (GTDB taxonomy): Bacteria > Pseudomonadota > Gammaproteobacteria > Burkholderiales > SG8-39 > DAHVFK01. The sequence goes on from DATIZK010000022.1 coordinate 3,934, forward strand.
GATGCTCGGGTTGGGAACATAGGCGGTAACCCAGCCGGAATCGAGCGTGGCGAGAAACTTCCGGCATAGCAGCGTCTTGCCGGTTCCGACTTCGCCCGTGATCTTGATGAACCCCTCGCCGTTGGCGACCGCCACCAGCAGCGTGTTGAGCGCTTCCTGCGTGCTGCGGCAGGCACAGAAGAAGCTCGTGTCCGGAGTAATCCCGAACGGGGGTTCGCGCAGGCCGAAGTGCCGCAGGTAATTCACTGCCTGGGCGCCTCGCTGTTCTGGTGTGAAGCCATCCCCTCGATGCGCTCTCGCGTATCGCGCATATCGTCGGCCCAGTTGCGATCGCTCTCGATCACCGTCGGCTTGATCAGGATCACCAGCTCGTTCTTGCTCGTGGTGCGGCTCGTGTTGCGCACCAGGTCCCCCAGCCCGCCTTCGGTCACGCCCGGGATCCCGCCGCGATTGTCGCTCACGTTTACGCTCATCAGTCCGCCGATCGCGACGATGTTGCCGTCCGGCACCCTCACGATGGTGTCAGTCTCGCTAACCGTGCTCTTGGCGAGCGGCAGTGTAATTGACGGAACGGTCCCTCCCAGGTTGACCACAGTCTCGCTCGTGGTGACGTCGCTGATCGACGGATGGACGTGGAGCGTGATGTTATTCTGATCGTCGATCTGGGGCGTCACGTCGAGCAATATGCCGGAGAAGAACGGTGCGACCGACACCGTCGGCGTTTGCTGCGTCGTGGCGCCGGTGGTGGTAGTGACGGTTGCGACGTTGGTGACGAAGAACTGGTCCGTACCCACCTTGAGCACCGCCTTCTGGTTGTTGAGCGTCGCGATGCGCGGGCTGGACAGCACCTGAACGTTGCCCTGCGACTGCAGGAACTGCAGCAGCGCGGCGAAGTTCGAGGTCTGAAACGCGAGCCCGAATACCCCGCTTGCCGGGTTGTCGGCGGCGAGCGAGCTCGCCGCGGTGGTCACGGTGCTCGTGTTGAGATTGAGCGTCTGCCCGCCGCCCTGCAGCACCTGTCCGCTCGAGCCGAGCACGGTGGTTGCGCCCGTGTTCGCGCTCTGTCCGATCGCGACGTTCGGGCCCGTGCTGCGGAAGGCGGACCAGTTGATGCCAGACTGATAGCTGTCCGAGAGCGTCACCTGGATGATCTTCGCTTCGAGCATGACCTGGCGCTCGACCGAAATCTGACTCTCGCGCAAGTATTGCCGGACGGCGCGCATCTCGCGTGCGGGAGCGCTCACCAGCACGATACCCGACTGCGGCGACACCACTACGTTGCGGCCCTCGCCGCTACCGACAATCGCCACCAGCGCGGTGCGCAGGTCGCCCCAGAAGTCGCTAAGCGTTCGCGTAGTCACCCGGCTGCTCTCGAGCATGTTCTGGCCCGGCGTCTGGACCGGGCCCGCGGTCGGATTCGCGATCGAGGAAGGGGTGGGGGCCTGATTGATTCCGGTTGTGTCCGAGATCGAGCCCGATTGCACCCGCACCTCGCTCGTTCCGCGGCGCTGGCCCTGCAGGTAGTTCACCTGGAAGATGCGCGTCTGCAGGCCCGCAGGCAGGATGAAGATGCGCGTGCCCTCGATCTTGTAGTCGTAGCCGTAGAGCTCTCGGATCGAGTCGAGCGCTTCGGTGATCGAAACGTCCTTGAGGTTGACCGAGATCGTCCCGCTCACGCTCGGCGGCACCAGCATGCTGTAGCGCGTGCCCGACACGATCGAGTTGAACACCTGTGCCGCCGGCGCGTTGTTGACCGAAAGGTCGAACCTGGGCTCCACGGGCTGTCCGCGCACTTCGGGCATGGCCATGCGAAGCGGAGGCAGCAGCGCCTGGTCGAGGGCCGCGCTCGGGGTTTCCTTCTTGGCTGCCGGCTCAAGCGCCGCGCGTATGCCGGGTTCGATGCCGCTTGGCCGGGGCGGCGGCGTGGCGCAACCTCCGAGCACCGATACGGCGACGATCAAGAATGCTTTCTTCATGTTCTAGTTCCGCCTCCGCGGCTCGTCGCTTGGCAGCGACTTCTTCTGCACCTGTGGAAACAGCCTGAGCAACTCGACCTGGCTTCCGCTACGCAGCTCGACTCCGGATTCGGTGATGCGGATCAGCGTTGCCTCTCGAAACTTTCCACCCAGCGGCACGGTTTGCCCGTTGATCACCGCCACATTGCGCGTAGTCGAAATCAGAACCGACTGCAACTCGGGCCCCGCGACCGGGGACTCGTCCGCGGCGTTCGCACGTCCGCTGTACGGCGGTCGCGTCGGATCCGCGAAGCCCTGGGCCGGCAGCCCTGCATCCGGCCCGGCGGCGAGCACCTGCGTTGTCGCGAGGCCGGTCAACAGGTAGCAATAAATCTGCGCCAGCCTCATACGCTCATCCACGACGGATCGAAGCTCAGCGTATAAACCGTAAGCCTCAGCACCACTTTTGGATAGTCGCCCGCTGCGAGATCAGCCTTGCGCCAGTATAACCGCGTCGGCAGGCCTTCCAGCTGCCGCAGGTAGGCATATAGGTCAAGGTATGCCCCGCTCACGGTGAGCTCGAGCGCATGCCGGTAGATCGGCCGCGGGCCGCGGGTATCCGAATTGCCGAACAGGTCGACCGGCAGGGTCTTGAGATCGACCAGCTGCAGGCGCGGGTTGCGCGCCAGGATCTCCTGCAGGACGTCGCGCATGTGCCGCGGCGAGGTGAAGCGGCTCGCAGCTTCATCGATCTGCTTGTCGAGCTGCGCGAGCTGGTGCTGCAAGCCCGCCAGCTTGGCGCGGTTCACTTCGTCCGGGCGCATCTCGCTCGAGCGCGCCATCGCCTGCAACTGGGCCTGCAACATGGCAAGCTCGGTCTGGCGGCGCCCGACTTCGCGTCCGAGGCGTTTGTCCCTCTCCATCAGCGGAGCGATGAAGCCCAAGTAGGCGAACGCGATCAGGACCAGCGCGGCCGCAATGAAAATCAGCACCCGTTCGCGCAAGCTGAGGGCGTCGATGCGCTCGACATAGCGCCGCAGCTGCGGCGTCATTTGTTGCCTTCCTTCCCGGGCTGCGGCGCGGCGAGCGGCATCGACAGCTCGAACTCGACGTAGCGCGCCGGCCCCGCCTGCGGCGCCGCGTCGGCCGCCGGCGCCGGCTCGTTGTGCGCCACCAGCTTGAGCCGTGTTACCGAGCGCCCGCGCATGACCTCCTCTTTGTTCAGCGCGCGGATGTACGTCGGCACCAGGTCGGGATGCAACACGCGGCCCCGAACGCTTAGCTCTTCGCCGCCGTCACCGACGCTGAAACCCGTCAGCCAAACCCCGGGCAGCGTCTGGCGCGCGAAGGCGGCGAAGTACTGCGAATAGCCCTGCGCCTTCTCCGCGGCGGCACCGTGCAGCGAGGCGAGCAGCGCTTGCTTGCCGCGCAAGTCGCTCTCGGCGCGCGCCAGCTGCGCTTCCAGCAGCTTGCTGCGCCGCTGCGGCGAGAGCTCGCCGCCCAGGCTGATGAAGCGCTCGCGCGTGTCGGCGAGCTGGTGCGCGGCATCCGCGGCCACTTCCTCGAACGACTTCACCTCGTTACTGGCATAGACGTAGAAGGCGCCCAGCGCGATCAGGATCAGGACCAGCGACTCGATCATCGTCTTGGCGGAGAAATATTTTTCCTGCCGCAGGAAGATCGGATTGAAAAGATTGATCTGCTGGCTCACCGTGGACCCTCAGGGCGCCTTGGCTTCGTAGCGCAGCGACGCGCCAATGAGGTGAAAGCGCTGCCATTCGGTGCGCGGGTCGGGGCGCGCATCGGAATCGAAAGCGAGCGTAGCGCCCAGATCGACGCGGGAAATCGGAATATCCAGGTTCGACCTGAGATACTCGAGCAGGCCGCTTTCTTCCGCCTCCGGCCCGAGCAGCAGCTTGTTGACCGCGACGAAGCCGAACTGGCGGTCGAAGTGGTCGAGCGTGCGCGTCAGCTCGAGCGCGATGCGGTTGAATGCCTCGGCGCGCTCCGGCGCGGCCGAGATCTGTTCGTGCCCGATGTCGATGCGGCGCGCGAGGTAGAGCTCGCGGCGGTAATTGATGGTGAACAGACCGCTGCTCTCGCCAAGATACAGCAAGCCGACGCCGCGTCCGTCGTCCTCGTACAGCGAGGCGATGTTGCGCTGCGCGGTCTCCGCGATGTCGATGACCGAGAGCGGAATTTGCGCCGCGTCGAAGCGCTCTATGCAGGCCTGGACCGCCTCGTTGCGCGCCGCCACCGCATACATCGAGTGGCTGCGCGCCGCGCCCGAGGGGTCGGGCGGAATGTCGAGCACGTCGACCGTAGCGTCGTCGACGTGGTAATCGAGCAGGTCCTTGATGCGCCAGCGGATCGCCGCCTTCAATTCGGCGGGCGGAACGTTGGGCGCCTCGACCAGCAGCAGCTGGTAGTCGCCCGGCTCGAGCAGCGTGGCGCATCGATAGCGCTCGAGATGCCATTCCCTGCTCAGCCGCTCGGCGCCGGCGTAGTCGCCCTCCAGCGCGCCCGAGTCGAGCTTGCCGATGCGCGCCTTGCCGTTCAGGCCGATGCGGCCATGAACGACGGCGAGCTCCTGCGGCCGCAGCGATGCCACCAGCCAGCCGGGCTCGCGCTTTTTCTTATTGGCCGACCACCACTTCATCTCGCCACCATCCGCCATTCTCCCAAACCAGTTCAAGATAAAGAAATAACTATTTGTTGTCAATGGCCTTTTTGTCAGTTTGTAACGGTTGCCTGTAATTGCCGCTCGACATAAGCCGGGCCTTGAGTCCCGGGGCAGCTCGCCTGATTGCAGGCCGTAGCCTTCAGCACGTAGGCGCGCAAGCCGCTGGTCGCGCCTTCGGTGGTGGGCGCTGTCGAATTGCATTCGACCTTGACGCTGAACGCGGCCAGCCCGCCGCTCAGGGCGAAGGTCTGCGCCGCCGGGGCGGCCGGCAAGATAGCGGCGTTGCAGGCGCTGGCGTAGGCGCTGCCCGGGTCACGTAGCAGCTCGTACAGGCCCCAGTCGATGCCGGAGTGAGCCGCCTGATAGGCCCTGGCGCCCAGCTCATCGGCCGCGGAGGATTCCTGCTGCAAGTTCGAAATGGTCAGCAGGTATGCGCCCATCGCGGCCAGCGAGACGAGCAGGAACAGCGCCAGGATGAGCGAAAACCCGCGCTGCCGCGCGCGCCGCAGCCGCCGCGGCTCAAGGCACATTGCTGACGTGGATCGCATGGTAAAGCGAGACGGTTTCGGCCACGCCCGATGAGGTGGGCGCGGAAAGGGTCAGGCTCAGCGTAAGCAGTCCGATCTGCGGCGCGACGTTCGGCGCGTAGTCGAAATTGCAGGCGCTCACCTTGGTCGCGATCACGGCCGAGCTTCCGGCACCGAACGTGGTGGGCTGCGCCGCCGCGATCGGATAGCCCCAGTAACGGGTAATGGTGTGCGCCACGGGGTCGCAGACGTAGCTCACCGGGCCCGAAATGATGAAAAAGCGCCTGCCCGGCGAGTCGTGCAGCGTGCGCTGGAAGGTGGTCGCCGCGAACGCCACCCTGGTGCGGTCGGTCTCGGAGGTATAGTCGATCGCCGAAATCAACGCGCGGTTGGCCGGCGGCCCGGGGCTGTATGCGTCTTGGCCGGCGAATCCGGGCCCGTAGTTATTCAGCACCAGGTAATCGCT
>DATIZK010000023.1:0-119815 GCA_035517095.1 Burkholderiales bacterium
GCTCCTGGCCTCGCCTCCGTACTTCTTGGCCAAAATACTGGTCATCGCCGCCGTCAGCGTCGTCTTGCCATGGTCCACATGCCCTATCGTGCCTACGTTCACGTGCGGCTTGGTCCGCTCAAATTTGCCTTTTGCCATGACGCTCTTCCTCGGTTCTTATGATTACTTCTTGCTGCTGATGACCGCCTCTGCGACGCTGCGCGGCGCCTCGGCGTAGTGCTTGAATTCCATCGTGTACGTGGCGCGGCCCTGCGTAAGCGAGCGCAGCGTCGTCGAATAGCCGAACATCTCGCCCAGGGGAACTTCCGCTTTGATCGCCTTGCCGCCCGGCAGGTCGTCCATGCCCTGGATGACGCCGCGGCGGGACGACAGGTCGCCCATCACGTCGCCCATCTTCTCTTCCGGCGTCTCGACCTCGACCGCCATCACCGGCTCGAGCAACACCGGAGAGGCGCTGCGCATGCCGTCCTTGAACGCAAAAATGGCCGCCATCTTGAACGCGTTCTCGTTCGAATCCACTTCATGAAAGGAGCCGTCGAACAAGGTGGCTTTGACGTCCACCACCGGGTAGCCAGCGAGCACGCCGTCCTGCAGCGCTTCCAGAACGCCTTTCTGCACCGCCGGAATGAACTCGCGCGGCACCGAGCCACCCTTGATCGCGTCGACGAACTCGAAGCCTTTGCCCGCAGGCTGCGGCTCGAGCTTGAGCCAGACGTGGCCGTATTGGCCGCGGCCGCCGGACTGCTTGATGAACTTGCCCTCGGATTCGAGCGATTTCTTGAATGTTTCGCGGTAGGCGACCTGCGGTTTGCCGACCGAAGCCTCGACGCCGAACTCGCGCTTCATCCGGTCGACCAGGATCTCGAGATGCAGCTCGCCCATGCCGGAAATGATCGTCTGGCCCGACTCCTCGTCGGTACGCACGCGGAACGATGGGTCTTCCTGAGCCAGGCGCCCGAGCGCGACGCCCATTTTTTCCTGGTCGGCCTTGGTCTTGGGTTCGACCGCCTGCGAGATGACGGGGTCGGGAAACTCCATCTTCTCCAGCGTGATGACCTTGTTGACGTCGCAGATCGTCTCGCCGGTAGTGACGTCCTTCATCCCCACCGCCGCCGCGATGTCGCCCGCGCGAACTTCCTTGATTTCCTTGCGCTCGTTCGCGTGCATTTGCAGCAAGCGGCCGATGCGCTCCTTCTTGCCGCGAACCGACGTATACACGGTGTCGCCGGACGACAGCACGCCTGAGTACACCCGGATGAAGGTCAGTTGGCCGACGTAGGGGTCGGTCGCGATCTTGAACGCCAGCCCCGCAAAAGGCTCGCCATCCTCGGCCTTGCGAACGTCCGGTTCGCCGTTTTCCTTCTGGCCCTTGACGGGCGGAATGTCCACCGGCGAAGGCAGGTAATCGATTACCGCGTCCAGCATTGCCTGAACGCCTTTGTTCTTGAACGCAGAGCCGCACAGCATCGGCACGATCTCGTTGTTGATCGTTCGGATGCGGATTCCATGCTTGATTTCCTCGAGCGACAGCTCGCTGGTCTCAAGATACTTGTTCATCAGCTCTTCGTTCGCTTCGGCCGCCGCCTCGACCATCTTCTCGCGCCACTCCCTCGCCTTGGCCGTGAGCTCCGCGGGGATGTCCCTGCGCTCGAACTTCATCCCCTGGGAGGCTTCATCCCAGTAGATCGCCTGCATCGTGACGAGGTCAACGACGCCCTGGAACTTCTCCTCGGCGCCGATCGGGATCTGGATTGGCACAGGGTTGGCCTTCAGGCGCAACTTCATCTGATCGTAGACCCTGAAGAAGTTGGCCCCGATGCGGTCCATTTTGTTGACGAACGCGAGCCGCGGCACCCTGTATTTCGTCGCCTGGCGCCACACCGTTTCGGACTGCGGCTGCACGCCGCCCACCGCGCAGAACACCATGCAAGCGCCGTCGAGCACGCGCAGCGAACGCTCGACCTCGATCGTGAAGTCGACGTGTCCCGGGGTGTCGATGATATTGATGTGGTGCTCCGGATAGGTGAGGTCCATCCCCTTCCAGAAACACGTGGTCGCGGCCGAGGTAATGGTAATTCCCCGCTCCTGTTCCTGCTCCATCCAGTCCATGGTCGCAGCGCCGTCGTGCACCTCGCCGATCTTATGGTTCACGCCGGTGTAGAACAGGATGCGCTCGGTGGTCGTGGTCTTGCCCGCATCGATGTGCGCGCTGATGCCGATGTTGCGATAGCGCTCGATTGGAGTCTTACGTGCCACAGCAATACCCATCCTTTGTATGCTTTGTATGTTCCGGGAGCCCTAAATGGGGGCGCGACCCGTCAATAGCAAGCCTCAGAACCTGTAGTGCGAGAACGCCTTGTTGGCGTCCGCCATACGGTGAACTTCCTCGCGCTTTTTCATCGCGCCGCCCCGTCCTTCCGCGGCTTCCTGCAACTCACCGGCCAAGCGCACGGTCATAGATTTCTCGCCGCGCTTCTGAGCCGCCTCGCGGATCCAGCGCATCGCAAGCGCGACGCGGCGCACCGGCCGCACTTCCACCGGGACCTGGTAGTTCGCGCCGCCCACGCGGCGGCTCTTGACTTCGACCACCGGCTTCACGTTCTGCACTGCCTGCGTGAACACCTCGACCGGATCCTTGCCTGCTTTCGACTTGATGACGTTGAACGCGCCGTACACGATGCGCTCTGCCACTGACTTCTTGCCGCGCGTCATCAGGACGTTGATGAATTTCGCGACGTCGGTGTTGTGGAACTTCGGATCCGCCAGGATCTCGCGCTTCGGGACTTCTCTGCGACGGGGCATGGTTTCCTCTGTCTTGCCGGGCTCAGGCGGCTTTTGCCCGCTTGGCGCCGTACTTGGAGCGGCTCTGCTTGCGGTCCTTGACGCCCTGCGTGTCCAGCGAGCCGCGCACGATGTGGTAGCGCACGCCCGGCAGGTCCTTCACCCGACCGCCGCGGATCAACACCACCGAGTGCTCCTGCAAATTGTGCCCTTCGCCGCCGATGTAACCGATCACCTCGAAGCCGTTGGTGAGCCGGACCTTGGCGACTTTGCGCAGGGCCGAGTTCGGCTTCTTCGGCGTGGTCGTGTAGACCCTGGTGCAGACGCCCCTTTTTTGGGGCGAGCCGGCGAGTGCGGGCACCTTCGATTTCGGGCGCCGCGCAGTCCGTACGCCGCGCACTAACTGATTGACGGTAGGCATTTTTTTCCGTGTCCAGAAACGAACCGGGCGACCGCGTTGACCACCCGCTGTCGCCCAGGTGCAAAAAAGAGGCCGGATTATAAAGGGGTTTTTTGTACAGCGTCAAGGATTATGCGGGGCAATATTGACGCTCCGCTAACCGGAATTGGCGCTCGAATGCGGGTCCGGACGCGGCTCGGGAACGAAGCCGAACCTGGCCGGCAATTCGGCGCGCAAAACACGCCCGAGCGGCACTCGCCCGGCCACACAATCGAACCAGGCTGCGGCGCCCGACTCGTCGATCAGGTCACTCGCGGCGAGTAGATCCCGGTCGTCAAGGTTCCCGATGCCCGATGCGGCGGCAAGTATCAGCGCCCCGCGCTCGTCGCGCCAAGCGCCGTTGAGTAGCCCCGAGGGACGGCCGCAGTGATCGACCAGGCGCTCGCGCTCGAGGCGAAACACCAGCGGCGCGCAGGCAAGCCGTGCGTAGACGCGCTGCGGCCCGTTCTGAAAGAACCAGCAGCCGCGCGCGTCGGACGCGTAATTGCGGCAGATGAAATCGCGCAGGGCCGCATTGCCGATGCGCCCGAAAGCGCCCGTCGCGGGATCGCGCAGCAGCCAATTGCCGCGCTCGTCAAGCGCGAGCCAGCCGTATACCGCCGGTACCGCGGGCCACTTCGCCAGAGCGCGGACTACCGCCTGGTCCATGCACGCGGCATCCTCGTCAGCTACTGTCCCGCGGGACCGCTGTCCACCGGCGTCGGCCGCGCGATTCCGAACCCCTGCGCGTAGCCCACGCCGAGCGCGAACAGGCGCACCAGCACTTCGGTCTCCTCCACGAACTCGGCGATTACCCCGACCTTGATCGTCTGCGCCACCCGAACGATCGTGCGCAGCTTGTTCAATGCGGTGTCGCTGCTCAGGATGTTGCGCGTGATCGATCCGTCCACCTTGAAGTAGTCGATGCGCAGGCTTTTCAGCGGCGCAAATGAAGCCGAGCGCCGGCCGAACCCATCGATCGCCACTTGGCACCCCATTTCGCGCAGCTTGGCGCCGAACTGCGCCGCTGCGTCCAGTCTGCCAAGAACGTCGATCTCGTCGATCTCGAAGCACAATGCCTGCGCCGGCACGCCAAACTGACGCAGTGTCCGAGACACATGCTCCGGAAAACTGAGGTCCTGCAGGGTCTTTCCCGCGACGTTGATGCTGAAATGGCGAAACCCGCCTGGCGGATGGCGGGCGATGCGCTGAACGATTTGATTTACGACCCAACGGTCCAGGTCCGGCATCATTCCATACTGCTCGAACACCGGGAGAAAATCGCCCGGCGGAAGCATCTTCTTCTCCTCCTCACGCAACCGCACCAGCACCTCGGCCATCACGAACCGGTTCTCGCCGAGCTTCGCGATCGGCTGGATGTAGAGCTGCAGCTCATTGTTCGCGAGCGCGTCGCGCAGGCGCTTGGCGGGGTCGCCCCAGCCCGTGTATGCGCCATCCATCTGCGCCAAAAACTCCGCATCCACCGGTACGCTGGAAGGATTGTCCTCGTGCATTGTGCTAAGTGCAGCGCGGGATCTTGGGTCGCACGACAGCTTAGCACGCCGATTTTTTGCGATTTGGCGTAACATCGCCCGAGACTTCCGAGCGTGCCTTCCGACCCCGTTCCGCCAGTGCGAATTCCCGATCGCGTAATTGACACCGGAATCCGGGGCGCGCGCGCCAATATCGCCTTCGATCAAGCCCTGATCGAGGCGCGTAACGCGGGGAAGATTCCAGACACGATCCGCTTCTTGCGTTTCCATCCTTCGGCACTGGTCGGACTGCATCAGATCCTGGCGCACGAGGTTCGGCTGGACTACTGCCGGCAGGCAGGCATCGAGGTAGGCCGCCGCATTACCGGCGGGGGAGGGCTCTATCTGGACGAGGGACAGATCGGCTGGGAACTCGTCATGGAGCGTCGCCGCCTCGGCACGACCGACCTTGCCGAGATCGCAGCGCGCGTCTGCCGGGCGGCCGCCAGAGGACTGCGGCAGCTTGGCATCCCCGCGGAATTCAGGCCCAGAAACGACATCGAGGTGGGCGGCCGCAAGATCAGCGGTACGGGCGGATTCTTCGATGGAGAAACGCTGTTCTATCAGGGCACGCTGCTGATCGACTTCGATCCCGCACGCATGATCGAGGTGCTCAAGGTGCCGGTGGAAAAGCTCGCCAAGCGTGATCTCGATGACGCGCGGCGGCGCGTGATAACGGTGCGCGAGGTGCTGGGCAGGGCTCCGTCGCTGGACGAAGTCTATGAGGCGATGTTGACCGGCTTCCGAGAAGAACTGGGGATGGCCCCGCAGTGGGGCTCCGCCTCGGAGTACGAGGAGGCTCTGGCTACGGCACTATACGAACGCGAGTTCGGCACCGACGAGTTCGTGCACCTGCTCGACGCTCCGGAGGCGGACGATGCGCTCGCCTCGGCAACACTGGTGCGCCGCGGGGGCACGCTGCGCGCAGATATCCGCTTGGAGGGCCCGGGGCTAGGCCGTATCAGGGAGGTGCTACTTACCGGCGATTTCTTCGTCACGCCGCCGCGAACGATCTTCGACCTGGAAGCAGCACTGCGCGGCCGCGGCACCGCCGAGGCGGGCTCGGCGGTGGAAAGCTTCTTTGCCGCCGCCGAGTTCGACCTCGTCGCGCTGGCGCCGGCAGACTTTCGCGAAGTCGTCGAGCGCGCGCTGCGGCAGCTCACGTTTCGCGCCGACGGACACGTGCTGCGCGGGCACTGGCGCGGACCCGGCGCCGAACGCGGTCCTTCGCTCGTATTCCTGCACGATGCCCTGGGCAGCACGCGGATGTGGGGGGATATCCCCGACCAGATCGTGCAGGCATCGGGATGCGGCGCCCTGATCTACGACCGTTGGGGCTCGGGCGACTCGGAGCCGCTCGCCCGGCCCTATCGGAGGGACTATCTTCTGCGGGAGGCACTGCAGGTTCTGCCGCAGGTGCTCGATCAGGCCAAGGTGCGCGACGCAATCCTGGTCGGCCAGTCCGACGGGGCTTCGATCGCCCTGGCGTTCGCGGGCGCACACCCGGAATCGGTGCGCGGCGTGGTGGCAATATCGCCGCATCTTTTTCGGGAGGCACGAACCGCTGACGCCATTCGCGTCCAGATTTCGGATTTCGACCACGGTGATCTCAAGGCGCGGCTTCAGCGTCACCATGGCAAGAAGGCGGAAACATTGTTCGAGCGCCTGGTCGAGGTTTGGACCTCGGAGCAAGCTGGCGCCGGCTGGGATCTGGATCCCTATGTCGCCGGCATACGCTGCCCGGTGCTGGCGATCCAGGGCGAAAACGACGAATTCTTCTCCGAAGCACAACTCGAAGCGCTGCGCTGCTGCGTGCCCGGGCATGTCGAGACGCTCAGGATCGCCGAATGCGGTCACTACCCGACGATCCAGGCGCGCGCCGCGACCCTTGCCGCGGTCGGCGAGTTCGTCCGTTCGCTGTTGCGGACATCGGATGCGCACGCTTACGGCTCCGGAATCTGACTTCCCACCATGCCTCGCGAAGATTTCGTTTGCACGCCGCAGTTGCGGGTGCGCTGGGCCGAAGTGGACATGCAGAAGATCGTGTTCAACGGCCACTACCTGACCTACATCGATACTGCGATCGCGGAATACTGGCGCGCGATCGGCCTTGCCTACCCCGACGGCTACGTCGAGAAGTACGCCAACGATGTCTACCTGCGCAAGGCGACGGTCGATTATCTCGGCTCCGCGCGTTACGACGACGTGCTCGCGGTGTGCTGCCGGGTGGGCCGGCTGGGTCGCAGCAGCTTGACCTTTCACTTCGAGATCTTTCGCGACGATCCGGATCCGGCGCAGGCGCCGCTCGTCACCGCGGAGCTGGTGTACGTCAACGCCGAGGCATCGAGCATGGTGCCCGCGCCGCTGCCGCAGGAACTGCGCGAGCGCATCGGTCGCTACGAGCGGGTCGCGCCGCAGACATGAGCTCGGGCACCCTGTATTGGGAGGACTTCAAGGTCGGCGAGGCCGTGGAGATGGGAAGCCACACGTTCGTCGAGGAGGAAATGATCGACTTCGCGCGCAAATTCGATCCCCAGCCGTTCCACATCGATCCGGTCGCCGCCAAAAGCTCGTACTTCGGCGGCCTGATCGCGAGCGGCTGGCATACCTGCGCGGTCGCGATGCGGCTGCTTTGCGACAACTACATCAACCGCAGCGCCAGCCTGGGCTCGCCCGGGATCGAGAACGTGCGCTGGCTCGAGCCGGTGCACGCGGGCGACACGATTTCTTATCGGCGCGTGGTGCTCGAAGCGCGCCCGTCGAGCAGCCGTCGCGATATGGGATTGGTCAAGTCTCGTACCGAGGCGGTAAACCAGCGGGGCGAGATGGTCATGACCTTCGAGGGTTGGGGCATGTTCGGTCGCCGCCCGGGCTGAAGCAACGCCCGCGCGGCGCTTGTCAGTGGTAGCGCTCCGGACGCGCGAAGCTTGTCAGCAGCCTGGAGATCCCGTACGCAATCCAGATGCGCGCGCGGCGCCACAAGGGTCGGTGCTTCCATTGCTGAGGCGGCACCGCGCGCGACCCCGTGCGCATCGCCTCGTCCAGACTGGAGCGCAGCTGTGCGGCGAAGTCCGGATCGTCTATGAACACGTTTGCCTCGCGCGCCAGCAGCAGGCTGAAAGGGTCGATGTTCGAGGAGCCCACGCTTGCGATGCGGCGGTCGAACACGGCCACCTTGGCGTGCAGGAAGCTGCGGGTGTACTCGCGAATCTGGATGCCGGAATCGAGCAGTGCCCCGTACAGCGCGCGCGACGCGTAGTGGAGCAGCGAATATTCCACCTTGCCTTGCAGCAGCAGCACGACGCGCACGCCGCGCGCGGCGGCATCCGTGAGCGCGCGCCGGAAGCGCCTGCCGGGAAGGAAGTACGCGTTCGCGATCACGATCTCCTCGCGCGCCTCGCCGATGAAGCGCAGGTATCCTTCTTCGATGTCCCTGCGGTGGCGCAGGCTGTCGCGCACCACCAGCGCGACGCGCTGTCCCCCGGGCATCGCCTGCGGCGCATCGCGCGCCGCGCGGCCGTTACCGTCCGCCCGCGCCGCGAACCCGGGCCAGCGTCGCCGGGACGTCGCCCACGACACCTGCGACCACAGGCGCGCTGAAGCCGCACGTACGTGCTCGGTCAGCGGCCCCTCGATCCGCACCGCGTAGTCGAAGCGCGGCGGAGTCTGCAGCGGGGTGTCGTAGTCGTCTATCACGTTGATACCGCCGACGAACGCGGTGCGCCCGTCGACGCACGCCAACTTGCGATGCATTCGCCGCAGGCGACCGCGGCGCAGCGTCCAGGGGCTGATCTGCGGCCGGAAGACCAGCACCTCAGCGCCGGATTGCCGCAGCACAGCGCGAAAGCGCGGCGCAAAATCGCGTGCGCCGAAGCCGTCGAGCAGGAGACGGACCGCCGCGCCGCGAGCGGCCGCGCGGGCGAGCGCGTCCGCCACCAGGCTGCCGGTCTCGTCGTCGGCGAAGATATAGGTTTCGAGAAAGACTTCCGCGGCCGCGGCGTCGATCGCGGCGACCAGCGCCGGGAAGTACTCCTCGCCGTTACGCAGCAGCTGCAGGCGGTTGCCCGGCACGAACCGCACGCTAGGCCCGCACTAGGTCCGCGCTTAGCGCGAGATGATCGGAGAGCAGGGCCCAGGGCGCGCCGCGATGCGCCTGCGCGGCGAGCACGTCGAAGCCGCGCACGTAGATCCTGTCCAGGCGCAGCAGCGGCAGGAAGCTGGGAAAAGTGCGCGCGGCGCGTCCGCCGCGGGCAATCGATACCTCGCGCATTCCCAGTCCGTGCTCGAGGATCGAGGTCGCGCGCTGGCGCCAGTCGTTGAAATCACCCGCGACGATTACCGGCATCCCGCGCGCCACGATCTCCTCCAGACGCGCGGCAATCGCATCGAGCTGCTTACGGCGTCCGCGCTCGTGCAACGAAAGGTGAACACAAAGGCAGTGCAGGTTGTGCGTCCACCCCGGCACGGCGACCTCGCAATGCAGCAGGCCGCGCTTTTCGAAACGATGATTGGACACGTCCTCGTTCAATACCGACAGGATGGGGAAGCGCGACAGGACCGCGTTGCCATGGTGTCCGTGGTCGTACACCGCGTTTCTCCCATAGGCGTGCTGCCAGCCCTCCTGGGCGAGAAACTCGTACTGCGGGGCCCGGGGCCAGGCCGCGAAGCGAAGCGCATGGCGCTCGTTCAGGCCCAACACTTCCTGCAGAAAGACAAGGTCCGGCGCGAGCGAGCGCAATCCCTCGCGCAGCTCGTGAATCACCATTCGCCGGTTGAATTGCGACAGACCCTTGTGGACGTTGAGGGTGATGATGCGCAGCTGCCCGATCATGGCTTCGTCCTCGGCGCAGTCCGGACCACAGGCGCGCTCAGCGCCGCGCGTGGCCCCGGGAGGTCGCCTTGGCGCGATTGAGAAACGGCAGGGCGAGCGCTCGGTACAGAGGCTCGTTGCAGACCAGCCGCGAGATGCCGGTTGCGATCAGCGCCGTAGCCATCAGCGGCAACAGCATGTCGTGGTTGTCGGTCATCTCCATGACGATGACGAACGCCGTGATCGGCGCCTGAACCACGCCGGCGAAGTACGCCACCATTCCGAGCAGGGCGACCGCTGCCGCCGGGGCATAGGGCACCACCAGCGCCAGGTTGGCGCCGAGTCCGGCGCCTACCGCAAGCGAAGGCGAGAACAGTCCGCCGGGAATCCCGCTTATGTACGACACCAGCGACGCGAGCAGCTTAAAGATGCCGTAGCTTGCGGGCAGCGCCTCGGTACTCTCGACGATCTTGCGCGCCTCGTGATAGCCGGTGCCATAGGTCGTGCCGCCCGAGGCGAGACCGATCGCGGCGAGCAGCAATCCGCAGGCTGCGCCGAACGCGACCGGGCGCTCGCGGGCGAAGCTGCCGAGCCTTCCCGGCAGTCCGCGCGAGGACAGCACCAGCAGCTGGCTGAAGATCCCCCCGGCAAGGCCCCCCGCGACGCCGCATACGCCGACCGCGATCCAGCCCTGGCCGAAGCCGAACGACGCCGAGGTATGCCCGAAATAGGTGTAGTCGCCGAGAACCGCCAGCGAAACCGCGCCCGCCACGATCACCGCGGTGAGGATCGTGCCGCTGGTGCGTTCCTCGAAGGAGCGGCTCATTTCCTCGATCGCGAACACGATCCCCGCCAGCGGCGTGTTGAAGGCCGCAGCGACGCCGGCCGCGCCGCCCGCGAGAATTAGCCCCTTCTCCATGTCGTGGCGCGAAAAGCGGATTAGCTTGCCCATCGCATGCATGATCGCTGCGCCGATCTGCACCGTAGGGCCCTCGCGTCCAACCGATGCCCCGGACGCAAGACCCACCAGCGTGAGCAGGATCTTGCCCGCCACGGTGCGCAAGCCAAGCAGCCGGCCACGCTCGGCGTGGTCGGCGATCGAAAGCGCAGCGATCGTCTGTGGGATGCCGGAACCCTCGCTGCCGGGGAACTGGCGCGTCGCGGCGACAACGAGCGCGATGCCGAGCGGGGTTATCAAGAGTTGAAGATAGGGCGACCAGGCAAGTCCGAAGTGCAGAACGTTGTTGGCGTGCTCGGCGCCGATCGCGAACAGGATTGCGACGCCTGCCACCGCGATCGCGCCACCCCAGAACACCAGCCGCTGCAGCCAGCGGCGCGGCGAGAGCAGGTTGTGCAGGCGGTGCGGTCGGCGCAGCCCCCGCCTTGCGCCGCGACCTTCGGCCGACTCGTCGTCTTCGGGATCCGGCTGCCAGGGTGCCGCCAACTCCACCGGGGGCGGCGCCGGCTCGGGCGCGGCCCCTGTTTTCTCTGACATAGGCACGGAATTCTACGCCAATGCGATCCGCCGGCGCGCCGGGAGCATCTCGATCGCCTCGCGGTTCGACCACGAAAAGCACTTTCGCGCCGCGTCGCGCCAGGGCAGCCAGAGAAACGCAAGATGCTCCTGCGCCGCAAGGGCCACGGGCACGCGTCCCTCGACCTCGAGACTGAAGACGTGCTCGGTGTTGTGCGTCGTTCCGGGAACAAATCGATGGCTCCATTCCCCCCAGATTCGAAACGTGTTGATCACGTTCCAGCGCAGCAGATCCGCCGGCCGCGCCGAGATGCCCGTTTCCTCGCGCACCTCGCGCACCGCCGCGTGCTCGAGCGGCTCATCGAGCCGCTCGACAGAGCCCGTGACCGACTGCCAGTACCCGGGTCCGAGAGCGCGTTCCAGCAGCAGTACGTCGAGCGCGGGCGTGTGGATCACGACCAAGACCGAAAGCGGAATCTTCAGGTTCATGCGCTGCGCACGCGAAACAGATCCGGCAAGGCGAGACTGCGCGTGTGATCCACGAACGCGACGAAGAACGGTTTGCCGCGCTCGCGCCAGTACTGCGCGCTCGAGGCGAGAATGTCGAGCAGCACCCCGAAGTCGTCCGGCCGGCTGGCGCGCAATTCATCGAACCCCCCGATGAGCAGCACATGCCCGTCTCCGCCGCGCCAGGCGAGGTCGCTCAGGCAGTCCTCGAGCGCGTCCCAGTTGCGGCCGAACCAGTGCGGGAACGCGAGCGACGAGGCGAATTGCGCGAGCAACTGCTCCTTGTCGGATGTCGCGCTGAGGTCGATTCGCGCGACGTCGAGTTCCGAGCCTCGCACCGCGTCGAGCACCTCGTCGGCCTGCGGCACCCGGTAGACCCCCGAACGCCTGGCATCACGCAACCTGGACAGCAGCTTGCTCACGCTCATTGCCTTATGCGCAGGAAGCTGCGGTAGTGATCGCGGCTGTAGTAAAGCTCCCCGTCGCGGCCGGCGACTATGCGCTGCGCGCCGCGCGAGTGCGCACCCGGCGGCGCGACCGTGTATTCGCGGTAGTAACCACGGTAGCGAGCCGGCAGGCGTCGCTCGCGATTTGCGAACACGCTGCCATCCCTGGCGAAAGCGAAAGGTCCGCCGCGCTGGATCAGCTTCACCGTTCGGACCGCGTCGGCAGGCAGCGCATCGACGCCGATCTCGTCCAGCGGCGACAATCCCGCGGCAGTCGAGGCGACGACGAGCGCGACGATCGCCGCGAGCAGGCGAATCACGGCTTAGGCATGTCTCGCAGGCGCAGGCCCAGTTCGCGCAGCTGCTTTTCGTCCACCGGGCTTGGAGCGTGCGTCAGCAGGCACTGCGCGCGCTGCGTCTTGGGGAACGCGATCACGTCGCGTATCGACTCGGCGCCCGTCATCATGGCGACGATTCGATCCAGGCCGAAGGCGATCCCGCCGTGCGGCGGCGCGCCGTATTGCAGGTTATCGAGCAGGAAACCGAACTTGAGCTCGGCTTCGGTCTCCGAAATGCCGAGCGCGCGGAAAACCTTTGACTGCACTTCGGCGCGGTGGATGCGAATCGATCCGCCGCCGATCTCGGAGCCGTTCAGCACCATGTCGTAAGCCTTCGACAGCGCCTTGCCGGGCTCGGTCGCGAGCAGGTCCTCGTGCCCGTCCTTGGGCGAGGTGAAGGGATGGTGCATCGCCGCCCAGCGCTTGGCCTCGTCGTCCCATTCGAACATCGGGAAGTCCACCACCCAAAGCGGCCGCCAGCCGCCTTCGGCGTAGCCCTTCTCATGCCCGAGCTTGGCGCGCAGCGCGCCCAGCGCGTCGTTCACGATCTTCGCCTTGTCCGCGCCGAAGAACAGCAGGTCGCCATCCTGGGCGCCGGTGCGCTCCAGGATCTTGGCCAGCACCGCGGCGGGAAGAAACTTCACTATCGGCGACTGCAGTCCGTCGGGAAGCCTTGCGCGATCGTTGACGCGAATGTACGCCAGCCCCTTGGCGCCGTAGATGGCGACAAACGCGGTGTAGTCGTCGATCTCCTTGCGTGTCAGGTCGGCTTTGGGCACGCGCAACGCCGCGACCCGCCCTCCTGGGATGTCCGCGGCGCCGCGGAATACCTTGAATTCGACCGTCTTCATCAGGTCGGTGAGCTCCGTGAGCTCGAGCGCGACGCGCAGATCGGGCTTGTCCGAGCCGTAGCGCGACATCGCTTCGGCGTAGGTCATGCGCGCAAACGGGCTCGCAAGCTCGACCTCCAGGACCTCCTTGAACACGGACCGGATCATCGCCTCGTTTATGGCCTGGATAGCGGACTCGTCGACGAACGAAGCCTCGAGGTCGATCTGGGTAAACTCCGGTTGACGGTCGGCCCGCAGATCCTCGTCACGAAAGCACTTTACGATTTGATAGTAGCGATCGAAGCCCGCGACCATCAGCAGCTGCTTGAAAAGCTGCGGGGACTGCGGCAAGGCGAAGAACTCGCCGGGGTGCACGCGCGAGGGCACCAGGTAGTCCCGCGCGCCCTCCGGGGTCGAGCGGGTGAGCATCGGCGTCTCGACGTCGATGAAGCCCTGCGCATCGAGATAGCGGCGCACGGCCATCGCAACGCGATAGCGCAGCCGCAGGTTGCGCTGCATCGGCTCGCGCCGCAGGTCGATCACGCGGTAGGTGAGGCGCGTGGTCTCCGACAGATTGTCGTCGTCGAGCTGGAACGGCGGCGGCACGGCGGCATTGAGCACCTCGACCTCCTGCGCCAGCACCTCGATCTCGCCCGAGCGCAGGTTGGGATTGACGGTGCCTTCGGGACGGCGGCGCACCGTGCCGGTGACCTTGAGCACGTACTCGTTGCGCGAGCGGTCGGCGGTGGCGAACGCTTCCGCGCGGTCCGGGTCGAACACCACCTGCGCAAGCCCCTCGCGGTCGCGCAGGTCGATGAAGATCACGCCGCCGTGGTCACGCCTGCGGTGCGCCCATCCGCACAGCGTCACGCTGTGGCCGATGAAGGCGGCGGACAGATCGCCGCAGTAGTGCGTTCGCATCAGCGGAATTCCGTTACGAACTTCCGCCGTGCGCGGCGCGTCGGTCGGGCCTGCCGACGGGGGACACCACGCCCATGGAGATGATGTACTTGAGCGCGTCGTCGACGCTCATGTCGAGCTCGATCACCTCGGCGCGCGACAGCATGACGAAGTAGCCGCCGGTCGGGTTTGGCGTAGTGGGAACGTAGACGCTGACATAGTCGCCCTTCAGGTGATTGGTCACGTCGCCGCCCGGAACGCCGGTCTGGAACGCGATCGTCCACATGCCCTCGCGCGGCCACTGCACCAGCAGCGCCTTGCGGAACGCCTGGCCCGAGGAAGAAAAGAGCGTATCCGAGACCTGCTTGACGCTCGAGTAGATGGACGACACGAAGGGGATCCGGTGCAGCAGCTCGTCCCACAGCCGCACCAGCCGCTCGCCGATGAAGTTCGCCGCCAGCACGCCCGTGACGAATACGATCACTACGGTCAATACCACGCCCTGTCCCGGCACATGCACGCCAAGCCAGTACTCGGTCCGCCAGTGCTGCGGCAGCAGCAGGATGCTCTGGTCGAGGGTGTCGACCACGAGCTTCAGGACCCAGATCGTAATGACCAACGGGATCCAGATCAGAACACCGGTGAGCAGGTACTTTTTCAAGGTCGGAAAGGCCGGCCACGCCGCGGGCCGGCGCGGCGCGTGCACCGCGTTGCGTGAAAGCTGCGGATTATATCGTTCAGGCCGAGCTTCCGCCCCCGCCTGAGGCAGGCGCCTCGGATTTTGTCTTCGTCTTCGATTCCGGCTTTGCCTCCGCCTTCGCCTCCGGCTTGGGCTGGGGCTTCGCTTCGCCGGCGGCGTCGGGCTTGGAATCGCCCGTTTTGGCCGCTTTGGTGCCGCTGTTGCGGAAGTCCGTGGCGTACCATCCGCTGCCCTTGAGCTGGAAGCCCGCGGCGCTGAGCAGCTTCTGGAACTTCGCCTTGCCACATGACGGGCACACGCTCAGCGGCGGCTCGGAGACCTTCTGCAGGTACTCGCTTTGGAAGCCGCACTCGCTGCAACGGTATTCGTAGATCGGCATCGCGACGTCCCTAACGTGTTGATTTCAACTGCGAACGGCGGCGCATTATAGGTCAGAACGGGATGTCGTCCTCCATGTCGTCGAACTTTCCCGCCGGTTTCTTGGCCGCCGCCTTGGGTTCGGCCACCGCGGACCCCGCAGCACTCTCGCGCGGCGGCTCGCTCTTGGGTTCGCCCGCGCCGCTGCGCGAGCCGAGCATTTTCATCGTGTCGGCGACGATCTCGGTCGTGTACCGGTCCTGGCCTTCCTTGTCCTGCCACTTGCGCGTGCGCAGCCGCCCCTCGACGTAGATCTGGGACCCCTTCTTGAGGTACTCGCCGGCGATCTCCGCCAGGCGGGCACGGAACACCACCCTGTGCCACTCGGTTTCTTCCTTCTTCTCGCCGCTGGCCTTGTCGGTCCACTGGTAGGACGTCGCAACCGACACGTTGGTGAGCGCCGCTCCGTCCGGCATATAGCGCGTTTCCGGATCACGTCCCAGGTTGCCGACCAAGATCACCTTGTTCACTGAAGCCATTTGAACCTCCCCCGTCGCGAGTTGACGATCATCTAGCGTCCCTTGCGGGCTCAAGCTCCCCGTGAGTGGGAAACGTCGGACTCGGTCATTTCGTTGACACGTTTCGGCACCGGCGGGCGCATTCCCGCCGCCGCCAGCAGCCATACTGCGGCCAGCCCGGCGCAGGTGCCGAACACGGCCTGCGGCCCGTGGTGCTTGGCCAGCCAGCCGCCGATCATGCCGCCCGCGAACAGGCCCAGGGTCTGGGTCGTGTTGTAGACCGCGATCGCGGTACCGCGCGCGTGCGCCGGCGCGATGCGCGACACCAGCGACGGCAGGAGCGCCTCGAGCACGTTGAACGCAACGAAGAAAGCGAGCATCAAACCGGCGAGCGGCACGATGCGATCGGGCGCGGCGGTGAGCCCCAGCTCGACCGCCGCGAGCAGCAGCACCGTTCCGAGCAGCACCGGCTTGTGGTGGTTGCGCCGGTCGGCGTAGAACACCGCCGGCACCATCAGCACGAACGATACAAGCACCACCGGCAGATAGAACTTCCAGTGCGAGGGTAACGCGAGGCCCGCCTCCACCAGCATCGGCGGCACAACCACGAACATCGCCATTTGGGACACGTGCAGCACGAAAATCCCGAGGTTGAGCCTCATCAGCTCGGGCTGCGCGAGCAGCACCGGCAAATCGCGTGCGCGCGCGGGCTGCTCGGCATGTCCCGCCTGCGCCGCATTCGGCACCACGGCGAAAAGCAACCAGATCGCGATGAACGACATCAGGCCCGTAACGTAGAACACCCCGCTCAGTCCGATCCAGCGATACAGCACTGGGGCGACGACCAGCGACAGCGCGAACGCGAAGCCGATCGTGCTGCCGATCATCGCCATTGCCTTGGTCCGGTGCCGCTCGCTGGTGAGATCGGCCGCAAGCGCCACGACCACGGACGAAACCGCCCCCGCGCCCTGAACCGCGCGGCCGGCGATCACCAGGTAGATGCTGTCCGCCGCGCCGGCGATGAAGCTGCCCGCGGCGAACAGCAGCAGGCCGACCACGATCACCGGCTTGCGCCCCCAGCGGTCGGATGCCATGCCGAACGGAATCTGCAGGAACGCCTGCGTCAGGCCGTAGGCGCCCAGCGCGATACCTACCAGCGTCATGTTGTCGCCGCCCGCGAGCTTGTGCGCGTCTACCGCGAGCAGGGGCAGGATCAGGAACAGCCCGAGCATTCTCAGGCCGAACAGCGAAGCGAGAGAAGCGCCGGCACGCCGCTCTTGTGGGCTCATACGCTCGGTAACCATGGCGTGAACTGAGTGTCCGGAAAGAGGAACTACGAAGGACTGGAACGACTTGCCTGGAACTCGTTATAGTAGCAGGTTTAGTTTTCCGGCCGCCCGCCGGCGGCGCCTCATGCAGACGATTCGCATACGCGGTGCGCGCACGCACAATCTCAAGAACCTGAATCTCGAGCTGCCGCGCAACAAGCTGGTGGTGGTCACCGGGCTCTCCGGTTCGGGCAAGAGCTCGCTCGCCTTCGATACGTTGTACGCCGAAGGCCAGCGCCGTTACGTCGAGTCGCTGTCGGCCTACGCGCGCCAGTTCCTGCAGCTGATGGAGAAGCCTGACGTGGACCTGATCGAAGGCCTTTCGCCGGCGATCGCGATTGAGCAAAAGGCCGCGAGTCACAATCCGCGCTCCACCGTAGGCACGGTGACCGAGATCCACGACTATCTGCGCCTGCTTTTCGCCCGCGTCGGCACGCCGTATTGCCCGGACCATGGCCTGCCGCTGGAGGCCCAGTCGGTGTCGCAGATGGTGGACCACGTGCTCGCGCTGCCCGAGGACAGCAAGCTGATGGTGCTCGCCCCGGTGGTCGCCGGGCGCAAGGGCGAGCAGGTCGACCTGCTCGACGAGCTGCGCGCCCAGGGCTTCACCCGCGTGCGCGTCGACGGCAAGGTGTTCGATCTCGACCTCGCGCCGCGGCTGGCGAAAAACATCAAGCACACCGTCGAGGTGGTGGTCGACCGCCTCAAAGTCAGGGCCGACATGCAGCAGCGTCTCGCCGAGTCGTTCGAAACCGCGCTGCGCCACGCCGCCGGACGCGCGATCGCGGTCGAATCCGACAGCGGCAGGGAACACCTGTTCTCGTCCAAGTTCGCCTGCCCGGTATGCGGATACGCGCTGGCCGAGCTCGAGCCGCGCCTGTTCTCGTTCAACAATCCGATGGGCGCCTGTCCCGCCTGCGACGGGTTGGGGACGGTGGAGTTCTTCGATCCCAAGCGCCTCGTGGCGCACCCGAATCTGAGCCTGGCAAGCGGTGCGATCCGGGGCTGGGACCGGCGCAACCATTTTTACTACTCGATGCTGCAGTCCCTGGCGAAGCATTACGCCTTCGACGTCGAGCAGCCGTGGGAAGCGCTCGACGAAAAAGTGCAGCAACTGATCCTGTACGGGTCGGGCAAGGAAAAGATCGCCTTCTCCTATCCGGGCGAACGCGGCCGCAGCGCGGTCAAGGAGCACCCGTTCGAGGGCATCGTGCCCAATCTGCAGCGCCGCTACCGCGAGACCGACTCGATGGTGGTACGCGAGGAACTAGCGAAGTACCTCAATCACAAGGCTTGCCCCGATTGCGACGGTGCGCGCCTGCGGCGCGAGGCGCGCCACGTCCTGCTCGATGGCAAGTCGATCTACGAAATTTCGCAGCTCCCGATGCGGCAGACGCTGGAGTTGTTCCGCACATTGCAGCTGGACGGCACCCGCGCCCAGGTCGCCGAGCGCATCGTGCGCGAAGTCGCCGACCGACTCGAGTTCCTGGTAAACGTAGGCCTGGACTATCTGTCGCTGGACCGCTCGGCGGAGACGCTCTCGGGCGGCGAGGCGCAGCGAATCCGGCTCGCGAGCCAGATCGGCTCCGGCCTGACCGGCGTCATGTACGTGCTGGACGAGCCGTCGATCGGCCTGCACCAGCGCGACAACGCGCGCCTGATCGAGACGCTCAAGCGCCTGCGCGACCTCGGCAACTCGGTCATCGTCGTGGAGCACGACGAAGAGGCGATCCTCGCCGCCGACCACGTGATCGACATGGGCCCCGGGGCGGGCGAAGCCGGAGGGCAGGTGGTCGCTCAAGGCACGCCGGCGGCGGTCATCGCCGAGCCCGCTTCGCTCACCGGCAGGTATCTCGCCGGCGCGCTCAGGATCGAGCTGCCCCAGCGCCGCAGCCGCGCCGGGCGCAAGCGGCTTGCAATTCGCGGCGCGCGCGGCAACAACCTGAAGAACCTGGATTTCGAGCTGCCGCTCGGGCTGTTCGTGTGCGTGACCGGGGTTTCGGGTTCCGGCAAGTCGACCCTGATCAACGACACCATGTATGCCGCCGTTGCGCGCCAGCTGTACGGCAGCGCGGTGGAGCCGGCGCCTTTCGATTCGATCACCGGAATCGAACAATTCGACAAAGTGATCAGCGTCGACCAGAGCCCCATCGGACGCACGCCCCGCTCGAACCCCGCGACCTATACCGGGCTGTTCACGCCGATTCGCGACCTTCTCTGCGGCGTGCCCGAGGCGCGCGCGCGCGGCTACGGCCCGGGGCGGTTCTCCTTCAACGTCAAGGGCGGGCGCTGTGAAGCCTGCCAGGGCGACGGCCTGATCAAGGTCGAGATGCACTTTCTGCCGGACGTCTACGTGCCGTGCGACGTCTGCCACGGCCAGCGCTACAACCGGGAGACGCTCGAAATTCGCTACCGCGGCAGGAATATCCACGACGTGCTCGAGATGACGGTCACCGAGGCGGCGGAATTCTTCTCCGCGGTGCCGGCGATCGCGAAGAAGCTGCGCACCCTGCTCGAGGTCGGCCTGGGCTACGTGCGCCTGGGGCAGTCAGCGACCACGCTCTCGGGCGGCGAAGCGCAGCGTGTCAAGCTCTCGCTCGAATTGTCCAAGCGCGATACCGGGCGCACGCTCTATATCCTCGACGAGCCGACCACAGGGCTGCATTTTCGCGACGTCGAACTGCTGCTCGGCGTGCTGCACCGGCTGCGCGACGCGGGCAATACCGTGGTCGTGATCGAGCACAACCTCGACGTGATCAAGACTGCCGACTGGATCGTCGACCTCGGCCCGGAGGGCGGCGACGGCGGCGGGCGGATCGTGGCCGAAGGCACCCCGGAACGGGTGGCCGCGAACAAGGCCAGCTACACCGGACGCTACCTGAAGCACGCATTGGGCGAGCCGCGCCGCCGCGCGGCGGCGTGACCGACCGCAATCCCGACCCGGAACCTCAAATGAACGCACCACGCAGCCTCACCATAACCTGGCAGGACCCGATCGCCGCCTTTGAGGCGGGCAAGGCGCTGCCCGTTCTGGAATGGATGCGCGGCATGATCGAAGGCCGGCTGCCGCCGCCCCCGATCGCCCAGCTGCTCGGCTTCAGGCTGGTCGAAGCGGCGCCTGGACTTGCCGTATTCGAGATCACGCCCGGGGAGCAGCACTACAACCCGATCGGCGTGGTGCATGGCGGCGTCGCCCTGACCCTGCTCGATTCGGCCATGGGCGTGTGCGTGCATACCATGCTCGCGCCCGGCGCCGGCTACACCACGCTCGAGTCGAAAGTGAACATGGTGCGCCCGATCACCGTACAGAGCGGCACGCTGCGTGCGATCGGCAAAGTGGTGCACATGGGCAGCCGCACTGCGACCGCGGAAGGCCGCTTCGAGGACGCCGCGGGCAAGCTCTACGCCCACGGCACCTCGACCTGCATGCTTTTCCCTCCGAAGGCCTAGGCCGGCGCCAGATGCGGCGCGCCGTCCGCCGCCGGCTGCCAGGCGAGCCGGCGCTCGTGGAACCCGGCGAGGCTGGCGCGGTGGCCGATCGAAACGAGCGTGGTTCCCGGCAGACGTTCGCCGAGCAA
Organism: Burkholderiales bacterium; assembly: GCA_035517095.1. Lineage (GTDB taxonomy): Bacteria > Pseudomonadota > Gammaproteobacteria > Burkholderiales > SG8-39 > DAHVFK01. The sequence goes on from DATIZK010000023.1 coordinate 20,539, forward strand.
GCGGTAAAGCGCGGCCTGGTCCTCGTCGGGCAAGGCCGAAGTCGCCTCGTCCAGGAACAGCCAGTCCGGGTGCATGAGCAGCGCGCGCGCGAAAGCGAGCCGCTGCTGCTCGCCGCCCGAGAGCACCTGCGCCCAGTTGTCGCGCCGCTCGAGCTCGGCTGCGAAGCGCCCGAGCCCCACCGCGCGCAGCGCCGCGCGCACCTCCTCGTCGCCGATCACGTTGTGGTCGCCCGGATAGCACACCGCATGCTTGAGTGTACCGATTGGGAGGTAGGGCTTTTGCGGCAGGAAAAGCAGCCGTCCGCCGCGCGGCAAGGCGATCCTGCCCTTCCAATACGGCCAGATGCCGGCCAGCGCGCGGAACAGGGTCGACTTGCCCGCGCCCGACGGCCCGCTCACCAGCACATGCTCGCCGCGCTTCAGCTCGAGCGAGCTCGGCGCGAGCAGCGGCTGGCCCTGCGGCAGCGCGAGCGCCAGGCCGTCGAGCGCGAGGGTCGAGGCCGCGCCCTCGACGCGTTCGCCGTCCAGACGCTCGGCTTCCGCGCGCACGCGTGCGAGCGAGGCGCTGAAGCCGGTCAGCCGGTCGACGGTCGCCTTCCAGGCGGCAAACTGCGTGTACGCCCCGATGAACCAGGACAGTGCGCCCTGCACCTGGCCGAAGGCGGAGGCGATCTGCATTAGACCGCCGAGCGCGATCGCGCCCGAAAAGAAACGCGGCGCGGCCACCACGAACGGGAACACCACCGCGAGCTGCGCGTAGGACGAGGTGAAGAAGCCGAGCTGCTTCTGCTTGCGCATGATGCCCCACCAGTTGCCGATCACGTTGCCGAAGCGCGAGCGGAAGTTCTCCACCTCCTCGGCTTCGCCTCGGTACAAGGCCACGCCCTCGCTGTTCTCGCGCAGCCGCACCAGCGAGAAACGGTAGTCCGCCTCGAAGCGCTGCTGATCGAAGTTCAGCCCGATCAGCGGCCGGCCGATGAGGTGCGTGAGCCAGGAGCCCGCGATCGCGTACAGCAGCGCGAACCAGACCATGTAGCCCGCGATCGAGAAGTGCGTGCCGGCAAAGGTGAAGCTCAGCACCCCCGATAGCTCCCACAGGATCAGCACGAAGGACACCAGAGTGACCACCGCCGACAGCAGCCCCAGGCCGAGCGATAGCGTGCTGTCGACGAAGATGCGCAGGTCCTCCGCGATCCTCTGGTCCGGGTTGTCGGTCCCGCGGTCCAGCAGCTGGAGCCGGTAGTAGGCGCGGTCCCTGAGCCAGTCGGCGAGAAGCCGGTCGTTGAGCCAGGTGCGCCACTCGATCTGCAGCATCTGCTGCAGATAGACCTGGTACACGCCGATGATGATGTAGCCGAACGCTAGCAGCGTGAACTTGAGCAACTGGTGATAGAAGTCGGCCTGGTTCTTGGTCTGGAAGGTGTTGTAGAAGTCGTTGTACCAGTGGTTGAACTGGACGTTGAGCCACACCAGCGCGAGCGACATGACCACCACGGCGGCGAGCAGAACGACCCCGGTGCGCCGTTCCTTCGACACCCAGTAGGGTCGGGCCAGCGCCCAGAATGCCGACATGAATTGCTTGCTGGTCATGGTGTTCCTCTCGCTTTCGAAGAATCCGACTTAAGGTGGGCGGCTGGGAGTTTACAGAATGCGCGCGATGGGGCGACAATCCCTCGCATGTCCTCCGGCAGGGTCTATCGCTTCGGCACCGCGCCGGAGCGCGAAGCCAACCGCCTGTTCGTGTTCCTGCACGGCTGCGGCGCCACTGCACAGTCGATGATTCCGATTGCGTTCAAGTTCCAGGCCCGCTTTCCGAGCGCTGCGCTGGTGCTGCCGAGCGGATTCGCGCCGGGCGCGCGCGGCGGGGAAGCCCAGGACTGGTTTCCGACTCGCGGCCTGAACGTGGACAACCGCTCCGAGCGGGTCGACGCGGTGCTGCCCGACGTGGAGGACCTGATACGCCGCGAACAGACCAACTTCGGCGTGCCCGCGCATCGCACCGTTCTGATCGGCTTCTCCCAGGGCGGCACGGTGGCGCTCGAGGCGGTGAAGAAGCTGCGCGGCCTGACCGGCGCGGTGGTCGCGTTCTCGGCCCAGTTCGCGCGGCTGCCGCAGGTCGGCACGCGCATCGATGCCCGCATTCACCTCGTGCACGGAGAATTCGACTCTGTCGTATCGCGCGTGCATGCGGAGCGCGCCGCGCGGGTTCTCGCGGGCTTGCACGTTCCCGTGACGCTGGACATCGTCGAAGACCTCGGCCACGCCCTCACGCACCGCGCCATCAGCCTGGGCTCGCTGCGCCTGCTGCAGGGTATATACGAGCGCCGCCGCGCGACGCTGCACTAGCCCTCAGGCCTGGAGCTGCGGCAGGTCGCGGAACAGCTCGAGCGCTTCCGGGTTCGCCAGCGCGTCGGTGTTGCCCACCGGCATGCCGTGCACGACGGCGCGCACCGCGATCTCGACCACCTTGTTGTTCTTGGTGCGCGGGATATCGGCGACCTGGATGATTTTGGCCGGAACATGGCGCGGCGTGGCGTTGTCGCGGATGCCCTTGCGGATCCGCTCCTCGAGCGCGACGTCCAGCGTGCGCCCGTCGCGCAGCTTGACGAACAGCACCACGCGCGTGTCCGAGGGCTTGTCCGGCGGCCAGAGCTGACCGATCGCCACCGCCTCCTCGACCTCCTCGATCTTCTCCACCTGCCGGTAGAGCTCCGCGGTGCCGATGCGCACGCCTCCGGGGTTGAGCGTAGCGTCCGAGCGCCCGTACACGATCATGGTGCCGCGCTCGGTCAGCTCGACCCAGTCGCCGTGGCACCAGACGTTCGGAAACTTGTCGAAGTAGGCCGCGTGGTACTTCTCGTGGTGGCGGTCGTTCCAGAATCCGAGCGGCATCGACGGGAAGGGCTTGGTGCAAACCAGCTCGCCCTTCTTTCCGACTACCGAATTTCCATTCTCGTCGTACACCTCGACCGCGAAGCCGAGCGAGCGGCACTGCAGCTCGCCGCGGTACACCGGCAGGATCGGATTCGCGTCGGCGAACGCGGCCATGATGTCGGTGCCGCCCGAGATCGACGACAGGCAGACGTCCTGCTTGACCTGGGAGTACACGTAATCGTAGCTCTCCGGCACCAGCGGCGAGCCGGTCGAGATGATCATGCGCACGGACGACAGATCGTGCGTCTCGCGCGGCGCCAGGCCGCGCTTGGCGATCGCGTCGATGAACTTGGCCGAGGTGCCGAACTGCGTGAAGCGTTCCTCGGCGGCGAAGTCGAACAGCATGCGCCCGCCACGCACGAAGGGCGAGCCGTCATACAGCATCAGGCTCGCCTCGGCCGACAGTCCCGCGAACAGCAGGTTCCACATCACCCAGTTGCAGGTGGTGTAGTAGAAGAAGCGGTCGCCCGGGCGCACGTCGAACTGCAGCTTGTACATTTTCAGGCCCGACAGCAGCGAGCCGCCCGCGCCGTGCACGATGCACTTGGGCTTGCCGGTGGTGCCGGAGGTGAACAGGATGTACAGCGGGTGGTCGAACGGCATCTGCGCGTAGTCGATGTCGCCCGGGGTGAAGCGCCGCAGCCACTCCTCCAGCAGCACCGCGTTGGGTATGTCGGACACGTCGGGCCGCGGCTCGAGGTGCGGCACGACGACGACCTTGCGCACGCTCGGCAGCTGGGCCGCGATCTCGCGCATGCGCGCGAGCGAGTCGTGCCGCTGGCCGTTGTAGAGGTAGCCGTCGGCGCAGAACAGCACCTTGGGCTCGATCTGGCCGAAGCGATCGAGCACGCCGTCGGTGCCGAAGTCCGGCGAGCAGGAGGACCAGACGATGCCCTGCGAGATCGCCGCCAGCGCGAACACCACCGTCTCCGGCATGTTGGGGATGAACGCGGCGGCGCGGTCGCCGGCGCGCAGCCCGAGCGCCTTGAGCGCCTGCGCCGCGCGCGACACGTCGCTGTACAGGTCGGCGTAGGACACGCGGCGCCGGAACCCCGTTTCGTCCCAGAACACCAGCGCGTCGCCGCGGTCTCCGCGCCGCAGCAGGTTCTCGGCGAAATTCAAGCGCGCCTCCGGAAACCACTTCGCGCCCGGCATCTTGTCCCCGTCGACCAGCACGCTGGTGCCCTTGCGCGAAGCGATCACGCCACACCACTCCCAAATGGAGCTCCAGAACTCCTCGGGATTGTCGACGCTCCAGCGATAGAAATCGGGGTAGTTGTTCAGATCGAGCTTGAGCCGGCGCACGATCCAGCGCGCAAACTCCGTGATCTGCGCCCGCTCGATCGCCTGCTGCGACGGCTCCCAGAGCTTTTGCGCATCGGTCACGGGTCCTCCTGCGGCGCGAACGGCGACTGGCGCCGATTATATCCAAGGATGCTTGACACCCCCCGCCGCCCTGCCGAGAATGGCCCGGCAAAAAGGCGCGCCCGCAGCGCGACTTTGTCCATCCGGGAGACCCCTATGAACAACCTCAAGCGCACCACTTTGGTCGTTGCCCTGCTTGCCGGCGCCGCGCTCGCCTCGCCCGCCTCGGCGCTCGAAGGAACGCTCAAGAAGATCAAGGAGAGCGGGTCGATCACGATCGGCCACCGCGACAGCTCGATTCCCTTTTCTTACTACGACGACAAGCAGCACCCGGTCGGCTATGCGCTGGATATCTGCTACAGGGTGGTGGACGCGATCAAGGCAAAGCTCGGCATGCCTGACCTCAAGATCAATCTGCTGCCGGAGACGCCGTCGACCCGGATTCCGCTGATGGCGAACGGGACGATCGACCTCGAATGCGGCTCGACCACCAACAACGCGGAGCGCAAGAAGCAGGTCGATTTCGGAATGACCTACTATGTCGTCAAGTACCGGTACGTGTCCAAGAAATCGGCGCACATGGACAGGATCGACGACTTGAAGGGCAAGACGGTGGTGTCGACCGCGGGCACGACCGACATCGCGGCGCTCAACCGGCTCAATACCGAGCGCAATTTCGGCATGAACATCCTCGCCGCCAAGGATCACGCGGAGTCGTTTCTGATGGTGGAGACTGGGCGCGCGTCCGCGTTCCTGATGGACGACATCCTGCTCGCGGGGCTGGTCGCCAACTCGAAGAATCCGTCCGAATTCCACATTTCGTCCGAAAGCTTGGGGCTCGAGCCGTACAGCCTGATGCTGCGCAAGGATGACCCGGAATTCAAGAAAGTGGTCGACGACGCGATGACGAAGCTCTACACCAGCGGCGAGATCATGAAGATCTACGACAAGTGGTTCATGAGCCCGATCCCTCCGAAGGGCATCAACCTGAACATTCCGGTGAGCGACGCCTTGAAGCGCGTTTTCGAGCACCCGACCGACTCCCCCGATCCCGACGTCTACAAATAGCGGGCTGACCGGAATTCCGGCGCGACGGGGGCGGCAGCCCCCGTCGCGTTTGGGAGTCCGCGATTCGCGTGCATTACCACTGGAACTGGCACATCTTCTGGCAGCAGTCGCCGGACGGCGCGGGCACCTATCTGCACACCCTGTTCGTCGGCCTGGGCTGGACGCTGGCGCTTTCCTTGCTCGGCTGGATCGTCGCATTGCTGCTCGGCGTCATCGTCGGCGTTCTGCGTACCACGCCCGTTAGATGGCTCGAGCGCGCGGGCAGCGCCTACGTGGAGCTGTTCCGCAACATCCCGCTGCTGGTGCAGCTGTTTCTGTGGTACTTCGTGCTCCCGGAGCTGCTGCCCCAGGGCCTCGGAGACTGGATCAAGCAGATGCCGCCGCCCTGGGGCGCGTTCGTGCCCGCGGTGCTGTGCCTGGGGACGTTCACCTCCGCCCGCGTCGCCGAACAGGTACGCGCGGGGATCAATTCCCTGCCGCGCGGCCAGCGCCTGGCCGGAACGGCCCTGGGCCTCACGCTGGCGCAAACCTACCGCTACGTGCTTCTGCCGATGGCGCTGCGCATCGTCGTGCCGCCCCTCGGCTCCGAGTTCCTGAACATCATCAAGAACTCGGCGGTCGCGCTGACGATCAACGTGGTCGAGCTCACGGCTCGCGCGCGCGCCATGCAGGAGTACAGCTTCCAGGTCTTCGAGGCGTTCACCGCCGCCACGACCCTCTATCTGCTGGTCAACATCGTGGTGGTGCTCGGAATGCGTCTGCTGGAGCGCAGGATCGCGGTACCCGGATACATCGGCACTGGCGGCGGCCAGGCCGCGGCGAGACGCTGACCGGGCGCACCCGTGTTCGGCGGCTACGATTTCGACGTCATCGCGCGGTCCTGGCGCTACCTTTTCTTCGACGGCATGGCGTTCACCTTGCGCCTGACCGTGTTCGCGATGGCGGGGGGCGTCGTGTTCGGCACGCTTCTGGCGATGATGCGCCTCTCGAGCATCAGGCCGCTGTCCTGGATGGCCGGCACGTACGTCAACGTCCTGCGCTCGATCCCGCTCGTGCTGGTGATCTTCTGGTTCTACTTTCTCGTCCCCTACATCGGCGCCTGGCTGGTGCGCTCGGATACGCCGATCCAGGTCGGTGCCTTCGCGTCGTCGCTGCTGACTTTCGTCATGTTCGAGGCCTGCTATTACTGCGAGATCATGCGCGCCGGAATCCAGTCCATCCCCCGCGGCCAGGTCTGGGCGGGCTACGCGATCGGACTCGACTACTGGCAGACGATGGGCCGCATCGTGCTGCCGCAGGCGTTTCGCCACATGCTGCCGGTGCTTCTTACGCAGACGATCGTTCTGTACCAGGACGTGTCGCTGGTCTACGTTCTCTCGATTACGGACTTCGTCGGCGCGGCGAGCAAGGTCGCCGAACGCGACGGAAGGCTGGTGGAGATGTACACCTTCGTCGCGCTGGTCTATTTCGTCTCGTGCTTCGCCCTTTCGCATCTGGTGCGAAGGCTGCAGGCGCGTATCGCCATCGTCCACTGACCCAGCGGGAAGCCCTCGCGCCATGATCGCCATCAAAGAAGTGAGCAAGTGGTATGGAAGCTTCCAGGCCCTCGCCGAGTGCTCGACGCACGTCGACAAGGGAGAGGTCGTCGTCGTCTGCGGGCCCTCCGGAAGCGGCAAGTCCACGCTCATCAAATGCGTCAACGGGCTAGAGCCGTTTCAGAAAGGGGAAATCCGGGTGGACGGGGTCTCGGTCGGCGATCCGAAAACGAACTTGCCGAAGCTGCGCGCGCGCATCGGCATGGTGTTCCAGAACTTCGAGCTCTTTCCGCACATGACGGTTAGCCAGAACCTGACCCTCGCGCAGGTCAAGGTGCTCGGGCGGACCCGAGAGGCCGCGCTCGCGAAGGGCATGGCGCTGCTGGATCGTGTCGGCCTCAAATCGCAGGCGGACAAGCATCCGGGCAATCTTTCCGGAGGCCAGCAGCAGCGGGTCGCGATCGCCCGCGCCCTGTGCATGGACCCGGTCGCGATGCTGTTCGACGAGCCGACTTCCGCGCTCGACCCGGAAATGATCAGCGAGGTGCTCGAGGTCATGGTGCAGCTCGCGCAAGAGGGCATGACCATGATGGTCGTGACCCACGAGATGGGATTTGCGCGCCGCGTCGCGGATCGCGTCATCTTCATGGACGAAAGCAGGATCGTCGAGGACGCGAGCAAGGACGCGTTCTTCGGCACGCCGCGCTCGGAGCGGGCCCAGCAGTTTCTTTCCAAGATTCTCTCGCACTAGGAGGTGACATGACAGAGGTTGCATTCATCGGGCTGGGCGCAATGGGATCGCGCATGGCCGCGAACCTGCAGCAGGCCGGATTCAGGCTGCGCGTGTACAACCGCGACCGCGTCAAGACCAAGTCGCTCGCCGACATGGGCGCCGAGGTTGCCGACTCGCCTGCCGCGGCGCTCAAGGGCGCGTCCTTCGCGGTCTCGATCGTGTCCGACGACGAGGCGACGCGCGCGGTGATGCTCGGCGCGCAGGGGGTGCTCGCCGGAGCGGCCAAGGGCTGCATCGTCATCGACTCGAGCACCAATACCCCGGCGATGGCGCGCGAGGTCGCGCGCGCGGCGGCCGAGCGCGGCTGCGTCTACCTCGACGCGCCGGTCTCGGGCAGCCTGAAGCAGGCGCAGGGGCGCGAGCTGGTGTTCATGGTCGGCGGACCGCGGGAGGCGTTCGACAAGGCGCAGCCGCTGTTCGCGGCCATGGGCCGCATGGCCAAGCACGCGGGCGGCTCGGGCGCCGGGGCCACGATCAAGCTCATCAACAACATGCTCTCCGGCACCATGACGGCCGCGGTCGCAGAAGCGGTTCAGGTCGCCGAGGCGGCAGGCATCGCCAAGGAGGCGGCGCTGGAGATCCTGGGCGAGGGCGCGGCCGCATCCCGATTGCTAAAGAGCAAGATGCCGATGATGTTCCAGCGCGATTTCAAGCCTCAGTTCCAGCTCGCGCTGATGGAAAAGGACCTGCGCTACTTCCTCGGCATGGCGCAAGAGCTCGACCGGCCGACGCCGATCGCCGCATTGGTGCGCAGCCAGTACCAGGCCGCGCGCCGCGGCTCGCTCGGCGGCCTCGACGCCTGCGCCGTGTTTCTTCAGGTCGCGGGCGAGAAACCTCCGGCCTAGCGCCCAACTCGCGTAGAATGCGCGGCTTGTCTTCATGATCCCGCGTAAATGAAGAACGGCAAGAACGGCGCCGCGTTCCCGATTCCGGTGAAGAACGCGCTGCGCCACAGCGGCAATCCCCGCCGCAGCTACAACTGCGCCAAGTGCCCGGGCTATTGCTGCAGCTATCCGCTGATCGAGGTCGGCAAGCGCGACATCTCCCGGCTGGCGAGTCACTTCGGCCTCACGTTCGAGCAGGCGCAGCAGCGCTTCACCAAGTACGACGCCGACGAGAAGGCGCCCGTGCTGCGTCACCGCAAGGACAAGGTATACGACAGCGTGTGTCAGTTTCTCGACCAGGACACGCGCCGCTGCACCGTCTACGAATCACGCCCCCAGGTGTGCCGCGACTACCCCGACAGCGCGCGCTGCGGCTATTACGATTTCCTGAAATTCGAGCGCGACCAGCAGGACGACCCGGAGTTCATCGCCCTGACTTGAGCGCCTGCGCGCGGATCTTCGACAGGGTGGTGCTGGTCGTGATCGCCTCGGGGTCGATGCGCAGCTCGATGATCGCCGGCTTGCCGGAGGCTTTCGCACGCTCGAAGGCGGGCGCGAACTGCGCGGTCTCATCGACCAGCTCGCCGTGCCCGCCGAACGCTCGCGCGTAAGCGGCGAAGTCCGGGTTCTTCAGCTCGGTCCCGCTCACGCGCTCGGGGTACTCGCGCTCCTGGTGCATGCGGATGGTGCCGTACATGCCGTTGTTCACCACCAGCGCGATGACCGCGGCGCCGTACTGCGCCGCGGTCGCGAATTCCTGTCCGTTCATCAGGAAGTCGCCATCGCCGCATACCGCGACCACGGTGCGCTGCGGCGCGGCGAGCTTGGCCGCCACCGCCGCCGGCAGGCCGTAGCCCATCGAGCCGTTGGTCGGCCCGAGCTGGGTGCGAAATCCCTTATAGCGGAAATAGCGATGCACCCAGCCCGAGAAGTTGCCCGCCCCGCCGCTGACGATCGCGTCCTCGGGCAGCGCCGCGTCCAGCCACTTCACCACTTCCGCATATTGCAGCCGGCCCGGAATCGGCTGCGGCTGCGTCCAGGTCTCGAACTCGGCGCGTGCGGCGCGCGTGCGCTCGCGCCAGCCGGCGCTGTCGAGGTCTACCGCGGCGAGAGCCTCGACGAACTGCGCATAGCCCGAATTGATCGGCAGCGCCGCCTGATAGACACGCCCGAGTTCCTCGGCACCGGCGTGCACGTGAATCAGTTTCTGGCGCGGAACCGGAACCTCGAGCAGCGAGTAGCCACCGGTGGTCATCTCGCCCAGGCGCGCGCCGATCACCAGCAGCACGTCGGCCTCCTTGACGCGCTGCGCGAGCCTGGGGTTGATCCCGATGCCGACGTCGCCGGCGTAGCTCGGGCTGCGGTTGTCGATCAGGTCCTGGCAGCGGAACGAAGTTCCCGCGGGCAGCGCGCTCGCCTCGACCCACGCGCGCAGTCCGTCGCAGGCCGGACGCGACCAGCCGCCGCCGCCGACCAGAACGAAGGGCCGCTCGGCGCCCTGCAACAAGCACCGCATGGCCTGCATGTCGCGCGCGCTTGGCGCCGCGCTCACCCGCTTGTAGCGCGGCGCATCGGCCACCGCGGCCTCGGCGAACAGCATGTCCTCGGGCAGCGCGAGCACCACCGGTCCCGGACGCCCGGCGGTGGCGGTGTGGAACGCGTGGCTGACGTACTCCGGTATGCGCTCGACGCGATCGATCTGCGCCACCCACTTTGACATCTGGCCGTGCATGCGGCGGTAGTCGATTTCCTGGAACGCCTCGCGCTCGGCGAAGTCGTTGCCGACCTGGCCGATGAAAACAATCATCGGGGTGGAGTCCTGGAATGCGGTGTGTACGCCGACCGCGCCGTTGGTCGCGCCCGGCCCGCGCGTCACGAGCAGGATCCCCGGCTCGCCGGTGAGCTTGCCCCAGGCGTCGGCCATGTAGGAGGCGCCGCCTTCCTGGCGGCAGACGATGAACTTGAGCCGGTCGCGCACCTCGTAGAAGCCGTCCAGCACCGGGAGGTAGCTCTCGCCGGGCACCCCGAACGCCATTCTCGCGCCGTGCCCGACCAGCGCGTCGGCGAGGATCTTGCCGCCGTGGCGCAGCTTCAAGTCCTGTTGCTGCATCATTTCGCTCCGTCGAATGCGGCGCGCAGCGCCTTGGCGCATTCACCGACCGCCGCGTTGGCCGTGTCGAGCACGCCGCCCAGCAGCAGGAAGCCGTGCACCATGTCCGGATACTCCCGATAGACTGTCGCCACGCCCTCCGCGGCGAGCCGCTCGGCGTAGGCGCGGCCTTCGTCGAGCAGCGGATCGAAGCCGGCGGTGATCACGAGCGCCGGCGGCAGCCCGGCCAGGCTGCGCGCGAGCAAAGGCGAAGCGCGCCAGTCCTCCCAGTCCTGCCGGCGCGGCAGGTAGTGGCCGCGGAAATATTCCATCGACTGCTTGGTGAGCAGGTAGCCCTCGCCGTTGCGCTCGACCGACGGGTGGCCTGCGCGCTGATCGGTGGCGGGGTAGATCAGCAGCTGGAACGCGAGCGCGGGCGCGCCTGCGTCGCGCGCCGCGAGCGCCACCACGGTGGCGAGGTTGCCGCCGGCGCTGTCGCCGCCGACCGCGATCCGCTGCGGATCGAGCCGCAGCTTGGCCGCTTCGGCGGCGACCCATTGCGTGGCGGCGATGCAGTCCTCGACCGCGGCCGGAAACGGGCTCTCCGGCCCCATCCGGTAATCGACCGAGATCACTGCGCAGCGCGCGCCGTTGGCGAGCTGGCGGCAGACCACGTCGTGCGTGTCGAGGTCTCCGATCACCCAGCCGCCGCCGTGAAAGTACATCAGTACCGCCAGCGTTTGCTCGCTCGAGCTGCCTGCGGGGCGGTAGGCGCGCAGCGGAATCGGGCCGCCGGGGCCGGGCGCCAGCAGCAGCTTCGCCTCGGCCACCGCCGGCGGCGCGGGCGAGAGCGCGCCGCGCGTATCGCGGTAGATGCGGCGTGCGACGAACGGCGGTACCGTCGCGTATGCCGGCAGGGGCGAACGCGCGACGCGCTCCAGCAGGACCGCGACCTGAGGATGAACCTGTGCGCTCACTTTGCGGCCGCCAGCATCTTCTTCAGCCGTTCGACGAAGAACGGGGCGCACTTCAGGATGCGCGTGTCCTGGCTCACGATCAGTGACCGGACCTTGGGCAGGTAGGCCTGCCAGGCCGGGTCGGCCTGCATCGCGGCGCGGCATTTCTCGCGCTGGTTGAGGTCGTCGTAGGCCCACAGGTGGATCACCAGGTTCTGCGGCCCGACCTCGGTCACGTAGTAGCCGACCATGTGCGGCAGGTGCTTGAGCTGCACCGCCATGCCCTCGGCCTCGTAGTTCCTGAAATATTCCGGCGCCTTGCCGGGCTGCAGCAGGTACATGCGCTCTTCGACGTACATCTCCCCTCCCTCGGTCGCGGACCGGCCGATTATAGGCGCAGCCCGCTGCGGGTTATATTTGCGCCATGGACGACATCCAGACGCTGCACCGGATCCTGCGCGAGAACCAGGTCGTAGCGATGGTCGGCCTGTCGGCCGACTGGTTCCGGCCGAGCTATTTCGCCGCCAAGTACCTGCAAGAGCACGGCTACCGGGTGATCCCGGTGAATCCGCGCTACGCGGGCAAGCGGGTGCTGGGCGAAACCTGCTACGGGAGCCTGCGCGAAATCCCCGACAAGGTCGACGTGGTGGACGTCTTCCGCCGCACCGAGGACGTGGGCCCGATCGCGGAACAGGCGATCGCGATCGGCGCGAAGGTGCTCTGGCAACAGATCGGGGTCAAGAACGCAACGGCCGCTGAAAAGGCGCAAGCCGCCGGGCTGGACGCGGTCATGGACCGGTGCATGAAGATCGAGCACGGGCGCCTGTTCGGGGGCCTGCACTGGATGGGGGTGAACACGAGGGTCATTTCGGCCAAACGCCCCCGCCGGCCGGCGTATTGAGGCGGCACCGCCGAACCACTAGCGCGAACCGCGGCGGGAACGTATGCTGTCATTGCCATGAACCGGCCGATCCGAGTCTTCGACGGACGTTTCGGACGCCTGATCCTGCTCGAGGTCAGCGCGCCGGGGGCGCCGCATGCGCATCCCGAGCCTACGATCCTGCTCAAGCACGATGGGGCAAACACCGAATATCTGATCGGCGACGAAACCGTTCCGCTTACGCGCGGCGACATCGCATTCCTGAACGCGAACGAAGTGCACGCCGATCAGCGTGCGCCCGGCTCCGCGCCGACCCGCCTGCTCGTGCTGCACGCCTCCGGCGAGTGGCTGCGCGAAAGTTTCCCGGCGGTATTCGGGGCGGGCGGCGAGCAGGCTTTCCCGCGCCGGCGCGAAGAGATCACGCCGCGCATCCGCCAGCTGGCCGACACTCTCGCGGTCGAGATCGTTAACGACCAGTTCCTGTCGCCCGAGCGGCTCGAGTTCATGCTGCAGGAGCTGGTGCTTTCGATCGTCGACACCTACGTTGCGCGCCGGCGCGCGTCGTCGCCGCTGTGGCGCGGCTCGCGCTTCGAGGACTCGCGCATCCGGCGCGCCATCGCGCTGCTGCGCGCGCGGCCGAACAAGGACATGAACATGGACGAGGTCGCGAGCCAGGTCGGCCTGTCGCGCTCGCGCTTCTACGACCTGTTCCAGCTCTGCACCGGGCGCTCGCCGCGCGCCTATCTGGACATGCTGTGCGTCGAAACGGCGATTTCGAGGCTGGCCTCTGGCCAGGCCAAGATCGCCGACGTATCGGCCGAGCTGGGCTTCTCGGCCCAGAGCAATTTCACCCGTTTCTTCCTTCACCAGGTCGGAATTCCCCCATCGGAGTATCGTCGCGCGGCCGCCAGGCTTGAGCCTTCGCCTGACGACGACGAGTCCGCCGGCAAGCCCTGAGCGGCCTGCCACTGCGTGGGCGCGCGTCGGCGCGCTAGAATTCGTCGATGGCTGACCGCAAATTCGGCATCGAGACGCTCTGCCTGCACGCCGGGCAGATCCCCGACGCCGCGACCGGGGCGCGTGCCGCGCCGATCTACCAGACCACCTCCTTCGTGTTCGACTCGGCCGACCATGCCGCGAGCCTGTTCAACCTGCAGACCTTCGGCAATGTCTACTCGCGCATCTCGAACCCGACCGTGGCGGTGTTCGAGGAGCGCATGGCGGCGCTCGAGAACGGGCGCGCCGCGCTCGGCTGCGCGACCGGACAGGCCGCCGAGGCAGTGGCGATCCTGACGCTGTGCAAGGGCGGAGATCACGTCGTCTCGGCCTCGACCCTGTACGGCGGCACGCACACCCTGCTCGGGGTGAACCTGGCAAAACTCGGCGTCGAGACCACCTTCGTCGCGCCGGACGACCCGGAGAATTTCCGCCGCGCGATCCTGCCGGGCAGGACGAAGCTGCTGTACGCCGAGACGCTCGGCAATCCGCTGATAAACGTCGTCGACATCGAGGCGCTCGCCGGCATCGCGCACGAGGCCGGCGTTCCGCTCGTGCTCGACAACACCGTGCCCTCGCCCTACCTGTGCCGCCCCTGCGACTGGGGCGCTGACATCGTGGTGCACTCGGCGACCAAGTACCTCGGCGGGCATGGCACGACCATGGGCGGCGTGATCGTCGAGTCGGGCAGGTTCAAGTGGGACAACGGCAACTTCCCGGAGATGACCGAGCCTTCGTCCGGCTATCACGGGGTGCGCTTCTACGAGACCTTCGGCGACTTCGGCTATACCATGAAGGCGCGCATGGAGATCATGCGCACGTTCGGTCCGGCACTATCGCCGATCAACGCCTGGCTGCTGCTGCAGGGAATCGAATCGCTGCATGTGCGCATGGAGCGCCACTGCGCCAACGCCATGGCGGTGGCGCAATACCTCGAAGGCCACAAGCAGGTGGCGTGGGTGAACTACCCCGGGCTGCCGGGCAGCAGGTACCACGCGCTCGCGCGCAAGTACCTGCCCAAGGGCGCCTCCGGCCTGCTCAACTTCGGCGTCAAGGGCGGGGCGAAAGCGGGCGAGAAGTTCATCGAGGCGGCGCAGTTCATGAGCCACCTGGCGAACATCGGCGACGCCAAGACGCTCGTCATCCATCCGGCATCGACCACGCACCGCCAGATGAGCGACGAGGAGCAGGCCAAGGCCGGCGTCACGCCAGACATGGTGCGAATGTCGGTCGGCATCGAGTCGCTGGACGACATTCTGTGGGACATCGACCAGGCGCTGACCGCGGCGTCCAAGGCATAGGAGAAGGCAATGTTCAGCTGGCAGGTCGTCGAGCACGGCAAACCGCTGCAAAGAGTGCTGCAGGAAACGCCCAAGCCCGCCGGCACCGAGGTGCTGCTGCGCGTCACGCGCGCCGGCGTGTGCCACAGCGACCTTCACATCTGGGACGGCTACTTCGACTGGGGCGGCGGCAAGCGCTTCTACGTCAAGGAGCGCGGCTGCGTGCCGCCGTTCACGCTCGGGCACGAGCCCTTCGGCGTGGTTCAGGCGATGGGCCCGGCGGCCGCGAAGGCCGCCAAGGGCCTGAGAATCGGCCAGAAGCGCCTGGTCTATCCGTGGATCGGCTGCGGCAAGTGCGCGGTGTGCAAGGCCGGCAAGGACAACTACTGCGTCTCGGGCTCGCGCTTCCTCGGCGTCAACCGCGCCGGCGCCTACGCCACGCACCTGCTCGTGCCGCACCCGAAGTACCTGCTCGAGGCGAGCGGCATCGAGGAGGGCTTCGCCTCGACGCTCGCCTGCTCGGCGCTCACGGCCTACAGCGGAATCAACAAGCTGCCCGTGCCCGGGCCCAGGGATTGGGTCGCGGTGCTGGGTTGCGGCGGCCTGGGCCTGATCGCGGTCTCGATCTTCAAGGCCAAGGGCGTCAAGAACGTCATTGCCTGCGACATCGACGAGTCCAAGCTCGCCGCGGCCAGAAAGCTCGGCGCGAGGCTGGTGCTCGATACGCGCGCGCCCGACGCGGCGCAAAAGCTCGCCCAGCTCGCGCAGGGCAATCTTGCGGGCGCAATCGATTTCGTCGGCATGCCGGCCACCGCGCAGCTCGGCATCGGCGCGCTCAGAAAAGGCGGGCGCTACGTGCTGTGCGGCCTGTTCGGGGGCGAGCTGACATATCCCCTGCCCCCGATTGCGCAGCGCGCGATCGGCATCATCGGCTCCTACGTCGGCGACCTGCAGGAGCTGAAAGAGGTCGTAGCCCTGGCCAGGAAGAAGAAGCTCAAGCCCTCGCCGGTCGAGACGCGGCCGGCGGGCGAAGTCAATCGCACGCTTGAAGAGCTGAAAGCCGGCCGGATCCTCGGCCGCGTGGTGCTCGATTTCGAACACGAAAGCAACTGATCGATGACGCCATCTTTCTCCTGGGATCTGCCCTATGCCTGGCCGCGCAAGCCGCTCTTGGCGGCAAACGTCGTCTGCACTTCGCAGCCGCTCGCCGCGCAAGCGGGCCTGCGCATGCTGCTCGCGGGCGGCAACGCGGTCGACGCGATCCTCGCCAGCGCGATCACGCTTACGCTGGTCGAGCCGGTCTCGAACGGCATCGGCTCCGACGCCTACGCCATCGTCTGGGACGGCAGGCGACTGCACGGCCTGAACGCCTCGGGCCGCTCGCCCGCGGGCTGGACGCCGGCGCTCTTCGCCGGGCAACAAGGCGTGCCGGTGCGCGGCTGGAACTCCGTCAGCGTGCCCGGCTGCGTGTCTGCGTGGCGCGAGCTCAGCGCGCGCTTCGGCAAGCTGCCGTTCGAAAAGCTGTTCGAACCCGCGATCGGCTATGGCCGCAACGGATTCCTGGTCTCGCCGACCATCGCGCGCCAGTGGGCGGCGCAGGCCACGGAGCTCAAGGTTCAGCCGGGCTTCGCCGAAGCCTTCCTGCCGGGGGGCAAGCCTCCCGCGCCGGGCCAGCAGTTCCGCTTCGCGGATCACGCCGCGACCCTGGAAAAGATCGCGGCCAGCAAGGGCGAGGCGTTCTACCGCGGGGAGCTCGCGCACAAGCTCGAGGTGCATTCCAGAGCCAACGGCGGCGTGATGAAGGCCTCCGACCTCGCCGCGCACAAGCCTGACTGGGTCGATACGTTGAGCATGGATTACCGCGGCTACACGCTGCACGAGCTGCCGCCCAACGGCCAGGGCATCGTGGCGCTGATCGCGCTCGGGATCCTCGAGAATTTCGACCTTGCCAGCCATGCGGTCGACTCGGCCGACAGCGTGCACCTGCAAATCGAGGCGGTGAAGCTCGCCTTCGCCGATGCGCAGGCCTACGTCGCCGACATCGATTACATGCCCTTCCCGCCGGCGCGCATGCTCGACAAGGGCTATCTCGCCTCGCGCGCGAAGCTGATCGACATGAGCAAGGCGCAGCCCTTCGCTGCCGGCACACCGCCCAAGGGCGGCACGGTATATCTCACCGCAGCGGACGCCTCGGGCATGATGGTGTCGATGATCCAGTCGAACTACATGGGCTTCGGCTCCGGCGTGGTCGTTCCGGGCACCGGGATCTCGCTGCAGAACCGCGGCGCGACGTTCGTGCTGAAGGAAGGTCATCCCAACCGCGTGGCCCCGAGCAAGCGCCCCTACCAGACCATCATCCCGGGTTTCGTCACCCGGGGCGGCAAGCCGGTGATGAGCTTCGGCGTCATGGGCGGCACGATGCAGCCCCAGGGCCACACCCAGGTCATGGTGCGCATCGCCGACTACGGCCAAAACCCGCAGGCCGCGAGCGACGGGCCGCGCTTTCGCTGGGTGCAGGGCCTGGACGTGAGCGTCGAAGGCGGCTTCCCCGCCGCGACGCTGGCAGCGCTCAAGCAGCGCGGTCACCGCATCGTGACCGTAGACGACTACAACCAGTTCGGCTGCGCGCAGATGATCTGGAAGCTCGACGGCGGCTACTTCGCCGCGAGCGATCCGCGCCGCGACGGGCAAGCAGTGGGTTTCTAGGAGAACGCGATGCTGAAGATCTGGGGGCGCGCCAACTCGGTCAACGTGCGCAAGGTGCTGTGGTGCTGCGACGAGCTCGGCCTGCCGTTCGAGCGCGTGGACGCGGGGATGCAGTACGGGGTGGTAAACACGCCCGAGTACCGCAAGCTAAATCCCAACGGCCTGGTGCCGACCATCGAGGAAGACGGCTTCGTGCTGTGGGAATCGCACGCCATCGTGCGCTACCTGTCGGCCAAGCACGGCGCGGGCAAGCTCTGGCCGACGGACCTGCGCCTGCGCGCGGACGCCGACCGCTGGATGGACTGGGCGGCCGGAAGCTTCCTGCCGGCGTTCCGGCCCGTGTTCTGGGGCCTGGTGCGCACACCGGCCGAGAGCCGCGACATGAAGGCGATCGGCGACGGCGCGAGGAAATGCGGCGAGCTCGCCGGTTACGTCGACGCGGCGCTCGCCGGGCGGCGCTTTATCGCGGGCGAACAGTTCACGATGGGCGACATCCCGCTCGGCTGCCATCTGCACCTGTGGCTCAATCTGCCGCTGGAACGTCCGGCCTGTTCCAACGTTACCGCCTGGCACAAGCGCCTGCTCGAGCGGCCCGCGTTCGACAAGTGGGTCAACACGAAGATCAGCTGAGCGATGCTCAAGGACAAGATCGCGATCGTCACGGGCGCCGCAAGCGGCATCGGCCTCGCCTGCGCCGAGCGGCTCGCCGCCGACGGCGCCAAAGTGGTGCTGGCCGACGTCAATGAAAAGGCCGGCGCGGAGCACGCCAGGCGCCTCGGTGGGCGCTTCGTGGCCGTGGACCTGACCCAGCGCGAGGGCTGCCAGCGGCTGGTCGAGACCACGCTCGCCGCGCACGGCACGGTGCACGTGCTGATCAACAACGCCGGCTACCAGCATGTCTCCCCGATCGAGGATTTTCCGGAAGAGCAGTGGCAGCGCATGATCGCGCTCATGCTCAGCGCACCGTTTCTGCTCACGCGCTACTGCTGGCCGGCGATGAAAAAGCAGAAATGGGGCCGCGTGGTCAACATCGCGTCGATCCATGCGCTAATCGCCTCGCCGTTCAAGGTCGGCTACGTCTCGGCCAAGCACGGGCTGGTCGGGCTGACGCGCACCGCGGCGCTGGAAGGCGGCGAGTTCGGCATCACAGTGAACGCGATCTGCCCGGCCTACGTGCGCACGCCGCTGGTCGATGCGCAGATCGCCGATCAGGCCAAGGCGAACGGCATCTCGCCCGAGGAAGTGATCGAGAAAATCATGCTCGCGCCGGCGGCGGTAAAGCGCCTGATCGAGCCGTCCGAAGTCGCCGGCTTCGTCGCCTACCTGTGCGGCGAGTCCGCCGGCACCATTACCGGGGCCGCCCTCACGATGGACCTGGGCTGGACCGCGCGCTAGCGGGCGGCCCCGCCCGCGCCGCCCAGCGCGGCGTCGCGTTCGGCCTTGGGCAGGCGGGCGAGCGCTTTCACCCTGGCGTAGAAGGCGGGCAGGTCGCCGTGCACCGCCGCGAGCTCGCGCCTGAAGCCCGGAACCAGCTGCGAATAGACGGAAATCGACGCCAGCAGCGCGTTGTTGGGCTCGCGCATCAGGCGGTCGAAGCCGGCGTAGCCTCCCCAGCGCGCCTTGAGCGCCGAGTAGCGTTCGGCGAGGCGCGCGAGCTCGGCCCGCTTGGCGCTGCGCATCGCGGCCGGCGCGAGCGGCTCGGCGTACAGGCGCGCGAGGCGCGCGCGCGCGTCCTCGATTAGGGCCGTGAACTCGTCATTGCGCGCTTCGGCTTCGTGCAACGCGGCAAGCTCCGCGCCGCGGCCCTCGGACTCGAGCCAGCGCCGCACGCCCTCGTCCTGCACGGTTACCGCGAAGGACTCGTTGAACGTCGTGTCGCCCTTCACGTAGACGAGCTGGTGCGCAAGCTCGTGGAAGATCAGCCGCGCGAGCTCCCATTCGGGGTAGCGAATGAAGGTCGAAAGCAGCGGGTCGTCGAACCAGCCCAGGGTCGAGTACGCCGGCACGCCGTAGCTGAAAACGTCTAGACCTTCGGCGCGCTGCTTCGCCGCGAAGCGCTCGGCGTCGTCGTGCGCGAAGAATCCGCGATAGGCAACGCAGCCGGCGATCGGAAAGCATGACTCGACCGGATGCAGCGAGAATTCGGGCGCCGCGAACACGTTCCAGACCGCGTAGGGCCGGCCGAGCTCGGCGTAGCTGCGGTAGCTGCCGTTGTCGGGCAGCGCAAGCTCGCGCGAGGCAAATTGGCGCACGCGCGCGGCGAGCTCGAGCCGCCGGCGCAGCGCGGGGGGCGTGTCGGGATCCGAGATCCAGTCGGCCAGCGGCTGCGCGCGGTGCATGAGCTCGAGCTGCCCGCCGACCGCCTGGGCGTAATACGACAGGGTCTCGCAGCCCGAGAGCGCGAGCAGCGCCGCCAGCGCAAGCCATCTAGCGCACATGCGGGGCGAAGCTCCCGGTCTCGAGGAAGGCCCGCAGATCGCGCGCCACGCGCGCCGAGAGCAGCATGCCGCTGTGGCTCACCGGGAGTACGCTGCAGGCTGCTGCGCCCTCGATGCGGGTCTCGTCGACGCACACCACGCCGTCGTTCGCGCCCGACAGATGTCCGAGGGTGCGGCCCAGCCCGAGCGGGAGAGTGCCTGCGACGATGCCGAGCGGCTCTGGGCGCGTCCAGCGCGCCGCGTGCCCCTCGCGCCACAGCGCTTCGCTCTCGCCCAGCATCCAGCGGCCGAAACCGTAACTCGCGAGCCGGCGCCCGGCCAGGCAGCCGCGCGCGGGCGTTCCGAGCAGCACGACCCGCCCGACGGCGAGCGCGGGATTCGCGTCGAGCGCTTCGAGCACCACCAGGCCGCCCAGGCTGTGGCCGACGAAGTGCGCCGGGCCAACGCCGCGCGCGAACTGCGCCAGGCGCTCCGCGTTCGCGGCCAGCGGCCGTTCGCGCCCGGCGTAGTCGAACAGGTGGCAGTCGTAGCCGACGCGCGACAGCCGACCGGCCATGGGCGACATCGCGAGGCCGGGCATCCATAGCCCGTGCACCAGGATGACCGATTTCATGGCGCCTGATTCCAGCCTGGGCGGGCGAGCAGGAGGCGCACGCCGATAGCCAGCGACGGCGCGCCGAAAACCGCGTAGGCCGCGGCGTAGCTGCCGGCGAGCGCCAGCACGACGTTGAACAGCGGCGGCGTGACCACCACGCCCAGAAAGGTGAAGAACAGGCAACCGCCGGTCGCCTGACTGGTCTGTCCCTGCGGCGCGAGACGCGCCACTTCGGCGAGGTAGACGCCGTTCCAGCCCACCGCGGTCGCGCCAAACACTGCGGCGTAGGCGAACAGCAGCCAGCCCGGCCAATGCGGCCCCGCCGCCAGGGTGGCGATGGCGGAGAATCCCATTCCCATTCCCAGTAGTCCGAGCATCCTGCGCCGCGACAGCGCGCGGTCGGCAACCACGCCCCAGAGCACGCGCCCGATCACGCTCGCGAGCTGCGACACCGCCATCACCAGGCCCGCCAGCACCAGGCTCATCGCGAACGCGTCGGTGAGGAAGGTCACCAGGTAGCTCACCAGCGTGATCTGCACCCCGCCGTAGATGAACGAGGTCAGCGCCATCTCCTTCAGCCGCCGCTCGCGCAGGACGAGCGCGACCGGCGCGAACGCCGAGCGCAGGGAAATGGGTGCCTTGCGGTTCAGGCCTCGGTCGTAGCGCGGCCGCACCGGCTCGATCGCAAAGGCAAGCGCCAGGCAGGCCAGCCCGATCGCGAGCGCGCTCGCGCGCCAGCCGAGCGTATGGATCATCACGGGCACAAGCGCGCCGGCGATCGCCCCTCCCAAGGGAACCCCGGTCTGCTTGATCGAAAAGGTCAACGCCACCAGGCCGGGAGGCGAGGCGCGCGCGAGAATGTGGGAGCTGGCGGGCGTGGCCGGACCGTAGCCCAGGCCGATCACGACGGCGCCCAGCGCCGCGAGCGGCAGCCACGCCGAAGCACCGAGCGCCAGACCGCCCAGGCTGAGAACAAGCCCGACCTGGCTGACGCGGATCGGTCCGAAGCGCGCGACCCAGCCGCCTGAAGTGACGCTGCCAAGCATGCTGCCGAAATAAACCAATGCGATGAAATAGCCGATCGCCGAAGGAGCGACTCCGAGCGCCGGCGCCGCAACCGGCGCCATCACAGGCGCGCAATACACGGCCAGCGCGACCAGGGTCTGTACGGCGAGGGTCGCCGCGAGCGGCAGCGCGACCGGCCGCAGCGACGGCGGGGCGGCGCTCAAGCCGGCTTCAGTTGCGCTGCGCGTCGATCTCGCGCGCGGCTTCGAGCACCGCGCGTGCGCGGTATGCGATCGGATAGTCGATCATCTGGCCGTCGACCTGGATCGCGGCCGCGCCGCTCGCTTCCGCGGCGTCGAAAGCGGCGACGATCCGTTCGGCGCGTTCGACCTCTTCCTTGCTCGGCGCGTAGGCCGCGTTCACCGCCTGGACCTGGTCCGGATGAATGCACAGCCTGCCCTGGAAACCGCCGCGGCGGCTGCGCTCCAGCGCGCGCGAGAAAGCCTCGGTCTCGCGCAAGTGGAACCAGGGGCTGTCCAACGGCCCATCCAGCCCCGCGGCGCGCGAGGCGAGCACTACCCGCGCGCGCGCGTCGGCCAACTCGGGCTCGTCCAGCCCGGGCGCAAGGCCGACCTCGGCTGCGTAATCGGCCGCGCCAAAGGCGAGTCGCCTGACGCGCCAACGCCCTTCGTAGGGCCGCAGCCCGCGCGCCTGAACCACACGGTCGATGCGCTGCATACCGAGCGCAGTTTCGATGATCGGTATCAGGTCGATCGAGCCGACGGCGACGCCGCGCTCGCGCTCGAGGTTCGCGATCAGCCAGTCTATTGCGTGCAGGTCCGCCGCGCTTTCGACCTTCGGCAGCACTACGCCCGCCGTGCCCTGGCCGATTACCGCCACCAGGTCGGCGTAGCAGTGCGGCGTCGAAGGCGAGTTTACGCGCGCGTAACCGCGGCAGCGGCGCGGCTGCGCCAGCGCGGCGGCGACTGCCTCGCGCGCAGCGGGCTTTTGCGCGCTCGCCACCGCATCCTCAAGATCGAGGATCACCGCGTCGGCCCCTACGGTGAACGCTTTTTCGACTCGGCGCGCATGATTGCCGGGAGCAAAGAGAAACGAGCGGTAGAGAGGCATCTGGCTTCCTATTTCTGCAGAACCTGGCGCTGGCGCCAGCCGGGGTAGGGCAGCTGCCACATGGCGGTCGCGAGCTCGTCGGGCCACACCACTTCGCGCCGCCCCTTGAGAATCTGAAGCAGTGCGGGCCGCACGCCGAGCTGCTCGCCGCTCGCGGAGTCGAGCTTATACTCGCCGAGCACGGTTTCCGTCGTCAGCGCGGCAAGCGTCTCGCGCAGCCGCTCCTGGTCCAGACTGCCCGCGCGCCTGACCGCCAGTTCCAGCACCTTTGCCGCCGCGTAACCCTCGGCGGCGGCCAGACCGGGGGGCGAAGACCACCTGGCCTCGAACGCCTTGACGAATTCGGCGTTGCCGGGGGTCGCGAAAAAAGGCTCGTACGCGCTCAGGCCGATCACCTGCTCCGCGTCCTGGCCTACCGCGGCAATGAAGCGCGGGTCGGCCGCGCCCTGCGCGAAGAGGAGCCGCGGCGCATAGCTCAGGCGCTTGAAGGTCTTGACCATCTCGGCCGCATCGTTCGCTTCGCCGAACGCGATCCAGGCATCAGCGCCAGCCGCTCTCGCCATCGCAACCAGGGGTTCGAAATCGCTTAGTGCCGGCGCGTACACGTGAACACCTCCGGCGCCGGGGCTCATCCCCTGCCGGGCCGCGCCCGCCGCCGCGTGCGTCGCCATTTCGCGCGAAGCGGGATCGTCGCGCGCGAGGATGAACAGCCGTCGATACCCCGCCTGGCGCACTACCGCGAGCACCCCCGTGCCGTAGACCGCGTACGGCGCGGCGACCTGGAACACGTAGCGGTGCCCCGCTCTCAGCACGGACTGAGTGGCGCCGCTCGCGTTGATCAGCACCCTGTGCGCACGGTCGGCGGCGGCAGCCGCGCCGCGCGATGCGGCCGATCCGAACGGGCCGATCAGCAGGTCGGCGCGGTGCTCGCCCATCAGGCGCTCGTACAGCCGTTCCGCGGTGATCGCCTCCGAGCGGTCGTCGATCAGCCGCAGCTCGACGCGGCGCCCGAGCAAACCGCCGGCGGCGTTGACCTCGTCCTGCCACAGCAGCAGCGCCTCGCGGTAGCCGGCTGCGAGATCGGCCAGCTGGCCCGTCTGCGCCACCGCAGCGCCGACCACCACGGGGCGCGTCGCAGTCTGCGCCGATGCGTATGCGGGCGCGAGCACGAGCGCCAACAGCAGCGCGCGCAATTCATTCATCGCTTGTCTTCGATTCAAACCGTCCGGGCTCCGGCTCCAAAGTAAGGTGTGACAAAATCCGCGTCAAGGAACATCTGAAAGATGCCGCAGGACAGCTTCCTCGCCCGCCTCGCCGCCGTCGTCGGGCGCGCGCAGGTGCTCGCGCAGCCGCAGGATACCGCGCCGTATTTCACCGACTGGCGGCGGCAGTACCACGCCGCCGCCGAGTGCGTGGTGCGCCCCTCTAGTACGGCCGAGGTCTCGGCGGTGGTCCGGCTGTGCGCGGACGAAGGCGTCGCGCTCGTGCCCCAGGGCGGCAACACCGGCTTGTGCGGCGGCTCGGTTCCGACCGGCGCGAGACGCGAGATCGTGCTGTCGCTCGGGCGCATGAACCGCATCCGCGAGCTCGACGCGCTGAACAATACCCTGACTGCGGAAGCAGGATGCGTGCTGGCCGAAATCCAGCGCGCGGCGGAAGGCGCGGGACGGCTCTTTGCGCTTTCGCTGGGGGCGCAAGGCAGCTGCATGATCGGCGGCAACCTGTCGACCAACGCCGGCGGCGTGAACGTTCTGCGCTACGGCAACGCGCGCGAGCAGGTGCTCGGGCTCGAGGTCGTGCTGCCCGATGGCCGCATCTGGAGCGGACTGCGCGGCCTGCGCAAGGACAATACCGGCTACGATCTGAAGCAGCTCTTCATCGGTGCCGAGGGCACGCTCGGCGTCATAACCGCGGCGGTGCTGAAGCTGTACCCGAGGCCCTCGGCGGTCACGACCGCCTGGATTGCGCTCGCGAGCCCCGCGCGCGCGGTCGAACTGCTGGCCCGTCTGCGCGGGCGCCTGGGCGATCGGTTGAGCGCGTTCGAGCTGGTGTCGCGCGCCTGCCTCGACGCGGTTCTCGCGCACGCCCCGGGCACGCTCGATCCGCTCCGCGCGCCACACCCGTGGTACGTGCTCGCCGAGTTGGCCGACGGCGGCGAACCTGCCGCGCTGCAGGCGCTCGCGGAGCAAGCGCTGAACGAATGTGCCGAGCATGGCGCGCTGGAAGACGTCGCGCTCGCGCACAGCGAGGCGCAGGCGCGCGCCTTGTGGAGGATCCGCGACATGATTCCGGAAGCGCAGTTCCGCAACGTCAAGCACGACGTCTCGGTGCCGGTGTCGCGCGTGCCGGCGCTGATCGAGCGCGCCTCGGCCGCGCTGGAGGCCGAATTGCCTGGCGTGCGAGTCTACGCTTTCGGGCACATCGGCGACGGCAACGTCCACTTCAACGTCGGCATGGGCAACGCCGCCGCCACCGAGGATCTGATCGGCCGTCAGGGCGCGGTCAACCGCGTCGTCTACGGCGTGGTCGACGCTCTCGGCGGATCGATCTCGGCCGAGCACGGGCTCGGACAGCTCAAGCGCGAAGAAATCCGCCGCCACAAGGATCCGCTCGAGCTCGCGCTCATGCGTACTCTCAAGGACGCGCTGGACCCCCTCGGTCTGATGAACCCCGGCAAGCTGCTTTGAGCGCTGCTCAGAGCTCGAGCGCTTCGCGCACGGCGTCGATCCCCGCGGCAGCGCAACGCTCGTCTTCGGCGCCGCCCGGCGCGCCCGAGACCCCGATCGCGCCGACCAGCGCGCCTCCGCTCTGGAGCACCTTGCCGCCGCCCAGCACGACCACGTTGTGCAACCCGCGCACCCCGCTTTGCGGCTTGCCCGGCTGGGTCAACTCGACCAGCTCGCTCGTGTCGGTCCTGAAGCTGGCCGCGGTCCAGGCCTTGCCGATCGCGGTGCGCACGGTGTGCGGTCCGGCGAAACGGTCGCGCAGCACCACTTGCGGCGTGCCGCTGCGATCTACCACGGCCACGGTCACCTGGTAGCCGAGCGCGCGACACTGCTTGAGCGCCGCCTGCGCCGCGACCAGCGCGGTCTCGGGTGTCATGAGTTTCACCTCGTAGGTGCCCTGCTGCGCCTGGACCGGACATGCAGCGACGGACGCGGCGACAAGCGCCGCGGAGAGCATCGGCGATTTCATGAATTCCTCCTTAAGTTCTCGAACGGACACGGCTGCTGCGCGAAAGCGCCAGCGCAGCGGCGGTAAGGATGAAAACGGCAATCGCGAGCGCGTTGCCCGCTCCGCCTGCCGCGCGCTGCGCGGTGCTCGTGCCGAGATCCCCCGCGAGCCGGATCGCGAGCGAAACATGCAGCAGCGCGAGCGGCAGGTAGAGGATCGGCGAGTAGGGCAGCGCGACTCTTAGCACCGCCGGCAGGATCACGGGGGCGTGGCCGAATACCATTGAAAACACGAATCCGAGCAGGATGGCGTGCAGTGCCGCGTCCCACAACGCGCGCGCGTCGTCGAACACCGCACCGCTTGCCAGCAGTGCGCCGCCGATCGCGAGCCATGCGTATCCGGCCAGCAGGCACAGCGCGATGTAGCGTGTCAGGCCGGCGGCGCGCAGCGTGCGCGTGGCGATGTCGTAGCGCGCGAGCCACAGGGCGCAGGCGACGAGCAGCGCGCCGCCCACGCGGAGCGCGGGCACGAACGAGGCGAGCGCCGCGAATGCCGACAGCAGCAGCGCCGCGCCCAAGGCAGCGAACGCCCCGCGCGCGGCAGGCGGCACCGGCGACAAGCGCGAGAGCTCGAGCCGCTCGCCGCCGATCGTCAGCGCGAAGAACGCGATCCAGCACGGCACCGAGGACTCTGCCGGCATGCCCGCCAGCAGCGCCAGGTTCGCCGCCAGCAATCCCAGCGCGCCGAGCGCGAGCAGGCCGGTGTGCAGCGCCTTGTGGCGCCACCAGATCGAGCTCGATACGAGCGCTAACACGGCGCTTCCCGCCGCCAGCAGCGCGAATCCAGTGCGCGCATAGCCCGCCAACAGGACCAAGCCGCCGGCCCCGCACGCCGCCGGCGCAAGATAGGCCCAGCGGCGCCCGATGGCGACCGCCCTCTCGAGCGCGATCAGCGTGCCGAAAAATGCGCTCGCCATCAGCGCCCCGTGCCACGCGATCCCGGCGGCGGCGGCAGGCAAGGGCAGTCCGAGGCGCACTAGCCCGCCCGCGATGCCCAGCAGCAGGGCGATGAAGCCGAGCGCCAGCAAGAGAGTGCGCGCAGCCGGTGCCAGGTCGCTCATCGCGGCGCTACCACCCGAAGCGCTGCCTGACCTGCTCGCTCATCCGCTCGGGGGTCCAGGGCGGATCGAACACGATGTCGACCTTCACTTCCCGCACGTCGGCGCAAGCGTTGCGGATCGCGTCTTCGGCCTGCGCCGCTATCGCGCCGCTCATCGGGCACCCGGGCGAAGTCATCGTCATCTCGACGCGTACCCGGCCAGAGGCGCAGTCGATACGGTAGACGAGGCCGAGATCGACCACGTTCTCCCCGACCTCGGGGTCGCTGACGGTGCGCAGCGCATCCCACACCGCAGACTCGTCTGGAGCAAATTCGGCGCCCATGCGCCAAGTGTCCGGGCGGCCGAGCTAGGCGCCTTGATCCGGGTCAAACTCTGCTACTACAGGGCCGACGCGGACCGCAGCGATGGTCGCCGTGGCATCAGCCCGGTGATCGCCCCGCGCACTGCCGGGGACGACCAGTCGAGGGCGCCGACGTAGCGGTAGCGGATCGTTCCTTCAGGTCCGACGATGAAGGTGCTCGGAAGCGCGCGTGCGCCCCAGGCGCGAGCCGCGGCGCCGTCTCGATCCAGCAGCAGCGCCGAGCCCAGTTGCACGGCGTCGGCGAACCGGCGCGCGGCTTGCGCCCCCTCGCCCACGTTGACCGCCAGGACCACGAAAGGCTCGCCCCGCAGCGAGCGGCGCAGTCGCTCGATTGAAGGCATCTCCTCGCGGCATGGCTCGCACCAGCTGGCCCAGAAGTTGACCAGCACGACCTTGCCCCGATAGTCCGCCAGCCGATGGACCCGGCCGTCCACGCCGCGCAGCTCGAGCGCTGGCGCCGCGCTGCGCGGCGCGGGCCGCGGCGCCTGTGCCGAAGCACCGATCGCACCCAGCAGGAGCAGCATCGGCAACCAGGACTTTCGCATCGTTCAGGGTGTGGGGGGCGTGGCAATGTCGGCTACGATAACAAAACGAAGGACGACTTCGGGTAGAAATGACCGTTGCGCGACTGCTGCCGCTGCTTCCACCGGGGGACCTGTGGGTTTTCGGCTACGGCTCGTTGATGTGGTCTCCGGGCTTTCGTTATCGGGCGAAGGCGCCCGGCTTCGTGTACGGCTACCACCGCTCGCTTTGCATCTACTCGCACCGGCATCGCGGCACGCCCGAGCGGCCGGGGCTGGTGATGGGGCTGCGCCGCGGCGGATCCTGCTGGGGAGTGGCGTTCCGCATCCCGGCCGCAAGCGCGGCGGCCGTACTGGCCAAGCTGTGGCAGCGCGAAATGCGAAACCGGGTCTACCAGCCGCGGCTGGTTCCGGTGCGCCTGGGTGCGCGGCGCGCGGTGCGCGCGGTAGCATTTGTCGCCGATCCGCGGCATCAACAGTACGCGCGCGATCTCGACCTTGCGCATACGGCTCGGCTGGTCGCCCAGGGATCCGGGCAGCGGGGGCACAATCTCGAATACTTGCAGCGAACCATCGCACACATGCACGCCATCGGCGTGCGAGACCCCCACCTGGAGCGGGTCCTGACGGCAGCGCAGGTGCTGCGCGGCGCGAATCCCTAGCCGCGCGACTCGAGCGCGCCGGCCATGCGCTGCAGGGCCTGCGCGAGCCGAGCGCGCTGCGTGCCGAAATTTAGGCGCACGAACCCCGCGGCGCCGAATTGGGCGCCCGGCGACATCGCAACCCCGTGCTCGAGAAAGAGCGCCTGGGGATCCGGCACACCGAGCTCGCTGGCATCGATCCACGCCAGGTAGGTCGCCTCCACGTGCGCCATCGCCAAACCGGGCATACGCGCCACGGCCTGCTCGACCGTGTCGCGGTTGGCGCGCAGGTATTCGAGCTGCGCGTCCAGCCACTGCCCGCCCTCGCGATAGGCGGCGAGCGCGCCAAGGTATCCGAACACCGACGCGTCGTGCACGGTCGCGTGCAGGTCCGAGGAGAATTCGCGCCGCATGGCGGCATCCTCGATGATCGCGAAGGCGCAGCCCGCACCAGGAAAATTGAACGACTTGTTTGGCGACATCAAGGTCGCGGTACGACGCGAGATCTCGGGCGAGAGGCTCGCGATCGGCACGTGCAGGCTGCCGGGGTCGAGCAGGATGTCGGCGTGGATCTCGTCGGAACAGATGCGCAGATCATGGCGCTCGGCGAGCGACGCGAGCCGCTCGAGCTCGGCGCGGGTGAAGGCGGTGCCGCCC
Organism: Burkholderiales bacterium; assembly: GCA_035517095.1. Lineage (GTDB taxonomy): Bacteria > Pseudomonadota > Gammaproteobacteria > Burkholderiales > SG8-39 > DAHVFK01. The sequence goes on from DATIZK010000023.1 coordinate 49,668, forward strand.
GGATTCTGCGGGTTGCACAGGAACAGCAGTTTCGAGTCCCGCCGCACGGCCTGCGCGAGACGGTCCTCGTCGAACACCCAGCGCCCCGACGACAGCACGAGCGGAACGTCGCTGTGCGCGCGCGGCGCGAGCTGCACCGCGCGCTTGAAATGGTGGTAGATCGGCGTGGGAACCAGCACGTGGCCGTCCGCCGGCACCAGGTGGCGCGCCGCCAGGTGCAGCCCCGGAACCACGCCGGGCAGGAATACGATCCAGCCCGGCTCGATCCGCCAGCGGTAGAGATCGCGCATGCGCTCGACGATCGCCGCACGCAGCGCCTGCGGCACCTCGGTGTAGCCGAACACGCCGTGCGCCACGCGCTTCGAGAAGGCATCGAGGACCGCGGGCGGGGCCCGAAAATCGGTATCGGCGACCCACAGCGGAATCACGTCCCGACCCGCGTAGCGCTCCCAGCGCGCGCTCCACGTGCCCGAGCGGTCGATCGCTTGGTCGAAGTCGAACTCCATAACGCGCTTTTAGCACAAACCCGGCAGCCCAAACAAAAACGCCGGGCTCCGCGCCCGGCGTCGAATCTTGTTGTTGCCTATCGTGACTTCGCGTCGTCACCAGGCTTCATATCTGCCCTTTTCGAGGTCGTCCCCTGCCGCTCCTCCTCCCAAATTCGCGCCGTTTCTAATCGTATCTTTACGATTTTCCTGCGGGTCAGTCAAGCCGCGCGACCACTCCCTCAAGATCTTTGCTCGGCGCGGGATAGCGGTGCAACACCTGGGGATCGTGGCCGGGAATGATGTGCGCCGGCGAATCGGCCAGTTCCCGCAGGCGGCGGTAGCCCTGCACCATGTCGGCTACCGAGTATACGATGGGGAACGGTCGCACCTGCTCCATGTTGGCGTAGAAGTGGCTTGCGTCCGAGGCGAGGACCAGCCATCCGCGGCGCGTCGCCACGCGCACCACCTGAAGACCCTTGGTATGGCCGCCAATGAGGTGCAGCGACACGCCCGGGCAGATCTCCGCATCGCCATCGTGAAAGCGAACTCGCCCGCGGTAGGCATTGCGCACCATGCCGACCACGTCCTCGACGTCGAACGCGCCGCTGAACACGGGATAGGACATGTGACGGCCGGTGGCGTAGCTCAGCTCGTCGTCCTGCAGGTGAAAGCTCGCGGCGGGAAAGAGGTCGAAATTGCCGACATGGTCGTAATGCAGGTGCGTGATCACGACGTCGCTCACCTTGCCCGCCTCCACTCCGAGCATGCGCAGGCCGTCAGTCGGGCAGCGCAGGTGGTCGCGGCCGCGGCGCGCGCCGGTCGCGGCCGAGAATCCGGTGTCGACCACCAGCGCTCGTTCGCCGGCGCGAACCAACCAGATAAAATAGTCGAGCGGCATGGGTCCGTTGTGCGGATCACCGCCGATGAAATTCTCGCCGGCATTGCGCTCGTGGTGCGCGTACTTGATCGCGTAGACCTCGTAGACGTGGTTTTCCGGCATGGCTTGTCTCAGGCGAGAGTGATGCGCGCGAACTTGCGCTTGCCGACCTGCGCCACGACCGTTTCGCCGCGCGCAATCCGAAGCCCCTTGTCAGACAGGCGCTGGCCGTCGAGCCTCACGCCCCCCTGCTCGATCATGCGCATTGCCTCGGAGATGCTAGGCACGAGTCCCGCCTGCTTGAGCAGCTGCGGCGCGGCCAAGCCGTCGTCGCCCACCCGCAGCGTCACCTGCGGCATGTCCTGTGGCAGAACCCCATGACGAAAGCGCTGCTCGAACTCCGCGTGTGCCTCTTCTGCCGCCCGGCTGTCGTGGAAGCGTGTCACGATCTCGCGCGCGAGAAGCACCTTGATCTCGCGCGGATTGCGCCCGGCCGTCACCTCGTCGCGCCACTTGCGCACGTTCTGCATCGGTTCGAACGACAGGAGCTCGATATAGCGCCACATGAGCTGATCCGAAATCGACATCAGCTTGCCGAACATCTCTCCGGCCGGCTCCGCAATGCCGACGTAATTTCCGAGAGACTTCGACATCTTGTTGACCCCATCCAGTCCTTCCAGCAGCGGCATGGTCAGGATGCACTGCGGTTCCTGGCCGAAGTCCTTCTGCAGCTCGCGTCCCACCAGAAGATTGAACTTCTGGTCGGTGCCGCCGAGCTCGACGTCCGATTTCATCGCCACCGAGTCGTAGCCCTGCATCAGCGGGTAGAGGAATTCGTGGATCGCGATCGGCTGATTGCTCCGGAAGCGCTTGCCGAAGTCGTCGCGCTCGAGCATGCGTGCGACCGTGTAGCGCGCCGCCAGGCGGATCATGCCCTCGGCGCCGAGCTTGTCGGACCAGGTCGAGTTGAACAGGATCTCGGTCTTCTCGGAGTCGAGGATCTTGAAGACCTGGTCGCGGTAGGTCGTTGCGTTGCGCAAGATCTCCTCGCGCGTGAGCGGCGGACGCGTCTGGTTCTTTCCGGTCGGGTCGCCGATCATTCCGGTGAAGTCACCGATGAGGAACTGCACCTGGTGCCCGAGCTGCTGAAAGTGACGCAGCTTGTTGATCACCACCGTGTGCCCCAAGTGGAGATCCGGGGCTGTCGGATCGAGTCCGAGCTTCACCCGCAGCATGCGCCCCGAGGCAAGTTTGTTGGCGAGCTCCTGCTCGACGAGCAGCTCGTCACTGCCGCGCTTTATCAGCTCTAGTGCCTGCGTAATTCGAGTCATGTCGGGCGCATCCGGTGAGACTTTGTTGGTTTGCCTGCCTGACAAAGTTTGTTACACTGCGCCAGCCTCGAAATAACGCCGGCAGACGCCTGAAAGAACACGGATTTTAGCCGGAAATGCGGAGTCAGATCGCGATCGTGAAGACTGCATCCTGGTTTGCATCTCCAGTCAGCGCGCGCGCGGCCGTGCTGGTTGCGCTTGCGCTGTCCGGGGTGGTGGCGGCGTTCGCCATTGCGCCGGCCGCTGAGCCGGTGCCGCTGCCCGGGAAAGCGGCGCTGGAATCGATCGCCATCCCGCGCGACGCCCTCATCGCGCCCCCCGGCTCCTACGTGCGCCAGGCGCGCTTCGAGCGCGGGGAAACCCTGAGCGATCTGCTTGAAAGGCTCGGGGTCGAGGGTTCGCAAGCGAGTCGCTTGATAAGACTCGGCACGCTGCACCTCTTGCGCCCGGGCACGGTCCTCACCGCCAAGATCTCCGCGGCGGGAGACCTGGTCCGAATGAGCTACCTGAACGGGCGCGATATCGTGAGGAGCATCGTGCCCGAGCGCCAAGGGTTCCGGGTCGGCGACGAGGCGGCGCACTTTGAGGTGACCACGCTGCTCAAGTCCGCCGAAATACAGTCTTCGTTGTTCGAGGCCGCCGATGCCGCGGACATCCCCGACAGCGTCGCGATTCAGCTGGCCGACGTATTCGGCGGCGACATCGATTTCTACCGCGACCTGCGCAAGGGCGACCGATTGTCGGTGGTCTACGAAATGCAGTACCTCGGGGGACGGCCGGTGCGTTCGGGACGCGTCATTGCCGCCGAGTTCATCAACAAGGGCAAGACGTTCCGCGCGCTCTATTACGTCGACGCGAGCGGCAAGGGCGGCTACTATGCCCCCGACGGCCAGAGCCTGCGCAAGGCATTCCTGCGCGCTCCGCTGGAATTCTCGCGCATCAGCTCGCGCTTTGGCATGCGCAAGCACCCATTCCTGCACACCTGGCGTCAGCATAGGGGCGTCGACTACGCCGCCCCGCTCGGCACGCGGGTGCGCGCCACCGCCGACGGTGTGATCGAGTTTGCGGGACGCAAGGGCGGCTACGGCAACGTCATTATTCTGCGCAACACTGGCCGCTATAGCACGGTGTACGGCCACCTGAGGGGCTTTGCGCGCGGGATTCACCGCGGTGCCCGGGTCGAACAGGGAGAGATTATCGGCTTTGTCGGCCAGACCGGTTGGGCGACCGGGCCGCACCTGCATTACGAATTCCGCATCGCGGGAGTGGCGCGCAACCCGCTCGCGGTCGCATTGCCGGCGGCTGTCCCAGTTTCTGAGTGGGAGCTTCCCGCGTTCCGGCGCTACGCCCGACCGGTCCTGGCGCAACTCGATCTGGTCGCCGCCAGCACTGTCGCGCTGCAGGAGTAGCGCTTCCGCTGCGGGCCCGGGAACATCGTGCCCAGCCAGCTCTACCTAGGCCTCATGTCGGGCACCAGTCTCGACGGGGTCGACGCGGCACTAGCCGACCTTTCCGATGGGCGCGCGCGAACCGTGGCCGGCGTCCATGTTCCGTTCGAAGAGAGGCTGCGCGCCGCGCTGCTCGCCCTGAACGCGTCCGGACACGACGAAATCCATCGTGCGGCCTTGCTCGGCAACGAGCTGGCGCGCTGCTATGCGGGAGCGGTCGATGCGGTCCTCGAACGGGCCGCCATATCCGCACAGGCGGTGGTCGCGATCGGCTGCCACGGGCAAACCGTACGTCATCGACCGGCGCTAGGTTACACGGTGCAGATCGGCAACCCGGCGCTACTAGCTGAAATGAGCGGGATTCGGGTCGTGGCCGATTTCCGCCAGCGGGACATCGCGGCTGCGGGCCAGGGCGCACCGCTGGTGCCCGCGTTTCACGCCTTTGCGTTCGCCAGTTCGGACGAAGACCGGATCGTTGTCAATCTCGGCGGCATCGCAAACCTCACCTGGCTGCCGAGATCCGGCTCAGTCGCCGGTTTTGACTGCGGCCCGGGCAACTGCCTGCTCGACTTGTGGGCCGAGAAGCACCTCGGCACGCCGATGGACGCCAATGGCGATTGGGCAGCCGGCGGCATGGTGGACCAGCAACTGCTCGAGCGCTTCCTGGCCGAGCCCCATGTATTGGCTACGCCGCCAAAGAGTACCGGACGCGATTTGTTCAATGCCGCCTGGCTGTCGGAACACGGCGCCGACGCCGCGGACCCGCGCACGATCCAGGCGACGCTGCTCGAATTCAGCGCCCGGTGCGTGTCAGACGCGTGGCGGCGCTACTACCCGGGTGCGGAAAGGCTGATCGTTTGCGGTGGAGGTACGCGCAACGCCGCGCTGATGCGACGCCTGCGCGTACTTTGCAGCCCGGTACCGGTCGTTTCGAGTGACAGCTGCGGACTGGCTCCGGAGCTGGTGGAAGCGGTCGCGTTTGCCTGGCTCGCCAAGATGGCGCTGCACGGAATCCCGGCAAGCCTGCCGGCCGTGACCGGGGCGCGCGGCCCGCGCGTGCTTGGCGCGATTTATCCGAAATAGAACTGGGCGAACACAAAAAAAGGGGCCTCGGCCCCTTTTCTTGCCCGCCTGATCAAGCCGCCTTAGGCCGAAAACGAAGACCCGCAGCCGCAGGTGGTCGTCGCATTCGGATTCTTGATCACGAATTGCGCACCTTCGAGACCTTCCTGGTAGTCGATCTCGGCCCCCACCAGATACTGGTAGCTCATCGGATCGATCAGAAGCGTGACGCCGTTCTTCTGCATCGCCGTGTCGTCGTCGTTCTGGACCTCGTCGAACGTGAAGCCATACTGGAAGCCGGAGCAGCCCCCGCCGCTGACGAAGACGCGCAGCTTGAGCTCGGTGTTGCCCTCTTCGTCAATAAGCTCGCGAACCTTGTTCGCGGCGTTATCGGTAAAGATCAACGGCGCCGGCATTTCGGTAACAGCGTTCATTTCTTGCTCCTGAATGTTCATATTAAAATTATCCTGCCCTGGTTCCCCTAGGGTCAACGTGGCTATTCGGATCAGCTGCCGTGCCTGCCGCTAGCTGCCCGAAGCGAGCTTCAGTTCGATCGCCTTGGATTCCGCACCGTGGTGAACCAGTCGGCCCTCAACTACCGCGCCCTGGTGCATTTCCACGCTCTTGTAATGCACATCCCCTTTGACGTGGGAACCTGTCTGAAGTTCGAGCGACTCTGTCGCGTTTACCGGCCCGTTGATAGTGCCGTTCACGACCACGTGCGCCGCCTGCACCTCGCCGTCGATGCGTGCCTGCTCCGACACGACCAACGTCCCTGGCTGGTCGGGCAGCGCGGCAACGTTTCCGCGCACCATTCCATCGACCCGCAGGCCGCCGCTGAAGAACACGTTGCCTTCGATCCGAGTAGTCGCGCCGATTAGGCTGTCGATCCGGTTCTGCGGCTTGCTTGCTTTGCGAAACATATCCGCTATCCTCCATCAACCCAAGTTCACCGTCTGAGTCGCGCGCGCCTCGTCCGAGTTGCCTTCGTAAACCCGGACCTGCACGCTCTCGACCTTGGCCTTCGGCCCCACCCGGAACGTACCTTCCACCCTCCGGAAGTACTTGAATGTCAAACGGAAAGCCGAGGCACTGGCGTCGGTCCGCTCGGGAAATTTCATGATAGCACTCTTGCCATCCTCAGTCATGCTGACCAGTAGTTCGAGGCGGCCGTCAAACTCGCGATCGCGTCTAAGGCCGGAGGTCAGCAGCAGCATCCGATAACGAAACTCGCCCGGCAGCACATCGGGAGTGACTTCGAAGCGGTAGATCGCGAGCGCCGGCACACTGCGCGGATCCGAGGTCAGCATGCGCTCGAAGATGGCAAGATCCTCACGCAACTTGCCGTCCTGCTGCTCCAACGTCCCGATTTGCTGCGCGAGCCGCTCCTGGGCAGTACGTTCGATCGCGAGTTGGCTTCCCGCCGCATTGGCGATGGCGCGCAGCCGCTTCAGCTCAGTGCGCGCAGCTTCCAATTCCGCCTGCGTCTCACTGAGCTTCTGTTCCACCTGGTCGCGATCGAAGCCCGCGAAACGCCTGCCGGCGTCGTACATCCAGAGAGCCAGCGCGCCGGTAAACGCGAGCATGATGGCGATACCGAGCCAGCGCAGGTACCAAGGCACCTCGGTCCTAATCGCGACCCTGGGCGCCGTGATGCCGAAGCGCTTACGCAGCTTGCGCAGTCCAAGCATCATCGCGCGTGCTACGGCACGATCGGAACCTGCCCGAGCCCGGCGGGTTCCGGCAATCCGAACATGATGTTCATGTTTTGCACCGCCTGCCCCGATGCGCCCTTTACCAGATTGTCGATTACGGACAGCACGACCAGGGTATCCGATCTAGTCGCAGTTTCGCGCGGCCGGTGGATCGCGATTCGGCATAGATTCGCCGCACGTACCGATCGAGTGTCCGGATGGCTGCCCGCCGGCATGACATCGACGAACGGCTCGTCCGCGTAACGCTCTCGATACAGGGTCTGGAAATCCGCCTCGCCCGTGACCCGCGCATAAAGCGTCGCGTGTATGCCGCGAATCATCGGTGTCAGATGGGCCGTGAACACCAATCCGATCTCGCATCCGGCTACCTGCGACAGCCCCTGACGGATCTCCGGCCAGTGACGGTGCCCTGGCACGCCGTAGGCCATGAAATTGTCGGATGCCTCGGAAAAGGAGAGCGGAAGTTCGGCCTTGCGCCCCGCACCGCTAACGCCGGACTTGGCGTCGGCGATGAGGTGATCGTGGTCGGCGACACCAGCCTCGATCAGTGGCAGAAAACCGAGTTGCACGGCAGTCGGGTAGCAGCCAGGATTCGCGACCAGACGAGCCTCGCGGATGCGCGCACGATTGACCTCGCACAGGCCATATACCGCTTCGCCGACCAGCTCGGGCGATGCGTGCTTTATTCCGTACCATTGCTCCCACTCCGCGATATCCTGCAGCCGGAAATCCGCGGAGAGGTCGACGATGCGCGCTCCCGAATCGAGCAGCGTCCGCGCCTCGCGCATCGCGACGCCGCTCGGGGTCGCAAAAAACACTACGTCGCACTTACCCAGCGCGGCCTGCTCGGGCTGGGCAAAATTGAGCGGCACGCGACCGCGCAGGCTCGGGAACATCTTCGCAACCGGCGTGCCCGCGTCCTTGCGCGAGGTAACTGCGACGAGCTCGACGCCAGGGTGTTGTGCCAGCAGCCGCATCAGTTCTACGCCCGTATACCCGGTCCCGCCGACGATGCCCGCCCTGATCATTCACCACTCCGCAACAGAAACACCCGCAGACGAAAAAGCCGCCCGTGGGCGGCTTTTCCTTGGCTTCGGGACCGAAGGCCCCTTCACTCAGCGTTTCGAGAACTGCTTGCGCCGCCGCGCCTTATGCAAGCCCACCTTCTTTCGTTCCACTTCGCGCGCATCCCGCGTGACCAGCCCCGCAGTGCTCAGCACAGGCTTGAGCGCCGCATCATACTCGATCAACGCCCGGGCAATGCCATGGCGCACCGCACCCGCCTGGCCATTCTCCCCGCCGCCGTAAACATTTACCTTGATGTCGAAACTGGCGAGGTTCTTCGTCAGCTCAAGCGGCTGGCGCACAATCATGCGGCCGGTTTCGCGCGCGAAGAACTCGTCCACCGGCTTGTCGTTTACGACAAAGCCGCCCTTGCCGGGCTTGATGAAGACACGCGCAACCGCGCTCTTGCGCCGTCCCGTGCCGTAGTAGTAGTCGCCGACCATAATTTCGACCTCAGATTTCCAGTGCCTTGGGCTGTTGTGCGCAATGAGGGTGCGCGCCCTCGGCGTATACCTTCAGTTTCCTGAGCATTGCGTAGCCGAGAGGCCCCTTCGGCAGCATCCCTTTGACTGCCTTCTGCAACACGCGCCCGGGATACTTGGCATGCAACTTTGCGAAGTTCGTCTCGCGAATCCCGCCAGGGTAGCCAGTATGGCGGTAGTATTTCTTGTCCTCGGCCTTCTTGCCGGTAACGCGGATCTTCGCAGCGTTGACAACCACGATGTAATCGCCGGTGTCAACGTGCGGTGTGTACTCGGGTTTGTGCTTGCCGCGCAGCCGGATAGCGATACGAGCCGCGAGACGGCCGAGCACCTTGCCCTGGGCGTCTACCACATACCAGTCGTTATTGACTGCGCCCGGCTTCGCCGAATAAGTTTTCATGGTGCGGCAGCTCGACAAAAGAGCGCGATTTTAATGGCAATACCTTGAACACGTCAAAGCTTGGCGCCGCGCAAGCAAAAAAAACGCGACTCTTGCGAGTCGCGTTCAATCCACCAAAGGAGGAGGGTGGAGGAGACAAACTCGCGAGGCTCCGGAGGAGGGTGGAACCCCGCGATGAATCGAATCGTAAAGGCCATAATGCTGCGTTGCAAAATGATTAATATGATAACTGAATTAATATCTTGAATGTGTGACGCTTTTCACATACTGTATTGATTGTACGATGAGATTCACATGAGCTTTGTGCGGAATGCTAGCAGTCCAGCAATTAAACCATGAACTCTTAGAGACTATTTGTTCCGCAGTGCACAAATACATGATTTACTGAGGATATTGGGATGGAATGCACGGTTCGATGGACGCAAGGCATGACCTTTTTGGCAGAAACCGAGAGCAATCACGCGCTCGTCATGGACGGTGCGCCGGAAGGCGGCGGCAGGAACCTTGCGCCGCGGCCGATGGAGCTGGTCCTGGCAGGAACCGGGGGATGCACCGCGTACGACGTGGTCCTCATCCTGCGCAAGAGCGGACAGCAGATCTCCGGCTGCGAGGTCAAGTTGACCGCTGATCGCGCCCATAGCGACCCGAAGGTGTTCACGCGCATCCACATGCACTTCGTCGTGCGCGGCAAGGCGCTTAAGCGCAATCTGGTCGAGCACGCGATCCGGCTTTCGCACGAGAAATACTGCTCGGCCTCGATTATGCTCGGCAAGACCGCCGAGCTAAGCAAGGACTTCGAGATCGTCGAGGACTAGGCGGGATTGCGTGCCGGTCAGATCCGGTACGCGACGGTGGTCATCACCTTCGACATCAGCCTCATGGCGCCCTTCAACGGCTCCGGCAGCTCGGCCGCGCCGAGCGAGATCGCGGTGTCCCGGTGACGCGCTTCGTCCGCCCGCATCCGTTCAACCACTGCACGAGTGCGCGCGTCCCCTGGCGACAGCTGGGCGAGGTGGCCGGACAGATGTTCTTCCACCTGGTGCTCGGTTTCGGCCAGGAAGGCCAGGCTCCAGCGGTCGCCCAGTATCCCCGCCGCGGCGCCGATCGTGAACGCGCCCGCGTACCAGAGCGGGTTCGCAAAGCTCAGCCGCCCGCCCAGCTCGTCGATTCGGGCCGCACTCCAGGCAAGGTGATCCTGCTCTTCGGCCGCCGCATGCTCGAGCGCCTCGCGATTGCCGGGATCGCGCGCCGTAAGCGCCTGTCCCTGATACAGGGCCTGCGCGCACACCTCGCCGACGTGGTTCACGCGCATCAACGCCGCCGCGTGAGCACGCTCGGCGTCGTTGAGCGCCCCCTCCTCCAGATCGCCCGACGGCGACGGTCGCTGCGCGCGGTGCACGCCCGCGACCGCCCGTAGCGCGAGGTCCAAGGCTTCGACAAGGCGATCAACGGCGCAGCGATCGTTCGTCATCTGCAACATTTTACCGAATCGCTCAGACCAAAAAAAAGCCGCCCCGAAGGGCGGCTTGATCTTCCGATACTTCGCTGGCACTAGGCCAGTGCCGGTATTAGAACTTATGCGCGATGCCCACGCCGAAGCCGCTTGCACCGTCGTTGACTCCGCCGGTTCCGCCAGTGTTGACATCGGGGGTCAGGGCGCCAACCGCACTGGCGGTGAGACCCATGTGATCGATTTCAGCGTACACGCTCGTGCGCTTCGACAGGCTGTAAGTCAGATCAAGGATCGTGTTCTTAAGCTTTCCGTCGTCCGCCGACGCGAAACCGGTCGACTTGATGTCGTAGTAGCCAATACGTCCAGCCAGCCGCGAAGAGAAATTGTACCCGACGCCCAGCGAGATCATCCGCGCTTTGTCGAGCTGTCCGGTAGCGCTTGCCGCATACCAGCCCCCGTTCCCACCGCCGCCGTTGAGAGTGCCACCACCGGTAGCCCACGTTGAATCCCACTGCGTCTGCGACCAGCCGAGTTTGAACGTCCAATCGTTCAAACCGTACGAAGCGCCTAGAGTCGCATCCTTCTGCTTGCCGGTGTTCTGGGTATTATTCGTGGTGGAGTACGCGCCGCCAACCTTCAGCCCGCCGACAGCGTAATCGGCACCGAGACCGAAGCGGCTGCCGTCGGAGCTGCTGCCGACTACTTCGCCCAGCGCGTATTCGCCACGGATGTTGAAGCCGTTCGCCGTGTACGCGGCGGTAATCATGTTGCTCGACCGCACGCCCGCGGTGAACCGGACGTTCGGCGTGATACCCGTGTAGTTGTAGCTCATCGGGTCATAAATGCCGAATTCCTTGAAGTTCACCGTGTAGTCACGGCCGAGGTCGAAGCTGCCGCCGCCGCTGCTCGATAGGCCGACTTTGGACGTCCGCTGGAACAGGCCGTTGGATGCGGGACCAACGCCGGTGTCGGAACTGTACTGGCCTTCCAGGGTGAAGTTCGCGTTCAGCCCACCGCCCAGATCCTCGGAGCCCTTCATGCCCCAGCGGTTGGTCGTGTTCAGACCGTCGGTGATTGCCGTCAGCGAGCCGTCGCCTGTGGCTGTCCGGACCTTGCTCTCGTTCCGGATACCGGTGTCGATCGTTCCGTACAGCGTCACGCTCGACTGCGCGAAGGCGACGGCCGGGACCGCCAGCGCGCCGGCGACCGCTGCAGCCATTAGCTTCTTGTTCATCACAATAAGTCTCCCAACTTGTTGGAAAATTTGGGGTGCTTGCGCGCCCCGCCTCAACCCCTCACGTGAGAAGTTAGGTGAATTGTCCCCGTCGCTGCGGTATTCGAGCAACGCTTTGGTGTTTTTTTTCCTGTTTTAATGCCAAATTGTTGCTCAAATACAACACAGAGCAAGATCTAAAAATCATTTTTTAAATCATGCTGTTAAATAGATCCGAACAACTGCAGAAGCGCGCTTCCGGGCTCGCTGGCGCGCATGAATGCTTCGCCGACGAGGAACGCGCCGACTCCTGCCCGCCATAGACGCGCAGCATCGGCCGGAACCAAGATTCCGCTTTCCGCAATGACGATGCGACCGTGCGGCACGCGCGGGAGCAACTCGAGCGTCGTTTCCAGACGCGTTTCGAAGGTGCGCAGGTTGCGGTTGTTGATCCCAAGCAGCGGCGTGCGCAGCTCAAGCGCCGCGTCGAGCTCGGCTGCATCGTGGATCTCGACCAGCACGGCCATCCCGAGCTCGCGCGCGATCTCCTCGAGCGCGCGCATGGAGGCGGGCTCGAGCGCGGCGGCGATCAGCAGGATGCAGTCGGCGCCCAGTGCGCGCGCCTCGTAGACCTGGTAGGGCTCGAGCACGAAATCCTTGCGTAGCGCGGGCAGCGCGCAGGCAGCGCGCGCGGCGTTCAGGTGCTCGGGCGCGCCCTGGAAGAATCGCCGGTCGGTAAGCACCGAAAGGCAGGCCGCGCCGCCCGCCTCGTAGCTGCGCGCGATCGACGCCGGATCGAAATCCTCGCGCAGCAGGCCTCTCGAGGGGCTCGCGCGCTTGATTTCCGCGATCACCGCGGGCCGTCCGGCGGCGCGCTTGGCGCGGATCGCGCCGACGAAATCGCGTGCGGGCGCGGCAGCATGGGCACGCGCCTCGATCTCGCGCGCCGGGATCGCGTGCTCGGCTTGCGCGATCTCTTCCCGCTTGGCAGCGAGGATGCGCTGCAAGACATCGGCCATGCTCAGCTTTTCTTCAGGCGCTGGGTATAGGCCACGAACTGGTCGAGCTTGCTCTTCGCGTCACCGCTCGCAAGCGCCTTGCGCGCGCGCTCGATACCGGCGCCCAGGGACTTCGCCGCGCCGGCGACGTAGATCGCCGCCCCTGCATTGAGCAGGACGATGTTGAGCGCGGGCCCCGGCTGGTTCTCGAGCACCGCCAGCACCATCTGCCTGGACTCGTCGACCGTGTTGACCTGGATCGCGCGCCGGTCGTAGAGCTCGAGCCCGAACTGAGAGGGATGGACGGTGTACTCCTGAATCTCGCCCTTCACCAGCTCGCCGACCATGGTTTCGCCCGAGATCGAGATCTCGTCAAGGCCGTCCAGTCCGTACACCGTCATCACGTGCCTGCTGCCCAGGCGCTGCAGCACGCGTACCTGGATTCCCACCAGGTCGGGGTGGAACACGCCCAGCACCTGGTTCGGCGCGCCGGCCGGGTTGGTCAGCGGGCCCAGGATGTTGAAGATGGTGCGCACGCCCAGCTCCTTGCGCACCGGTCCGGCGTACTTCATCGCCAGGTGATGCGACGGCGCGAACATGAAGCCGACGCCAACGCTCTCGATGCTCGCCGCTACTTGCTGCGGATTGAGCATGATGTTGGCGCCCAGGGCCTCGAGCACGTCCGCGCTGCCCGACGACGAGGACACTGCGCGATTGCCGTGCTTGGCGATCCGCACCCCTGCGGCTGCGGCCACGAACGCGGCCGCGGTCGATACGTTGAAGGTGTGGGCCGCATCCCCGCCCGTGCCCACGATGTCGACCAGATGCCGGTCGTCGGCTACCTCGACTCGGGTCGCGAACTCGCGCATGACCTGCGCCGCGGCCGCGATCTCCCCGATCGTTTCCTTCTTCACCCGCAATCCGATGAGAAAGCCGGCGATTTGCGCCGGCGTCAGCTCACCGCGCATGATCTGCCGCATGACGTGGAGCATCTCGTCGTGGAATATCTCCCTGTGCTCGACGGTACGCTGGATCGCCTCGGCGATCGTGATCTGCTTCATTGGATCCTCCCCTGCAGGAAATTCTTCAGCATCTGGTGGCCGTGCTCGGTAAGCAGAGCCTCGGGGTGGAACTGCACCCCCTCGACCGCGAGCCCCTTGTGGCGTAGGCCCATGATCTCGCCGTCCTCGGAGCGGGCCGTGACGGCGAGGCAGGCCGGCAGCGATGCGCGCTCGACCACCAGCGAGTGGTAGCGGGTGGCGATGAAATCCTGCGGCAGGCCGGTGAATACGCCCATTTCGTCGTGTTGAATGTGCGAGACCTTGCCGTGCATCACTTGATTCGCCCGCACCACGCGGCCGCCGAAGGCCTGCCCGATCGCCTGGTGGCCGAGACACACGCCCAGGATCGGAACCCGTCCCGCGAGGCGCTCGATCAGCTCGAGCGAAATCCCGGCTTCGTTCGGCGTGCACGGCCCGGGCGAGAGCACCAGCCGAGCCGGCGCCATGGCCTCGACTTGCGCCACGGTGACCTCATCGTTGCGCAGCACCCTCACCTCCTCTCCGAGCTCGCCCAGGTACTGCACAAGGTTGTAGGTGAACGAGTCGTAATTGTCGATCATCACGAGCATCGCATCCTCCCTAGCGCGAGGCCGCCCGCGGCGTCGCGCCGTGCAGCGCGCCGGCGCCGGAGGCATGCTCCGCTGCTGCCACCTCGGCCGCGCGCAGGATCGCGCGTGCCTTGTGCTGCGTTTCCTGCCACTCGGACTGCGGGTCGGAGTCCGCTACGATCCCCGCGGCCGCCTGCACGTGCAGCAGGCCGTCCTTCACTACCGCGGTGCGGATCGCGATCGCGACGTCCATGTCCCCGTTGAAGCCGAGGTAGCCCACCGCGCCACTGTAGACACCGCGCTTGACCGGCTCCAGCTCGTCAATGATCTCCATCGCCCGCACCTTCGGTGCGCCGCTCACGGTGCCGGCCGGGAAGCTCGCCTTGAATACGTCGATCGCGTCCAGTCCGGGCGCGATTTTGGCCTCGACGTTCGAGACGATGTGCATCACGTGCGAATAGCGCTCGATCACCATCTTCTCGGTAACGCGCACGCTGCCGGTTGCGGCGACCCGCCCGGCGTCGTTGCGCCCCAGGTCGATCAGCATCACATGCTCGGCCCGCTCCTTCGGATCGGATAGCAGATCCTCGGCCGCACGCGCGTCGTCTTCCTCGGTGCGCCCGCGCGGACGCGTGCCCGCGATCGGGCGCACTGTTATCGCGTCGCCGGCGAGCCGCACCAGGATTTCGGGCGACGCACCCACGACATGGTGGTCGCCGAAATCGAAGTAGAACATGTAGGGCGATGGATTAAGCCCCCGTAGTGCGCGGTAAAGCGTGAGTGGCGGCGCCTCGAACGGGCGCGTGGCGCGCTGCGATACCTGCACCTGCATGCAGTCGCCGGCGAAGATGTACTCCTTCGAGCGGCGCACCGCCTCGAGAAAGCCTTCCTCGCTGAACGTCCGGCTGAGCGGCGCCGCCTCGCCCGCCGGTGCCTCGACCGCCAGCGCGAGCACCATGCCGTCCGGCAACGGCGTCGTGAGGCGGGCCCGCAGGCGCTCCAGCCGCTCGGTCGCCGCGCGGTAGGCATCGGGCTGCCGCGGATCGGCGTAGACCACGAGATAGAGCTTGCCCATCACGTTGTCCACCACCGCCAGCTCGTCCGATACGAGCAGCAGCATGTCAGGCGTCCCGAGCGGGTCGGGCTTGTCCCCCGCGAGAGCGCGCGGCTCGATGTGGCGCACCGTTTCGTAGCCGAAGTAGCCCACCAGACCGCCGCCGAAACGCAGTGCAGCAGGCACCGGCGCGACTCGATGGCGCTTGAGGTAGGCACGCAGGTACTCGAACGGATCCGCGTCGTCGGCGCGCTCCAGGCAGACGTCCGCCCCGCGCGCGTCGCGCAGCAGCCTGCGCACCGTCGAGCCGCGCGCCTCGATCCGTTCCGCGCATGCCAGGCCGATGAAGGAATAGCGACCGAAGCGCTCCCCGCCGACCACGGACTCGAGCAGGTAGGAATACGGCCCGTTGGCCAGCTTGGCGTACACCGCGAGCGGCGTGTAGAGATCTGCGCGCGCTTCGGCGACGACTGGTATGCGCGTATAGCCTTGCGTTGCGAGCTTGTCGAAATCGAGCTCAGTCATGCGACTTCTCCACCTGAAACCGAAAGAACCGGGAAACTGCGGCCTTGGAACTGCGCGCCGCCCGTGCCGCGTGGGGGCGCGCTAAGGTCTAGCGGCGCCAGAAGCGCCAGCTACGCCAGCAGGTGCTGCAAATTCCGGTTCGGTGGTGGTTCACGACTGTGGCGACAGAAGATTTGCGGCGTCGATTAGCGAAGCGACTATACCATCACATTCGATGCCGCGTATATCCTGCCCTTCCCGGTAGCCGTACGGCACCAGCAGGACGCGGCAGCCCGCCCGCTGCCCGCCCTCGGCGTCGTTGGCGGAGTCGCCGATCACCACCGCCTCGGGCGGCGCGACGCGAAGTTCGCGGCAGGCTAGCAGGTACGGCGCAGGGTCGGGCTTGCGCCGCCCCGCCCGGTCGCTGGTGACCACCCGGTCGAAGAAATCCGCCAGGCGGCTCGAGGCGAGCAAGGCAGTGGTGAAGCGCGATGCCTTGTTCGTGACGCAGGCAAGCCGCAGGCCCCGCGCCTTCATGGCCGCCAGC
Organism: Burkholderiales bacterium; assembly: GCA_035517095.1. GTDB lineage: Bacteria > Pseudomonadota > Gammaproteobacteria > Burkholderiales > SG8-39 > DAHVFK01. The sequence goes on from DATIZK010000023.1 coordinate 65,914, forward strand.
CCTTGCTCGACCCCGGGGTAGATCCTGGATGAGGTGCCGTTCAAGCGCTCGTAATGCAGCGTGAAGCGCTCGAGCGCCGACGCGTAGAGCGGCTCGTCGGGCGCTCTTCCGGCAGCCGATTCGAGGCAGCGGCGCACGAGTGGGCCGATTCCCTTGCCGATGAAATCCCGTACCTCGCCCGCGTCGATCTGGCGCATGCCGAGCTCGGCCAGCGTCGCGTTGGCCGCCGCCGCAATGTCCGGCGCAGTGTCGAGCAGGGTGCCGTCGAGGTCGATCAGCGCTGCGCGAATCACGCCGCGCGGCGCACGGCGCCCAGGTGCGTTCGCATGTCCCGAATGGTCGCCGCGTAGTCCTTCGTGCCGAAGATCCCCGAGCCGGAGACGAAGGTGTCGGCGCCCGCGGCCGCGACCTCGGCGATATTGTCGCTCTTGATTCCGCCGTCGACTTCGAGCCAGATCTCGCGTCCACCCGAACGCGCCGCGGCATCGATGCGCCGCCGCGCCGCGGCGATCTTGGGCAGCATCGAGGCGATAAAGCGCTGGCCGCCGAACCCCGGGTTGACCGACATGATCAGCACCAGGTCGAGCTTGTCGAGCGTGTAGTCGAGCCAGTCGAGCGGCGTGGCTGGGTTGAATACCAGGCCTGCCTTGCAGCCGTGCTCGTGGATCAGGCCGATGGTGCGGTCGACGTGCTCGCTTGCCTCCGGATGGAAGCTGATGATGTTCGCTCCCGAGTTGGCGAAGTCCGGCACGATGCGGTCCACCGGCTTGACCATAAGGTGGACGTCGATCGGCAAGGAAACGTGCGGCCGCAGCGCCTCGCAAACCTGCGGGCCAATGGTCAGGTTGGGAACGTAGTGGTTGTCCATGACGTCGAAATGAATGACGTCGGCGCCGGCCAGGGCGACGGCCCTCACCTCCTCGCCCAGGCGTGCGAAGTCGGCCGACAGAATGCTGGGAGCAATGCGGAACGTCATGGCACAGCCAGTTTACAATGCGCGCATGGCCCAGGAGAAGCGTTACGAAGTCGCGGTCAGCGCGACCACACACTACCTGCCGGAGCAGTCCGACGAAACGTCGAACCGCTACGCGTTCGCTTACACGATCACGATCCGCAACGTCGGCACCGTCACCGGCCAGCTGATCAGCCGGCACTGGATCATCACCGACGCGCAGGGCCTGGTGCAGGAAGTTCGGGGTCTGGGCGTGGTCGGCGCGCAGCCCGTGCTGCGCCCGGGCGAGCAATTCGAGTACACCAGCGGCACTTCGATCGCGACCCAGGTCGGCACGATGCGCGGCAGCTACCAGATGGTCGCTGAGGACGGCACCCGCTTCGAGGCCCCGATCCCCGAGTTCACGCTCTCGGTGCCGCGCGTGCTGCACTGACTGCGAACGTGCGGCGGGGACTGCGCGACAGCTACCGCCTGCTGGCGCCGGTCTACGACCTCGCCGTGCGCAGCGCGCTCGCGCGAGCGCGCGCCCGCAGCGTCGCCCGCCTGCAGCGCCGCGGCCGGGCCGAGGTGCTGGTGGCGGGAATCGGCACCGGACTCGACCTCCCGCTGCTGCCCCCGATGCACCGCTACGTCGGGCTGGACCTGACCCGCGCGATGCTGGCGCGCGCGGCGGCGCGCCGCGGCGCGCTCGATATCGGCTTTGTCGAGGGCGACGCCCAGGCGCTGCCGTTTGCCGAAGCGAGTTTCGACACCGTGCTCATGCACCTGATCCTGGCGGTCGTTCCGCGACCGGCGCGCTGCCTCGCGGAGATGGCGCGGATCCTGCGGCCGGGGGGCCGCGTGCTTTTGTTCGACAAGTTCCTGCGCCCAGGGGAGCGCGCGTGGCTGCGACGCGCGCTGAATCCGGTCGCACGCCGGATCGCGACCCGCACCGACGTGGTATTCGAGGAGGTGTTGGCCGGCGTACCGGGGCTACGCCTGCTGAGCGATGAGCCGGCGCTTGCGCGCGGCTGGTTTAGACTGATCGAGCTGGAGAAGACGCTAGTCTGAGGAGTTGGACTTGGGCGGGCGCTCGTCATCGTGGCTCTGCTTGCGCGGGAGCGTCAGCCGATAGATAAGGACCACGAGCACCAGGGCAAACACTATTTCCGCAAGAATGAACCACATCGCGCGCACTTTCCTGAACGTCGTGGCCGCGATTGTACTTGTCGCAGGGTGCGCGCTGCTGGCGCAGCGACCGGGCGCCGCGCGCTACGAGAAAACGACTTTCGCCGACCTGCCGGGATGGGATGGTGCCGCGCTTGAACCAAGCTTGCGCGCCTTCCTTGCCGGTTGCCCGCGGCTGCAGGCGGTCGCCGCGCTTGCGCATGCCTGCGCCGCGGCACAGGCGGTGCCGCCGGACGACGAGGCCGCTGCGCGCAGGTTCTTCGAGACGACGTTTGTTCCCTACGCGGTCACCGCTCCTGACGGCTCGAACACGGGACTGCTCACCGGCTATTACGAGCCGGTGCTCGAAGGCAGCCGGGAGCGCACCGATCGTTTCCGCTACCCGGTCTACGGCCTACCCGACGACCTCGTCGACGTGGACCTCGCCGGCCTGTACCCGGAACTCAAGGGCATGCGCCTGCGCGGGCGGATCGAAGGGCGCAAGCTGGTGCCGTACTACTCCCGCTCCGAGATCGACGCCAACGACGACGGTTTCAGGGCGCCGGTGATCGCATGGGTCGCCGATCCGGTCGAGCTGTTCTTCCTCCAGATTCAGGGCAGCGGCCAGATCCGCTTCGCCGACGACGATCGCATCCGCGTCGGCTACGCGGACCAGAATGGCCACCCCTACAGGTCGCTCGGCCGTTACCTCGTCGCCCAAGGCGAGCTGCCGCTCGAGCAGGCATCGATGCAGGGCATCAAAGCGTGGGCCCAGGCCCACCCCGAGTTGCTGCAACAGGCGCTAGAGCAGAATCCGAGCTACGTGTTCTTTCGCGATTTGCCGACGAGCGGCGGGCCGACCGGCGCGCTGGGAGCGCCGCTGAGCGCCACGTACAGCATTGCCGTGGATCGGCGCTTCTACCCGCTCGGCGCCCCTGTCTATCTAGATAGCACGCTCCCGCTCTCGAACATTCCACTCGAGCAGCTGGTCATCGCGCAGGACACCGGCGGTGCGATTCGCGGCGCGGTGCGTGCGGACTTCTTCTGGGGCAGCGGCGATGAAGCCGGAGGGTTTGCCGGGCGAATGCGCCAGCAGGGCAGGATGTGGCTGCTGTGGCCGCGCGGCGAGCCTCTGCCGCGGCCCTAGATCGTCAGTTCGCCGAGGGCGGCTTGGCGCCCCCCTTCATGTCTCGATACACGTCGTCCAGGGCGGCCGCGAGGTGCACCGACGACAGCCCGCCGCGCAGGCGCTCGCCGTTGGCGAGGAACAGGGTCGGAGTCGAATTCACCCCGAGCCGATGGCCGAGCTGGTCGATCTTCTCCAGCGGGTTGGCGCAGTCGGCGTTCGCGGTCGGTCGCCTGCCGCGCAGCGCCAGGTCGAGCCACGCCTTGGAGCGGTCGGGAGAGCACCAGATCGCCTTCGACTGCTCGGCCAGCTCGGGGTGTATCACGGGGTACATGAAGACGTAGATCGTGATGTCGTCGACCCGCGCCAGCTCCTTCTCGAATTGCTGGCATGCGGGGCAATACGGGTCGGAGAACATCGCCAGCACGCGGCGCCCGCTGCCGCGGCGGATCTTGACCGCGTCCTGCAGCGGCAGCGAATCGAAGTTGATCGCGAGCAGCTTGTCCATCCGCTCCTCGGTCAGGTTGCGATCGTGCCGGACGTCGTAGATGCTGCCGACGATGATGCTTGTGGCCTGGGCGTCGGTGTAGACGATCCGCGGCCCATCCTGACCGCGAATCACCACCTCGTACAGACCGAGCACGGGCACCGGCCGCACGCTCTCGATGCGCGCCCCGTCGAGCTTGGCTTCGATCACCCTGCGGATCTGGGCCTCGTCGGCGCGCGCAGGCAGGACGGCAAGGCAGAGGGCGGCAAGCGCCAGGCTTCGGACGAATATCACATAGTCTCCGGCGCGCCTCAGCCCATCGCCTGGCGCATGAGAATGTTCTTTAAGACCGGAACCCGGTCGGTCAAGTTCAATCCGGCGTTGCGCAGCAGCGAAACGGCGCGGCCCTGGGCGGCGAACAGCCGGTACAGGCCGTGCACCGCCGCGTCCATGGCCAAGACCCCGTCGGCGCGCGCGCGGGCGTAGCGCCGCAAAAGTCTCAAGTCGCCCGGGTCACGCACCGGTTCGCGCGCCGCGAGCACCTGCGCCAGCACCCTTGCGTCCTGGAAGCCCAGATTCGCGCCCTGGCCCGCGAGCGGGTGCACCACATGCGCCGCATCGCCGATCAGCGCGACGCGCGGTGCGACCAGCTGGCCCGCCGCGAGGCGCCGCAGGGAGAACCCGCGCGCAGGGCTAACCAGCGTGAGCGCGCCGTGCGCCCCGTGCGAAGCCTGCTCCACTTCGCGGCAAAGCGCGTCGGCGCCCAGCGCGAGCAGGCGCTCGGCCTCGACATCGGCTAGCGACCAAACCATCGAGACATGACTGCCCGGAAGCGGCAGCAGCGCGAGCACCGGCCCGCCCTGGAACCACTGCTGCGCCACGTTGCCGTGCGGCCGCTCGCAGGCGAAGTTCGCAACCACTGCGGTCTGGCCGTATGCCCGCTCGGCGGCCCCCAGCCCGGCGCCTTGGCGCACGAAGGAGTGCGCGCCGTCCGCCCCCACTACCAGCTTGCCCCGCAAGGCGCGGCCGTCGCGCAGATGCACCGTCGCGTACTCGGCCGCCAGCTCCAGCCGCTCGCACTGCGCCGGCGCAATGACCTCGAGCCCGTCGCGCGCCTGCAGCGCGCGCCAAAGGGCGTCTTGCAGCACGCCGTCTTCGACGATCCACGCCAGCGCGTCGACTCCGGCGCGGTAGGCGTCGAACTCGAGCAGCGAGTGACCGTCGTCGCCGAACACGCGCATCGCGTGCACCGGCGTCAGCCGCTCCGGCGCAATGCCCTGCCAGGCCTTGAGCTGGCGCAGAAACTCGGCATTGCCGGGGCTGAGCGCGTAGACCCGCGCGTCGAAGCTGCCGGGGGCGGGGGCGTTCGAGGCGACGCGCGACGCTGGGGCGATCAGCGCAGTCGATAACCCGCGCGCCGCGCGCGCGAAACTCGCGCCGACCAGGCCGGCGCCGACCACGATGAGATCGAAGTCCACGCACCCATTGTAGAAAATAACCCGTTGGTTTGCCGAAATATTCGGCAACGGATTTTCCGGCCTGGCGCCGGGCGAGCTTGACCGAAACCCGGCCGGGCGCGACAATTCGCGCCCTTTCCGGAGGCGAATTAGCTCAGCTGGTTAGAGCAGCGGAATCATAATCCGTGTGTCCGGGGTTCGAGTCCCTGATTCGCCACCACCCCTTCGCACCAGCCCGCGGCGCCCCTCCTCTAGAATAGGGGCTCGGAGGCCATGTCGATGAACCTTGCCAAGCTCACCCGGGTGATAGCGCTCTGCCTGCTCGCCGGATTGGCGCCGAGCGCGCGGGCGCAGATGCGCACCATACCGCCAGACGCGCAGCGCGGCGAGATCCGCCACGTGCAGGGCATGCTGGTGGAGATCAACGGCCAGCCGATCATGCTCGCCCCTGGGGCGGAGATCCGCGACACCTCGAACCGCATCATCCTGCCTTCGGCCGTCCCGCCGGGCGCGCCGATCCGCTACCTGCTCGATGCGCAGGGCATGCCGTTCCGGATCTGGCTGCTGTCGCGCAAGGAAGGCGCGAGGCGCGGTCCGAACTACTGAGGCCCTGCGCGCATGCCCGGCAGGCTCTACATCCGCACCTTCGGCTGCCAGATGAACGAGTACGACTCGGACCGGATGGCCGACGTGCTGGCACATGATGGCGGCTACGCGCCCACGGCTCGGCCCGAGGACGCCGACCTGATCGTGTTCAACACCTGCTCGGTGCGCGAGAAAGCGCAGCAGAAGGTGTTCGCCGACCTGGGCCGGGTCAAGCACCTCAAGCGCGACAACCCGCGCTTGATGATTGCGGTCGGCGGCTGCGTCGCGAGCCAGGAAGGCGCGGCGATCGTCGAGCGCGCGCCTTATGTCGACGTGGTATTCGGGCCTCAGACACTGCACCGCCTGCCCGAGCTGCTCGCGCGCCGGCGCGCGAGCGGCCGCCCGCAGGTGGACGTGAGCTTCCCCGAGATCGAGAAGTTCGATCACCTGCCGCAGGCGCGGGTCGGGGGCGCGGCGGCGTTCGTTTCGATCATGGAGGGCTGCAGCAAGTACTGCAGCTTCTGCGTCGTGCCGTACACGCGGGGCGAGGAGTTTTCGCGCCCGTTCGACGACGTGGTGGCCGAGATCGCCGGCCTGGCCGAGCGCGGCGCCAGGGAAGTCACGCTGCTGGGACAGAACGTGAACGCCTGGCGCGGCGAGATCGAAGGCGAGCCCGCGGACTTCGCCGAGCTGCTGCGCTACCTGGCCGAGATAGAGGCGATCGAGCGCATGCGCTACACCACCTCGCATCCGCGCGAATTCACGCAGCGCCTGATCGACGCCCACGCCGAACTGCCGGGCCTCGCCGGCCACGTGCACCTTCCGGTACAGTCCGGCTCCGACCGGGTGCTGGCGGCGATGAAGCGCGGCTACACGGTGCTCGAGTACCGCTCGATCGTTCGGCGCCTGCGCAAGGCGCGGCCCGCGATCAGTCTCACCTCGGATTTCATCGTCGGCTTCCCGGGCGAATCCGAATCCGACTTCCAGGCCACGCTCGAGCTCGCGCGCGAGCTGGATTTCGACGGTTCGTTCTCGTTCGTCTACAGCCCGCGCCCGGGTACGCCGGCCGCCGAACTGCCGGACGCGACGCCACGGGCCGAAAAGCTCGAACGCCTGCAGCGACTGCAGGCCGTGCTCGACGCGCAGGCGCGCGCGGTCAGCGAGCGCATGGTCGGCAGCGTGCAGCGGGTGCTGGTCGAAGGCGCCGCGCGCCGGAACCCGGACGAGCTCGCAGCGCGCACGGACAACAACCGGGTGGTCAACTTCCGCGGCGAGCGCGAGCTGATCGGGCGCTTCGTCGACCTGCGAATCAGCGCGGCGCGCTCGCATTCGCTGCGCGGCGAGGCCTAGGGAGCGCCCGCCGCCGGTGACGCGCAGCCCGTCATCCAAGCCGATCGAAGTGCGCTTCGAGCCGCTGGACAACCAGCGCCTGGCGCGCCTGTGCGGCGCCCTCGACACCAACCTGCGCCAGATCGAATCCGCGCTCGATGTCGCGATTGCGCGCCGCGGTGCGCACTTCACGGTGCGCGGCGAGCCCGCGCAGGCCGCGCACGCGGCGCGTGCCCTGTCTGGCCTGTACGAAAAGGCGACCGGCGAGCTTTCGATCGACGACATTCAGCTCGGCTTGAACGAGATGATGCGCGGTAACGCGCCTGCGCCCGGCAGCGCCGGGCCGCAGCTGCTCACGCGTCGTCCCGACCTGCACGGCCGCACCGTCAACCAGGTGCGCTACCTGCAGAACATCCTGGCGCACGACATCACCTTCGGCATCGGCCCGGCCGGAACCGGAAAAACCTATCTCGCGGTCGCCTGCGCGGTCGATGCGCTCGAGCGCGACAGCGTGAAACGGCTCGTGCTGGTGCGACCCGCGGTCGAGGCCGGCGAGCGGCTGGGCTTCCTGCCTGGCGACCTGGCGCAGAAGGTCGATCCCTATCTGCGCCCGCTCTACGACGCGCTGTACGACCTGCTGGGATTCGACAAGACCGGCAAGCTGCTCGAGCGCGGCACCATCGAGCTCGCGCCGCTGGCCTACATGCGCGGGCGCACCCTAAATCACGCCTTCATCATTCTCGACGAAGCGCAGAACACGACGCCCGAGCAGATGAAGATGTTCCTCACCCGCATCGGGTTCGGCGCCAAGGCGGTGGTCACCGGCGACGTGACGCAAATCGACCTGGCGCGCGGCCAGAAGAGCGGGCTGATCGAGGCGCGCCGCATCCTGTCAGACGTGCGCGGCATCGCGATCACCGAGTTCGGCGCCAACGACGTGGTGCGCCACCCGCTTGTGGCGCGCATCATCGATGCCTACGAGAAGTATTCCGAACAATCCCCGGCGAGGTAGTGTCACAGTGCAGCGCGCCGTACGCGGTGCGCCTTCCGCCGTGCGCTTGCGCGCGTGGGCGCGCGCGGCGTACCGCGGTGAGCTTGAGGTGACCTTGCGCGTAGTCGGTGCAGCCGAGGGTCGCAGCCTGAACCGCTCGTTCCGCGCCCGCGACCGCGCCACCAACGTGCTCAGCTTCGGCTACCGCCGCAGGCCGTTGCGCGGCGACATCGTGCTTTGCCATCCGGTGATCGCGCGCGAAGCCCGGCAACAGGGCAAGCCCCTGGCCGCGCACTACGCCCACCTGGTGGTGCACGGCATGCTGCACCTGCGCGGCTACGATCATGAGCAAAAGGACCACGCGGCGCGCATGGAGCGCGCCGAGATCCGCATTCTGCGCCGCCTCGGCCTGGGCAATCCCTACACGGTAGAATGAAGCGACCCGCATGAACGACCCGTCGCGACCCAGTCTGCTCGAGCGCCTTTCGGCGCTGCTGCTGCGCGAGCCGGAGGACCGCGAGCAGCTGATCACGCTGCTGCGCTCGGCACACCAGCGCAACCTGCTCGACGCCGACGCGCTGTCGATCATCGAGGGCGCGCTCACCGTTTCCGAGATGCAGGTGCGCGACATCATGATTCCGCGCGCGCAAATGGACGTGATCGACATCAACGAGCCGGTCGAGACTTTCATCCCCCAGCTCATCTCGACCGCGCATTCGCGCTTCCCGGTCATCGACCAGAACCGGGACGACGTGATCGGAATCCTGCTCGCCAAGGACCTGTTGCGCTACTACGCGGGAGAGGAGGAGTTCAACGTGCGCGAGATGCTCCGCCCCGCGGTCTTCGTGCCCGAGGCCAAGCGCCTGAACGTCCTGCTGCGGGAATTCCGCGCCAGCCGCAATCACATGGCGATCGTGGCCGACGAGTACGGGGGCGTCGCGGGCCTGGTGACGATCGAGGACGTGCTGGAGCAGATCGTCGGCGAGATCGAGGATGAGTACGACTTCGACGAGGCGAGCGACAACATCCTGGCCGAGTCGAGCGGCCGCTTCCGGGTCAAGGCGCTGACCCAGATCGCGGACTTCAACGCCGCGTTCGGTACCCGCTTCTCCGACCAGGAAGTCGACACGATAGGCGGACTGGTGATCGCCGAGCTCGGGCGCCTGCCCAAGCGCGGCGAAACGCTCACCATCGGCGGCTTGCGTTTCCAGGTGCTGCGGGCCGACAGCCGGCGCGTCTACACCCTGCTGGTTGAAAAGCCGAAGTGAGCCCGCGTCGGGCAGCGGCGGTCGCCCTGCTGGCCGGCGCGGCGACCGTCGGCGCGTTCGCGCCGTTCGGCCTTTACCCGCTCGCGCTGCTCGGCTTCGCGGCGCTGATCCATCTCTGGCTCGAGGCGCCGCGGCCGGCCGGGGCATTCCGCGTCGGGTTCTGGTTCGGGCTCGGCCTGTTCGGCTGCGGCGTGTCCTGGGTCTACGTCAGCCTGCACCGTTTCGGCGCCATGCCGGCGCCGCTCGCCGCCGTCGCCACGCTCGCCTTCTGCGCCATCCTCGCGCTCTATCCCGCGCTCGCGGGCTGGCTGCAGGCTCGCATCCGGGCGCCCGACTCGATCCGCGCGGTATTCGTCATCCCGGCTTGCTGGACGCTGCTCGAATGGCTGCGCGGCTGGCTGCTGACCGGCTTCCCGTGGCTGTCGGCCGGCTACGCGGGCGTCGACACGCCGCTCGCGAGCCTCGCCCCGCTCGGCGGCGTTTACGCCATGTCGCTCGCGACGCTCGTTTGCGCCGGCCTGCTGTGGTGCGTGGTCCGCGGCCGCGCGCGCTGGACTGCCGTGGCCGGATTCGCCGTGCTGCTCGCCGCCGGCGCAGCTCTGCGCCAGATCGAATGGACCACGCCCTTCGGCGCGCCGTTTCGCGCCGCGCTGCTGCAGGGCGACATCCCGCAGGACTTGAAATTCGACCCGATGCGTTACGCCAACACGCTCGAAACCTACCTGCGCCTCGCCGAGCGCAGCGACGCCAGGCTGATCGTGCTGCCCGAGACCGCGCTGCCGCGCTTGCTCGACAGCGTCGATCCGGCCTACCTGCAGCGCCTGGGCGACGCCGCGCGGCGCAACGGCGGCGATCTGCTGCTGGGTGTGCCCACGCGCGAAGCGCCTGGCGCGTACTACAACAGCGTGCTCAGCCTGGGAACCTCGCCGCCGCAGATCTACCGCAAGGTGCACCTGGTCCCGTTCGGCGAATTCGTGCCACTGGGCTTCGGCTGGATCGTGCACGTCCTGTCGATTCCATTGGCCGACTTTTCGCGCGGCGCGCCCGACCAGCCGCCGCTCGCCGTCGCAGGCCAGCGCGTCGCGGTCGACATCTGCTACGAGGACGCCTACGGCGCGGCGATCGCGCGCGCGCTTCCCGTCGCGACCCTGCTGGTCAACGTCTCGAACGTGGCGTGGTTCGGCGACTCGCTCGCGCCCGCGCAGCACCTGCAGATCGCACGCCTGCGCGCGCTCGAGACCGGGCGCATGATGCTTACGGCGACCAACACCGGCATCACGGCCGCAATCGGGCGTGACGGGGACGTGATCGCACGCCTGCCGGAGTTCGCGGTCGGGCAGCTGGAAGTCAAGGCGCAGGGCTACTCGGGTGCAACGCCTTACTCGCGCTCGGGCGACTGGCCCGCGCTCGCCGTGGCGCTCGCGCTGCTCGCGGCTGCGCTTCTCGTCGCGCGCGCGAGACGAAGCCGGTAAAATCCGCCGCTTCCCCATGCTCAGCTTCCAGCAGCTCATCCTCCGCCTGAACCAGTTCTGGGATCTCCAGGGCTGCGCGCTGCTGCAGCCCTACGACATGGAGGTCGGCGCCGGGACCTTCCACACCGCGACCTTCCTGCGTGCGATCGGGCCCGAGCCGTGGAAGGCGGCCTACGTGCAGCCCTCGCGCCGGCCGAGGGACGGTCGCTACGGCGAGAACCCGAACCGGCTGCAGCACTACTACCAGTACCAGGTGGTGCTAAAACCCTCGCCGGCGAACATCCAGGACCTCTACCTCGAGTCGCTCGCCGCCCTGGGCGTCGACCCGAAGGTGCACGACATCCGCTTCGTCGAGGACGACTGGGAGTCGCCAACGCTCGGCGCCTGGGGCCTGGGCTGGGAGGTATGGCTCGACGGCATGGAAGTGACCCAGTTCACCTACTTCCAGGAGATCGGCAGCCTGCCCTGCAAGCCGGTGCTGGGCGAGATCACCTATGGGCTCGAGCGCCTCGCGCTCTACCTGCAGGGCAAGGAAAGCGTCTTCGACCTGGTCTGGACGCCCGGCGTGAGCTACGGCGACGTCTACCACCAGAACGAGGTCGAGCAGTCGCGCTACAACTTCGAGCTGTCCAACGCCGACATGCTGTTCGGGCACTTCTCGCAGTTCGAGGCGGAGGCGAAGCGCCTGATCGAGGCGCAATGCGTGCTGCCCGCCTACGAGATGGTGATGAAGTGCTCGCACGCCTTCAACCTGCTCGACGCGCGCGGCGCGATCTCGGTTACCGAGCGCGCGGCCTACATCGGCCGCGTGCGCGCGCTCTCGCGCGCCGTGGCGCAGGCCTACTACGAGTCGCGCGAGCGCCTCGGCTTCCCCATGCTCGAGGGCGGGTCCTGATGCAGGCCAGCCTGCTCGTCGAGCTGCTGACCGAGGAGTTGCCGCCGAAGTCCCTCGCGCGCCTGTCGCAGACCTTTTGTGAAGTCTTGAGCGCCAACCTCGAACAGGAGGGCTTCCTCACGCGGCACAGCGCCGCGCGCGCTTTCGCCACGCCGCGCCGCCTCGCGGTGTCGATCACGGGAGTACTCGACAAGGCCGCCGACCAAGCGCTCGAGATTACCGGGCCGTCAGCGAATGCTCCGCCCCAGGCGGTTACCGGCTTCGCCAAGAAGCATGGCGTTGCGGTGGACGAACTGGCGCAGCTCGACACGCCCAAGGGCAGAGTCTTCGCGTGCAGGAAACTGGTGCAGGGCGCGCAGCTGGACGCGATTCTCGCGCTCAAGGTCGAAGACGCGCTCAAGCGCCTGCCAGTGGCGAAGACCATGCGCTGGGGCGACGGCGAGGCGCAGTTCGTGCGGCCGGTGCACGGGCTGGTGATGATGCACGGCGCGCGCGCGGTGCCGGGCACGGTGCTCGGGGTTCCGGCCAGCAGCACCACGCACGGCCACCGCTTCATGGCGCTCGGCCCGATCGCGCTCGAGAACGCGGACGAATACGAGGCGCGGCTACGCGATGACGGCATGGTGATCGCCGACTTCGCCACCCGGCGCGCGCAGATCGAGCACCAGCTGCGCTCGGAGGCAAAGCGCACGGGCGCGGAGCTGGGCGAATTCGCCGGGCTGCTGGAAGAGGTCACCGCGCTGGTCGAGCATCCGAGCGTCTATGTCGGCGCGTTCGACGCCGGGTTCCTCGAGGTGCCGCAGGAATGCCTGATCCTGACCATGCGCCAGAACCAGAAGTATTTTCCGCTGTTCGATGCGTCGGGCCGCCTGCTGCCGAAGTTCCTGATCGTGTCGAACATGCGCGTTGCCGACCCGCGCCGCATCATCGACGGCAATCAGCGCGTAGTGCGGCCGCGGCTCGAGGACGCGCGCTTCTTCTTCAATCAGGACCGCAAGCGCCGTCTCGAATCTCGCGTGCCGGAACTTGCGAAGGTGGTCTATCACGGCAAGCTCGGCAGCCAGCTCGAGCGCACTGAGCGGCTGCAGCTGCTCGCCGGGCGCGTCGCGCGCGCCCTCGGCGCCGATGCGATGGCCGCCGAGCGCGCAGCATGGTTGTCCAAGGCAGATCTGCTTACTGGAATGGTCGGCGAGTTTCCCGAGTTGCAGGGCGTGATGGGGCGCTACTACGCGCTGCACGACGGCGAAGCGGCTGAAGTAGCGGACGCGATCGAAGCGCATTACCTGCCGCGCTTCGCCGGCGACCGGGTGCCGCAGGCCCCGATAAGCTGCGCCGTTGCGCTCGCGGACAAACTCTGTTCTCTCGCGGGTTTTTTCGGTATCGGAGAGCAACCGACCGGAGAGAAAGACCCATACGGGCTGCGGCGGGCGGCATTGGGCGTAATCAGAATCGTGGTAGAGAATCGGCTTGCGCTCGCGCTGAATGGACTCGTAAGCGACGCATTCGCCGTCTTCGACGGCCAGATCGGGGACGCGCACGCGGAGCTTGAGACTTTCATATTCGAGCGTTTTGCGGGTTACCTGAAGGACCGGGGATTTTCGACGCTGCAAGTCGACGCCGTGCTCAGCCAGCGGCCTGTTCGGATCGGCCTGGTGCCACGACAGCTCGAAGCGGTAAAGGCCTTCGAGGCGCTGCCGCAGGCCGAAAGCCTCGCCGCCGCAAACAAGCGCGTGGCAAATATCCTGCGTCAGGCGGCAACAAAGGGCGAAAGCTACGCCAAGGCGGACCGCGCCGCGCTGCAAGAGCCTGCGGAGGTCGAGCTATTCGATGCATTGCAGAAGGCGTCCAGTGCCGCAGAGAAGCTGTTCGAACAGGGCGATTACACGGGTTATCTGAAGACTTTCGCCGTGCTGAAGGCGCCGGTCGATGCCTTCTTCGACAAGGTCATGGTGATGGTGGAGCAGGATGCGCTGCGCAGGAACCGGCTCGCGCTGCTCGCCGACCTGCGCCAGGCGATGAACCGCGTGGCCGACATTTCGAGGCTCGCGGCGTGAAGTTCGTCATTCTCGATCGCGACGGCACGATCAATCACGACAGCGAGCAGTACATCAAGTCGCCCGCGGAGTGGAAGCCGATCAAGGGCAGCATGGAGGCGATCGCGCGCCTGACGCAGGCCGGCTACCGCATCGTGGTCGCGACCAACCAGTCGGGCATCGCGCGCGGGCTGTTCGACATGACCACGCTAAACGCGATTCACGACACGATGCACCGCGCCGCGGCCCGGGAAGGCGGGCGCATCGACGCGATCTTCTTTTGCCCGCACGCGGCCGACTCGGACTGCGAGTGCCGCAAGCCCAAGCCGGGGATGCTGCTCGAGATCGGGCGCCGCTTCAACGTGCCGCTGGACGAGGTGTACATGGTCGGCGATGCGCCGCGTGACGTGCAGGCGGCGGCCGCGGCGGGCGCCCGGCCGGTGCTCGTGCTCACCGGCAAGGGCAAGAAGACACAGGAGGCCGGCGACCTGCCGCAGGGCACGCAGGTATTCGCCGACCTCGCCGCGTTCGTCGAGCAGCTCGCGCCATGATCCTGCTGCGCTCGAGCCTGTTCGCGCTCGCGCTGGTCCTGGTTACGCCGCCCTACGCCGCTCTGGCGCTACTCACCTTTGCGCTGCCGCGCCTGACGCGCAGTCGGATCATCTCGGGCTGGTCCCGGCTTGTGGTCTGGCTCGCGCGCGTGCTGTGCGGCATCCGCTGGAGGGTCGAGGGAGTGGAGCACCTGCCGGGGCGCCCCGCGGTGGTTCTCGCCAAGCACCAGTCGGCCTGGGAGACGATGGCCTTCCAGATCATCTTCCCGCCGCAGGCCTACCTGCTCAAGCGCGAGCTGCTTTGGATCCCTTTCTTCGGCTGGGGCCTCGCGCTTACCAGCCCGATCGCGATCGACCGCTCGCGCGGCACCGCGGCACTGCGCCGCCTGGTGCGCCTCGGCAAGGAACGGCTCGAGCAAGGCTTCTGGGTAGTGGTGTTTCCGGAAGGCACGCGCATCCCGCCGGGCGAGCGGCGCAAGTACCAGCCCGGGGGCGCGATGCTAGCCGAGCACAGCGGCGCGCCGGTGGTGCCGGTCGCGCACAACGCCGGCCTGCTGTGGCCGCGCAATGCATTTCGCAAGCGGCCGGGAACGGTCACGGTGCGCATCGGCCCGGCGATCGACAGCGCCGGGCGCGACGCGAAGACCATCAACGCGCTCGCGGAGCAATGGATCGAGCAGCAGCAGTCGTCGCTCTGCCCGCCGCCCGCGGTATCCTGACGGCAACGAAAGAGGGAGGTTGAGATGAGACTTTTGCATACCATGCTGCGCGTAGGCGACATGGACCGCTCGGTCCGCTTCTACACCGAAGTGCTCGGCATGAGGCTGCTGCGCGGCACCGATCGGCCCGAGCAGAAATATTCGCTCGCCTTCGTCGGCTACGACACCGAGGACAAGACCGCGGTGCTCGAGCTGACCTACAACTACGGCGTCGGCCACTACGACCTCGGCAGCGCCTACGGCCACGTCGCGATCGAGGTCGACGACATCCGCGGCACCTGCGACGCGGTGCGCGCCAAGGGCGGCAAGGTGACGCGCGAACCGGGCCCCGTAAAGGGCGGCACGACCGTGATCGCCTTCGTCGAGGACCCCGACGGCTACAAGATAGAGTTCATCGAGAAGCGCACGTAATCCGGCGCGCGATACGCACGTAGTCCTGCGGCGACAGGTTCTCCGGCCGCAGGCCCGGGTCGATGCCGAGCGCGGCGAAGTCCGCGGCCGCGAGGGGCAGCGCGTTCGACAGCTTCTTCCTGCGTGCGGAGAACGCACCCGCGATCGTCCTGGCGAAGACCCCCCAGTCCATCTGCGGCCGCTCGTGCGGCGCGAGCGGCACCAGGCGCACCAGCGCGGACTCGACTTTCGGCGCCGGTCGAAATGCGCCCGGCCCAACGCGAAACAGCTTCTCCATCCGAAAGCGCGTCTGCAGCGCCACCGAAAGCCGCCCGTATTCGGGCGTCGAGTGCGGTGCGACCATCCGCTCCACCACCTCGCGCTGCAGCATGAAATGCATGTCGCGCACCCGGTCGCAGAAGCCGGCGAGATGGAACAGCAGCGGAGTGGACACGTTGTAGGGCAGGTTTCCCGCTAGGCGCAGGCCGGGAGCAAGCGCGGCGAAATCGAACCGCAGCGCGTCGGCGCAATGCAGCGCCAGCCGCGCGGGAGAAAATTGCGCCTGCAGGCGAGCAGCGAGATCGCGGTCGATCTCGACCGCCTCCAGCCGGCGCACGCGCTCGAGCAGCAGACGGGTGAGCGCGCCCTCGCCCGGGCCGATCTCGACCACCACGTCGTCCGCCTGCGGCGCGATCGCGTCGACGATCCGCGCCAGCACCTGCAGGTCGTGCAGGAAGTGCTGTCCGAAGCGCTTACGCGGCCGATGCGAGCTTGATCGCAAGCTGAACGGCTTCGAGCAGGCTGCCGGGGTCGGCGCGGCCGCTGCCCGCGAGATCGAGCGCCGTGCCGTGGTCGACCGAGGTGCGCACGAACGGCAAGCCCAGGGTCACGTTCACGCCCTTGCCGAAGCTCGCGTACTTCAGCACCGGCAGCCCCTGGTCGTGGTACATCGCGAGCACGCAGTCGGCGTGCTTGAGCCGCTCGGGCACGAACAGCGTGTCGGCCGGAAGCGGGCCTTCGGCCGCGATGCCTTCCGCGCGCGCCGCGCGCAGCGCCGGCTCGATCACGTCGATCTCCTCGCGGCCCAGATGCCCGCCCTCGCCGCTGTGCGGGTTGAGCCCCGCAACCAGAATGCGCGGGCGCGCAAGGCCGAAGCGCAGGCGCAGGTCGCGCTCGATCACGCGCAGGGTGTCGATCAGGCCGGCGCGGGTGATCGCGCGCGCAACGTCCGCCAGCGCGAGATGCGTGGTGGCGAGCGCGACGCGCAGCCCGCCGCCGACCAGCATCATGACCACGTGCGCCGCCCCGGCGCGCGTGGCGAGGTACTCGGTGTGGCCGGTGAAGGCGAACCCGGCATCGTTTATCACCGCCTTGTGCACCGGTGCCGTCACCATCGCGTCGAACTCGCCCGCGCGGCAGCCGTCAGCCGCCCGATCGAGCAGCGCCAGGACGTAGCGGGCGTTGGCCGGATCGAGCCTGCCGGGGACCGACGGGGCCGCGAGCGGAACATGTTCGATCGCCGCCGTGGACGGCGCTCCGCGCCGCGCGAGCAGGCCCGCGTCACCCAGCAGCACCAGGCGCGCC
Organism: Burkholderiales bacterium; assembly: GCA_035517095.1. GTDB lineage: Bacteria > Pseudomonadota > Gammaproteobacteria > Burkholderiales > SG8-39 > DAHVFK01. Next base: position 82,899 of record DATIZK010000023.1, read on the forward strand.
GCCAGCGGCTGCCGCGCCAGCATGGCGCACAGCTCCGGTCCGACGCCCGCAGGCTCGCCCGAGGTGAGCGCGATGACGAGCTGCCGTGCCCCCACCGTCAGCGGTCCTCCAGATGGATCTCGACGTAAGTCTCGTCGCGCAGTTGCCGCAGCCACTCCTGATAGGCTTCGTCGGACTTTCGCTCGCGCAGTATCTCGCGCGCCTGCAGGCGCCGGCGCTCGGGGCTCATCCCCGCGGTCCGGCGCTCCAGCACCTGGATCAGGTGCCAGCCGAACGGCGTCTTCACCGGCTGGCTGATCTCGCCCGGCTTGAGCGCGTCCATCGCGCGCTCGAAGTCCGGTACCGTGTCGCCCGGGTAGACCCATCCCAGGTCGCCGCCGCGCGCCGCGCTCGCATCCTCCGAGTGCACCCGCGCGAGCTCGGCAAAATCAGCCCCGCCGCGCACGATGCGCTCGCGCAGATCCTCCAGCTTGCGCTTGGCGTCGTCCTCCGAAACCGCCTCGCTGGTCCGGATCAGGATGTGGCGCACGTGGGTCTGCTTGACCGGAGGGCCGGCCGCGCCCGCCGCGTCGCGCCGCCCGAGCAGCTTCAGGACATGGAACCCGGCCGGACTGCGCAGCACTTGGCTGATCCCGTTCGGCTGCATGTCCTTGAGCGCCGCGGTGAACAGGTCCGGCAGCCGGTCCTCCGAGCGCCAGCCCAGCTCGCCGCCCTTGAGCGCGTCCGGCCCGTCCGAGTAGGTCGCGGCGAGCTTGGCGAAATCGGCGCCCGCGAGCGCTTCGGCGCGCGCTTTCTCGGCCTTTGCGTGCGCGGCCTCGATACGCTCAGGGCTCGCCTGGTCGGGCAGCCGCACCAGGATCTGGGCCACGTTGTACTCGGCGCGCTGCTTGGCAACGTCCTTGTTCTGCTCCAGATACAGGTCGATCTCGCTGTCGCTCACCTGGATCTTGCTGTCCACCTCGCGCTCGCGCAGCCGCGTCAAGATGATCTGATCGCGCACCTGATCGCGGAACTTGTCGAACGAGACGCCGTCGCGCTCGAGCGCGCTGCGGAATGCGGCGAGCGTCAAGTTGTTGTTTTCCGCAATGCGTTCGACCGCGCGATCCACCTGCACGTCGTCGATGCGAATGCCCGTCTCCTTCGCCAGCTGAAGCTGTGCCTTGACCAGGATCAGGCGGTCGAGCACCTGGCGCTGGAGCACCGCGCGCTCGGGCAGCGGCGTGCCCTGGCGCCCGAGCTGGCGCTCGGCCGCGGCCACCTGGTCGTCGAGCTCGCTCTGGGTGATCGCCTCCTTGTTGACCACCGCGACGATGCGGTCCACCAGCACCGGGTGCTGGGCCAGCGCGCCGAGCGGGAACGTCAAGCACAAGACGAGGGCGGCAATCAGACGGCGCATCGCAAGTACCTAGTAGACCTGCTCGAACGGCAGCTGCGGGCGCAGGCTGGGCGGCACCAGGCTCTGGTCGCTCGGATTGGTGACCGCGTAGCCGGGCACGCTACGCCTGAGTATCGAAGCCGTTTCATTCGCGCCAAGCCCTCCAAGGCCGTTCAGTTCGAGTTGAAAGAAAACGCCGGTCGACGCCACCTGGGTGGCAGCCTGCAGGCGCTGGAACACCGCCCGGAACACCCAGCATCCCGCGTTGTATTCGATTCCGCCCGTTCCCTCGAGCAGCAGCCCGTCCAGGAACGAGTAGTTGTACCGTCCTACAGCGTACCAGCCTTGTTTGACAGGCCACTGCGCGGAAAGATCCATCTGCCTGATCGGGTTGGTCGGGTCGCGGTTGAAGCTGTAGCTGAGATTGAGCACCTTGCCGATTTCCGGCGCATAGCGCGCGGAGGCGCTGTAGCGCTCGGTCTGCATGTCGCGCTGGTCGTACTGCACGGTCGTATCGAACGTCCAGGCGCTCCCCAGGCGCCCGCCCACCGAAGCGAGAGTGTCCGAATGCGTATAGGTGATCGGCGCGGTGGCGGACGTCAGCACCACCTGTTCGTCGCTGAAGTAAATTCGCTGGCCCAGCGTGGCGCGCAGCATCTCCTGTCCCGTCGGAGTCAGCAGGCGCGTGGTGGCCGCCAGCGTAAGCTCGTTTGCGTCGCCGAACCGGTCGCCGCCGCTGAACCGGTTCTCCGTGAAAAGCTGAGCGAAATTGAAGTCCGCCAGGCCGGTATCGAACAGCGGGATCTGGCTCTGGTCGCGGTACGGAACGCGCACGTAGTACAGCCGCGGCTCGAACGTCTGGGTCGCTTCCCGACCGAACCAATTCACCGGGCGATCGAACACCAGCCCGCCGTCGAGGCTCATCCAGGGGATGGTCACGGTCTGGCGATCGGGCTGGCCGGGGACGGTTTGGTTGAGTGCGTAATCGGCGTAACGCAGCCCGAGCTTGGGCGTCAGGAACCACCCCGGCGCGAGAATCGGGGCCGCGATAGACGGGTTCAGGGACATGCGCGAGCCTTCGACCAGGGTCGGGTGGCTGAAACGAACGTACTCGGCGGGAACGCTCAAGTCGGCGAAGCCGCCGATGTTGTTGCGCGAGGTCGACAGGGTGAGTTGTGGCAGCCGGTCGTACGGCGGCACGATCGGCGCAAGCGGGTCCTGCAGAGTCTGGAAGCGCTGGACGTGAAACTGGGCGCTATAGCTCTGCCCCGCGAGCGAGCCGTTGTAGCTCAGGCTGCCGTCGCGCTGCAGTTCGGCCACCGAGACCTCCCGCACCTGCGATGACAGGTCGACGAAATAGCGGTCGTCGGAGACCCGGTTGAAATCGAGCGTGCCGTGCAGCTGCGGCGTGAACTGCTGCTGATGCTGCAGCGAGATGCCCCAGCGCGGCGCATCGAGCGCAAGATCGTTCGGCAGATACTCGAGGCGCAGTTCCCCCTTGTACGCGGGGTCGATGTAGCGATAGTCGGTCTTGAGCTGCTCGCCGCGCTTGCTCATGTAGACCGGCATGATCGTCGCGTCCTGCTCCGGCGCGATGTTCCAGTAGTAGGGCACGCCGAATTCCAGGCCGCGCAGCGTATTCTGGGAAAAGTACGGCGTCACAAACCCCGACTTGCGCTGGTTCTCGAGCGGAAAAGAAAAGTACGGCAGGTACGCAATCGTGGTGTCAAGGAAACGCAGCTTCGCGTCGCGCGCTTTGCCTTCCTCGGTGTCGAAATCCAGGTCCAGCGTCCCTACCACCAGCTTCCAGTCTTCCTTGTCCGCGCGGCAGGTGGTATAGGTCGCGTTGTCCATCCGCAGCCGGTCCTTGCCGAGGAACTGGAGCCGGTCGGCGGTGCCGCGCGAGGTCTGCTGGCGCTCGATGACGAAGGTCGGCTTGTCGAGCACGCCGGTGTCGACTCGCGTGTCATAGCTCAGGCTCGGGCCGAAGAAGCGGTCGCCGTCGCGCTGCATCCGCACGCCGCCCGAGGCCTCGATGCGGCCGAATTCCTGGTTGAACTTTAGGTAGTCGCTGAAGACGCTGAGGTCGTCGCGGTGCAGCTCGACCTTGCCGCGCGCAACGACCTCGAGCTCCGATACGCCTTCAATGCTTTGCGCGTCGATTGTGGTCGGGCCGTCTTCCCCGGCCTGCGGCGCCGGCGCGCCGGCCTGCGCCCTCGCGCCGGATGCGGCGCAAAGGATGACAAGCAGCGTCGCGAAGCGGGCGGCGGGAACAGCCAGCTTCCGCGCGAAGCGGTGCTGCATAGGCGGAAGGGAAAGGGGTGATTCTTGAGTGCTAAAATGTCACAATTCGGCGGAATTCGCAACGAAACTCGTGGACGTACGCCTCGACGCGCTCGAGCGCTGGCTCGCAGCGCAGCTCCCGGGCAGCGCGTTCATCCTCGCGCCCGCCTCCGAGGACGCGAGCTTCCGGCGCTACTTCCGCGCCACGCTCGGCGACGGGCGCAGCCTGATCGCGATGGACGCACCGCCCGACAAGGAAGACTGCCGGCCGTTCGTGCACGTCGCCAAGCTGCTGCGCGAAGCGCGGGTGAACGCGCCCGAGATCCACGCACAGGACCTGGAACAGGGCTTCCTGCTGCTATCCGACCTCGGCCGCATCACCTATCTGGCGGCGCTGGACGAGCACAATGCCGACGCGCTGATGCGCGACGCGATCGACGCGCTGCTGCGCTGGCAGCTCGCCACCCGCGCCGGCGAGCTGCCGGCGTACGACGAGGCGCTGCTGCGCCGGGAGATGGCGCTGTTCCCCGAGTGGTACCTGGGCCGCCATCTCGGGCTTGCGCTCTCGGCGGCTCAGCGTGGCGCGCTCGAAGACGCCTGCCGTTTGCTCGCAGCGAGCGCGCTGGCGCAGCCAGCGGTGTACGTTCACCGCGACTACATGCCGCGCAATCTCATGCTGTGCGAGCCCAACCCGGGCGTGCTCGACTTCCAGGACGCGGTCATCGGTCCGATCAGCTACGACATAGCCTCGCTGCTGCGCGACGCCTTCATCAGCTGGGAAGAGCCGCGCGTGATCGACTGGTGCGCGCGCTACTGGGACGCCGCCAAGCGGGCTCGGCTGCCGGTCGAGGCCGATTTCGTCGAGTTCTACCGTGGCTTCGAATGGATGGGGCTGCAGCGCCATCTCAAGGTGCTCGGGATCTTCGCTCGGCTTACCTACCGCGACGGCAAGGCGAAGTACCTCGCGGACACGCCGCGCTTCATGGGCTACGCGCGTGCGGTGGCCGGGCGCTATGCGGCGCTCGCGCCGCTCGCGCGGCTGCTCGAGCAGCTCGGCGGGAATGCGCAATGAAGGCGATGATCCTCGCTGCCGGGCGCGGAGAGCGCATGCGCCCGGTCACCGACCGGCTGCCAAAGCCGCTGCTCGAGGTCGGCGGCAAGCCGCTGCTCGCCTGGCACCTCGAGCGTCTCGCCGCGGCGGGATTCCGTGAAGTGGTGATCAACGTGTCTCACTTCGCGCAGCTGATCGTCGAGCGCGTAGGCGACGGCGCCGCGTTCGGCCTCTCGGTCGCCTACTCGCACGAGCGCCAGCCGCTCGAAACCGCGGGTGGGATCGCGCTGGCGCGCGCGCGACTGGGCGAGGCGCCGTTCCTGCTCGTCAACGGCGACGTGTATTGCGAGTGCGAATTCGCCCGCCTGCGCGCCGTGCGCCTTGAAGCGCGCCTGGCGCACCTGGTGCTGGTGCCGAACCCGGCGCATCGCCCGCGGGGGGATTTCAGCCTCGAGGCGGGCAGCATCGGAAACGGAGCCGGCGCGCGCTACACTTACGCCGGCATCGCCGTGATGTCGCCCGCGCTGGTGAACGGAATCGAGCCGGGCAGCCGGGCGCCGCTTGCGCCGCTGCTGCGGGCGGCGGCAGAAGACGGCCGCCTCGGCGGCGAGCTGTACCAGGGCATCTGGCAGGACGTCGGGACGGCCGAGCGGCTCGCAGCGCTCGACAAGCTGCTGGCGGCACGCCATGGCGCTCGACCCTGAGGCGGTCGATCGGGCGCTGGCCTGCGACGCGGGCTGGCTGGCGGCGCTGCGCCGCGACTGGCTCGCGCTGGCCGACCTGGCGCTGTGGGGCGGTGTGCAGTCGTCCAAGCTCGGCGCGCTGCCGCGGCTGCGAAAGCGCATCATGGAGCTTGGAGAGCGGCTCGCGTCGCTCGGCGCGGCGCGCGGTTGGATCCCGCAACCGCGGGAGCGACTCAAGAGCGCGCTCGCGACGGCGATTGCCGCGCGCGAGCTGCTCGAGCAGTGTGCGCGGGCGCTCGCCGAGCTGGAGCGGGGCGCGGCGCACGACGCGCTCGCCGCGGCGCTGCAGAACCTTTCGCGCCGCGCGCGGGCGCCGCTGGACGAATATGCGGCATGCTGGGCCGCGCTGCTCGACTCGCAGCTCGGGCACAACAACGAGGAGTAATGCAGGCATGGACATGAACGCCACGGACAGCGCGGTTTACCAGGGGCGGCGCGACCGGCTGGTGCGCAGCATGGGTGCGGGCGTCGCGGTGATCCCCACTGCGCCCGAGCGCATCCGCAACCGCGACGCGCACTACCCCTACCGCTTCGACAGCCACTTCTACCACCTGACCGGCTTCGGCGAACCCGATTCCGCGCTGGTGATCGTGGCGGGCGATGCGCCCCGGTCGCTGCTGTTCTGCCGCGAGCGCAACGAAGAGCGCGAAATATGGGATGGTTTCCGCTGGGGCCCGCAAGCGGCGCGCGAGCGCTTCGGCTTCGACGAGGCGCACCCGATCGGCGCGCTCGACGAGACAGTAGTGCGGCTGCTGGAGAACCAGCCCGCGCTGTTCTATCCCATCGGCGCCGACGCCGAATGGGACGCGCGCGCGATGCGCTGGCTGAACGCGGTAAAGGCCAAGGCGCGCGCCGGCGTGCAGGCGCCCGAACGCGTCCAGGACGTGCGCGCGCTGCTCGACGAGATGCGACTGGTCAAGGATGCGCACGAGCTGGTTTTGATGCGGCGCGCGGCCTCGATCTCTTCTGCCGCGCATCGGCGCGCCATGCGCGCGACCCGCCCGGGACGCCACGAGTACGAGATCGAGGCCGAGCTGCTGTACGAGTTCCGGCGCAACGGGGCGCAGTTTCCGGCCTACTGGCCGATCGTGGCGGGCGGCCCCAATGCCTGCGTGCTGCACTACGTCTCGAACGACGCGCCGCTGCGCGACGGCGATTTGCTGCTGATCGACGCCGGCTGCGAGCTCGAGGGCTATGCCTCGGACATCACGCGCACCTTCCCGGTGAACGGCAGGTTCGGCGGCGCGCAGCGCGAAATCTACGAGCTGGTGCTCGCCGCGCAGCGGGCGGCGATGGAGGAGATAAGACCCGGCAACACCTGGATCGCGCCGCACGACGCCGCGGTGCGGGTGCTGGCGCAGGGCATGCTCGACCTGAAGATTCTCGCGGGCAGTCTCGAGCAAGCGCTGGAACAGGAGAGCTACAAGCGTTTTTACATGCATCGCACCGGTCACTGGCTCGGGCTCGACGTGCACGACGCAGGAGAGTACAAACGCGAAGGGCAATGGCGCGCGCTGGTCCCGGGCATGACGCTCACGGTCGAGCCGGGGCTCTATATCAGGGCAGCCGACGACGTTCCCGAGCGCTTGCGCGACATCGGGGTGCGGATCGAGGACGACGTCGTCGTGACCGACGCCGGCTGCGAGGTGCTCAGTCGCGAGACGCCGAGGGCGGTGGCGGAGATCGAAGCCCTGATGCGCGATGCCCGCAGCAGCCATTGACATTCTGGTCGTCGGCGGCGGCCCCGTCGGCTGCAGCTTCGCGCTCGCGCTGCGCTCTTCCGCCCAGCGCGTGGTAGTGCTCGAGCGCGAATCCGACGGCGCCCGCGCCGCCGCGCCGCGGCCGCTCGCGCTGTCCTACGCGAGCCGCTTGATCCTCGAGCGCATCGGCGCCTGGGACGCGCTGGCGCCTTCACCGATTGAAACGATTCTAGTTTCGCAGGCGGGAGGCTTCGGCCGCGCGCGCCTGGATGCCGCCGACGCCGGCGTCCCCGCGCTGGGCTACGTGCTCGAGTACCGCGAGCTCGCTTGCGTGCTCGCCGCGCGGCTCGAGTCGAGCGGGATCGAAGTGCGGCGCGGGGCCGATGCGCGCGCGCTGCCCGCGCGCTGCGTGGTGCACGCCGAGGGCGGCTCCGAGGACGCGCGCGCAAAGCGCTACGCGCAGGACGCCGTGGTGGGCGTGGTCGAGACCGAGCCGCGCGCGGGCACCACGGCGATCGAACGCTTCACGCCCGAGGGGCCGCTTGCCCTGCTTCCGCTCGCCGGGCGCTTCGCGTTCGTCTGGGGCACGCGGCCGGAGCGCGCGCGCGCCCTGGCCGAGGCCGCACCCGAGGTCTTTCTCGAGCAGCTCGCGCACGCGGCGGGGGCGCGCCTGGGACGCGCGCTGGCGGTGCACGCGCGCGCCGTCCATGCGCTCGCGCTGCGCGTTCGCGCCTCGCGCGTCGGAACGCGCGAGGTTTACATCGGCAACGCGGCGCAGACGCTGCACCCGGTCGCGGGGCAGGGGCTCAACCTCGGCCTGCGCGACGCCTGGGAGCTCGCCGCGCTGCTCCAGGGGGTCGACGACCCCGGCGATCCGGCGGTTCTGGGCCGCTTCGCCGCACGCCGCCGCCTGGATGCGGGCGCAACGATACGCGTTACCGATTTCCTGGCCCGGGGCTTCATCGGCCGCAACCCGGCGGCAAGCGCCGTGCGCGGCTTCGCGCTGACGCTGCTCGATACACTGCCGCCGGCGCGGCGCTTTTTTGCGCGGCGCATGATCTACGGGCCTTCGGCACTTCCATGAGCAAAGCGCGATGTTAGAATTCCTCCTCCTCTCGAACACTCCAAGCGCTTACAGGGCATGAAAATCGGGGCGCACTCGCTGCGCAATGCGTTGTTCGTCGCTCCGATGGCGGGCGTTACCGACCGCCCGTTCCGCCTGCTTGCGCGCCGCTTCGGTGCCGGCCTGGCGGTGAGCGAGATGGTGACCTCCCGCCCCGAGCTGCGCGACTCGCGCAAGTCGCGCCTGCGGCTCGACCACCAGGGCGAGCCCGCGCCCGTTTCGGTTCAGATCGCGGGGGCCGACCCGGCGCTCATGGCCGACGCCGCACGCTACAACGTCGAGCGCGGCGCGCAGATCATCGACATCAACATGGGATGCCCGGCGAAGAAGGTGTGCAACGTGTATGCCGGCTCCGCGCTGCTGGGCGACGAGGCGCTGGTCGCGCGGATCCTGGAGGCGGTGGTAGGCGCGGTCGAGGTTCCGGTCACGCTCAAGATCCGCACCGGCCCGAATCCCGGTCGGCGCAACGCGCGCGAAATCGGGCGCATCGCCCAAAGCGCCGGCATCCGGCTGCTCGCGATTCACGGCCGCACGCGCGCCTGCGGCTTCGCCGGCCGGGCCGAGTACGATACGATCGCCGAGGTCAAGTCGCGGCTCGCGATCCCCGTGATCGCCAACGGCGACATCGGCACGCCGGAGCAGGCGCGCGAGGTGCTGCAGCGCACCGGCGCCGACGGCCTGATGATCGGCCGCGCGGCGCACGGCCGGCCGTGGATCTTCCGCGAGATCGAGCACTACCTGGCCACCGGGACCCGCCTCGCGCCGCCCACGATCGAGGAGATCGGCGCCGTGCTGCTCGAACACCTGGCTGGCATTTACGCGCTGTACGGCGAAGAGCACGGCGTGCGCGTGGCGCGCAAGCACATCGGCTGGACCGTATCCGAGTTGCCGCTCGGGGAGCAGTTTCGGCGCGAGGCAAACCGGATCGAGACCGCGCCGGCGCAGCTCGGCGCCGTGCGCGGCTACTTCGAGCGCCTGGCCGGCGCCGCGAATGACGCGCGCATCGTCGGCGAGAGGCTTGCCGCATGAGCACGCGCAGCAACGACCTCGCCGACGCCGTCAGGCGCGCGCTGGAGCGTTACTTCAAGGACATGGACGGAGAGAAGCCGACCGCGATCCACGAGATGGTGCTGAAGAACGTCGAAAGGCCGATGATCGAGACCGTGCTGCGCTTCGCCGAAGGCAACCAGACGCTCGCGGCGGAGATGCTGGGCATCAATCGCAATACCCTGCGCAGCAAGATGCAGCGGCTGCGAATCAAGGGCTGAGAGGGCCATCCGGGGCGCCCGCGCAAAGATGGGGCGAATCGCCAGGGCGCTAATCAGTGTCTCCGACAAGGCGGGCGTGGTCGAATTCGCCCGCTCGCTGGCCGCGCTCGGCGTAAAGATCCTGTCCACCGGGGGTACCGCCAAGCTGCTGGAAAAGGAAGGCGTCGCGGTGACCGAGGTCTCGCGCTACACCGGCTTCCCCGAGATGCTCGACGGGCGGGTGAAGACGCTGCATCCCAAGGTCCACGGCGGCCTGCTCGCGCGACGCGACCTGCCGGGCCACATGGCGGCGATACGCGAGGCCGGCATCGAGCCGATCGACCTGCTGGTGGTGAACCTCTATCCGTTCCAGGCCACGGTCGCCGACCCCGACTGCCGACTGGAGGATGCAATCGAGAACATCGACATCGGCGGCCCGGCCATGCTGCGCGCCGCGGCCAAAAACCACGACGGCGTGGCGGTCCTGGTCGATCCGGCCGACTACGCCCCGGTGCTGGAGCAGATCCACGCCACCGGCGCGGTGTCCGACGCAACCCGCCTGGCGCTGGCGAAGAAGGTCTTCGCCCATACAACGGCCTACGACGGCGCGATCGCGAACTACCTGTTCTCGCTCGACGCCGACGGCAAGCGGCACGAATACCCCGAGGTGCTGAGCCTTCAGTTCCACAAGCTGCAGGACATGCGCTACGGGGAAAACCCGCACCAGTCCGCCGCCTTCTACCGCGACGACAGGCCCGTTCCGGGCGGGCTGGCCAACTATCGCCAGCTGCAGGGCAAGGAGCTTTCCTACAACAACGTGGCCGATGCCGACGCGGCGTGGGAATGCGTCAAGGGCTTTGCCGAGCCGGCGTGCGTGATCGTCAAGCACGCCAACCCCTGCGGCGCGGCACTCGGCGAAAACCTGCTCGCCGCTTATCAGAAGGCGTTCAAGACCGATACCGTCTCGGCTTTCGGCGGCATCATCGCCTTCAACCGCGCGCTCGACCGCGCCGCCGCGCAAGCCGTCTCGAGGCAATTTGCGGAGGTCATCATCGCGCCGCGGGTCGAGCCCGAGGCGCGCGAGCTTCTGGCCAGCAGGCAGAACCTGCGCGTGCTCGAAGTTCCTCTCGCGCACGACGTCCAGAGGCACGACTTCAAGCGCGTCGGGGGCGGGCTGCTGGTGCAGAGCCCCGATGCGCACAAGCTCGAGCGCGCCGAGCTCAAGGTGGTAAGCAGGAAGTCTCCCAGCGAGGCGCAGCTGGCCGATCTGCTGTTCGCCTGGCGCGTGGCGAAGTACGTCAAGTCGAACGCGATCGTGTTCTGCAGCGCCGGCATGACGCTCGGCGTCGGCGCCGGCCAGATGAGCCGCGTCGACAGCGCGCGCATTGCCGCGATCAAGGCTCAGAGCGCCGGCCTATCCCTGGCGGGCTCGGTGGTCGCCTCGGACGCCTTCTTCCCGTTCCGCGACGGCCTGGACGTGGTCGCCGACGCGGGAGCGGTGGCGGTGATCCAGCCCGGCGGAAGCGTGCGCGACGAGGAGGTCGTCGCCGCCGCGGACGAGCGCGGGGTGGCGATGGTATTCACCGGAGTGCGCCACTTCCGGCACTGAAATGAAACTCCTCGTGATCGGCTCTGGAGGCCGCGAGCACGCGCTCGCGTGGAAGCTGGCGCATAGCCCGCGCGTGCAGATGGTGTTCGTCGCGCCGGGCAACGGCGGCACGGCGACCGAGCCCGGCCTGGAGAACGTGGACCTCACGGCGATCCCGCAGCTGGTCGAGTTCGCGCGGCGCGAAGGCATTCACCTGACCGTGGTCGGCCCCGAGGCGCCGCTCGCCGCCGGCGTGGTGGACGCGTTCCGCGACGCGGGCCTCAAGATCTTCGGGCCCACCCGCGCCGCGGCGCAGCTGGAAGCCTCGAAGGACTTCGCCAAGCAGTTCATGGTCCGCCACGGCATTCCGACCGCGCGCCATGCCAGCTTCGAGAACGCGAGCGAGGCCAAGGCCTACGTCGAGCGCCACGGCGCGCCGATCGTGGTCAAGGCCGACGGCCTCGCCGCGGGCAAGGGCGTGGTGGTCGCCTCGAGCATAGCGCAGGCGCACGCGGCGATCGACACGATGCTGCTCGAGCACCGCTTCGGCGAGGCGGGCGCGCGCGTGGTGCTCGAGGAATGCCTGGAGGGCGAGGAGGCGAGCTTCATCGTCGTATCCGACGGCGTGCACGCACTGCCGCTCGCAACCAGCCAGGACCACAAGCGCCTGCAAGACGGCGACCGAGGGCCGAATACCGGCGGCATGGGGGCCTATTCGCCAGCGCCGGTGGTGACGCCCAAGGTCCACGCGCGCGTGATGCGCGAAATCATCATGCCCGCCGTACAGGGCATGGCGAAGGACGGCACGCGCTACGTCGGCTTCCTGTACGCCGGACTGATGATCGACAAGGCCGGCAATCCGAAGACGCTCGAGTTCAACTGCCGCATGGGAGATCCCGAGGCGCAGCCGATCATCATGCGCCTGAAGTCGGACCTGCTTGCCCTGTTCGAGGGTGCGCTCGAAGGCCGCCTGGATCGCGCCGCGCTGGACTGGGACCGGCGCACCGCGCTCGGCGTGGTGCTCGCGGCCGAGGGCTACCCCGAGGCGCCGCGCCAGGGCGCCGTGATCGAGGGGCTGCCCGAGCCGGGTGCCGACTGCCGCGTGTTCCATGCCGGCACGCGGCTCGAGGGAAAGCGTCTGGTCGCGAGCGGCGGGCGGGTGCTGTGCGTGACCGCGCTCGGCGACTCGATCCGCATGGCGCGCACCCGCGCCTACGACGCGGTGGAGGCAATCCGCTTCGACGGGATGCAGTATCGCAGGGACATCGGCGCGCGCGCGCTCAAGGCGAGAGGCTAGATCCGGCGCATGGACTCAGAAGCGGCCGCCACCTACCTCACCGGCTTGCAGGCGCGCATCGTCGCCTCGCTCGAAGCGCTCGACGGCGGCAGCTTCCGCAGCGACCCCTGGCAGCGACCCGAGGGCGGCGGCGGCCTGACGCGCGTGATCGAGGACGGGGCGGTGTTCGAGCGCGGCGGGGTCAACTACTCGCGCGTGCGGGGGCCGCGGCTTCCGCCCTCGGCCAGCGCCGCGCGGCCCGGGCTTGCGGGCCGCGGCTTCGAGGCGATGGGCGTCTCGCTGGTGCTGCACCCGCGCAATCCCTACTGCCCGACGGTGCACATGAACGTGCGCTACATTTGCGCCACGCGCGAGGGCGAGGCGCCGGTGTGGTGGTTCGGCGGCGGCATGGACCTTACCCCCTACTACGGCTTCGACGAGGATGCGCGCCACTTCCACGCCACCTGCAAGCGCGCGCTCGAGCCCTTCGGCGCGGGTTACCACGCCCGCTTCAAGAAATGGTGCGACGAGTACTTCTTCCTCAAGCACCGCGGCGAGCCGCGCGGCATCGGCGGAATTTTCTTCGACGACCTCGCCGAGCGCGACTTCGAGCATTGCTTCGCGCTGACGCGCTCGGTCGGCGACCACTTTCTCACCGCCTATGCACCGATCGTCGAGCGGCGCCGCGCCTGGACCTACGGCGAGCGCGAGCGCGAGTTCCAGGCCTACCGGCGCGGACGCTACGTCGAGTTCAATCTGGTGTACGACCGCGGCACCCTGTTCGGGCTGCAGTCGGGCGGCCGCAGCGAGTCGATCCTGATGTCGATGCCGCCGCGCGCGAGCTGGCGCTACGACTGGCGGCCCGCCCCCGGCAGCGCCGAGGAAGCGCTCACGCGCGATTTTCTGGTGGCCAAGGACTGGGTCTAGGCGCCCGAGAGCTCGGCGGCGCGGCGGAAATGAGCTTGCGCGTCGGCCTCGCGCCCGGTGCGCTCGGCCAGCCGTGCGAGCTCCAGGTGCGCGGCGCGCGTTTCCTCGAACGACAGGCTCGCTTCGAGGTAGCTCTGCGCCTTGCCCCACAGCTCGGCGTGCGCGCACAGGCGCCCCAGGGTAGCCAGCAGCTGCGGATCCTCGGGCCGCTGGTGCAGCCACTTCTCGGCCTTCTCGGTGCGCAGACGAGCCTCTGCCGCGCGCTCGGCGGCGTCCAGCGCCGGCAGCACGCCGTAGAGCGAGACCAGCGGCGCGCTCCACTCCGCCGCCAGGCTGCGTTCGATGATGTCGCGCGCGAGCTCCGCCGCGCCCAGCGCCGCGGCATGCCGCGCGGCCGCGGCGGCGATGCGGGGTTGAATCTGGTCGCGCGAGGGAATGCTGCGCCAGCGCGCCTCGAGCGCGGCACGATCGCCCGCGGCGCGCGCGAGCAGCGCGACGTAGGCCTGCACCTTGTACTCCTCCGCCACGGCGGGCGCGATCGCATCGCGCTTGGCGAGCTGCGAGGCGATGCGCAGCACCTCCTCCCAGTTGCCCAGGCCGCGCTCGGCACGCAGCAGCAGCCTCAGACTCGCGATGTGCTTCGGCCCCGCGCCGTGCAGGCCGGTCAGCGCGTCGCGCGCAGTGGCGTAGTCGCGCTCCTCCAAAGCGAGCTCGGCGCGCGACACCAGGCGCGCAACCTGCAGGCTCTCGCCCGCCGCGGCGGCGCGTTCCAGCCACTCGTCGCGGCGCTCGAAATTGCGCATCTGGTGCGCCGCGCGCGCCGCGATCAGCGCCGCGAGCCCCGGCGCCGCGCCCGAGGCGCGGGCGCGCTCGGCCTCCTTCTCCGCGTGGGCGTAGCGGCCCTCGAAGTAGGACTGCAGCGCAGAGCCGAGCGCGGACTGTCCGCGCTCGCGCCGGCGCCGCAGGCGGAAATTTCGCACCTGCGCCGGAAGCGCGAGGACGTGGTGCGCGAACCGGGCCAGCGCGTACAGCGCGGCGAACGCGGCGATCGCGGCCAGGCCGAAGAACAGCAGCGACATCTCGAGCCGGTAGGGCGGGTAGACGAACAGCACGTAGCCGTCGTCGGCGTGACCGAAGATCACCAGCGCCACCGCCGCGGCGAATACCGCGAGCAGCCAGAACAGCGCCCTCATGGCGACGCCTGCGCCACGCTCAGGAGCCGCCCGCGCGGCGCGCCTTGAAGCTTCGCACGGCCTCTAGGCTCTCGGAAATGTCCGGCAGCTCGAAGTCGAGCGAGACCGAAGACAGCTGCTCGAGCTGCGCTAGCATATCCTCGGCACGCTTCGAGTGCAGGTCGAAGTAGCGCTTTACCCAGTCCTGGGCAGCGTGCAGGTCGCCGTGGTAGCCCGCCTGGTCGCGCATCAGCAGCGACAGGCGCGCGTTGAGCAGCCGCAGGCGAAGGTTCTCGCGCAGAAAATACGATTGTGACGCTGGCAGCAGCGGCGGCGCAGGAGAATCCACTCTGCGCAGCACCACCAGCTTGCGCAGCTCGCTCCAGACCTGCGCTCCCAGGCGCGCGAAGAAGCCCCCGTTCCCGCTCGCGGCGGGAGCGGCGCCGGGCGGCAAGGGCCGCGCGCGCTCGTCGAACGCGAGCGGCAGGCCGTCGACCGCCGCCACAAGCCCGTCGATGCGCAGGCTCAGCCCGGGCAGGTCGAGCGCGGGCACCGCGCTCAGCCGCTCGATATCGTGCGCGATCGCGCGCCGCACGGGCAGCAGCTGCGGGCGATCCGCGCGCGCCAGGCGGTTATCGGCGAACTGCAGCGCGAGCAGCGCCGCATGCACGTTGCCCGAGAGCTGCAGCTGCTGCGACGCGATCGTAAGCACCTGCTCGATCTCGGCCAGCTGCAGCTCGTCGCGGTTGCGCGACAGATCCTGGTAGAGCGATTCGAGCGCCTGCTTCTGGCTCTGCAGCTCGCCCAGGCGCGACTCGATCTGCCCGAGCCTGGCCTGCGATTCGCGCGCCGATTCCTGCGCCTGCTGCGCCAGCGCGCGCGCGGCGCGCGCCTCGGCCTCGATGTCGCGCAGGCGCTGCGCGACCTCCTCCCGGGTCGCGTCGATGCGATTGCGCGTGTCGTACCAGCCGAATGCGGCCAGCGCGATGGCGACGAGAATCCCCAGCCAGGCGAGCAGCGAACCGCCATGGCGCGGCGCCTTTTCCGCGGGAGCTGGCTGGATGTCGGTGGGCTCCATGCAACAAGCTTTTACTTCGGCGCGCGAAAGTATGCAACCAGCGCTTGCAGCACCTCGGCGTCCGCGGGCCCGCCCGCCACCACCTTGCCCACGCCGAGGCGCGCGGCCGCTTCCGCCACCCTCGGATGCGGCACGAACAGCGGCGTCGTGCGCAGCCACTGCTGCCCGAGCTTGCCGAGCATGTCGAACAGGTTGGCGAGCCCCTCCGCTGAAGACACGGTAACCGCGTCGACTCCGCCGCGCGCCCAGGCGGCCAGCAGCGGCGCGCAGTCGGCGCGCGGACGGGCGCGCCGGTAACACTCGGCGTACTCGACCTCCGCACCGCGCGCCGCGAGCGTATCCCCGAGCAGCTCGCGCCCGCCGTCGCCGCGAAAGATCACGATCCGCCTTCCCGCGACGTCCGTCAGCTCGGGCAGCGCGAGCAGCGCCTCGCTGTCGGCATGGGCCTGCGGCGCGATCACCCCGCCGAGGCCCGCCTGCTCGAGCTCGCGCCGGCTGCCGCGGCCGACCGACGCGACGCGCAACCGGGTCGGCCAGGGGCGCGCCCCGCGCCGCGAGCGCACCAGGTTGAGCGCCTTGTGCACCGCGCTCGGGCTGATGAAGATCGCAATGTCGAATTCGTCCAGTCGCTCGATCAGCGCCAGGATCGGGCGCAGGTCCGGCAGATCCTCGATCTCGATCGCCGGAAACACCAGCGCGCTGCCGCCGGCCGCCTCGATCAGCGCCGCGAGCCCCTGCGCCTGCTCGCGCGGGCGCGTCACCAGAATGCCGCGTCCCGCTAGCGGAGGGCCGGTCACTCTCCTGCCACCAGGTCGGCGAGGATTTCCGCCGCGCCTTGCGCGCGCAGAAGCGCGGCGACCTCGTTCCCCACGCGCTCTGGGTCGCCTGCGTCGCCCTCGCGCTCGGCACGCGCGATGCGGCGCCCGTCGGGTGAAGCGACCAGAGCCCTTACCCGAAGCCGGACGCCATCGAGCTCGGCGTAGGCGCCTAGCGGAACCGAGCAGTTGCCGCCCAGCGCGCGGTTGACCGCGCGCTCGGCGCGCACGCAAATGCTGCTGCGGGGGTCGCCCAGCGGCTCGAGCAGCGCCGCGATCGCGGGCCGGTCGGCGCGGCACTCGATGCCGAGCGCGCCCTGCCCCGCCGCGGGAAGACTGTCTTGCACCGCGAGCAGCGAGCGGATGCGCGCGCCCAGGCCCAGCCGCTTGAGCCCCGCGGCAGCGAGCACTACCGCGTCGTATTCGCCGCGATCGAGCTTCGCCAGCCGCGTGTCGAGATTGCCGCGCAGGGTGTTGATCCGCAGCGCCGGGTAGCGCTCGGCGATCTGCGCCGCGCGCCGCAGGCTCGAGGTGCCCACGATCGAGCCCGCCGGCAGATCCGCGAGCGCCGCGTAGCCGCTCGAGACCAGCGCGTCGCGCGGATCCTCGCGCGCCGTGATGGCGGCGAGCATGAAGCCCGGCGGCATCTCCACCGGCACGTCCTTCATCGAATGCACCGCGAGGTCCGCGCGCCCGTCCTCGAGCGCGGTCTCGAGCTCCTTGACGAACAGTCCCTTGCCGCCCGCCTTGTCCAGCCGCACCTCGAGCAGCTCGTCGCCGCGCGTCGACATCGGCAGCAGCTCGACCGACAGCCGCGGATATAATGCCTGCAGGCGCTGCTTGACGTGCTCGGCCTGCCACAGTGCAAGCCGGCTGCGGCGGGTGGCGATCACCACGCGCTCGAGCGGGCGCGAAGTAGGGGAGCTCATTTCCGTGCGGACGCTGTTTTTCATTCTAGCATGCTGCCTCGCGGCGCCGGCCGCGGCGCAAGGGATCGCGCCCGCGACGGACCTCGCGCGCGCGGCGCG
This sequence comes from Burkholderiales bacterium, assembly GCA_035517095.1. Lineage (GTDB taxonomy): Bacteria > Pseudomonadota > Gammaproteobacteria > Burkholderiales > SG8-39 > DAHVFK01. The sequence goes on from DATIZK010000023.1 coordinate 100,305, forward strand.
CGCGGCGCAGTCCGCGCACGTCCCGCTGCTGGTGTTCTACACCGAGCCCGATTGCTCCTACTGCGAGAGCGCGCGGCGCGACTATCTCGAGCCGATGATGGCCGACCCGGCACAACGCGGCCGGCTGCGCATGGTCGAGGTGGACATCACCAGCGGCGCGCCGCTGGTGGACTTCGCCGGCCGCAGGACCACCCAGGCGGCGTTCGCCGGCTCGAGCAAGGTACGCGTCGTGCCGACTATCGCCTTCGTCGGCGCCGGCGGCGCGTCGCTCGCCGAGCCGCTGGTCGGCCTGACCTTGCCCGACTTCTATCTGACTTACCTCGAGCGGCGCATAGATCAGGCGCGCGCGCTCATTTCTCCGCCACCAGCTCACGCAGCGCGGGCCACTGACGGCGGCTGATCGGCAGCCTCTCGTCGAGTCCGTCGAGCACCACCAGCCAGCGCGGCTCGTCGTCCTCGTCGGCGGCGCGCTCGAAACCCCGGATCGCAGCCTTCGCTACCAGGCAATTGCGGTGGATACGCACGAACCTGTCGGCGAACTCGCGCTCGAGGGCGACCAGCGACTCCTCGATCAGGTGCTCGCGCTCGCGCGTGCGAAGCGTCACGTACTTGAGCTCGGCCTTGAAGTAGAGCACATCGCGCAGCGGCACCAGCAGGATTCGGTTGCGCTCGGCGGCCGAAAGGTATTCGCGCGCCTGGCCGGCGGCGCGCGCGAGTGGCGCGGCGGCAGTCGGGCCCGCCGTCATTGCCTTGCGCAGCGCCGCCGCGAGCCGCTCGGCCCGCACCGGCTTGAGCAGGTAGTCGAGCGCGTTCAGCTCGAATGCCTCGACCGCGTGGCGGTCGTGCGCCGTGACGAACACCACCGCCGGCGGCTGCGGCAAGCGCGCGAGGTGGCGCGCCAGCTCGATTCCACCCATGCCCGGCATCTGGATGTCGAGCAGCAGGACCTGCGCGCCGCTCCCGGGCAGGCGCTCGACCGCCTCGAGCCCGTTGCGCGCCTCGCCCACCACCCGCGTCGGAATTTCCTGCGCGATGTCGCCCAGCAGCTCGCGCAGCCGTGCGCGCGCGGGCTCCTCGTCGTCGGCGATGAACACGGCGACCTCGCTCATGCGCGCCCCGCCGCGCGCGAGCGGTACGGCAGCTCGATCTGGACCACGTAACGGCCGTTGCGCACGCCGGCCTCGAGACGGGCCTCGGCATCGAAGAACAGCTGCAGGCGCTCGCGGATGTTGGCCTGCGCCATGCGGTTGCCCGCACGATGCTGATGCTCGGGATAGTAGGGATTTTCGACCCGTGCCAGAATCCGCTGGCCGCGCTGCTCGATACGTACCAGCACTTCGCCGGTGGCGGTGCCGGGCTCGATGCCGTGGTAGATCGCGTTCTCGAGCAGCGGCTGCAGCAGCAGCGGCGGCAGCAGGGCGTCGGGGGGCGCGGTATCGAGCTCCCACACCACCCGCAGCCGGTCTCCCAACCGCAGCTGCTCGATACTGGCGTAACGCTCGAGCAGCGCGATCTCGTCGGCCAGGCGCACGAACTGGCGCCCGTCGGACATCAGGGTACGGAACAGGTCGGCGAGGTCCTCGAGCGTGCGCTCGGCACGTTTCGGGTCGCGCCGGATCAGCGCCAGCACCGCGTTCAGGCTGTTGAACAGGAAGTGCGGCCGGATGCGCGCCTGCAGCGCCTGCAGCCGCGCCTCCGCCAGCGCAGGAGAATGGGCCTTGGCGAGCAGGCGCAGGTAGCCCAGCAGCAGCGTCACCACGAGCGCGGCGAGCACCAGCGTGCGCAGCATCCCGGCAGCGCCCGGCCACCACAGCTGCGAGCCCGCGGCCAGCAGCAGCACCAGCCCGAGCACTGCGGCGCAGCCCGACCAGTACGGCAGGCGCGCGAGCAGCGGCGCGCCCGCGTACAGCAGCACCACGCTGGCGAGCAGCAGCGGTTCGAGATACGCCGCCGCGGCGATGAACTTCTCCACCACCCCCGGCCAGCTGGGCGCGGCGTAGGTCGCCGCGGCGAGCGCTAGCACGTTCACGCCGACCAGGACGCGCGCGATGACGCCCAGGTTGCGAAAGTCGGGCAGAGCGTCCGGATAATCGTTTTGTCTTATACTTGCCATCGCCGCGCCGCGTGATCCCAGTATGCCCCATGGCCCCACCCGCCTCCAAGCGGCCGGCTCCGGCCCGCCGCAATAAGAAAGGCCGTGCGACGGCTTCGGCGAAGCCGTGGTCGGGCCGCTTCGCGCAGCCGGTGGACGAGCTCGTCAAGCGCTTCACCGCGTCGCTGTCCTTCGACCGGCGCCTCGCACCCTACGACATAGACGGCTCGCTCGCTCATGCCCGCATGCTGGCCGCGCGCGGCATCATTGCCCGCTCCGACCTGGTGGCGATCGAGCGCGGGCTGGCCAAGGTGCGGCGCGAGATCGCCGCCGGAACTTTCGAGTGGTCGCTGGACGCGGAGGACGTTCATCTGAACATCGAGCGCCGCCTCACTGCGCTCGCGGGCGATGCCGGCAAGCGCCTTCATACGGCGCGCTCGCGCAACGACCAGGTCGCGACCGACGTCCGGCTGTGGCTGCGCGCCGAGATCGACGCCATCGACCGGCAGCTGAGCAGGCTCGAGCGCGCCCTGCTCGATCAGGCCGGGCGCCACGCCGCGCTGGTGATGCCGGGCTTCACCCATCTGCAGGTCGCGCAGCCGGTGACCTTCGGCCACCACCTGCTCGCCTACTTCGAGATGTTCGAGCGCGACCGCGACCGGCTGGCCGACTGCCGCCGCCGCCTCAACCGGCTGCCGCTCGGTGCCGCCGCGCTGGCGGGCACCAGCTTCCCGATCGATCGTGCGCGCGTGGCGCGCGAGCTCGGCTTCGACGGCGTGTGCGAGAACTCGCTCGACGCCGTGTCGGACCGCGATTTCGCGATCGAATTCGCCGCCTGCGCCTCGCTCGCGATGGTGCACCTGTCGCGCCTGGCCGAGGAGCTGGTGCTGTGGGCAAGTCCACGCTTCGGCTTCGTGCGCCTGCCCGACCGCTTCTGCACCGGCTCGTCGATCATGCCGCAGAAGAAGAACCCCGACGTGCCGGAGCTGGTGCGCGGCAAGAGCGGGCGCGTGTTCGGTCACCTGGTCGCGCTGCTGACGCTGATGAAGGCCCAGCCGCTGGCCTACAACAAGGACAACCAGGAAGACAAGGAGCCGCTGTTCGACGCGGTCGACACGCTTAGGGACTCGCTCGCGGTGTTCGCCGAGCTGGTCGCGGGGCTCGAGCCCGTGGCGCAGGCGATGCGCGAGGCCGCCCTGCAGGGCTTTTCAACCGCGACCGACCTGGCCGACTACCTGGTGCGCAAGGGCGTGCCGTTTCGCGACGCGCACGAGGCGGTCGCGCGCGCGGTGCGCGAGGCCGAGGCGAGTGGCCGCGACCTCTCGGCGCTGCCGCTGAAGACCTTGCAGCGCTATTCGCCGCAGATCACCCGCGAGGTGTATCGCTTCCTCACGCCCGAAGGCTCGGTGGCGAGCCGCAAACATGTCGGCGGCACCGCGCCGGCGCAGGTACGCGCGGCCGTGCGGCGCGCGCGCGCGCGGCTCGGCGTGAAAAGGAAAGCCTGACGCGGTGACGCGCGCGGCGCTCGAGGCGGCGGCCGCGGCGGCGCTCGGCCGCGGCGTCAGGCTCGAATCGGCCGCCGCGGTCTCCGGCGGCTGCATCAACGACTGTTACCTCCTCGACGCGGGCGCGGCGCGCCTGTTCGTCAAGCTGAACGAGCCGCGCTTCGCCGACGCCTTCGCCGCGGAAGCCGATGGACTGGCGGCGCTGCGCGCCGCCGGCATGCGCGCGCCCGAGCCGCTCGCCCACGGCACGGCCGCCGGACGCGCCTACCTCGCGCTCGAGGCGCTCGAGCTTGGCGGCGATGAGGACTTCGCCGCGCTCGGTCGCGCGCTCGCCGCGCTGCATCGGCTGCGCGGCGGGCGCTTTGGCTGGTCGCGCGACAACTATATCGGCGCCAGCGCGCAACGCAATTCACGCTCAAGCGACTGGATCGAGTTCTGGCGCGAGCGGCGCCTCGCGCCACAACTAAGGCTTGCGCTGGCGAACGGTCACACGCAAATCCGAAAGCCCGTCGAGAGGCTCTGCGCCGCGCTTCCCGAGCTGCTCGCCGGCCACACGCCCGTCGCCTCCCTGCTGCACGGCGACCTGTGGCGCGGCAACGTCGGCTTCCTCGCCGGCGGCGCGCCGGTGGTGTTCGACCCGGCGCTGTACCGCGGCGACCGCGAGACCGACCTCGCGATGAGCGAACTCTTCGGCGCTTTCCCGCGCGCCTTCTACGCCGCCTACGAGGAGTCCTGGCCGCTGGACGAAGGCTACCGCAGGCGAAAGCACCTGTACAACCTCTACCACCTGCTCAACCACCTGAACCTGTTCGGTGGCGGCTACCTGGCACAGGTGCGCGCGACGTTAGGCCTGTTGCTTCGCGCCCTCTAGGACTTTCTGCAGCTCGCCGCTTTCGTACATCTCGCGCATGATGTCGCTGCCGCCGACGAACTCGCCGCCGACGTAGAGCTGTGGAATCGTGGGCCAGTTGGCGAACGTCTTGATGCCTTGCCTAATCTCGGGGTTCTCGAGCACGTTGACCGTGAACAGCTCTTTCACCCCGCTTGCTTGCAGCACCTGGATCGCCATGGCGGAGAACCCGCACTGCGGAAACTGCGGCGTGCCCTTCATGTAGAGCACGACCGGATGTTTGGAGACCTGGTCCTTGATCAGCTGCTGTACGTCGCTCATGTGTAGCGCTCCCGGGCAATAGTCGAGCAATTTGCTCAAGATTTTAACTTGGCGCCGGTCACGCGCGCAATGCCCGCCAGGTCGGGCCAGCTGTAGATGCCCTCGAACCCTCCGCGCAGCATGAGCTCGCGTACCGGGGCGTCCTGGCCCAGGCCGTGCTCGAGCAGCAGCCAGCCGGCCGGGCGCAGATACCCCGCGGCCCCGGCCACGATCGCGCGCAGCGCCTCGAGCCCGTCCGGCCCGGCGGCGAGCGCGCTGCGCGGCTCGAAGCGCAGGTCGCCCTGGGCCAGGTGCGGGTCGCCCTCGGCGACATAGGGCGGGTTCGAAACGACCAGGTCGAAGCGCTCGCCCGCGAGCGGCTCGAACCAGCGCCCTTGGCGCAGCTCGATCGCGAGCGAAAGCCGCGCCGCGTTGCGCCTGGCGACTTCGAGCGCCTCGGCCGAGGCCTCGGTGGCGACTACGCGCACGCGCGGCCGGTGGCGCTTGATCGCGAGCGCCGCCGCGCCGCTGCCGGTTCCCAGGTCCGCCACGCTCGCCTGGTCGCTGTCCGAGAGCTGCGCCAGCGCCCGGTCCACCAGCAGCTCGGTCTCCGGGCGCGGGATCAGGACCGCGGGCGTGACCCCCAGCATCAGGCCGTAGAACTCGCGCCGCCCGAGCAGGTAGGCGATCGGCTCGCCGGCGCGGCGGCGCGCCGCCCAGTTCGAGAACATCGCGCCCGCCTGCGGCGCAACGTCGCGCTCGGCGTGCGCGAGCACGCTCGCCACGGAAAACCCGGTCGCCTCCGCGAGCAGCAGGCGCGCCTCGCGCGGCTCGAGTCCGCAGCCGGCGAGGGCGTCGCGCACTTTCACGCCGCTTCTTCGGCGAGCAGCGCGAGTTGCTCTGCCTGATGCTCGGCGCGCAGCGCGCCGATCAGCTCGTCCAGCTCGCCGTCCATGATGCGGTCGATCTTGTGCAGCGTGAGGTTGATGCGGTGGTCGGTGACCCGGCCCTGCGGGAAGTTGTAGGTGCGGATCCGCTCCGATCGGTCGCCGGAGCCGACCAGGCTCTTGCGCGCCGAAGCGGTCCTCGCCTGCTGCTCGCGCAATTGCTTGTCCTTGATGCGCGCCGCGAGCACCGAGAGCGCCTTCTCGCGGTTCTTATGCTGCGAGCGCGAGTCCTGGCATTCGACCACGATCCCGGTCGGCAGGTGCGTGACGCGGATCGCCGATTCGGTCTTGTTGACGTGCTGCCCGCCCGCGCCGGAGGCGCGGAAGGTGTCGATTCGAAGCTCGGCCGGATTGAGCACCACGTCATCGATCGCATCCGCCTCCGGCAGCACCGCCACGGTACAGGCCGAGGTGTGGATGCGGCCCTGCGCCTCGGTCGCGGGCACCCGCTGCACGCGGTGCACGCCGGACTCGAATTTCAGCTTGGAGTACACGCCCTGGCCGATGATGCGCGCGATCACCTCCTTGTAGCCGCCCAGCTCCGAAGCACTCTCCGAGATGATCTCGACCTGCCAGCCCTGGCGCTCGGCGTAGCGGGTGTACATGCGAAACAGGTCGCCCGCGAACAGTGCCGACTCGTCGCCGCCGGTGCCGGCGCGGATCTCGAGGAAGGTGTTGCGCTCGTCGTTTGGGTCGCGCGGCAGCAGCACCTGCTGCAGCTCGTGCTGGAGCTGCTGCATCGTGGCGCGCGCCCCCTTCAGCTCGTCCTCGGCGAATGACCTGGTCGCCGGGTCGAGCGCCATGTCCCTTGCCGCCGCGGCGTCGCGCTCGGCCTGGCAGAAACGCTCGTAGAGCGACACCAGCCCGCTCAGCTCCGAGTGCTCGCGCGAGAGCTTCCTGAACTGCTCCATGTCGCGCGTCGCGGTCTCCGCGGCGAGCAAGCCGTTGAGCTCCGCGAGCCGCGCGGCCAGGCCGTCGAGCTTGGCGCGTAAAGACGCTTTCACTAGCGATTGATGCGGAACAGGCGTGCGACGCTTTCGCTCAGGAGCTCGCGCTCCTCGCCGGCGGCTTCGTTCAGGGCCTGCGTGGGCGGGTGCAGCAGCTTGTTGGCGAGCCCCTGAGACATGGCCTCGAGCACCTGCTTCGGGTCCTCGCCGCGCTGCAGCAGCTTCAGCGCACGCTCGAGCTCGTGCTGGCGCGCCTGCTCGGCCTGCTCGCGCAGCGCCCGGATCAGCGGCACGGTCTCGCGTACCTGCATCCAGTGCATGAACTGGCCGACCTGGGTCTCGATGATCGCCTCGGCCTGCTCGACCGCGGAGCGGCGCGCGTCGAGATTCGCCGCCACGATCTCGCCCAGGTCGTCGACCGTATAGAGGAAGACGTCGTCCAGCTCTGCGACCTCGAGCTCGATGTCGCGCGGCACCGCGAGATCGACCATGAACATCGGCCGCCGGCGCCGCGCGCGCAGCGCGCGCTCGACCAACCCCTTGCCGAGGATCGGCAGCGACGAGGCAGTGCACGACACCACCACGTCGTACTCGTGCAGGTGCTCCCCGAGCGCCTTAAGCTCGATTGCCTGCCCGTTGAAGCGGTGCGCGAGCGCTCCGGCGCGCTCCAGGGTACGGTTGGCGACCGTGAGGCGCGCCGGGCCCTGGGCGGCGAAATGGGTCGCGCACAGCTCGATCATCTCGCCCGCGCCGATGAAAAGTACCTTCTGCTCGTGTAGCGAAGGAAAGATGCGCGCCGCGAGCTTGACCGTCGCCGCCGCCATCGACACGCTGTTGGCGCCCACCTGGGTGTTGCTGCGCACCTCCTTCGCCACCGCGAAGGAGCGCTGGAACAGCTTGTGCAGCACCGTGCCCAGGGTACCCGCGGCCTGCGCCTCGCGCACCGCGTCCTTCATCTGACCGAGGATCTGCGGCTCGCCGAGCACCATGGAATCCAGCCCCGAGGCCACCCGGAACGCGTGCCGCACCGCCTGCTCGCGGGTTAGCGTATAGAGGTAAGGCGAAATGTCATCCGGGCGCAGGCTGTGGTACTTGGCCAGCCAGTCGGTGGCCGCGCCCGGCTGCTCGGCCGCGAGGTACAGCTCGGTGCGGTTGCAGGTCGACAGGATCGCCGCCTCGGAGGCGAGGTTGTGGCGCAGCTCGCCCAGCGCGTCGCGCATGCGCTCGACGTGAAACACCACCCGCTCGCGGATGTCGAGCGGAGCGGTCTGGTGGTTCAGTCCGAGTGCGTACAGCGCCATGTCGCCCCAGTGGCCGAGAAATGCGCTAAGGCCTGAGATTATAAGGTGGATTCTAAGGCCGGCCCTACCGCCCGAAGCTTGCGCTAGGTCAAATTCGAGCCTTCAGCCCCCTTCGCGGCAGGTGCGGCTGTCGGGAAAGCCCTAGTAGACCGTGCGGCAGGTCGTTCCCGCGTAGCGCCAGGCGGTGATCTTCTGCGCTGCATCGACGATGAAGTCCACCGTGCACGAGGTCGCGATGGGGTCACCCTTGTTGTAGATATAGACCATCCCGCCGCCCGGCGTGTGCAGGGTGCTGTTCGGCTGACCCCACTCCTTGATCAGGTCACCCGCATTGCGGCCCTGCCACGAGCTGACCTTGGCCTTGAAGGCCTCCTCGTTCGGAATGCCTGCGCAAGCCGCGATGGCGAGCAAGATACCAAGCGCCGGAATCCAGGGTTTCATGCCGCGCTCCGTGTGCGATGACGGTACGGCCGATTTCAGCACAGTATCCGCGGCAGCGGAAGCGGCACCCGGGTGCTCGCACATGACACCGGACATGGACGCGCCTGAATGCCTTGTGCTAAAAGCCGCTCGACCCCTCGAGTGAGGTACACATGGCGGAATCGAGCGCATGACGGCGCCGCAGTTGAGGCTGTTGAGCGGGGGCGCCGCCCACGGTGTGGTGCAAGCCGTCGCGCCCCGCTTCAGGACCGAGACCGGGGCCGAGATCGTCGGCACCTTCGGCCCGGTCGGGGCGATGAAGGACCGGCTGCTCGCAGGCGAGCCGGCCGACTTGGTCATCCTCACCAAGGCGCTGGTCGCGGAGCTGGCGGCGGCGGGGCGCATCCTCGCCGATACCTGCGCCGACCTCGGACGGGTAGGCACCGGCGTCGCGGTGAAGCAAGGCGACAAGGTTCCGGACATATCGAGCGGGCCGGCGCTGCGCGCGGCGCTGCTCGCGGCGCCGGAGATCTACTTTCCCGATCCGCAGCGTGCCACCGCCGGAATCCACTTCGCCGGCGTGCTCGAGCGCCTAGGCCTGCGCGCGGCGCTTGCGCCTCGCCTGCGCCCGCACGCGAGCGGGGCGGCCGCGATGCGCGCGATGTCGAGCGCCGCCGGCAGCGGCGCGTTGGCATGCACCCAGATCACCGAGATCATGATCACGCCGGGCGTAACGCTGGTCGGACCGCTGCCCGGGGAATTCGAGCTGGCAACGGTGTACTCGGCCGCGGTGTGCGCGACGGCCGCATCGACGGAGCTCGCGCGGCGCCTCGCCGCGCAGCTCACCGGCGAGTTGACGCAAACCTTGCGCACGCAATGCGGGTTCGAGCCGTGTAGCAGCTGATATTCAGGCGCGTTTCGGAGGAGGAGACAAAGATGGATAAGCGCACGATGGCCACACTCGCGGTCGCATCATTGCTTGCAAGCGCAAGCGTCGCCGCATGGTCGGCACCGAAGGATATCCGCTGGGCCACCGGCCCGGTCGGCTCGTCCGGCCACAAGGCGCTCGTCGCGCTGGCGAGCGTGCTGAACAAGGCGCTGCCCGAGCTCCTGATCACGGTGCTGCCAACGCCGGGCGCGGTGACCACCGTCAAGGGCTACGCCACCGGCGATTTCGACGGCTACTACGGCTCCGATGTCGCGCTCAAGGAGCTCAAGGCCGGCGCCGGACGCTTCGCGGACTTCAAGCCCCACATCAAGCAGCAGCCGATCCAGTCGCTGTGGTGCTATACGCTCGACATCGGCCTGGCGATCAAGGCGAGCGATCGCGGCAGCATTAGGAAGTGGCAAGACCTCTCCGGCATGCCGGTATACACCGGCCCGGCGCCCTTCGATACTCGCAAGCATCTCGAAAACGCGATGGCCGCGGTCGGCGTGCACCACATCTACAAGCAGGTCGACCTCTCGACCGCCGGATCGCAGCTGAATTCCGGCTCGATCAAGGCCATGAGCATCTACGCCGCCGGCGGCCAGACGCCGCCGCCGTGGATTGCCGAGGCCACGCTCGCGGTCGATTGGGCGGCGCTCAATCCGAGCCCCGACGAGCTGGCCAAGCTGAAGGCCGCGGGCTTCTCGATCATCGAGGTCGACCCGGCAAACTTCCACAAGAAGGAGCTGTACGTCAAGCAAGTTACGCTGCTGCCCTTCTACTGGGGCTTCGACCTGGGCCGTATCGTGTCCGCGGACGAGATGTACAAGATCCTGACCGTGATCGAGGCCCACGCCGACGAACTGGCCAAGCTCGACCCGAGCTTCCGCCAGATCAGCGGCGGCCGCATGGCCGCCTTTCAGAAGCAGGCGCTGGAATCGACCTGGGATCTGGTCCCGATCCATCCCGGACTCGCCAAGTTCATGAAGGCGAGAGGCGTGTGGGACAGCAAGTGGGACGCCAACGTAGACAAGCCGTAAAGGCCTAGGATCCCCATCGCCATGAGCGGCAGCGCGGCAGCGCGACGCACGCCGTTCGCGCTCGACTGCCTCTATTACGCGGCGGGGATCGCGTTCCTCGGCTACATGCTGTTCTACTACTGGACCGGGCTGGGCGGGCCGACCCTGCTCGCGATGACGATGATCCCGGTCACCTTCGCGCTGTTCACGCTCCAGGCGCTGCGCAGGAACGAGCTCTACCCGAGGCTGCCCGCGATCGCGAACTACCTGATCGCGGCGGCCTACTGCCTGTTCTCGCTCTACTGCGCCTGGTACATGAACACGAACTACATGGCGCTCGGCGAAGAGCGCGCGGGAATGTGGAACAGCGCCGACATGGCGGTGGGCGGCGTAATGACGCTGCTGATCATCGAGTACGCGCGCAAGCGCCACATGCCGCTGTTCATCCTGAACATCGTGCTCATCCTGTACGCCGTCTACGGTTATATGGTGCCGGGCATGTTCTACCATGCCGGCCTGCCGTGGCACAGGGTGATCACCGCGAGTAGCGTCGAGATGGCGACCGGCATTTTTTCGCGCCTGCCGCAGATCGCGCTCACGGTGATTGGATCGTTCCTGCTGGTGCTGAGCCTGCTGCGCGGCTACGGCTGCGTCGACTCCCTGCTACGCGCGACCAAGCGGGTCGCGATCCGCTCGGCGCACGCGATCCCCCAGTCGGCGGTGATCGGCTCGATGGCGATCGGCACCGTCAGCGGCAGCGGCGCCGCAAATTCCATCACGGTCGGCTCGGCCACCATCCCGGCGATGATCAACGCGGGCCTGCCGCCGGCGACCGCGGCCGCGATCGAAAACGCCTCTTCCATGGGCGGGCAGCTCATGCCCCCCGTCATGGGAATCGCCGCCTTCCTGATGGCCGAGTTCCTCGGCGTCGACTACTTCGACGTGGTCGCGCGCGGCTGGGTTCCGGCCCTCATCTACTACATCACGGTCGCCGTCTCGGTTTACCTGCTGTCGATTCATTACCGGACCCACCTGATCGCCGATCCCGGCGCGGAGAGACTCGGCTGGCGGGACAAGGTCAACATCGGCGCCTTCGTGTTCGTGGTCGGCGGCCTCGTAACGCTGATGGCGACCATCTTCCTCGCGCCGATGTTCGCGGCGCTCTACATGTTCTACGCCGCGGGCGCAGCCCTGCTTGTCATCAACCTCGTGCCGCTGCTGCGGCGCGGCCGCTGGTCGCTGGACGCCTTCATCGCTCCGGTCCGGCGCTTCCTCGATTCGTATATCGACATGATCACCGACATCGCGCTGCTCCTGGCGACCCTGTCGATCATGACCGGGGCACTGGTGATCACCGGCGTGCCGACCAAGCTCGGCGCGCTGCTGATCGATGCCGCCGGGGTGAACATGGTGGCCATGGTGGGGATGGCGTTCATCTTCGGCGCCATCCTCGGCATGGGCCTGCCTCCGGCGCCGACCTACATCCTGGTGGCGATCGTGATCGCACCGCCGTTCATCCAGATCGGAGTCAACCCCTGGGTAGTTCACTTCTTCGCCTTCTTTCTCGCCGTGTTCGGCGAGCTGACTCCGCCGACGTCCGTGACCGCCGCGATCACCTCCAAGATCGCCAATACGTCCTTCTATGTGACCCTGTGGCGCTCGGTGCAGATCTGCGTCTCGCTGTTCACCCTGATGGCAGGCGTGTTCGTCCATCCCGAGCTCGTGATCAAGCCGGGCGCGGAGCAGCTCGGCGCCGCACTGCTGGTCACGATCGCCACCGTCGGCATTAGCTTCGGGCTGCAGGCCCGGTTCGCCAAGCGCCGCTTCGTGGACCTGGCCGTACGCCTGGCGCTCGGTGCGTTCGCGCTGCTCGCGTTGCTCGACCCCGACGACACGGTCGCAACGCTCGCCTGCGTGCCGGTGGTGCTGACGATCGCCTACTGGCTCGTCTATCGCCGCAATGCCGGGCCCGGCCGGCCCGAGGCGGCCGCAGGATCGCCGGCGCTCGGCCTCTAGCGGCGCTCACGCGCCTCGACCGAAGCGGGCCTGCTTTTTCCACGCGCGCCAGACGGCGCCGAGCTGCGCGATCAGCTGGGCCTGTCGCGCCGCGAACCAGCCCTGCACGAATCCGACGCATGCGGGACTCGCGCCCTTGTCGAGCTCCCGCAGCAGGCGGGCGCCGACCGCGACGTCGTTCAGCTCGCCCAGGACGTCCTGCACCGCTTCCAGCCGCTCCAGGTAGCGCCGCGTCGTCTTGGCGGGAAGCGCGTCCGAGAAGAATTCGCAGGCGTAGCGCAGCCGCTTGACCAGGATGCGCAGCCGGTGGCGCGCCGCAGGGTCGGCCCAGTCGATGCGCTGCGCATGACGCAGCGCCTTGCGTTCCTGGCGTGCGAGCGCGCGCCGGCCGAACTGCCCGGCGGGCTGCGCGAGCGCGCGGCGCAGCTCCGCGCTGCGGCGCCACGGCGCTTGCTCCGTCCAGCGCATGAGGTGAAGCAGAAAGCTCTGGAACCCCGTCGCAGCGAGCGCTTCGCGCGCCTGTCCGCGCGCCGCGCTGCGCCGGGCGCCCGCCATCCGTAACAGGCGGGCCATTTCCGGGCTGCGCCCGGCCGGCGGCGCAATCTGCTGCGAAAGGATCGAGTGGAACACGTCCCAGTCGCGCGCGCCGCCGAGTTGCGCGACGACCGACTGCAGCTCGCGCGCCACTGGCCGCACGCCGCCCTTGCTCGCCAGCGGCGAAAAGATCCGCAACGCCGAGCGCAAGCGCCGCAGGCCGACGCGCAGTTGATGCAAGAATTCCGGATTGCGCGAATTCATGGCCCCGTGCACGTTTGCCTGCACCTGGGCTCGGCAGCTGTCCAGGATTTCGAGCATCGCCCGTTCGGCGCTCATTGCGCGCCGCAGGCGCGGCGCTTGCGCCTTGAGCGGGGTCGCGGCGCGCCGCTCGGCCAGCCGGTAGCCCTGCTCGGCCTTGCTGCGCACCTCGAGCTCCAGGCCCAGCGGCTCGACCAGCGACTCGGCCAGTGCGAGCATCGACGCCGCGCTGCCCTCGATCAGCTCGAGCTCGAGCTCGAGCAGCGGGCCGCTGTGCCGCCCCGCGGCGATCGTTCCGGAATCGAGGCAGACCTCCACCCGCGTGCCATCTCCGAGCACGACCTGGGCCGAGCGGCGCACGAAGCGGGTCTGGAATAGCGGCCCCAGCGCGGCCGCATGGCGCCGCAAGTCCACGCCTGCCGCGGCCTTGATCTCTGCGCACGGCAGCGCGTCGGGCGCAAGCCCTCCGCGCAGCGCGGGCGCTTCCCACTCCCTGCGCTGCGGCACGCCGAGCGAACCAGGCGCCTCGCTCTTGAAGCACATGATCCGCCTGCGCCCGTCGCGCCGCAGACGCAACGCCGAGCGCGCCTCACGTAGCCGGAAATCCGGGGTGTCGAAGTAGGTGCTGTCGAGGCGCCGGCGATTCGGCACCGGATCGCCTGGAAGCAGCGCCCAGAGCCGTGTCCCGGGGTCCGCGGCAAGCCGGAACTTGAGCTCGCGCTCGATGTGCATCCGAATCCCGCCGCGGCGCTGAATGGTCGCTCCCGCGGGGAGAAATCAATCTTGGGTTCTAGCTCGGCTCGGGCTCGCAAGCGCCGCGCTTCGCGCCGCCGACGCGCGCCGCGTCGTCGGTGCCGCCGGGCTCGAGCAATTCGAACTTCGATCCGCGCCCGGACAGGCTGCGCCGAAAGCCGTCGAAGCGCAGGCCGTCGATGAGGTCCGCCCAGTTCGATTCCTTCTCTTCGGTGCGATTGACCGTGAGTGACATTGGAGATTTGCCTGGAGTGGTTCACGCGGGAGGCGCATACGGTTCCGCGCTCCCGGGTGACATTATGCGTACGCGGCCCGGCGCCGCGCAACCGCTTGCCAAGCGTGCTTACCGGCTCTCGCTCGCCGTGCCGGCGCGCCCTCTAAAGGTCGCGTGGCAGCTTTTGGCGCCAAGTCCCCGACTCTGATGCAGAAAGCTCAGCGCACCGCGGGGTCCGTCTTCGAAGTTCATGACAGAATTGTTGCAATCCCGCAAGCGGGTCGATCGCCGCCGGCGACCGGGCCGCCCGTCAGCGCCGTCGACCGGAAGGCTCCACCAGCCCCCGGTAATACAGGCGCACGCGGCGCACGTACTCGGCCGTCTCGCGGTAGTCGGGAATCCGTCCGCCGGCGCGCAGTACCTGCTCCTCCCCGGCGTTGTAGGCCGCGAGCGCGAGCGACAGGTTGCCGCCGAACCTGCGCAGCAGGTGGCGCAGGTAGCGCACGCCGGCGTCGAGATTGCTCGCCGGATCGAAACGGTCGGCGACGCCGTAGCGCCGCGCGGTTTCCGGCATGAGCTGCATCAGGCCGGCCGCGCCCTTGGGTGAAACCGCGTTCGGGTCGTAGCCCGATTCGGCGCGCACCACCGCGTGCACGAGCAGGGGATCCACGCCGTGGCGCTCGGCGGCGCGCCGAATCTGCGCGTCGCGCGGCAGCGTCCGCGCCGCGGGCGAGCGGTCGGATCGGATCAGACGCGCGCCGGCCGAGAGCGGCCGGTCGCTCAGCAGCAGGGTGCCGTCCTTCTGCACTTCGAGATAGACGTCCGCCCGTGCCGCCTGGGCGCAGAGCGCGATGGCGAGCAGCGCGACACACCCAGGCAGTCGCATACGGCGTCGCCGACTTTGCGTTGACCCTGTGGCAGGCGCGGATTGCATCGCGGTGCGTGTCACTCCCCAACTACAGTCCGATTGCGCGCTCACGCCGCTGCTGGACGCTTGCCGCCTATGATACTCGTGGCGCCGTTGCCGAAGCGATCGCCGGGACGGCGTGGCCCCGGCAGGAGCAGCGTGTGCGAAATGTCACATTGACGCGCACGGGATCGCGGCTCGGCGCATTGGACGAACGGGTCGTTACGGGATGATGACTGTCACAGGACGGGAAGGGGAAATCGTGCGGGAATTCGGCCCGGGCATCTGGATCGCTGAGGGCCCAGTGGTGTCCTTCTTCGGCTTCCCCTACCCTACGCGCATGGCGCTGGTTCGCCTCGCCGACGGAGGCCTTTTCGCCTGGTCGCCGATCGCGCTGTCGCAGGAGCTTGCGGCCGCGGTCGACGCTCTCGGCCCGGTGCGGCACCTCGTGTCGCCCAATGCGCTGCATCACCTGTTTCTCGGGCAATGGAAAGCGGCGTATCCGGCCGCGCGCCTGTACGCGTCCCCGGGCCTGCGCCGCAAGCGAAAAGGCCTCGCGTTCGATGCAGAGCTCGGCGACGCGCCCGAGCCGGAATGGGCGGCGGAACTCGATCAGGTGCGGGTCGCGGGCAGCCTGTTCATGACCGAGGTCGTATTCTTCCATCGCGCGAGCCGCACCGCGATCTTCGCCGACCTCATCCAGAACTTTCCGCGCGACTGGTTCAAGGGCTGGCGCGGGATCGTCGCGCGGCTGGACGGTCTCGTCGCACCCAACCCTGGCGCGCCACGTGAATGGCGCGCGAGCTTCGCCAACCGCCGTGCCGCGCGTGCCGCGCTCGCGCGCATCCTCGAGTGGCCGATCGAGCGGGTGCTGATCGCGCACGGAGAAACGGTCGACTCCAACGGTGCCGCGTTCGTGCGCCGCGCGTTCGGCTGGTTGCTCGGGCGCGAACCGTGCAAGCCGTGATGGGTCTAAGGAGACGTCGGCGGTGCCGCCCAACAACGGAGGGATAGAGATGACAAGTTCGAAAAAGGTCGCCGTGCTCGTCGGCAGCCTGCGCAAGGGATCGTTCAACCGCATGGCAGCCCGCGCGCTTGCCGGGCTCGCGCCCGCGGGCATGCAACTCGAGATCGTCGAGATCCGGGACTTGCCCCATTACGACCAGGATGCGGATGTGGAGGGCGCGGCGCCCGCGGCGTGGGGCAAGTTCCGGCAGCAGATCAAGGCGGCGGACGCGGTGCTGTTCGTCACGCCGGAATACAACCGCTCCGTTCCCGGCGTGCTGAAGAATGCGCTCGACGTCGGCTCGCGGCCGTATGGCAAGAGCGCCTGGGACGGCAAGCCGGCCGCGGTGATGAGCGTCTCGCCGGGCGCGATCGGCGGCTTCGGCGCCAACCACCATCTGCGGCAGTCTTTCGTATTTCTCAACATGCCCGTTCTGCAGCAACCCGAGGCTTACATCGGCAACGCTTCCAAGCTGTTCGACAAGGAGGGAGCCCTCGCAAGCGACGAGACACGGGCGTTGTTCAAGAAGTTCATCGACGCCTTCGCCGCGCTGATCGAACGCAGCGCTCGATAGACCAGCGGCTTCAGGTCACAACGCGCTCGAGATGGTGCGCCGCAAAGTGGTGGCCAAGGGCGGAATCGAACCACCGATACAAGGATTTTCAGATTCACCCGCCAGCTTGGATGAGTCAGAAAATCTCCTGCTCACCGACGCTTGCCATTGCGTGCCGCAATCTCACCCACTGCCGGAAATGGGAATTACCGGATTGCTCTGACACAGTTACGGCACACTTCGCCAGCGGCCACCGGCGGAATCCTGGAGTCCTATTGGGCTTGCCGAGCGGGGCTTGAACTAACCAGCTGGGGATTCGTGAGTACAAATTGTGTGCACGACAGCGTTTAGCTGTGGGCCAGGAGGGATCCCGTTCGGTGTCGGCCGTGTTGCGATCAACGTTCCTAGGCCATTCCAGTTGCTATAAGTGCGCCGCTGGCCATATGCCACCGTTTCAGTTTCACAATGCACGACAACGTCTGCTTCGATTGATTGTTTGGACCCATCGGGCGCCTCATCCGCGTTCACCATTAGAGTGCCCGCAGTGTGACCCCCACTCTCGGATCGAATCCGGTTCATGCGCACCAGCAAAGAGCCGGAGGGAGAGAAGTCGGATGCGGGTAGCTCGCCGATGTATTTGGCCTCCGTTGCTTCAGGAGGATGACTACTCCGACTAGGACTGCCGCTACTAATGCGCGAATAATCCAAGCCCCCGGCAAATCCCTCAATGGCCAAGACTGGCGAGCAGACGAAGGCGAGAGGGCCGCAAGCAAGGCCCAACGCAGCTCCTGCCGCCGCACCGGTCGTCTTGGGATTCTCCTCTAGCGTGGAGCAACCGCTGACAACCAGCGCGGAAATCAGCAGCTTTTCGACCGGGAATCGATTGCGACGCGAAGCGGCCCACAGCATCTTCGACCTCCACTTCAAGTCTGCAAACTTGGTCGTTAAGTATGTGCCTCCACCTCTTGTGCGGCAATCCCATGAATCGGGGATTCGAGAACTGCAAGTAAGCGAATTGGTGGTGGCCAAGGGCGGAATCGAACCACCGACACAAGGATTTTCAGTCCTCTGCTCTACCAACTGAGCTACTTGGCCGTGCCGGACGCGCCCCTGCAATGCGGCGCGGTTTGAGAGGGCCGAATTATACGGGCAATGGCCCGGGCACAAAAGAAAAAGGGCGCCGAAGCGCCCCTTTTCATTTCGGCCGTTAGGCCCGGGTTACATGTCCATGCCGCCCATGCCGCCCATGCCGCCCATGCCGCCGCCCATGTCGGGCATTCCGCCGCCGCCCTTCTTCTCCTCGACCTGCTCCGCCACCATGGCGTCGGTGGTGAGCATCAGGCCGGCCACCGAAGCCGCGTTTTGCAGCGCGGTGCGGGTCACCTTGGTCGGATCGATCACGCCCATCTCGACCAGATCGCCGTACTCGTCGGTCTGCGCGTTGTAGCCGAAGTTGCCCTTGCCTTCGAGCACCTTGTTCACCACCACCGAGGGCTCGGCACCCGCGTTGGCGACGATCTGGCGCATCGGCTCTTCCAGCGCGCGCAGCACGATCCTGATGCCGGCGTCCTGGTCGGGGTTTTCGCCCTTGAGGTTCTTGAGCGACTGGCGGGCGCGCACCAGGGCGACACCGCCGCCCGGAACCACGCCTTCCTCGACCGCCGCGCGAGTCGCGTGCAGCGCGTCCTCGACCCGGGCCTTCTTCTCCTTCATCTCGACCTCGGTCGCCGCGCCGACTTTGATCACCGCCACGCCGCCGGCGAGCTTCGCCACGCGCTCCTGCAGCTTCTCCTTGTCGTAGTCGCTGGTCGCCTCGTCGATCTGCACCCGGATCTGCTTGACCCGCGCCTCGATCTGCTTCTTCTCGCCCGCGCCGTCGATGATCGTGGTGTTTTCCTTCGCCGCTTCGATCTTCTTCGCGCGGCCCAGATCCTTCAGCGTCGCGTTCTCGAGCTTGAGGCCCAGCTCTTCCGAGATCACGGTGCCGCCGGTGAGGATCGCCATGTCCTCCAGCATCGCCTTGCGGCGGTCGCCGAAGCCCGGCGCCTTGACCGCGCAGGTCTTGAGGATGCCGCGGATGTTGTTCACCACCAGGGTGGCAAGCGCCTCGCCTTCGACTTCCTCGGCGATGATCAGCAGCGGCTTGCCTGCCTTGGCAACCTGCTCCAGCAGCGGCAGCAGCTCGCGGATCGAGGAGATCTTCTTGTCGTGCAGCAGCACGTACGGGTCATCCAGCACCGCGATCTGCTTCTCGGGGTTGTTGATGAAGTACGGTGACAGGTAGCCGCGGTCGAACTGCATTCCCTCGACCAGCTCGAGCTCGTTGGCGAGCGACTTGCCGTCCTCGACCGTGATCACGCCTTCTTTGCCGACCTTGTCCATCGAGTCGGAGATGATCTTGCCGATGTCGGCGTCGGCGTTGGCCGAGATCGAGCCGACTTGCGCGATTTCCTTCGAAGTCGTGCACGGCTTGGAGACCTTCTTCAGCTCTTCGACCACCGCTGCGACCGCCTTGTCGATGCCGCGCTTGAGGTCCATCGGGTTCATGCCCGAGGTGACGTACTTCATGCCCTCGCGCACGATCGATTGCGCCAGCACGGTAGCGGTCGTGGTGCCGTCGCCGGCCACGTCCGAGGTCTTGGACGCGACTTCCTTCACCATCTGCGCACCCATGTTCTCGAACTTGTCCTTCAGCTCGATTTCCTTGGCGACCGAAACGCCGTCCTTGGTGACCGTCGGGGCGCCGAACGAGCGCTCCAGCACCACGTTGCGGCCCTTGGGGCCGAGGGTGATCTTGACCGCGTCGGCCAGGATGTTCAGGCCGTGAACCATCTTGCCGCGCGCACTTTCATGGAAACGTACTTCTTTTGCAGCCATAACCTTCTCCTAGTTGATTCGAACAGACTGTCGATCGACGACTCAGGCGCCTTCGATGACGCCCATGATGTCTTCCTCGCG
>DATIZK010000024.1:0-10564 GCA_035517095.1 Burkholderiales bacterium
CCGCGGCGGTAGGTCGGACACAGCGCGCCGCAGCCGGCGTGCGTCACCGGCCCGATGCAGCCCGTGCCGTGCGCCACCATCACGCACACGTTGCCCTTCAGCTTGCACTCGAGGCAGACGCTGTGCGCCGGCGTCACCGGCTTGCGCCCGGCGAGAAAGGCGCTCAGCACTTCCACCAGCTGCAGCTTGTTGACCGGGCAGCCGCGCAGCTCGAAGTCGACCGCAACGTGGTCCGCGATCGGCGTCGAGGTGGCGAGGGTGTCGATGTAGGCCGGGTTGGCGTACACGATCGAAATGAATTCCTTGACGTCCTTGAAGTTGCGCAGTGCCTGGATCCCGCCGGCGGTGGCGCAGGCGCCGATCGTGACCAGGTGCTTCGAGGCGCGCCGAACCTTCTGGATGCGCTCGGCGTCGTGGTGCGTGGTGATCGAGCCCTCGACCAGCGACAGGTCGTAGGGGCCCTCGCCCATCGCGCGGCTGGCCTCCGGAAAATAGGCGATTTCCACCGCGCCGGCGACCGCCAGCAGCTCGTCCTCGCAATCGAGCAGGCTGAGCTGGCAGCCGTCGCAGGAGGCGAATTTCCACACCGCGAGCTTCGGTTTGCGCGCGGGCGCCATGTCAGACCTCGCGCACCGCGAGCCGCTCGCGGATCCGGTCGTAGCGCAGCACCGGGCCGTCCTTGCACACGAAATCCGCGCCGAACTGGCAATGCCCGCAGTGGCCGAGCGCGCACTTCATGTTGCGCTCCATGGAAAGGTACATCCGCTCGCGCGCCACGCCGGCGTCGCGCAGCGCGGCGAGCGTGAAACGCATCATCACCTCCGGCCCGCACAGCATCGCCACCGTGTGCTCGGCATCGAACGCCGCGCGCCGGATCAGGCTCGTGACCACGCCGACATTGCCGTGCCAGGCCCCGGTCGCGTGATCGACCGTGACTTCGATGTCGACGTCCAGCCGGCGCCGCAGGGCCTCGATCTCGCGCCGGTAGAGGATCTCTTCCGGGTGGCGCGCGCCGTACAGCAGGATCAGCTTGCCGTAGCGCTCGCGCCGCGCCACGAGGGCGGCCAGCGCCGGGCGCACCGGCGCGAAGCCCAGGCCGCCGGCGGCGATCAGAACGTCGCTGCCCGCGGTCTCCTCGATCGGCCAGGCGCTGCCGAAGGGGCCCCGTACGCCGACCGAGTCGCCGCGCTTGAGCCGGGCGAGCGCGCTCGACACGGTGCCGACCGCGCGCACCGTATGCAGCAGCGTCGCGCCCTCGCGCGCGCTGCCGCTGATGCTGATCGGCACTTCGCCGATGCCGAAGGCGTACAGCATGTTGAACTGCCCCGGGCGGTAGACCCAGGCGTCCTGCCCGGGCGGCGGCTCGAGCTCCAGCGTCCAGGTGTCCGCCGTCTCGCGCCGCGTGCCGGCGACCCGCGCAACTTCGGGAATCATTTCTTCGCAGCTCCGTAGACGTCGAGCATCTGCAGCCGAGTGCCCTGCAGGCGCTCGATCAGGACCGGCACGAAGCGCTGCATCACCTCGTAGCCGAGCTCGTGGTCCTGTTCGAGCTTGCCGCGCAGGCACACGGCATCGAGCGATACGGCGCGCGTGAGCTCGAGCGCACGCGCATCGTAGGCCCAGCGGTACGGCGGCACGAACCAGGACAGCCCTACCAGCTCGCCCTCGCCCAGGGTCTGAAAGGTCACCGCGCCGCCGCCGGGCGAGACCATCTCGAGCGCAACGCGGCCGTGGCGGATGAGGTAGAACTGGTCGGCCTCGCCGCCTTCGCGAAACAGGTACTCGCCCGCCTCGAAGCGCACGTTCTTGGCGCAGCCCACCACCAGCGCCACGAACTTCGGATCGAGGTCCTTGAAGAACTGGTGCTCCCTGATGATCCGCTCAAGCCCTTCCATGGTCCTTTCCTTTCTTGACGCCGTCGCTTTGCCGGATGGCCAGCGCCTCCTCGGTGAGGTCGATGCCGACCGGGCACCAGGTGATGCAGCGGCCGCAGCCGACGCAGCCCGAGGAGCCGAACTGCTCCACCCAGGTGGCGAGCTTGTGAGTCATCCATTGCCGGTAGCGCGACTTGGCCGATGCGCGCACGCTGCCGCCGTGCAGATGCGAGAACTCCATGGTGAAGCACGAGTCCCAGCGCCGCACGCGCTCCGCCGAGTCGCCCGACAGGTCGGTCAGGTCCTCGACGCTGGTGCAGAAGCAGGTCGGGCACACCATGGTGCAGTTGCCGCAGCTGAGGCAGCGCGCGGCGACTTCGTCCCAGCGCGGGTGCTCGAGATTGCGCAGCAGCAGCCCGGGCAGGCCGTCGGCCTGCAGCTCGCGCCCCATGCTCGCGGCGGTGCGCGCGACGACCTCGTCGGCGGCGGCGAGCTCCGCGGCGCTCGCCGCGCGCCGCGCCACCCCCGCCAGCACCTGCGCGCCCCGCTCAGTCCCGATTTCGACCACAAAAAAATGATTCCGAAGGTCGAGGATTTCGGTCAAGGCGAGGTCGAATCCGCTCGCGGCCCTCGGGCCGGTGTTCATCGAGGCGCAGAAGCAGGTTCGGCCCGCCACCGAGCAGTTGAGCGCGACGATGAAGGCAGCGTCGCGCCGCGCTCGGTAGACGGGATCGGGGAAGCGGTCGCCCAGCAGCACGCGGTCCTGGATCGCGATCGCGTGCAGCTCGCAGGCCCGCACGCCGAAAAAGGCGTAGCGCGGCGCCTCGTCGCCCGCCGGCTCGACCCGGAAGCCGGCGCCCGTTCGCTCGGCGCGCCACAGCTTCAGCCGCGGCGGATGCAGGAATCGCTTCCAGGAATGCGGCCCCACCGCGTAGCCGAACAGCGCCTGGTCGTCGCGCCGCTCGAGGCGGTAGGAGCCGCCGTCCTGGCGGTCGGTCCAGCCCGCCGGCAACTCCTCGACGCGCTCGAGCGAGTCGTAGACGATCGCGCCGTCGCGCGCCACCGGGCCGACCGTCTGGTAGCCGGCGGCGCGCAGCGCGTCGAGCAGCTGCTGCAGGTCAGAGCGCTCGAGCAGCCATCGTTCTTGACCCGCCATGACGGGGATTGGACCCCGCTTCGTCCGGTGCAGTTTTGACTTGCGTCAAACGCTGCTCAGGTCCGGAACGTCTGCACCCATAGCAAACCCGCGACGGTTTTCGCGTCGGTGATGCGGCCGTCGCGGATCATGGCGACGGCCTCGTCGAAGCCGGGGGTCAGGACTTCCAGAAACTCTCCCGCCTCGAGCTTCGCCGCGCGCTTTTCGAGCCCGCGGGCGAGATACATCTCGATCCCCTCGTCGGTGTAGGCGATCGCGGTGTGGATCACCCCGAGGTGGCGCCACTCGCGCGCGGTGTAGCCGGTTTCCTCCAGCAATTCGCGCTGGGCGGTGTCCAGCGGCGGCTCGCCGGCCTCGCGCTTGCCCGCCGGCAGCTCGATGAACTCGCGCCGGTGCGGGTAGCGGTACTGTCGCTCGAGCAGCACGCGGCGGTCGTCGAACAGGGCCACGACCGCCACCGCGCCCGGGTGGCGGATGTACTCGCGCACCCCCTCGCTGCCGTCGGGCAGCCTGACCGCGTCGCGCTGCACGCGCAGCAGCCGGCCGGCGAACACCTCCTCGCCGCGCAGCCGCCGCTCGGTCAGGTCCATCTAGAGGGCTCTGATTGCAATGTAGCAGAGTGACATCAGCGACCCGGGCAGGATCCCCAGCCCGAGCACCGCCAGCCCGTTGAGCGACAGCAGCGCGCGCATTTCGCGCGGGCCGGCGACCGGGATGCTGTCCTTGGGCTCGTCGAAGTACATCAGCTTGACCACGCGCAGGTAGTAGAAAGCGCCCACCAGCGACAGCATCACCGCCACCACCGCCAGCCACACCTGCCCCGCGTTGACCGCCGCCGACAGCACCGCGAGCTTGGCGTAGAAGCCCGCGGTCGGCGGGATGCCGGCGAGCGAGAACATGAGCACCAGCATGATGAAGGCGAACCAGGGGCTGCGCCGGTTCAGGCCCTTCATGTCCTCCAGCGTCTCGCACTCGAACCCGGCGCGCGACAGATAGAGCAGCATGCCGAAGGCGCCGAGCGACATCAGGACGTAGACGATGGTGTAG
This sequence comes from Burkholderiales bacterium, assembly GCA_035517095.1. Classification (GTDB taxonomy): domain Bacteria; phylum Pseudomonadota; class Gammaproteobacteria; order Burkholderiales; family SG8-39; genus DAHVFK01. The sequence goes on from DATIZK010000024.1 coordinate 4,078, forward strand.
AACATCGCTGCCGCGTACGCCTCGCCCGCGCTGTAGGTGTTCGTGCCGATCACCCCGGACAGCAGCCCGAGCAGCATGAACCCCATGTGCGCAATGGTCGAATAGGCCAGCATGCGCTTGAGGTTCGTCTGCGCGATCGCGGTGATGTTGCCCAGCGCCATCGACAGCAGCGCCAGCACCACCAGCATCTGCTGCCAGTCGTGCGCCAGGTCGAGCAGGCCGTTCACCAGCAGCCGCATCGCCATGGCGAAGGCGGCGAGCTTGGGCCCCGAGCCGATCACCAGCGTGACCGCGGTGGGCGCCCCCTCGTACACGTCCGGGATCCACATGTGGAACGGCACCACGCCGAGCTTGAACGCCAGCCCCGAGACGACGAACACCAGACCGAACACCAGCAGATGCCGATCCGCGGTCCGGCCCGAGAGCGCGGCGACCTGCTTCGCCACTTCGGTGATGGTGAGCGTGCCGGTCGCGCCGTAGATCATCGACATGCCGTACAGCAGCAGGCCGGAGGCGAGCGCGCCGAGAATGAAGTACTTCATCGCGGCCTCGGTCGAGACCGCCGAGTCCCGGTTCAACGCCACCATCGCGTACAGGCACAGCGACAGCAGCTCGAGGCCGAGATAGAGGGTGAGGAAGCTGTTGGCGCTCATCATCACCATCATGCCGAGCAGCGCGAACAGCAGCAGCGTCAGGAACTCGCCGCGCAGCAGGCCGCGGTCGTACAGGTACTGGCGCGAGTACACCAGCGCGGCGGCGACCGCCAGGTAGGCCATCAGCTTGAGCACGTGTGCCATCAGATCCGCGACGTACAGCCCGTTGAAGGCGTAGGCGACGTGCCCGCCCGTGCCCCAGACGACGAACACCGTCGCGCCGGCGCAGCCGAGCAGCACCAGCATGGCGAGGATGAAGCTCGTCTCCCGCCGCGGGTCTCTCACGTACAGATCGGCGATCATGAGCGTGCAGGCCCCGGCGAGCAGCACCAGCTCGGGCAGGGCCAGCAGAAAGTCGTACGGCGTGGCGGGGACGCTCATGTCAGATCTTTGGCTGCGCGACGTGGCGCAACAGCTCGTTCACCGAGCCGTGCATCACTTCGGTGAAGGGAAGCGGGTAGACGCCCATGAAAAGCACCGCGGCCGCGAGCAGCGCGAGCACCAGCGCCTCGCGGCCGTTCAGGTCGGTCAGCCTGGCAACGCGATCATTCGCCACCGCGCCGAAGATCACGCGCTTGTAGAGCCAGAGCGTGTAGGCCGCGCCCCAGACCAGGGTGCTCGCGGCGGCGAGCGCGATCCAGAAGCTGGTTTTCATGGCGCCCAGGATGACCATGAACTCGCCCACGAAACCGCTGGTCGCGGGCAGGCCGCAGTTGGCCATCGCGAACAGCATCATGAGCGAGGCGAATCTCGGCATCGTGTTCACTACCCCGCCGTAGTCGGAAATCAGGCGGGTATGCATGCGGTCGTACATGACGCCCACGCAAAGGAACATCGCGGCGGAGACGAAGCCGTGCGAGATCATCTGCACCAGGCCGCCTTCGATGCCGAGGGAATTGAAGAGGAAGAAGCCGAGCGTGACGAAGCCCATGTGCGAGATCGACGAGTAGGCGATCAGCTTCTTCATGTCGGTCTGCACCAGGGCCACCAGGCCGACGTACACCACCGCGATCAGCGACAGCGCGATCATGAGCCAGGCGAGCTCGCGCGAGGCGTCGGGCAGGATCGGCAGCGAAAAGCGCACGAAGCCGTAGGCCCCCAGCTTCAGCATGATCGCCGCCAGCACCACCGAGCCGCCGGTCGGCGCCTCGACGTGCGCGTCCGGCAGCCAGGTATGCACCGGCCACATCGGCACCTTGACCGCGAACGCGAGCAGGAAGCCGAAGAACAGCAGCTCCTGGACCCCGAGCGGCAGCGGCAGGTTGTGCCAGTCGAGGATCTCGAAGCTGCCGCCGGACTTGCCGTACAGGTACAGCAGCGAAACCAGCAGCAGGAGCGAGCCGGCCAGGGTGTAGAGGAAGAACTTCATCGCCGCGTAGACCCGGTTCGGGCCGCCCCAGACGCCGATGATGATGAACATCGGGATCAGGGTGGCCTCGAAGAAGACGTAGAACAGCACCCCGTCGAGCGCGGCGAAAACGCCGTTCATCAGCCCCGACAGGATCAGGAACGAGGCGTAGTACTGCGCCACGCGGGTCTTTACCACCGACCAGCCCGCGATCACGACCAGGATGGTGATGAAGCTGTTGAGCAGCACGAACAGCACGCTGATGCCGTCCACCCCGAGGTGGTAGTTGACGTCGAAGCGCGCGATCCACGGCAGGTTCTGCACGAACTGCATGCCCGGGTTGTGCAGGTCGAAGCCGGTGTAGAGCGGAATGGTCACCGCGAATCCGATCAGCGCGCCGGCGAGCGACAGCCAGCGCTGCATCGGCGCGTTGCGCTCGCCGCCCGCCGCCAGCACCAGCAGCCCGGCCACGATCGGAACCCAGATTGCGAGAGAGAGCAGGTCGGCGTTCACGAAGATCCGTTCAGGTGCGGAGGAAGAAATAAGTCAGCAGCACGACCCCGATCAGCATCGTGAACGCGTACTGATAGATCAGCCCGGACTGGAACAGCCGCACCACCGAAGCGACCCAGCCGACGACGCGCACCGAGCCGTTCACCACCACGCCGTCGATCACTGCTTCGTCGCCGCCCTTCCACAGGCCGGTGCCGAACAGCCGCGCGCCGCGCGCGAACAGCCACTCGTACAGCTCGTCGAAGCCGTATTTCTGGTTGACCAGGGCGTAGAGCGGACCCAGCGCGCGCGCGATCTTCTTCGGCAGATCGGTGCGCACCAGGTAGAGGTAGCCGGCGAGGCCCGCGCCGGCGAGGCCGAACCAGAACGGCGCCGCGGCGATGCCGTGCAGCATGAAGCTCCATACGCCGTGGTACTCCTCGTGGAAGCTCTGCACGATGCTCGAGCCGAAATACCCGCCGAACACGATCGGGCCGATCCACCAGCCGGCGGCGACCGACGGGATTGCGAGCAGTACCAGCGGCAGCGTCACCACCCAAGGCGACTCCTTGAGGTGCGCGCACGTGTGCGCGTCCATGCGCGGCTCGCCGTGGAAAGCGTAGAACACGAGCCGGAACGAGTACAGCCCGCCGAAGAACACTCCCAGCAGCAGCGCGGCGTAGGCGAAGCCGGCGCCCGACGCATGCGAGGCCTGCACCGCCTCGAGGATCGCGTCCTTGGAGAAGAAGCCGGCGAACGGCGGCAGCCCCGCGTTGGCGAGCGCGCCGATCAGCACCGTCAGGTAGGTGATCGGCATGTAATTGCGCAGCCCCCCCATGCGCCGCATGTCCTGCTCGTGGTGCAGCGCGATGATCACCGAGCCCGCGCCGAGAAAGAGCACCGCCTTGAAGAATGCGTGCGTCATGAGGTGGAAGATCCCGACCGAGTAGGCCGACGCGCCGAGCGCCACCGTCATGTAGCCCAGCTGCGAGAGGGTCGAATAGGCGATCACGCGCTTGATGTCGTATTGCGTCACCGCGACCAGCGCCATGAACAGCGCCGTAATCGCGCCTATCACCATGACGACCGAACGCGCGGTCTGCGAGAGCTCGAACAGCGGCGACATGCGCGCCACCATGAAGATTCCCGCGGTCACCATGGTGGCGGCATGGATCAGGGCCGAGATCGGGGTCGGGCCTTCCATCGAGTCGGGCAGCCAGACGTGCAGCGGGAACTGCGCGCTCTTGCCCATCGCCCCGACGAACAGCAGCAGGCAGATCAGCGTCATGCCGGAAGCCGCGCCCGGCGCCTGCGAGAAGACCGTCGCGTAATCCAGAGTTCCGAACTGCGCCAGGATCAGCGCGATGCCGAGCAGGAAGCCGAAGTCCCCGACCCGGTTCACCAGGAAGGCCTTGAGGCTGGCGTAGATCGCGCTGGGTCGCGTGTACCAGAATCCGATCAGCAGGTAGGACACCAGGCCAACCGCCTCCCAGCCGAAGAACAGCTGCAGGAAGTTGTTGCTCATCACCAGCATCAGCATCGAGAAAGTGAAGAGCGAGATGTAGGAGAAAAAGCGCTGGTAGCCCGGGTCGTCGGCCATGTAGCCGACGGTGTAGATGTGCACCATGAGCGAGACGAAGCTCACCACCACCATCATCAGCACCGTCAGGCGGTCGATCAGGAAGCCGATTTCGAACCGCGTGCCGCCGGTGGTGAGCCAGGTGTAGACCGTGCCGTTGAAGCCGTGGCCGGCCATCACGTCGGCGAGGACCATGCACGAGGCGGCGAACGAGATCGCGACCGACAGGATCGTGACCCAGTGCGCGCCCGAGCGCCCGATCGCGCGGCCGAACAGGCCAGCGATGATCGCGCCCGCGAGCGGCGCGAGGGGCACGACCAGGTAGAGGGTCTTCATCGCGATCATCGGTATACGTCTCAGCCTTTGAGGGAATCCAGGTCCTCGACGTCGATCGTGTTCAAATTGCGGAACAGGACCACCAGGATCGCCAGCCCGATCGCCGACTCGGCGGCGGCGACCGTGAGAATGAAGAACACGAACACCTGTCCGGCCATGTTGCCCAGGAAATGCGAGAAGGCGATGAAGTTCAGGTTCACCGCGAGCAGCATCAGCTCGATCGCCATCAGCAGGATGATGATGTTGCGCCGGTTGAGGAAGATCCCCACCACGCTGATCGAGAACAGCACGGCGCCGAGCACCAGATAGTGGTTCAGCGTGAGCGGGCCCATCATTCGTCCCTTTCTGCGGGCATCGAGACCAGCCGCACGCGATCCTCGCGCCGCACTTTCACTTGCGCGGCCGGGTCCTGATAACGCGAGTCCTTGCGCCGCCGCAAAGTCAGTGCGATCGCCGCAATGATCGCAACCAGCAGAATGACCGCGGAAACCTCGAACGCGTAGGCGTAGTCGGTGTACACGATCAGGCCGAGTTGCTTGGTGTTGCTGTAGCCGGAGGCGGGCTCGGCCGCCGGCGCAGCCTCGAACACGTGGCGCGCGAGCAGCGCGACCATCTCGAACACCATGATTCCGCCCACCACGACCGCGAGCGGCAGGTTGCGCCAGAAGCCCTCACGCAGCCGCTCGAGGTTGATGTCGAGCATCATCACCACGAACAGGAACAGCACCATGACCGCGCCCACGTAGACCAGCACCAGCGCGATGGCAAGGAACTCGGCCCTCAGCAGCAGCCAGATGCCGGCCGCGGTGAAGAACGACAGCACTAGGAACATCGCGCTGTGGACCGGATTGCGCGCGGTGATCACGCGCAGCGCGGCCAGCAGCAGGATCGCCGAGAAGGCGTAAAAAAGAGCAGTTTCGAACATTCTTTCTTGTTGCTTATCGGTAGGCGGCGTCCGCCGCGCGGTCCTTCGCGATTTGTTCCTCGTAGCGATCGCCGACCGCGAGCAGCATCGGCTTGGTGTAGTAGAGATCCCCCCGCTTCTCCCCGTGGAACTCGAAAATCCGGGTCTCGACGATGGCGTCCACCGGGCAGGCCTCCTCGCAGAAGCCGCAGTAGATGCACTTGATCAGGTCGATGTCGTAGCGCGTGGTGCGGCGCGTGCCGTCCGAGCGCTGCTCGGACTCGATGTAGATCGCGAGCGCGGGACAGACCGCCTCGCACAGCTTGCAGGCGATGCAGCGCTCCTCGCCGTTCGGATAGCGGCGCAGAGCGTGCAGGCCGCGGAAGCGCGGGCTCTGCGGCGACTTTTCCTCCGGGAACTGGACCGTGATCTTGCGCGCGAACGCGTGCCGCCCGGTCAGCACCAGGCCGCGCACCAGCTCGAGCAGCAGGAACGATTTGAAGAATTCGGCGATGCGTTTCATCTCGCCTCCTAGCTCCAGATGCTCCACCTGGTCTGCATCCAGGCCCCGATCACCGCGAGCCAGACCAGCGTCACGGGAATGAAGATCTTCCACCCCAGGCGCATGATCTGGTCGTAGCGGTAGCGCGGGAACGTGGCGCGGAACCACAGGAACATGGACACGATGACGAATACCTTGAGCAGCAGCCAGGCGAACGGCGGCACGGCATTGAACACGGCCGAGTCGATCGGCGGCTGCCAGCCGCCGAAGAACATCACCGCCGTCAGCGTGCTGATCAGGATCATGTTCATGTACTCGGCGAGGAAGAACAGCGCGAATGCCATGCCCGAGTACTCGATCATGTGTCCGGCGACGATTTCCGACTCGCCCTCGACTACGTCGAACGGAGCGCGGTTGGTCTCGGCGATCCCGGAGACGAAATACACCACCAGGATCGGCAGCAGCGGCAGCCAGTTCCAGGACAGGAAGTTGAGCCCCATCGCGGCGAAGGTGCCGCGCCCCTGCGCGCTCACGATGTCCGACAGGTTGAGGCTGCCCGAGACCATCAGCACCACCACCAGGGCGAAGCCCATTGCGATCTCGTAGGACACCATCTGCGCCGCCGAGCGCATCGCGCCCAGGAAAGCGTACTTCGAGTTCGACGCCCAGCCGG
>DATIZK010000025.1:0-23941 GCA_035517095.1 Burkholderiales bacterium
CGAGCGCTGGTTGAAGATCACGACGTTCAGGCCCGCCTTGGCCAGGTCGCGCCCGATGTCGGCCTGCAGGTCGGAGAAGCCCAGCACCAGGTCCGGCTTCAGCTCGAGGATCTTCTCCGTTTTCGCAGAGAGAAACGCCGATACCTTCGGCTTGTCGCGCCGCGCCTGGGGCGGGCGCACGGTGTAGCCCGAGACGCCGACGATGCGCCGCTGCTCGCCGAGCAGGTACAGCGTCTCGGTGGTCTCCTCGGTCAGGCAGACGATGCGTTCCGGGTAACGCGCGGGCACCGGCCGAGGATATCATCCGGGTCATGGGACCCCTTGCAGGCATCCGCGTGCTCGAGCTCGAGGCGATCGGCCCGGGGCCTTTCGCGGGCATGCTGCTGGCCGACATGGGCGCCGACGTGCTGCTCATCGACCGCCCGGCCGCCACCGATCTGGGTTTGAAGCGCGAGCGCTGGAACGACGTCATGATGCGCGGCCGGCGCTCGGTCACGCTCGACCTCAAGTCGCCGCGGGGCGTGCAGGCCGCGCTCGAGCTGCTTGCGCGCGCCGACGCGCTGATCGAGGGCTTCCGCCCCGGCGTGATGGAGCGCCTCGGCCTCGGGCCCGAGGTCGCGCTGGCGCGCAACCCGAAGCTGGTCTACGGGCGCATGACCGGCTGGGGCCAGGACGGGCCGCTCGCGCCGCGCGCCGGGCACGACATCAACTACATCGCGCTCGCCGGGGTGCTGCACGCCTTCGGCCGCAAGGGCGAAGCGCCTGTGCCGCCGCTCAACCTGGTGGGCGACTTCGGCGGCGGCGGGATGCTGCTCGGCTTCGGCATCGCCTGCGCCCTCATCGAGGCGCAGCGCTCGGGCAAGGGACAGGTAGTCGACGCCGCCATGGTCGAGGGCGCCGCGCAGCTCGCGGCGATGTTCTCCGGCATGCTCGCCGCGGGGCGCTGGAGCGAAGCGCGCGGCGAGAACACGCTCGATACCGGCGCGCCGTGGTACGACGTCTACCAGACCGCCGACGGCAAGTACGTGTCGATCGGCTCGATCGAGACGCGCTTCTACGAAGAATTGATGGAAAAACTGAAATTGAAAAACGAATCCCTGCCCGCCCAGCACGATCGCGCGCGCTGGCCCGAGCTGCGCGCTGCGCTTGCGCGCGCATTCAAGTCCAAAACGCGCGACCAGTGGTGCGCCGTGTTCGAGGGCTCGGACGCATGCTTCGCGCCGGTGCTCACTTTCAGCGAAGCGCGCGAGCATCCGCACAACGTCGCGCGCGCCAGCTACGTCGAGATCGGCGGCGTGCGCCAGCCGGCGCCGGCGCCGCGCTTCTCGCGCACCGCGGCCGCGATCCGCCGCCCGCCCCCGGAGCGCGGCGCCGGAGGACGCGAGGCGCTCGCCGACTGGGGCTTCTCCCCCGCCGACGCGGAGCGCCTGCGCGGTCTGGGACTGGGCTGCTCCGGCTGAAGCGGCTACTTGTGCATCGGCATGGGCGCCGAAGCGCCCATCGGTCCGACTTCGAGCTGCACCTCGACCTCGCCCGCCTTCTCGAAGCGCAGCTTCACCGGCACCCTCTCGCCCGGCTCGAGCGGCTGCTTGAGACCGAGGAACATGAGGTGGTTGCCGCCGGGCTTGAGCATCAGTTGCCCGTGCGCCGGCACCTTGAACGACGGCACCTGCCGCATCCTCATCACGCCGTTGTCCATCGCCATGATGTGAAGCTCGACGTGGTCCGCTGCGGGCGACGACGCCCCGATCAGCCGGTCCGCGCCGTCGCCCGCGTTCCTGACCGTCACGTAGCCGCCGCCGACGCTCGCCCCCGGCGGGGTGGCGCGCGCCCAGGGATGGTCGATTTCCAGCTCGCCCTTCTTCTGCGCCCAGGCGGCCCCAGCCAATGTGAGGCCCGCGCATAGCGCGAGGTAATGAACTGCCTTCATTGTCGCTCCTTGCATGAGTCGAAAACGCGCTGCGGGTTACGCCGCGGCAGGCGGAGCGCGGACCTACTTCTTCGCCCGGGCGTTCTCATCTTCCTGCAGCTTGCGCCAGAAGATCTTGCCGGTGGCGGTCTTGGGCAGCTCGTCGACGAACTCGACCACGCGCGGCACCTTGAAGGCGGCCATGCGCTCGTGCGCCCAGCTCGTGATGTCCTCGGGCTTGATGCGCCCGCGCGCGGCGGGCTTGAGCACGATCACCGCCTTGACCGTCTCGCCGCGGTAGGGGTCGAGCGTGCCGATGATGCAGGCTTCCTGGATGTCGGGGTGGGCGTACAGCATCGCCTCCACCTCGGCCGGCCAGACCTTGAAGCCCGAGGCGTTGATCATGCGCTTCAGGCGGTCCGTAATGAAAAAGTAGCCTTCCTCGTCGTAATAGCCGAGGTCGCCCGAGCGGAAGAACTTCTCGCCGTCGTGCTCGATGAAGGCCTCGGCGGTGGCCTTTTCCTGCCGCCAGTAGCCCTTGAACACCTGCGGCCCGCGCATCACGATCTCGCCCACCTCGTTCGGCCCGCATTCGCGGAAGGTTTCGGGATCCAGCACGCGCGCGTCGGTGTCGAAGATCGGGATCCCGCCGCACTGGCGCTTGGGGCGCTGCGGCGGGTTCGAGTGGCTCGGCGCCATGGTCTCGGTCAGGCCGTAGCCCTCGATGAACTCCAGCCCGAGCGTGTCGTAGAGCTTCTTCGCCAGCGCCTCGGGCATCGCCGCGCCGCCGCCGCCGAGGGTGGTCATCGACGAGAGGTCGTACTTCGGCAGGTTCGGGTTGGCGAGAAAATCGACCACCATGGTCGTGATCGCGGTGAAGCCGGTCACGCGCGCGCGCTCGATCTGCATCGCGGCGCATTCGCGGTCCCAGCGCGTCATCACGACCGAGGTCGCGCCGGCCTGGATCGGCGTGTTCATCCCCGCCTGCATGCCGGTGACGTGGAACATCGGCAGCACCGCGAGCGCCACCGCGCCGCTGCTCGCGCCGCGCCAGTGGCAGCCCGCGGTCGAAGTCGACAGCACGGTCGAGTGGGTGTGCATGCAGCCCTTGGGCTTGCCGGTGGTGCCGGAGGTGTAGGGCATCACCGCGAGGTCGTCCGGGCCGGCGAGGTGCGGCCCGGGGGCAAGCCCGGCGGCGAGCGCTTCGCGCCACGAAGTCACCCCGCCGTAGGACGGGATCGCGGCGGGCGCGCGCACGAAATCCGGCAGCGGCAGGTCGGTCGGCGCGGTAAGGTACTCGGAGTGCGCACCGATCAGCGCGTTCTCCAGCGCGCTGGTGCCGATCAGCGGCGCGATGCGGTCCCACAGCTCCTGGGTCGAGACGATGGTGCGCGCCTCGCCGTCCTCGACGTAATGGCGCAGCTCCTCGGTGCGGTTCATCGGGTTGACCGGCACCACCACCGCGTCGGCGCGCAGGATCGCGTAGTAGCCGAGCATGAAGTGCGGGCCGTTCTGGCAGTACAGCAGCACCCGGTCGCCCTTCGCCACGCCGCAGCGCTTGTGCAGGAAACCCGCCAGCGCGTCGACCTCGCGCTTCATCTGCGCGTAGCTGATGCGGCTGCCGTAGTAGTCGATCACGGCCGAGTCCGGGTAGCGCGCCGCGCTCACCTCGAGGTTGTAGTACACGCTGGTGCGCGGAATGCGCAGCGAGCGCGGCGTTCCGACGGGCCAATACGGGAAATGGCGCGTGAACATGGGCTAGAGCGCGTAGCGCCTGACGGCCTTCTCGTTCCAGCGCATGCCGATGCCCGGCCGCTGCGGGATCAGCACCTCGCCCTTGTTCAGCGCGGCGGGCTCCTCGAGCACCGCGTCGGCCCAGTCGACGTACTCGAGCCAGTGGCAGGTCGGAGTCACCGCGAGCAGGTGGCAGCTCACCTCCGGAAACAGGTGGCTCGACATCTCCAGGCCCGCGGCCTGCGCCAGCGCCGCGGCGCGCATCCAGCCGGTCACGCCGCCGATCCTCTGCGCGTCGGGCATGACGAAGTCGCAAGCGCCGGCGGCGAGCGCCTGCGCCATCTGCTCGGGACCCATGAAATTCTCGCCGATCTGGATCGGGGTGGCCAGCTCGCGCGCGATGCGCGCATTGCCGGCGAAATCGTCGGCGCGCACCGGCTCCTCGATCCAGAGCACCCCGCCCTCCTGGTCGATCATGCGCCCGCGCCGCAGCGCCTCGCTCACCGACAGGCCCTGGTTGAAGTCCACCATCAGCGTGACCTTGGTTCCGATCGCCTTCTTCACCGTGCGCAGCGCCTCGATGTCGTCGAGCGCGTGCGGGCGTCCGAGGCGCAGCTTCACGGCGCCGAATCCCTCGCTGACCAGCTCGATCGCCTCGCGCACGAGTTCCTTCAGCGGCAGGATGCCGAGTCCCTTGGAATTGTAGGCGCGCACCGGGCGCGGCGCGCCGCCCAGCAGCCGCACGAGCGGCTGGCCGAGCGCCTGGCCGAGCGCGTCCCAGGCAGCCATGTCGATCGCAGAGATCGCGAACAGCACGATGTTGTGCACCCCGAGCAGCGTGTGCCGGGCGCGCAGCTTCCTCTCGAGCTCGAACGGCGCCAGCTCGTCGCCCTTGATCATCTCGCCCATCGCCTGGACCAGCCTGGCGATGGGCGGCAGGTGCAGCGCGTTGATGCCGAACAGGTAGCAGCGGCCGACGATGCCGCCGTCGGTCTGCAGGTCGACGAGCAGGAGCGGCGCGACCTTGATCGAGCCGGTCGCGGTCGCGAGCGGGCGCTTCATCGGCGCGCCGACTGCGCGCACCCGGATTCCCCCGACCTTGAGTGGGTTCGCCTTCATTGCAGGCAATTTCACTTCCCTTTGAACTTCGGCGCGCGCTTTTCCATGAACGCGCGCCGGCCTTCGACGTGGTCCTCGCTCTTTGCGCAGCGCTCGATCAGCGCCTCGCCCGCGGAAAAATCGCCCCCGGGCTCGATCAGGCCGTTGATGATCGACTTCGAGGCCGCCATCGACAGCGGCGCATTTGCCGCCAGGTCGGACGCGAGCTTGCGCACGTATCCCTCGAGCTCGTCGTCCGGCAGCACCCGATTGACCAGCCCCATCGCGAGCGCTTCCTCGGCCTTGTAGCGCCGCCCGGTGAGCATGATCTCGCGCGCCGCGGCGTGGCCGACGCTCGCCACCAGGCGGCTGGTGCCGTGCACGCCGTAGCCGATGCCCAGGCGCGCGGCGGGAATCGCGAAGCTGGCCGAGGCGCCGCAATAGCGCAGGTCGCAGGCGAGCGCGATCTCGAGCCCGCCGCCGAGGCAAAAGCCGCGGATCATCGCCAGCACCGGCTTGGCCGAGTTCTCCAGCGCGAGCTGCGCATCGTCGATCGTATTGTCGTGCTTCCCGGCCGCCTGCGCGTCGGCGCGGCGCCGCTCGAATTCCGAGATATCGGCCCCGGCGGCGAAGGCGATATCCCCCGCGCCGCGCAGCACGACGCAGCGCACTTCGGGGTCGGCATCGAAGCGCGCCATCGCCGGCGGAATCGCGCGCCACATTTCGCCCGTGATCGCGTTGCGGCGCGCCGGGTTGTCGAACACGATCCAGCCGATGTGGCCGTCGCGCTCGGCGCGCAGTTTCGCTTCGCTCATCGCGCTTCGCTCCTCGAAGGCCCTCAGATCACCTTGTCGGTGCGCAGCCGCTCGATCTCTGCCTGCACGTAACCGAGCTCGCGCAGGATCTCGTCGTCGTGCTCGCCGGCGGGCCCCATGGTGCGCTTCATGCGCGCCGGCGTGCGCGAGAGCCGGATCGCGGGGCCGACCAGGCTCAGCTCGCCGCCGCCGGGCTTGGGCACCGGCGCCGCCATCCCGAGATGGCGCACCTGCGGATCGTCGAACACCTCGTTCATCTTGTAGATCGGGCCGCAGGGTACGCCCGCCTTGTTCAGCAGCTCGATCAGCGCGCTCGAGCGGTGGCGCCGGGTAAGGTCGGCGAGAAGCTCGTTGAGCGCGGCGCGGTTCTCGGAGCGCAGCTGGCCGCTGGCGTACTCGGCCCGGGTGGCGAGCGACGGCTCGCCCAGCGCCTCGCACAGCCGCGTCCAGATGACGTTGCCGGCGGCGGCGATGTTGACGTAGCCGTCGGCGGTGGGAAACACGCCGGTCGGGATCGAGGTCGGGTGGTCGTTGCCGGCCTGCCCGGGGACGTGGCCCTCGACCAGCCAGCGCGCGGCCTGGAAATCCATCATCGCCACCATCGCCGACAAGAGCGAGCTCTGCACCCATTGCCCCTTGCCCGAGCGGCCGCGCTCCTGCAGTGCGATCAGGATCCCGAGCGCGGCGTACAGGCCGGCGCTCAGGTCGGCCACCGGGATGCCGGCGCGCACCGGCCCCTGCCCCGGCAGCCCGGTTACCCACATCAGCCCGCCCATGCCCTGCGCGATCTGGTCGAACCCTGCGCGGTCGCGGTAGGGGCCGTCCTGGCCGAAGCCGGAGATGCTGGCGTAGATGAGCGCCGGGTTCACCTTGGCGAGCGTTTCGTAGTCGATGCCGAGCCGGTGCTTGACGTCGGGCCGGTAGTTCTCGATCAGGATATCGGCGGTCTTGACCAGGCGCCTCAGGACCTCGACCCCGCGCGGGTGCTTGAGATTCAAGGTGAGCGAGCGCTTGTTGCGATGCAGGTTCTGGAAGTCGGATCCCTGGCGCGGCCCGAAGCCGTCGTCGCCGTCGGCGGCCGGGGCCTCCACCTTGATCACGTCCGCGCCCCAGTCGGCGAACTGCTTGGCGCAGGTCGGGCCCGCGCGCACGCGCGTGAGATCGATCACGCGCAGGTGGGACAACGCATCAGCCGCGTGCACGGCCCGCCTCCACCTGGTGAAAGAAATCCTCGACCAGCCGGTTGAACAGCGCAGGCTCCTCGAGGTTGATCATGTGCCCGGTTTTCGGCACCAGCGCGAGCGCCGCGCCCGGCACGGTGCGCTTGATGAGCAGCGACGGCTCGATGGTCGAGGGGTCCTCGTCGCCGGCGATCACCAGCAGCGGCGCCGTGATCGCCGCCATCTCGGCGCCGAGGTCATACAGCGAGGGCCGCCGCGCCTGGTAGCCGAGCATGGTGTTGGCCGAGCCCTGCGCCGAGTGCTCGGCGAGGTTGCGCTGGAACTCGGCGAAGCCGCGCGGATCCTTCAGCTTCATCGTGACGCGGGTCGGATTCTCGCCGTAGGTGGCGGCAAAATGCGCCATGCCGCGCTCGAGCATCGTCCTGGCGTTGGCGCGCGAATCGGCCTGGAAGCGCGCGTAGTCGTCCTTGTGCGCGCCGCTGCCCACGCCCGCCGTCACCAGCGACAGCGCCCGCGCGCTGTGCGCCATGCCGAAGTGCAGCGTGGCGAAAGCGCCCATCGACAGCCCGACCACGTGCGCGCGCTCGATACGCAACCCGTCCAGCACGCAGCGCACGTCGTCGCGCTCGCGCTGCTGCGAGTACGCATCGGGCGAGGACGGCACGTCCGAGGGCGGGTAGCCGCGAGCGTTGTACGTGATGCAGCGGTAGCGGCGCGAGAAATGCCGCACCTGCGGCTCCCAGCTGCGGCAGTCGCCCGCAAACTCGTGTACAAACAGGATCGGCGTGCCGCTGCCGGTCTCCTCGTAGTACAGCTTCACGCCATCGTCGGTGGTCAGGGTCGGCATCGCGGATGTGCAAGACTAACCAAATTTGTGCATTCGAGGGAGGCCTGTTTTATGGATCTGAACCTGACGGGCCGGCGCTGTTTCTCGTTTCGGATCGCTCGGCCTACACCTCGGGGTGCATACTTACGATCGATGGCGGGTCGTCGAGCCGTTCCCACTAGCGCTCCAGCAACGGAAATGCCATGAAGGCAGTGATCTGCAAGCAGTTCGGGCCGCCCGAGACCCTGCTGGTCGAGGAGGTTCCCTCGCCCCGGCCGGGCCCCGGCGAAGTCGTGGTGTCGGTGAAAGCGGCGAGCGTCAACTTTCCCGATGTCCTGATCATCCAGAACAAGTACCAGGTGAAGGCGACGCCGCCTTTCACCCCGGGCTCCGAGTTCGCCGGCGTGGTGAAGGAGGTCGGCGCGGGCGTGACCCACGCCAAGCCCGGAGACCGGGTGCTCGGCGCGGGCGGCTTCGGCGGCTTCGCCGAGGAATGCCTGGTCGGCGCCGGCACGCGCATGGTGCCGATTCCCGCCAAGATGGACTTTCCCACCGCGGCGTCGTTCCTGCTCACCTACGGCACCTCGCACCACGCGCTGTGCAACCGCGCCGATGCCACGCCGGGCGAGACGCTGCTGGTGCTCGGCGCCGCCGGCGGGGTCGGGCTGGCCGCGGTCGAGATCGGCAAGATCCTCGGCCTGCGGGTGATCGCCGCCGCCTCGAGCAGGGAAAAGCTGGCAGTGTGCCGCGAGCACGGCGCGGACGAGACGATCGACTACGCCGCCGAGGACCTGCGCGAGCGCATCAAGACGCTCACCGGCGGCAAGGGCGTCGACCTGATCTACGATCCGGTCGGCGGCCCGTACACCGAGGCGGCGCTGCGCTCCTCGGGCTGGCGCGCACGGCTGCTGGTGGTCGGCTTCGCCGCCGGCGAGATCCCGAAGATCCCGCTCAACCTGCCGCTGCTCATGGAGCGTTCGATCGTCGGCGTGTACTGGGGCGAATGGACCAAGCGCGCGCCGGCCGAATTCGCGGCCGCGCTCGAGCAGCTGGGCGAATGGTTCGCGCAGGGCAAGCTGCGCCCGCACGTCTCGGCGACCTACCGGCTGGACGAAGCGGCGCGCGCGCTCAAGGACATGGCCGAGCGGCGCGTGATGGGCAAGCTGGTGCTGCTTCCCGGTTCGTGATCGAGGCGCTGCAGTCCACCGCAGGCGCCTGGCAGCTCGGGTGGTGCGCGCTGGTGGTCGTGGTCGCGTACACGCTGCGCGGGGCGACCGGCTTCGGCGCGGGGGTGGTGGCGATCCCGCTGCTGGTGCTCGTGCTGCCGCTGCGCACGGTGATCCCGGTCATCACCACCCTCGGCATCGTCGCCTCTTTCGGGCAGACGGTGCGCGAGTTCCGGCACGTGGAATGGCGCGGCGTGCGCGGCCTGCTGCTGCCCACGGTCGCGGGCGCCGGCGTCGGCCTGTGGCTGTTCAAGTCGCTGCACCCCGAGCTGCTGCGCGATGCGCTGGCGCTATTCATCATCTTCTACGCGCTGTGGAGTCTCGTGCCGCGCAGGCCGGCGCTGCGCCCGCCGCGCGCCTGGCTCGCGCCGCTCGCCGGCGCGGGCGGCGGCCTGCTCAGCACGCTGTTCGGCGGCATGGCGGGGCCGATCTTCGTCATCTACCTCAACGCGCTCAACCTGGACAAGGCGCGCTTTCGCGCCACCATGTCCGCGATCCTGTTCCTGCTCGCGCTGCTGCGCGCCGCCGGGTACGGCGGGCTGGGCTTCTACGACGCGCGGGCGGTGGCGCTGATCGCGCTGCTGCTGCCGGCGATGCTGGTCGGAATGCTGCTGGGCGAGCGCGTGCACCACGGCATGCCCGAATTGCTGTTCAGGCGCGTGGTGACCATGCTGCTGGTGGCGAGCGGCGTCGCCCTGCTGCTGAAATGACCGCCTCGCGCCTGACGCGCCTTCGCCTGCGGCTGTCGGAGCGCTTCCGCCCCTCCGAGGTCCACACCATGCTGATCTGGGCCGCGCTGGTGGGCTTCGTCGGCGCCCTGGCGACGATCGCGTTTCGCGAGGCGATCCGCGCCCTGGAATGGCTCGTCACGCGCCACAGCGGCGGATTGGTCGAGATCGCCGAGATCCTGCCCTGGTACCTGCGCATCGTGTTTCCGGCGGTCGGCGGCGTGGTCGCGGGCCTCCTGTTGCAGCTCAGCCGCAGGTGGGCCTACAAGGGCGTGTCTTCGGACTACATGGAGGCGATCTCGATCGGCGACGGACGGATCCCGGTGCGCCAGGCGCTCGCGCGCAGCGGCTCGTCGCTGTTCTCGGTCGCCTCCGGCGGGTCGATCGGGCGCGAGGGCTCGATGGTCCATCTGGCCGCGATGTGCGCCTCGCTTATCGGGCGCATCGCGCGCTTCGGCCCGGCGCGGCTGCGCCTGCTGGTCGCCTGCGGCGCCGCCGCGGGAATCACTTCCGCCTACAGTGCGCCGATCGGCGGCGCGCTGTTCGTGTCCGAGATCGTGCTCGGCTCGATCGCGATGGAGAGCTTCGGCCCGCTGGTGGTCGCCTCGGTGGTCGCCAACATCACCATGCGCGAGCTCACCGGCTACGCGCCGCCCTACCAGATGCCGGCGTTTCCTTCCGTGTTCGGCCCCGAGGTGCTTTTCTTCGTGGCGCTCGGACTGCTCGCCGGCGCCGCGGCGCCGCAGTTCATGCGCGCGCTGCAGCTCGCCAAGGCGGGCTTCGCGCGCCTTTCCCTGCCGCTGCCGCTGCGGCTCGGTCTGGGCGGGCTGATCGTGGGCCTGATCTCGGCGCGCGTGCCCGAGGTCTGGGGCAACGGCTACAGCGTGGTGAACTCGCTGCTGCACCACGACTGGCTGTGGACCATGGCGCTGCTGGTGCTGGTCTGCAAGATCCTGACCACGGCCTCGACCACCGGCTCGGGTGCGATCGGCGGGGTGTTCACGCCCACCCTGTTCGTCGGCGCATCGCTCGGGTTGCTGTACGGCCAGGGCGTGCACGCGCTATGGCCCCAGGCGACCTCGATGCCGTTCGCCTACGCGATCGTCGGCATGGGCGCGTTCCTCGCCGGCGCCACGCACGCGCCGCTGATGGCGATCCTCATGATCTTCGAGATGACGCTCAGCTACCAGGTCGTGCTGCCGCTGATGCTCGCCTGCGTGGTGGCCTACTTCGTCGCGCGCGCCGTGCGCGAGGAGTCGATGTACGAGGTAACGATCCATCGCAACAAGGAGGAGCGCGCGCTCGCGCGCTGGCGCGGCCTGCAGATCTCGGAGCTGATCAAGCCGGCGGTGCCCACCGTGCCGGCCAGCGCCGGGTTCGACCAGGTGGAGCGCGCCTTCCTCGAGCACCCGGTGCGCTACGTCTACGTGGTCGACGAGGCCGGCTGCTTCGGCGGCGTCGTATCGCTGCACGAGCTCAAGCAAAGGCTGCTCGCGCCGCAGCAGGGCGCGCCGTCGCCGACCGCGGGCGAGCTGATGCGACGCGAGTTCGCCGTCCTGACCCCCGATACGGCTTTGGGCGACGCGCTGCAGATGTTCCTCACCCAGGGCGCGGAACGCCTGCCGGTGGTCAGCAGCGCGGCCGATCGCCGGCTGCTCGGCGTGGTATCGAAATCCGACCTATTGCTCGAGATTCAGAGCCTTACCGACTGACCGGGCGGGTCGCGTCGCCCTCGCCCAGCGGACGTTGCATGATCACGGTGTCCGTCCAGCGGCCGAACTTGAAGCCGACCGAGCGCAGCGTGCCGACGCGCAGGAAGCCGTGGGCCGCGTGCAGCGCGACCGAAGGCGTATTGGCGCTGTCTCCGATCACGGCCACGAGCTGCCGGTAACCTAGCTCCGCGCTGCGCCCGATCAGCTCGCCCAGGAGCGCGCGCCCGACGCCGCGCCCGACCATCTCGGGCCTGACGTAGACCGAATCCTCGAGCGTGTAGCGGTACGCGGAGCGGGCCCGGTAGGGCGCGCAGTAGCCGTATCCGGCGAGCGCGCCGTCGAGCTCGAGCGCGAGAAAAGGCAGGCCGCGCCCGACGACCTCGTCGAAACGCCCGCGCATCTCCTCGAGCGTGGGCGGCGCCTCCTCGAAAGAGCCGAGTCCGTGCAGGACGTGGTGCGCGTAGATCGCGTGAATCGCGCCGAGGTCGGCGGGCGTCGCCGGCCTCGGCCCCACCAGTTCCTGCTTTGACAAGACTCAGCCGCCGTTCGAGGCAGTCGTCTCCGCTGCCGGCGCTTCCTCGCCCGCCGGGATCTCCGGCAGGATCGGCTCGGCAGCCTGCCGCTTGCGCATGTTGTGGTACGCCATGCCGGTGCCGGCCGGGATGAGCCGCCCGACGATCACGTTCTCCTTCAGGCCGCGCAGCCCGTCGCGCTTGCCCATGATCGCCGCTTCGGTCAGCACCCGGGTGGTCTCCTGGAAGGAGGCCGCGGAAATGAACGAGTCGGTCGACAGCGAGGCCTTGGTGATGCCGAGCAGCATGTACGAGTAGACCGCCGGCTTGTTGCCGTCTTTTTCGGCCTTTTCGTTCTCCTCCAGCACGTCGGCGCGCTCGGCCTGCTCGCCCTGGATGAACGCGGTCTCGCCCGGGTCCTCGATCTGCACCCGGCGCAGCATCTGGCGCACGATGACCTCGATGTGCTTGTCGTTGATCTTCACGCCCTGCAGCCGGTAGACGTCCTGCACCTCGTCGATGATGTAGCGCGCGAGCGCCTCCACCCCGAGCAGGCGCAGCAGGTCGTGCGGATCGACCGAGCCGTCGACGATCATCTCGCCCTTGTTGACCACCTGGCCGTCGTGTACCAGCACGTGCTTGTCCTTCGGGATCAGCTCCTCGTGCTGCACGCCCTCGAGGTCGGTGATCACCAGGCGCTGCTTGCCTTTGGTGTCCTTGCCGAACGAAACCGTGCCGGTGTACTCGGCGAGCACCGCTTTGTCCTTCGGCGCGCGCGCCTCGAACAGCTCCGCCACCCGCGGCAGGCCGCCGGTGATGTCGCGCGTCTTCGACACCTCCTGCGGAATGCGCGCCAGCACCTCGCCGATCTGCACCTGCTGGCCCTCGCGCACGGCGATCACCGCCCCCACGGGGAAGCTGATGTTCACCGCGTGGTCGGTGCCGGCGATGCGCACTTCATCGCCGGACTCGTTCAGCAGCTTGACCGACGGCCGCACGCCCTTCGCCGCGGCGCTGCCGCGGCGCTTGACGTCGATCACCACCAGGGTCGAAAGCCCGGTCACGTCGTCGATCTGCTTCGCGACGGTGACGTTTTCCTCGACGTGCTCGAATTTCACCGTGCCGCCGTACTCGGTGATGATCGGGCGGTGGTGCGGATCCCAGCTGGCGACGATCTTGCCGGCCTTGATCGCATCACCGTCGACCACGTGCAACATTGCGCCGTAAGGCAGCTTGTGCCGCTCGCGCTCGCGTCCGTTGTCGTCGGCGATGATGACCTCGCCCGAGCGCGAGATAACGACCTTGTCGCCCTTGGCGTTCGACAGGTAGCGCATGGTCGGGGTAAAGCGCGCGGTGCCGGCCGACTTTGCCTCGACCTGGCTCGCCACCGCCGTCCGCGACGCCGCGCCGCCGATGTGGAAGGTCCGCATCGTCAGCTGCGTACCCGGCTCGCCGATCGACTGGGCCGCGATCACGCCGATCGCCTCGCCGACGTTCACCAGCGAACCGCGGCCGAGGTCGCGCCCGTAGCACTTGGCGCACACGCCGAAGCGCGTGTCACAGGACAGCGGCGTGCGCACCTTGACCTCGTCTATGCCCAGGCCGTCGATGGTGTCGACCGCGTCCTCGTCCAGCAGCATGCCGGCCGGATAGAGCACGTCCTGGGTCTCGGGATGGGTCAGATCGATCGCCAGCACGCGCCCGAGGATGCGCTCCTTGAGCGCCTCGACCACCTCGCCGCCCTCGACCAGTGCCTTCATTGAGACGCCGTTCTGCGTGTTGCAGTCATCCTCGGTGACCACCAGGTCCTGGGTCACGTCGACCAGGCGGCGGGTCAGGTAGCCGGAATTCGCCGTCTTGAGCGCCGTGTCGGCCAGGCCCTTGCGCGCACCGTGGGTCGAGATGAAGTACTGCAGCACGTTGAGGCCTTCGCGGAAGTTGGCCGTAATCGGCGTCTCGATGATCGAGCCGTCGGGCTTGGCCATCAGCCCCCGCATGCCGGCGAGCTGGCGGATCTGCGCCGCGGAGCCGCGCGCGCCGGAGTCGGCCATCATGTAGATCGAGTTGAACGCCTCCTGGCGCACCTTCTTGCCGTGGCGGTCGATCACCTCCTCGGTGCCGAGCTGCTCCATCATCACCTTGCCGACCTGCTCGCCGCAGCGCGACCAGATGTCGACCACCTTGTTGTAGCGCTCGCCGACCGTGACCAGGCCCGAGGTGTACTGGCTCTCGATCTCCTTCACCTCGTTTTCGGCGGCCTGGATCATGTTGTGCTTCTGCGTCGGGATGCGCATGTCGTGCACCCCGAACGAGATGCCGGCGCGGGTGGCCATGGTGAAGCCCGCCTGCATCAGCCTGTCGGCGAAGATCACGGTCTCGCGCAGGCCGCAGCGCCGGAACGCCGCATTGATCAAGCGCGAAATCTCCTTCTTCTTCAGCGGCCGGTTGAGCAGCGTGAACGGCAGGCCCGGCGGCAGGATCTCGGACAGCAGCGCGCGCCCGACGGTCGTCTCGTAGCGGGTAATCTTCTCCGTCTTATCACCGTCCTCGCTCACGTCGACTTCCTTGATGCGCACCCAGGCCCGCGAGTGCAGGTCGACCATGCGCGAGTCGTAGGCGCGATGCACCTCGGCCAGGTCGCTAAACGACATCCCCTCGCCCTTGGCGTTGAGGAACTCGCGCGTGGCGTAATACAGGCCGAGCACGATGTCCTGCGAGGGCACGATGATCGGCTCGCCGTTGGCCGGCGAGAGCACGTTGTTCGAAGCGAGCATCAGCGTCCTCGCTTCCATCTGCGCCTCGAGCGAAAGCGGCACGTGCACTGCCATCTGGTCGCCGTCGAAGTCGGCGTTGAACGCCGCGCATACCAGCGGGTGGAGCTGGATCGCCTTGCCTTCGATCAGCACCGGCTCGAACGCCTGGATGCCCAGGCGGTGAAGCGTCGGCGCGCGGTTGAGCATCACCGGGTGCTCGCGGATCACCTCTTCCAGGATGTCCCACACTTCGGGCACTTCCTGCTCCACCAGGCGCTTGGCGGCCTTGATCGTCGTCGCCAATCCCAATAATTCCAATTTATTGAAGATAAATGGCTTGAAGAGCTCGAGCGCCATCTTCTTGGGCAGGCCGCACTGGTGCAGCTTGAGCTGCGGGCCGACCACGATCACCGAGCGGCCGGAGTAATCGACGCGCTTGCCGAGCAGGTTCTGGCGGAAGCGTCCGCCCTTGCCCTTGATCATGTCGGCGAGCGACTTCAGCGGGCGCTTGTTGGCCCCGGTCATCGCCTTGCCGCGGCGGCCGTTGTCAAGCAGCGAGTCGACCGCCTCCTGCAGCATGCGCTTCTCGTTGCGCACGATGATCTCGGGCGCCTTCAGCTCGAGCAGCCTCTTCAGCCTGTTGTTGCGGTTGATGACGCGCCGGTAGAGGTCGTTCAGGTCCGAGGTCGCGAAGCGCCCGCCGTCCAGCGGCACCAGCGGGCGCAGCTCGGGCGGCAGCACCGGCAGCACCTCCATCACCATCCAGTCGGGCTTGATGTTGGAGTTCTTGAAGCCCTCGAGCACCTTGAGGCGCTTGGCGATCTTCTTGATCTTGGCTTCCGAGCTGGTCGCCTCGAGGTCCTTGCGCAGCTGGTCGATGTCGCGGTTGATGTCGATCGAGCGCAGCAGCGCGCGGATCCCCTCCGCGCCCATGGCGGCGGAGAAGTCGTCGCCGAATTCCTCGACCTTGGACAGATAGTCGTCCTCGGTCAGCAACTGGCAGCGCTTGAGCGGGGTGAGACCCGGGTCGGTCACGACGTAGGCTTCGAAGTAGAGCACGCGCTCGATATCGCGCAGCGTCATGTCCAGCACCAGGCCAAGGCGCGAGGGCAGCGACTTGAGGAACCAGATGTGCGCGGTCGGGCTGGCGAGCTCGATATGGCCCATGCGCTCGCGCCGGACCTTGGCGAGCGTCACCTCGACGCCGCACTTCTCGCAGATCACGCCGCGGTGCTTGAGGCGCTTGTACTTGCCGCACAGGCACTCGTAGTCCTTGATCGGCCCGAAGATCTTGGCGCAAAACAGTCCGTCGCGTTCCGGCTTGAAGGTCCGGTAGTTGATCGTCTCCGGCTTCTTCACTTCGCCGTAGGACCAGGAACGGATCTTCTCGGGCGAAGCGAGCCCGATCTTGATCGCGTCGAAATCCTCGTCCTGCTGGACCTGCTTGAAGAGCTCCAGTAGCGCTTTCATCAGTACCTCTCCAGGTCGATATCAATGCCGAGCGAGCGGATTTCCTTCACCAGCACGTTGAAGGACTCCGGCATGCCGGCGTCGATCTTGTGGTCGCCCTTGACGATGTTCTCGTACACCTTGGTGCGGCCGTTTATGTCGTCGGACTTGACCGTCAGCATCTCTTGCAGCGTGTACGCGGCGCCGTAGGCCTCGAGCGCCCAGACCTCCATCTCGCCGAAGCGCTGGCCGCCGAACTGCGCCTTGCCTCCCAGCGGCTGCTGCGTGACCAGGCTGTACGGCCCGGTCGAGCGCGCATGCATCTTGTCGTCGACCAGGTGGTGCAGCTTCAGCACGTGCATGTAGCCCACGGTCACCTGGCGGTCGAATGCCTCGCCGGTGCGCCCGTCGTAAAGGGTGACCTGGCCGGATGTCGGCAGGCCCGCGGTCTCGAGCATGGCGTTGATCTCGGCCTCCGCCGCACCGTCGAACACCGGGGTGGCGAACGGCACGCCTTCCTTGAGGTTGTTCGCGAGCAGCATCACCTCGTTGTCGTTCAGGTCTGCGATCGTGTCCTCCTTTGCGCTCGAGACGTAGATCTGGGCCAGCGTCTTCTTCAGCTCGGCAGCCTTCGCCTGCTGCTTGAGCATTTCGCCGATGCGCAGGCCCAGGCCCTTGGCGGCCCAGCCGAGGTGCGTTTCCAGAATCTGCCCGACGTTCATGCGCGAAGGCACGCCGAGCGGGTTCAGCACCACGTCTACCGGGGTGCCGTCGGCCATGTGCGGCATGTCCTCGACCGGAACAATCTTGGAGATCACGCCCTTGTTTCCGTGCCGCCCGGCCATTTTGTCGCCCGGCTGCAGGCGGCGCTTCACCGCGACGTACACCTTGACCATCTTCAGCACGCCCGGCGGCAGCTCGTCGCCCTGGGTGAGCTTCTTCCTCTTGGCCTCGAACATGGCGTCGAACTCGCGCCGCTTCTGCGCCAGCGAGTCCTTCAGGCCCTCGAGCTGCGCGGCGGCCTCTTCGTTCGCCAGCCGGATGTCGAACCAGTCGTAGCGCTCGATCGACTCGAGATAGCTCTTGGCGAGTTTGGTGCCCTTGGCGAGGCGCTTCGGCCCGCCGTTGGCCATCTTGCCTGCCAGCAGCCTCTCCAGCCGCTCGAAAGTGTCGGACTCGACGATGCGCATCTGGTCGGCGAGGTCGGTCTTGTAGCGGCGCAGCTCGTCCTCGATGATCTGCTGGCTGCGCTTGTCGCGCTCGATGCCTTCGCGCGTGAAGACCTGGACGTCGATCACCGTGCCCGAGATGCCGGAGGGCACCCGCAGGCTGGTGTCCTTCACGTCGCTCGCCTTCTCGCCGAAGATCGCGCGCAGGAGCTTTTCCTCCGGCGTGAGCTGGGTCTCGCCCTTGGGCGTTACCTTGCCCACCAGCACGTCGCCCGCCTCGACCTCTGCGCCGATGTAGACAATGCCGGACTCGTCCAGGCGCGACAGCTGCCCCTCGGACAAGTTCGAGATGTCGCGCGTGATGTCCTCCGGCCCGAGCTTCGTGTCGCGCGCCACTACCGTCAGCTCCTCGATGTGGATCGAGGTGAAGCGGTCGTCGCCGACCACGCGTTCCGAGATCAGGATCGAATCCTCGAAGTTGAACCCGTTCCACGGCATGAACGCGACCAGCATGTTCTGCCCCAGCGCGAGCTCGCCCAGGTCGGTGGAGGCGCCGTCGGCCACCACGTCGCCCTTGGCGATACGCTCGCCCTGCTTCACGATCGGGCGCTGATTGATGTTGGTGTTCTGGTTCGAGCGCGTGTATTTGGTGAGCTTGTAGATGTCCACCCCGACGTCGCCCGGCACGGTCTCGTCGTCGTTCACCCGCACCACAATCCGGTTCGCGTCCACGTAGTCCACCACGCCGCCACGCAGCGCGATGACGCAGGTGCCGGAATCGATCGCCGCGGTGCGCTCGACGCCGGTGCCGACGAGCGGCTTTTCCGGCCGCAGGCAGGGCACTGCCTGGCGCTGCATGTTCGAGCCCATCAGGGCGCGGTTGGCGTCGTCGTGCTCGAGGAACGGAATGAGCGAGGCCGCCACCGAGACGATCTGCGCCGGCGCCACGTCCATGTACTGGACTTCTTCGGCCGACTTGAGCTCGAACTCGTTCTTGAAGCGGCACGAGACCAGCGTATCGACCAGCTTGCCCGCCTTGTCGACCCCGGCGTTCGCCTGCGCGATCACGTAGTTGCCCTCCTCGATCGCCGACAGAAACTCGATCTCGTTGGTGACCTTGGTGTTTACCACCCTGCGGTAAGGGGTCTCGAGGAAGCCGTACTTGTTGGTGCGCGCGTAGAGCGCGAGCGAGTTGATCAGGCCGATGTTCGGGCCTTCCGGCGTCTCGATCGGGCACACGCGGCCGTAATGAGTCGGGTGCACGTCACGCACCTCGAATCCGGCCCTTTCCCTCGTCAGACCGCCTGGCCCCAGTGCGGAAACCCTTCTCTTGTGGGTGATTTCCGAGAGCGGATTGGTCTGGTCCATGAACTGCGACAGCTGGGACGAGCCGAAGAACTCCTTGATCGCGGCCGAGATCGGCTTGGCGTTGATCAGGTCGTGCGGCATGAGGTTGTCGCTCTCGGCCTGCGATAGGCGCTCCTTGACCGCGCGCTCGACGCGCACCAGGCCGGCGCGGAACTGGTTCTCGGCCAGCTCACCGACCGAGCGCACGCGCCGGTTTCCGAGATGGTCGATATCGTCGATCTCGCCGCGGCCGTTGCGCAGCTCGACCAGGATGCGGATCACCTCGACGATGTCGCGCGGGCTGAGCGTGAAACGCTGCTCTATCTTCGCGTCCAGCTTCTGCCGGTCGACGCCTTTCGCCTTGAGGTCGTGGAACATCTTGTCCACCACCGCCTGGGCCTGCTCTTCCGTCGAGATGCCCTCGATGCTGACCTTGTTCAGGGACAGCTCGGGCACGCTGCCGAAATAGGCGCGTATCTCCTGCTCCGCCTCCTTCGCCAGGGCGATATTCTTGAGCCGAATCTGCCAGCTCGTCTCGCTCGACGCGGCGATGCGCCGATTGAATTTCATGCGGCCGACCGCGGAAAGGTCGTAGCGCTCTTCGGCGAAGAACAGGCCGTTGAACAGCGCTTCGACGGCCTCTTCCGTAGGCGGCTCGCCCGGGCGCATCATGCGGTAGATCGCAATGCGCGCCGCATTCAGATCGGTGGTTTCGTCCGCGCGCAGCGTCTGCGAGATGTAGGCGCCCTGGTCCAGATCGTTGGTGAACAGTGTCTGGACCCGCTCCACCTTCGCTTCGCGCAGCTTGGCGAGCAGCGTCTCGGTGATCTCGTCGTTCGCGTTGGCGACGATCTCGCCGGTGTCGGAATTTACCACGTTGTGCGCAAGGGCGCGGCCGATGATGAACTCGTCGGGCGCGACGAGCTTCTTGATTCCCGCCGCTTCCATGTCGCGGATGTGCTTCACCGTGATGCGCTTGTTCTGCGCCACGATCAGCTTGCCGGACTTGTCGTTGATGTCGAAGCGCGCCACCTCGCCCCGCAGCCGCTCCGGAACGACCTCGAACAGGACGTGGTTCGGCTCGATGTTGAAACTATCGAAAGCGAAGAACTCCTTGAGAATGCGCTCCGGCGTATAGCCGAGTGCCTTGAGCAGGATCGTGGCCGGCATCTTGCGGCGGCGGTCGACGCGGAAGAAGACGATGTCCTTGGCGTCGAACTCGAAGTCGAGCCAGGAGCCGCGATAGGGAATGACCCGGGCCGAGAACAGCAGCTTGCCGGAGCTGTGGGTCTTGCCGCGGTCGTGCTCGAAGAAGACCCCGGGCGAGCGGTGCAGCTGGGAAACGATGACGCGCTCGGTGCCGTTGATCACGAACGAGCCGGTGGTGGTCATGAGCGGAATCTCGCCCATGTAGACCTCCTGCTCCTTAACCTCCTTGGTGGTCGGCTTGGGCGCCTCCTTGTCCATGATCACCAGGCGCACCTTGGCGCGCAGCGGGCTGGCGTAGGTGAGGCCGCGCTGCTGGCATTCCTTGACGTCGAACGGCGGCTCGCCGAGCATGAAGCTTACGAATTCCAGGCGCGCGTTGCCGGAATGGCTCGAGATCGGGAAGATGGACATGAACGCCGCCTGCAGGCCCTCGCTCTTGCGCTTTTCGGGCGCAATGCTCGCCTGCAGGAACGCGGTATAGGACTCGAGCTGCGTCGCAATCAGGAAGGGCACGTTGAGAACGCTTGCGCGCTTCGCGAAGCTCTTGCGGATGCGTTTACGCTCGGTGAGGGAATAGGTCATGAAGGCTCCCAGTGAAGGAACGCTGTTGCGGCAAAGGGCAAAGTGAAAACGCGGCGGCCCGTCGGTTCGCAGCGTCTTGGTTTTGCACTCTGTCTGTGTGTCTTAAGACTCGGGCTGGGTAAGAGAGTCCGGCGGCCCGGAAGTTCCGGGCCGTCGGGCTCGAACCATGGCTTACTTGATCTCGGCCTTTCCGCCGGCGTCGGTGAGCTTCTTCACGATTGCATCGGCGTCCGCCTTGGAAACACCCTCCTTGACGGGCTTGGGCGCCCCGTCGACCAGGTCTTTGGCCTCTTTCAGCCCCAGACCCGTCAACTCGCGTACTGCCTTGATGACGTTCACCTTGTTGTCGCCAATTGCGGTCAGCGTGACGGTGAATTCGGTTTTCTCCTCCGCAGCCGCAGCACCGCCCGCGGCGCCGCCGGCCGGGCCGGCCACCGCAACTGCCGCCGCCGCCGATACGCCGAACTTCTCTTCCATGTCCTTGATGAGCTGCGAGAGCTCCAGGACGGTCAAGCCCGAAATTGCTTCCAGAATCTGTGCTCGTTCCATCTTCAACTCCTGAATGTGTTGGGGTTCCTGAATGTTTGGTCGCTTCGGATCAGGCCGCGGCCTTCTCCTTGCGGTCGCGCACCGCAGCCAGCGCGCGTACGAACTTGGCCGGGACCTCGTTCATGGTGCGCGCGAGTTTGGCGACGGGCGCCTGCAGCGTGCCCATGAGCTTGGCCAGCAGCTCGTTGCGGCTCGGCAGCAGAGCGAGCGCGGCGACTTCCTTGGCGGACATCACGCTGTTCGCCATGGCCCCGCCGCGGATGACGAACAGCTCGTTCGCCTTCGCAAACTCGGCCAGCACCTTCGCGCCGAGAACCGGGTCCTGCGCAATGCCGTACATCAGCGGGCCGCTCATCTGCTCGGCCAGCTTCTCGAACGGGGTACCCTTTACGGCACGCCGTGCGAGCGAATTCTTCAGCACGCGCAGGTAGACACCCGATTTCCTCGCGGTGGCGCGCAGGCCCGTCACGCTTTCGACGTTGAGGCCGCGATATTCCGCGACGATCAACGCCTGTGCGTTGCTGAGCTGCGCGGCGACCTCGGTTACGACCGCCTGTTTCTGCTCCAGACTAAGACTCAAGGTCTACCTCCTTGCGTTGATCAAACGGCCGCGCCTTGCGGTACGGCCCCCATGGCGACCTTGAATCAGGAACCCTAGATTCCTGCTTCGGGTGCGCCGTCTGCGTAGGGCGCTGACGCTCGATTAAGCCGCCGCGGTCAAACACCCGTGCGGCCCCTACGGTCTTTGACAGCAGCCGGCCGTTCCTGCGAACGACCGGCAGCCCAAAGTCCTTGCTTCACTGCTGCGGTTGCGCCGCGAGCGACGCGGGATCGATCTTGACCCCTACGCCCATCGTGCTCGACACCGACAGCTTCCTCAAATACACGCCCTTCGAGCCCGAAGGCCTCACCCTGTTCAGCGCCTCGATCAGTGCCGCGAGGTTGTCGCGCAGCTGCTCGGGCGTGAAAGACGCGCGTCCGATCGTGCACTGTACGGTCCCGGTCTTGTCGGCGCGGAATTGCACCTGGCCGGCCTTCGCGTTCTTAACCGCCGCGGCGACATCCGGCGTCACGGTGCCGACCTTCGGATTGGGCATCAGGCCGCGCGGGCCGAGGATCTGTCCGAGCTGGCCTACCACGCGCATCGCATCCGGCGCCGCGATCACCACGTCGAACTCGATCTTGCCGCCCTTAATGCTCTCCGCCAGGTCTTCGAAGCCGACCATATCGGCACCCGCCGCCTTGGCCGCCTGCGCCCGATCGCCCTGCGCGAACACTGCCACTCGCACCGCTTTGCCGGTGCCCGAGGGCAGCACAACCGAGCCGCGCACGGACTGATCGGTCTTTTTGGCGTCGATTCCCAGGTTCACCGCCACGTCGATCGACTCGTCGAATTTCGCGGTCGCGGTGTCCTTGATCAGCTTCATCGCGTCGATCGCCGGGTAGGCGAGCGCGCGGTCGACCTTGCCCGCGAGGGCTTTCCTGCGCTTGCTTATGGCCATCTACATGCCCTCCACGACGATACCCATCGAGCGCGCGCTGCCGGCGACGGTTCGCATCGCGGCCTCGAGATCCGCGGCCGTGAGGTCGGGGGTCTTCGCCTTCGCGATCTCCTCGACCTGCTTGCGCGTGATCTTGCCAACCTTGTCGGTATGAGGACGCGGACTCCCGCTTTCGATTCCTGCGGCCTTCTTGATCAGCACCGTAGTCGGGGGCGTCTTGATGATGAAGGTAAAGCTCTTGTCCGCATACGCCGTGATCACCACGGGCAGCGGCAGGCCGGGCTCGACCTTTTGCGTCTGGGCATTGAAGGCCTTACAGAATTCCATGATGTTCAGGCCGCGCTGGCCCAGCGCCGGGCCGATCGGGGGCGAGGGGTTCGCCTTGCCCGCCGGCACCTGCAGTTTGACGAAGCCGACGACTTTCTTTGCCATGCTTTTCTCCTATCGGGTCCGAACGAGCGCCGCAGCGCTCTCCCCGTTACGCCTTCTCAACCTGCCCGAACTCCAGCTCGACCGGAGTCGAACGACCAAAAATAGTTACCGCCACCCGCAGGCGGCTCTTCTCGTAGTTCACGTCCTCCACAGTTCCCTGGAAATCCGTGAACGGACCGTCCTTGACGCGCACCATCTCGCCGTTTTCGAACAGGACCTTCGGCTTGGGCTTTTCGACGCCTTCGCGCATCTGCTGCATTATCGCCGCGACCTCCTTCTCCGAAATCGGAGCGGGCTTGGTCGCTGTGCCGCCGACGAAACCGGTCACCTTGTTGGTGTTCTTGACCAGGTGCCAGGTGTCGTCGTTCATCTCCATCTCGACCAGCACGTAGCCCGGGAAGAACTTGCGTTCGGACATGTGCTTCTGGCCGCCTTTCATCTCCACTACTTCCTCTACCGGCACGAGAATGCGGCCGAACTTGTCCTGCATTCCGGCGCGCGAAATGCGGTCTTCCAACGCGCGCTGCACCGACTTTTCGAAGCCGGAATAGGCATGCACCACGTACCAGCGTTTGCTCATGTCGACCTGCTCGATTCTGGCCACGTTAGGTCTTCTTCCATCCCAGGATCACGTCGTACAGGACCCACTCGAGGCCCTTGTCGCTGATCCATAGAAACACCGCCATCGCCACGGCGAACGCGAATACCGCCGCGGTGGTCTGCACCGTTTCCTTGCGAGTCGGCCAAACTACTTTCTTCGCTTCAACGATCGCCTCGCGCGCGAACGCGACGAACTGGCGGCCGGCCCCGGTGAACCACGCGACCGCGCAGCCGGCGAAAACGCCGCCGAAAACGGAAATGACGCGCAGCAGCACGTCCCCCTCTGGCAGCCAGTAGTAGCCCCAGACGCCGAGAGCCGCTAGGGCTACCGCAATCACCAGTTTGATCTTGTCGAGCATCGTTTCAGCAGTGTCCGTGGGGTTTGGCAGGCCAAGAGGGAATCGAACCCCCAACCTTCGGTTTTGGAGACCGACGCTCTGCCAGTTGAGCTATTGGCCTTTGGGTTCCCTTACTCGATGACCTTGGCGACGACGCCGGCGCCGACGGTCTTGCCGCCCTCGCGGATGGCAAAGCGCAAGCCCTGCTCCATCGCAATCGGCGCAATCAGCGACACCACCATCTTGATGTTGTCCCCCGGCATCACCATC
>DATIZK010000026.1:0-47879 GCA_035517095.1 Burkholderiales bacterium
GATGGTGATGCCGGGGGACAACATCAAGATGGTGGTGTCGCTGATTGCGCCGATTGCGATGGAGCAGGGCTTGCGCTTTGCCATCCGCGAGGGCGGCAAGACCGTCGGCGCCGGCGTCGTCGCCAAGGTCATCGAGTAAGGACAATGCAAAGCCAACGCATCCGCATCCGTCTCAAGGCATACGACTATCGCCTGATCGATCAGTCGGCGCTGGAGATCGTCGACACGGCGAAACGCACGGGCGCGGTTGTGCGCGGCCCGGTGCCGCTACCGACGCGCAGGCAAAGGTTCGATCTTCTGCGCTCGCCGCACGTCAACAAGACGTCGCGCGAACAGCTCGAAATCCGCACCCACCTGCGATTGATGGACATCATCGACCCGA
Organism: Burkholderiales bacterium; assembly: GCA_035517095.1. Classification (GTDB taxonomy): domain Bacteria; phylum Pseudomonadota; class Gammaproteobacteria; order Burkholderiales; family SG8-39; genus DAHVFK01. The sequence goes on from DATIZK010000026.1 coordinate 383, forward strand.
CCGACAAGACTGTGGACGCGCTGATGAAGCTCGACCTGCCGGCCGGAGTCGACGTAGAAATCAAGGTGCAGTAAGAAAGGAAGTAGAAGGACATTTTTTGCTCCGGCTCTCTTATTCGCCGGGGCGCTGGATTCCCGGGCAACCGGGTGGATGATTGACAGTAAGGTCGGCCAATTGCAGCCGGCGCCTCAAGAGAGGTTAAGAAAATGACTATTGGACTCGTCGGCCGCAAGGTCGGCATGACGCGCATCTTTACCGATGACGGCGACACGCTTCCGGTAACGGTGCTCGACGTGTCCGACAACCGGATCACGCAGATCAAGACGCCGGAAAGCGACGGCTATGCCGCCGTGCAGGTTGCGTTCGGCAAGCGCCGCGCAAGCCGTGTCGTCAAACCGCTTGCCGGCCATCTCGCCAAAGCGGCGGTGGAGGCGGGCCGCACCCTCAAGGAGTTCCGGGCCAAGCGCGAGGAGCTCGCCGACCTCAAGGTCGGCGCCAAGCTCGGCGTCGAGCTGTTTAAGGTCGGACAAAAGGTCGACGTTTCGGGAATATCGATCGGCAAAGGGTTCGCCGGCGTAATCAAGCGCCACCACTTCTCGTCGAATCGTGCGTCTCACGGGAATTCGGTGTCGCACAACAAGCCAGGCTCGACCGGACAGAACCAGGATCCCGGACGTGTCTTTCCCGGCAAGCGCATGGCGGGCCACCTCGGCAACGTGCGGCGCACGGTGCAGAGCCTCGTCGTGGTGCGCGTCGACACCGAGCGTCAGTTGCTGCTCGTAAGGGGGGCGGTACCGGGCTCCCGCGGCGGCGACGTGGTCGTGCGGCCTACGGCCAAGGGCTAGGAGGCGCCATGGAACTCAAGATGGTCAATGACAAAGGCGCTGCGGGCACGTTCAATGCGCCCGATGCGCTTTTCGGGCGTGACTTCAACGAGGATCTGGTGCACCAAGTCGTAGTGGCCTACCAGGCGAATGCCCGTCTCGGGACCCGCAAGCAGAAGGAGCGCGGCGAAGTGGCCAAGTCGACACGCAAGCCCTGGCGGCAAAAGGGCACGGGTCGCGCGCGCGCAGGTATGGCATCGAGCCCGCTCTGGCGCGGCGGCGGCAAGATCTTTTCCGCCAGCCCCGACGAGAACTTCTCGCACAAGGTCAACCGCAAGATGTACCGCGCCGGCATGGCGTCCATCCTGTCGCAGCTCGCACGCGAGGACCGGATCCGCGTCGTGGACGAGTTCAAGCTGGATGCGCCGAAGACAAAGCTGCTGGCGCAGAAAGTGAAATCAATGGGGTTCAGCGGCCTGTTGCTGATCACCGACGAGGTGGATCAGAACCTGTTGCTGTCTGCGCGCAACCTGCCGAATGTGATGGTGGTCGACGCCCAGCATGCCAACCCTGTCTCACTAGTGCGCTTTCCTAACGTTCTTCTGACCAAGAGGGCGGTGCAGAAGCTCGAGGAGATGCTTAAATGACGGCGACCAAGAAATACAGTTCCGAACGGTTAATGAAGGTCGTCCTGGCGCCGATAGTGTCGGAGAAGAGCACGATGCTTGCCGAGCGCAACAGGCAGTACGTGTTTCGAGTCGCCGACGACGCGAGCAAGCCGGAGATCAAGGCCGCGGTCGAGCTGCTGTTCAAGACTACGGTCGACTCGGTGACGGTGTCCAACGTGAAGGGCAAAGCCAAGCGCTTCGGTCGCTTCAACGGGCGCCGACGCAACTGGAAGAAAGCCTTCGTCTGCCTCGCGCCGGGGCAGGAAATCAATTTCGCGGCGACGGAGTAAGCCATGCCATTAGTAAAAGTCAAACCCACCTCGCCGGGGCGCCGCGCGCTGGTCAAGGTCGTCAGCCCGGACCTTCACAAGGGTGCGCCACACGCCCCGCTGCTGGTCAAGCAGTTGAAGACTAACGGTCGCAACAACGCCGGCCGCATCACCATGCGGCACAAGGGCGGAGGGCACAAGCAGCATTACCGTTTGGTCGACTTCAGGCGCGACAAGGATGGCATTCCGGCGAAGGTAGAGCGGCTGGAATACGATCCGAATCGAAGCGCCAACCTTGCACTGCTGCTCTACGTCGACGGCGAGCGCCGCTACGTCATTGCACCGAAGGGCGTGACACCCGGTGTGCAACTGCTGTCCGGCGTCGAGGCACCGATAAAGCCGGGCAATGCGCTTCCATTGCGCAACGTTCCGGTCGGTACCACAGTGCACTGCATTGAAATGCTACCCGGCAAGGGTGCGCAGATCGCGCGCTCGGCGGGCGCGAGCGCACAACTGCTTGCGAGGGAAGGTTCTTATGCCCAGCTGCGGCTTCGTTCGGGCGAAATTCGCAAGGTGCACGTCGACTGCAGAGCGACGATCGGAGAGGTCGGAAACGAAGAACACAACCTTGAGTCGGTCGGAAAGGCCGGCCGCATGCGCTGGCGTGGCGTGCGCCCGACCGTGCGCGGCGTAGCAATGAATCCGATCGATCATCCGCACGGCGGTGGCGAAGGCCGCACCTCGGCGGGGCGCCCTCCTGTATCTCCCTGGGGCGTGCAGACCAAAGGTTACAAGACCCGAAGCAACAAGCGGACCCAGAACATGATTGTCCGCGACCGGCGCCGGGCATAACGCAGCACGAGGCTAAATATGGCGCGTTCAATCAAGAAGGGCCCGTTTGTGGATCTGCATCTGATCAAGAAGGTCGACGCCGTGCGCGGTACGAGCGACAAGCGTCCGATAAAGACCTGGTCGCGGCGCTCGACGATCGTGCCGGATTTCGTCGGATTGACGATCGCGGTGCATAACGGGAAGCAGCACATCCCGGTGTACATAACCGAGAACATGGTCGGGCACAAGCTCGGCGAGTTCGCGTTGACGCGGCAATTCAAGGGTCATTCGGCGGATCGTAAGACTTCCGGCACGCCTACTGGTGCACCCGCGCCAGCGCCAGCGCCGGCGCCCGCCGCGGCGGCGCCGGCCGCCGCGAAGAAGTAAGGGGGCCGACATGGAGACGCGCGCAGTGCTTCGTGGCGCAAGGATGTCTGCCCAGAAAGGTCGGGTCGTGGCGGATCTGATCCGCGGCAAGCCGGTCGACCGGGCGTTAAATATCCTCGCCTTCACGCCGCGCAAGGGTGCGGCGATCGTCAAGAAGGTACTCGAATCCGCGATCGCCAATGCGGAGCACAACGACGGTGCCGACATCGACGTGCTGAAGGTCAAAATCATCCACGTGGAGCGCGGCGCCTTCCTGAAGCGCTTCCATGCGCGTGCCAAGGGGCGGGGCAACAGGGTGCTCAAGCACACCTGCCACATTTACATCACTGTCGGCGATTAAGAGAGCAACTATGGGACAGAAGATCAATCCGATCGGTTTCCGGCTGGCGGTCAACAGGAACTGGAGCTCGCGCTGGTACGCCAGCACACGCGCTTTCGCCGGCATGTTGGCCGATGACATCAAGGTACGCGCATTCCTGAAGAAGAAGCTCGCGCACGCCTCGGTGGGACGAGTGGTAATCGAGCGGCCCGCAAAGGACGCACGCATTACGATCTACTCCGCCAGGCCCGGTGTCGTGATCGGCAAGAAGGGCGAAGAGATCGAGTCCCTCAAGGGCGAGTTGCGCCGGCTGATGGGAGTTCAGCAGGTTCACGTCAATATCGAGGAAATCCGCAAACCCGAGATCGACGCTCAGCTGATCGCGGATTCGATCGCGCAGCAGCTGGAGAAGCGCATCATGTTCCGGCGCGCCATGAAGCGCGCGATGCAGAACGCGATGCGCCTCGGCGCGCAAGGCATCAAGATCATGAGCGCCGGCCGGTTGAACGGCATAGAGATCGCGCGCACCGAATGGTATCGGGAGGGACGCGTACCGTTGCATACGCTGCGCGCCGACATCGACTATGGATTCGGCGAGGCCAAGACCACCTACGGCGTCATCGGGATCAAGGTCTGGGTGTACAAGGGCGAAGTGATGCCGAAGAGCGAGGCCCAGGCGGCACTGCCGTCGGCCGCCCCGGCATCGCCCGAAGAGCCAGCGGCACCGAAACGCGCGAAGAAACCGGTACCGCGGCCGGCCGGGCGCAGAGCGCCGGCCAGGAGCGCTTCGGAGGGCGAGGCGAAGAAGCCTGCGCGCCCGCGTGCGGCAAAGAAGGACGATGCTGCGCGGGCATCAAAACCGAAGACGACGATCAAGCGCACGCGCAAGCCGGCTGCCAAGGAAGGCGAGGCCGGTGCGGGCGACGAAGGCAAGAAGGAGTAATCGATGCTTCAGCCCGCACGTACGAAATACCGCAAGCAGCAGAAGGGCCGCAACAAGGGGGTCGCGACCCGCGGCGCGAAGGTGTCTTTCGGCGAATACGGCCTCAAAGCCCTGACTCGGGGTCGAATCACGGCGCGCCAGATCGAGGCGGCGCGGCGTGCGATGTCGCGCCACATCAAGCGCGGCGGTCGTATATGGATTCGCATATTCCCGGACAAGCCGGTCTCCCAGAAGCCCGCGGAGGTGCGCATGGGGAACGGCAAGGGTAATCCGGAGTATTTCGTCGCCGAGATCCAGCCGGGCAAAATTCTTTACGAGATGGACGGCGTTACCGAGCCGCTCGCGCGGCAGGCCTTTGCGCTCGCCGCGGCGAAGTTGCCGTTAAAGACTGCGGTAGTACACCGCATGCTGGGGTAAGCCATGAAGACTAGCGAACTACGCGCCAAGAGCGGCGGGGACCTGCAAAAGGAGCTGAGCGAGCTTCTCAAGGCGCAATTCAGCCTGCGCATGCAGGTCGCGACGCAGCAACTCGCCAACACCAGCCAAATGAGGAAGGTGCGCCGCGACATTGCGCGCGCGCGCACCGTGCTGAGAGAAAAGGCCGCCAAATGACCGAGCAGACCCCCGCGCAAGCCGTGCAGAAGAATACGCGTACCCTGACCGGGCGCGTCGTGAGCGACAAGATGCAAAAGACGGTCACTGTATTGGTCGAGCGCCGAGTGAAGCATCCGATGATCGGCAAGACGATGACGCGCTCGAAGAAGTACCACGCGCACGTCGACTCGGGCGACGTCAAGCTTGGCGACCTGGTCGAAATTGCCGAATGCCGGCCGATCTCCAAGACCAAGTCCTGGACCGTTACCCGGCTGCTGGAGAAGTCGAAGGAAGTTTGAGCGTGTTTTCTTGCTTGAGAAAGTCGAATTGGTATAAAATCAGCGTTCTTTTCGCTCCCTGGCTACTCGAGGTGGAGCGTACGTAGGCCCGAACGGGATCCAAAACTGGCTGCATCGCCGCTTTGGCGGCGGGGCAGAGGAAGTTGGATGGAGAACAAGCAATGATTCAGATGCAGTCCATCTTGGACGTCGCCGACAACACCGGTGCGCGTGCCGTCATGTGCATCAAAGTGCTGGGCGGCTCGAAGCGTCGCTACGCCAGCATCGGGGACGTCATCAAGGTGAGCGTCAAGGACGCCGCGCCACGAGGGCGGGTCAAGAAGGGCGAGATATACCACGCGGTGGTGGTGCGCACCGCAAAAGGCGTGCGTCGCGCCGACGGCTCTCTGATCCGGTTCGATTCCAACGCCGCGGTGCTTCTGACAGCGAAGTTCGAGCCGATCGGGACGCGCATCTTCGGCCCCGTGACGCGAGAGCTGCGCACAGAACGCTTCATGAAGATCGTGTCGCTCGCACCCGAAGTACTGTAACCGAGCGTCGGAAGGGATTGGGCATGCAGAGAATCAGGAAAGGCGATGAGGTTATCGTCATCGCCGGTCGCGACAAGGGCAAACGCGGTACGGTTCTGCGTCGCGTGGACGACGAACATGTCGTCGTGGAGGGCGTGAATCGCGTCAAGAAACATCAGCGCCCGAATCCTATGAAGGGCGTCACGGGTGGCATCGTCGACAAGGACATGCCCATTGACGTTTCGAATATCGCACTCTTCAATCCCGGCACCAAAAAGGGCGACCGCGTGGGATTCAAGGTCCTTGGAGACGGGCGAAAGGTGCGGGTGTTCAAGTCGAATGGCGAGCAGGTCGACGCGTAAGGTCAGCGATATGGCGAAAGCATCAGCTCAACACAAGGAAAAACCCGCGACACCGGTCCCGCCGTCGCGGCTACATTTGTTCTACCGCGAAAAGGTGGTGCCCGAACTGAGTGGCAAGTTCGGGTATAAGTCCGTGATGCAGGTTCCTCGAATCGAGAAGATCACGCTCAATATGGGCGTCGGGGAGAGCACCGGCGACAAGAAGGTGCTGGACAATGCGGTGGCCGACATGACGAAGATCGCAGGCCAGAAGCCGGTGGTCACCAAGGCGCGCAAGTCGATCGCCACTTTCAAGGTCCGGGCCGGCTACCCCATCGGTTGCATGGTGACGCTGCGTGGCGCGCGGATGTACGAATTCCTTGATCGCCTGGTGAACATCGCGATTCCGCGTATCCGCGATTTCCGCGGTATTTCGGGGCGTGCCTTCGACGGTCGCGGCAACTACAGCCTTGGAATCAAAGAGCAGATCATCTTTCCCGAGATCGAGTACGACAAGGTCGATGCACTGCGTGGCATGAACATCAGCATTACCACATCGGCGAAGACGGACGAAGAGGCGCGCGCATTGCTCGCCGCGTTCCGCTTCCCGTTCAGAAACTGAGGTATACGAATGGCCAAGCTTGCTCTCACGAACCGCGACCAGAAACGCCGCAAGACGGTCGAGAAATTCAAGGCGAAACGCGAAGCGCTGCTCGCGGTGCTGTGGAGTACCAGCAGCTCCGACGAGGACAAGGACGCGGCACGGGTACAGCTGCAGAAGCTGCCGCGCGATGCCTCGCCTACCCGTCTGCGCAACCGTTGCTCGCTCACCGGACGGCCGCGCGGCGTGTATCGGAAATTCGGCCTCGGGCGCAACAAGCTGCGTGATTTGGCCATGCGCGGCGAAGTGCCCGGTGTCATCAAGGCCAGCTGGTAAGGAGCACAGAGTATGAGCATGAGCGACCCCATCGCGGACATGCTGACGCGCATCCGCAATGCGCAGCTGATCGGGCACACGGAAGTCCTGATGCCCTCCTCCAAGCTTAAGGCGTCGATCGCCCAGGTGCTTAAGGACGAGGGCTACGTGGAGGACTTCGGCGTGCGCGAGCGCGACGGCAAGCCGGAACTCGCAATCAGCCTTAAGTACTATGCCGGCCGGCCCGTGATCGAGCGCATTGAGCGCGTTTCGAAGCCGGGCTTGCGCGTGTACAAGGGGCGCAATGACCTGCCGAAGGTCATGAACGGACTTGGCGTGGCGATACTGTCGACATCGCACGGGGTGATGACCGACCGCAAGGCGCGTGCCACGGGTGTAGGCGGCGAAGTGCTGTGCATCGTGGCGTAAGGAGCTGAACATGTCGCGTGTCGGCAACTTTCCGATTCCGATTCCGAAGGGCGTCGAGGTGAGCATCGCCTCGGGCCAGATAGCCGTAAAGGGTCCGCTTGGCGCCATCTCCCGTTCGGCCGATCCGAACGTCGCGGTGGAAAGAAACGCCGGGAATCTGGTGTGCAAGGCGCTCGGCAATTCGCGCCAGGCCAATATCATGTCCGGGACCATGCGCGCGCTGATCGCGAACATGGTGACCGGCGTAAGCAAAGGTTTCGAGAAGCGGCTTGCGCTCGTTGGTGTCGGCTACCGTGCACAGGCGCAAGGCGACAAGCTGAACCTGACGCTTGGCTTTTCCCATCCCGTCGTTCATCAGATGCCGAAAGGCGTGAAGGTGGCGACCCCGACGCAGACCGAAATCGTAATCACGGGAATCGATAAGCAGCAGGTGGGTCAGGTCGCCGCCGAGGTACGGGCGCACCGTGCGCCGGAGCCGTACAAGGGCAAGGGCGTACGTTATGCCGACGAGATCGTGATCTTGAAAGAGACGAAGAAGAAGTAACGGGACAAGGCCATGTTCGACAAGAATCCTTCGCGGCTTCGCCGCGCGCGTCAGACCAGACTCAAGATACGCGAGCTCGGCGCGGTGCGGCTGACCGTGCACCGCACGAACTGCCATATCTATGCGCAGATCACCTCCGCGTCCGGTGACAAGGTGATCGCCAGCGCATCCAGCCTAGAGAAGGAAGTGCGCGCGAAGCTGAAACACGGCGGCAACATCAAGGCCGCGGAAGTCATCGGGCAACGCATTGCCGAGAGGGCGAAGCAGGCGGGCGTCGAAACGGTCGCGTTCGATCGTTCCGGCTACAAGTACCACGGACGCGTCAAGGCGCTCGCCGAAGCGGCACGGGCCGGCGGGCTGAAGTTCTAAGGGGCACGGACCACACATGGCAAAAATCCAACCGAGAATGCAGACCTCGGATGATCGTTCCGACGGGTTGCGCGAGAAAATGGTCGCTGTTAACCGCGTAACCAAGGTGGTGAAAGGCGGCCGCGTGCTCGGTTTCGCCGCGCTGACCGTGGTAGGCGACGGGGACGGCGGGATCGGAATGGGCAAGGGCAAAGCGCGCGAGGTACCGGTCGCGGTCCAGAAGGCGATGGAGGAGGCGCGCAGGCGCCTGTTCAAGGTCAAGCTGAAGCACGGCACGCTACAGCACTCGGTCGTAGGACGTCACGGCGCGGCGAAGGTCCTCATGCAGCCTGCATCCGAGGGCACGGGAATCATTGCCGGTGGCCCCATGCGCGCGGTGTTCGAAGTGATGGGGGTCACCAACATCCTGGCCAAATGCTTCGGCTCGACCAATCCGTACAACGTGGTACGCGCTACGCTAAATGGCTTGCAGGCGATGAATACGCCGGCGGAAATCGCGGCCAAGCGCGGCAAGAAGATTGAGGAAATCCTCTCCTGAGGCTGGATATGGCTGACAAGAAGATCAAGGTGAAGTTGATCAAGGGACTTGCCGGTTGCAAGGAGAGCCATCGGGCCACCGTGCGCGGGCTCGGTTTGCGGCGCCTCAATCATATGGTCGAGCTTAGCGATACCCCGGCGGTGCGGGGAATGATCAACAAGGTTTACTACCTGGTGCAGGTAGTGGCGTAGGAAATAGGGGTTCTCATGCGGCTTAACGATATCAAACCGGCGCCGGGCGCCAAGAGCGCGCGTCGCCGCGTCGGTCGCGGCATCGGCTCGGGGATCGGCAAGACCGCGGGCCGCGGCCACAAGGGACAGAAAGCGCGTTCGGGCGGATTCCACAAGATCGGGTTCGAGGGCGGTCAGATGCCGCTGCACCGGCGCTTGCCGAAGCGCGGCTTCACCTCCTTGGCGTGCGACGCTACAGCCGAAGTGCGTCTGTCGGAGCTGGAACGGATGAGCGCAAGCGAAATCGATCTCGCTGCACTCAAGGCCGAGGGCGTCGTGTCGCACCGGGCGCAGGCGGCGAAAGTGATTCTTTCCGGCAAGCTGGCGCGCAAGCTGACTCTCAAGGGCGTGCGGGTTACCAAGGGCGCCCGTGCAGCAATCGAATCCGCGGGCGGCAAGGTCGAGGACGCGCCGGCGCCGGCGTCGGCCGTGGCATAAGGCATCCCGGGACCCTTCACTTGGCTACTGCACTTCCCAACACCGGAAAGACCGGGCGCTACGGCGACCTGAAGCGACGCCTGTTCTTCCTTCTGGGTGCGCTCGTCGTGTTTCGCATCGGGGCGCACATCCCAGTGCCGGGAATAGACCCCGGGGTGCTGGCCGAGCTGTTCCGCGGCCAGCAGGGCGGGATATTGGGCATGTTCAACATGTTCTCCGGTGGTGCGCTGCGCCGCTTCACCATTTTTGCGCTCGGGATCATGCCGTATATCTCGGCGTCGATCATCATGCAGTTGATGAGCTCGGTTTCCCCTCAGCTCGAGGCGCTGCGCAAGGAAGGCGAGTCCGGGCGGCGAAAGATCACCCAATACACTCGCTACGGCACTGTCTTTCTTGCCCTGTTCCAGGCGACCGGGATCTCGATCGCGCTCGAATCGCAACCCGGCCTCGTGCTGGATCCGGGGCTGATGTTCCGCGTCACTGCTGTTACTACCCTGGTAACCGGTACCATGTTCCTGATGTGGCTCGGTGAGCAGATCACGGAGCGCGGACTGGGCAACGGCATTTCGATCATCATCTTCGCCGGCATCGCGGCCGGCCTGCCGAATGCGGTAGCCGGAACGCTGGAACTGGTGCGTACCGGGGCGATGCACCCGCTGACCGCCTTGATGATCGCGGTTGCGGTGGTGGCAGTGACCGCCTTCGTGTGCTTCGTCGAACGCGGCCAGCGCAAGATACTGGTCAACTACGCCAAGCGACAGGTCGGGAACCGCGTCTACGGCGGGCAGAGCTCGCACCTGCCGTTCAAGCTCAATATGTCGGGCGTCATTCCGCCGATCTTCGCCAGCTCACTGATCCTGTTTCCGGCCACCCTGCTGGGTTGGTTCGGCTCGCAGGAAGGGATGCTCTGGCTGCGAGATATCGCCGGAACGCTCACGCCCGGGCAGCCCATATACGTCATGCTGTACGCTGCCCTGATCATCTTCTTCTGCTTCTTCTACACCGCGCTGCAATACAGCCCGAAAGAAACCGCGGACAACCTCAAGAAATCGGGTGCCTTCGTGCCAGGCATCCGCCCCGGTGACCAGACCGCGCGTTACCTCGAGCGGATTCTGACCCGCCTCACGCTGGTGGGCGCGCTGTACGTCACGCTCGTGTGCCTGCTGCCCGAGTTCCTGATCCTGAAATGGAACGTGCCGTTCTACTTCGGCGGAACGTCGCTTCTGATCATCGTTGTGGTCACCATGGACTTCATGGCGCAGGTGCAGGCGTACGTGATGTCGCACCAGTACGAAAGCCTGCTGCGCAAGGCGAATTTCAAGGGTGGTCTGCCCGCGCGGTAGACACCGAGGCACAAAGGAGCTGGACATGAAAGTAATGGCTTCAGTAAAGAAGATCTGCCGCAAGTGCAAGATCGTCCGTCGCAAGCGCGTGGTTCGGGTCATCTGCTCCGATCCCCGTCACAAGCAGCGCCAAGGATGATTTAACCTCTTGAGCGGACAGGATTTTCGGGATAAAATATTCGGCTTTTCGCTCGCGGCACCACACTTACGGGACTAGCACATGGCACGGATCGCGGGAATCAATATCCCCAACCACCAGCACGCGGAGATCGCGCTGACGGCGATCTATGGAATCGGCCGCGCACGCGCGCAGGCGATTTGCGTCGCCTCCGGCGTCGAGGGATCACGCAAGATCAAGGATCTGACCGATTCGGAGCTCGACCGGTTGCGCGACAACGTAATGCGCCTCTCTGTCGAGGGCGACCTGCGGCGCGAAGTCTCGATGAGCGTCAAGCGCCTCATGGACCTTGGCTGCTACCGCGGGGTGCGTCACCGCAAGGGCCTGCCGGTTCGCGGGCAGCGCACGCGCACCAACGCTCGAACCCGCAAGGGGCCGCGCAAGACGGCGATCAAGCTTACGGCGCAGGCCGGCAAGGTGTAACGCAGGCTATAAAGGACATTCATGGCGACCAGAACTCCCACGCAGCAGCAGACGCAGCAGACAGCGCGCGCGCGCAAGAAGGTCAAGAAGAACGTGGCCGAGGGAATCGCGCATGTGCATGCCTCGTTCAACAACACCATCGTGACGATCACCGACCGGCAGGGCAACGCCCTGTCATGGGCGACCTCAGGCAACGCGGGCTTCAAGGGTTCGCGCAAGTCGACGCCTTTCGCCGCCCAGGTTGCCGCGGAGCGCGCCGGACGGGCGGCGCAGGAGTGCGGAGTCAAGAACATCGAAGTGCGCATCAAGGGGCCGGGGCCGGGCCGCGAATCCGCGGTGCGCGCGCTGAACGCGATCGGGCTCAAGATTTCCAGCATCGCTGACGTGACGCCCGTCCCGCACAACGGCTGCCGGCCGCCCAAGCGGCGCCGGGTCTGAGCCGACGGGAAAGGAGACGCCATGGCAAGAAATCTCGACGCCAAGTGCCGCCAGTGCCGGCGCGAAGGGGAGAAGCTGTTTCTAAAAGGCGAGAAGTGCTTCACCGACAAGTGTGCCGTGGAGCGCCGCAGCTATGCGCCGGGCCAGCACGGCCAGAAGAGCGGTCAGCGTCTTTCGGACTACGGCAAGCAACTGCGCGAGAAGCAGAAGATCCGCAAGATCTACGGCGTTCTCGAGCGCCAGTTCCGCAAGACCTACGCCGAGGCGTCGCGCTCGAAGGGCGTGACGGGCGAGCGGCTGCTGCAGCTGCTCGAGACGCGTCTTGACAGCGTCGCCTATCGGATGGGATTCGGCGCATCGCGCACGGAGTCGCGCCAGCTGGTTCGCCACAACGGCATCCACGTGAACGGCAAGAGGGTGAACATTCCCTCTTACCAGGTCAGGCCTGGAGACGTCGTCGAGGTGACGCAGAAGGCGAAGGCGCAGCTGCGCGTCAAGGCCGCAGCCGAAGCCGCCGAGAGCCGCGGCATTCCCGAGTGGATGGAAGTTGACGCGAAAGCGCTCAAGGGCACGTTCAAGGCGTTGCCGACCAGGCCCGAACTGCCGTCTTCGATCAACGAAAGCCTGGTGATCGAACTTTATTCGAAGTGACGAGGTGATGCCGCGTCTTGTCCCCGCACTCCCTATACGCCCAACCGCAGGACGAAAAAATGCCGCAATCCGGATTTCTTAAACCGCGCATCGTCGATGTGCAGAACCTGTCGCCCTACCACGCGAAAGTGACCATGGAGCCATTCGAGCGCGGCTACGGCCATACGCTCGGCAACGCTCTGCGCCGCGTGCTGCTTTCCTCGATGCCCGGCTACGCGCCGACCGAGGTGCAGATCGCGGGGGTGGTGCACGAGTACTCCACCATGGACGGCGTGCGCGAGGACATCGTCGATATTCTGCTCAACCTCAAGGGCGTGGTGTTCCGCCTCCACAATCGGCAGGAAGCGATCCTTACGCTGAAAAAGGACGGCGAGGGTCAGGTCACCGCCGCCGACATCGAGGCCGCGCACGACGTCGAGATCGTCAATCCCGAGCACGTCATCGCGACGCTGGCTTCGGGCGGCAAGCTCGAGATGCAGATCAAGGTCGAGTCCGGGCGTGGCTATGTCCCGGGCAACATGCGTTATCTGCCGGAGGAGACCAAGGGCATCGGCCGCATCGTCCTCGATGCCTCGTTCAGCCCGGTGCGCCGCGTTTCCTACTCCGTAGAGTCCGCGCGCGTCGAGCAGCGTACCGACCTGGACAAGCTGATCATGGATATCGAGACCAACGGCGCGATCGAGCCGGAGGAAGCGATTCGATATTCGGCGCGCATCCTGGTCGACCAGCTTTCCGTCTTCGCTCAGCTCGAGGGAACCTCGATGCCGGCCGAGCAGCCGAAGTCTCCGCAGGTGGACCCGATCCTGTTGCGCCCGGTGGACGATCTGGAGCTCACGGTGCGCTCGGCGAACTGCCTCAAGGCCGAGAACATCTACTACATCGGGGACTTGATTCAGCGCACCGAGACCGAGCTGCTCAAGACGCCGAATCTCGGGCGCAAGTCGCTGAACGAGATCAAGGAAGTGCTTGCTTCGCGCGGTCTGACTCTCGGCATGAAGCTCGAGAACTGGCCGCCGGCGGGACTCGAGCATCACCGCGTCTAGGGTGCGCCGGAGATAAGGACAACAAGCCATGCGTCACGGTTACGGACTGCGCAAGCTCAATCGCACGACGAGCCACCGGCTCGCGATGCTGCGCAATATGACGAATTCGCTGCTGCGCCATGAGACGATAACGACCACGCTGCCCAAGGCGAAAGAGCTCCGGCGTGTCGTGGAGCCGATGATCACCCTCGGCAAGAGGCCCTCGCTCGCCAACCGGCGCCTGGCGTTCAACCGCCTGCGCGACCGCGAGATCGTCGGCAAGCTTTTCGACGACCTGGGACCGCGCTACGCCAAGCGCAACGGTGGGTACCTGCGCATCCTGAAGAGCGGATTTCGCAAGGGCGACAATGCGCCGCTCGCGCTGGTACTGCTGCTCGACCAGCCCGAGAAGCCGGCCGAAGAGAAGAAGGAAATCAAGAAGGAAGACAAGAAGGCCGCTTGATCATCCTGTTCACCGACTTCGGCTCGTCGGATCCCTACCTCGGCCAGGTCAAGGCCGTGCTGCAGCACGGCGCGCCGCGCACGCCGGTGGTGGACGCGCTGAACGATGCGCCCGCCTTCGAGATCGAGTCCGCCGCACACCTCCTTGCTGCGCTCGCGCCCTACTACCCGCGCGGCAGCGTGTTCCTTGCAGTGATCGACCCAGGGGTGGGCGGGCCGCGCGATGCGGTCGTGATGGAGGCCGATGGCCGCCGTTTCGTGGGCCCGGACAACGGCCTGCTTTCGGTCCTCTGGCGGCGCGCGAAGTACCGCCGCTGTCGGCGCATCGCGTGGCGCCCGGCCTCGCTGTCGAGCTCGTTTCACGGCCGCGACCTGTTCGCCCCGGTCGCGGCGGCGCTGGCGCGCGGACGCGTGCCGGCGGGCTGGCTCGCCGCGCCGCGCGCCCCGCGCGTCCTGCTCGACGCGGCCGATCTGGCGCAGGTCATCTACGTCGATCACTACGGCAATGCGATGACCGGCCTTCGCGCCGCGTACGTCGCGCTTGGCGCGCGTTTGCGGGCCGGGGGCCGGGTGCTCGCGCGGGCCCAGACCTTCAGCGTGCTGCGCCGCGGGGCCGCGTTCTGGTACGAGAACAGCCTCGGACTGGTGGAGATCGCCGCCAACCGGGCGAGCGCCGCGCGCAAGCTGGGCTTGCGCGTCGGCAGCAGGGTCGCAGTGTCTAGACGATGACGATGGCCCGGTAGTCGTTCACGTTCGTCAGGGTCGGGCCCGTGACCAGCAGGTCGCCGAGCGAGGCGAAAAACCCGTAACTGTCGTTCGCCGCGAGGCATTTGCGGGGATCGATCCCTGCCGCGCGAGCCCTCGCCAGCGTGTCGGGGGCGAGCCGGGCGCCCGCGTTGTCCTCCGAGCCGTCGATGCCGTCAGTGTCGGCGGCGATCGCGTGAATGCCGTCCATGCCCTCCAGCTCGATCGAGAGCGCGAGCAAGAACTCGCTGCAGCGCCCGCCGCGTCCGCCCTCGCCGCGCAGCGTGACTGTACATTCACCGCCGGAAATGAGCGCCACCGGGGGCACGAACGGCGAGCGGTAGCGCCGCACCTCGCGCACCAGCGCGGCGAGCACTTTCGCCGCCTCGGACGCCTCGCCGGTGAGCGTGTCGCCCAGGATCGCCGGCGCGATACCCGCGGCGCGAAACGTCTCGGCCGCGGCCTCGAGCGAGCGGTGCGCGGTGGCGACGACCCGGTTCTCCACTTGTGCGAAAACGGCGTCGCCCGGCTTCGGCGTCTCGGCGATGCGGCCGGCGGCGCCGCTCTCCAGGCGTGCGCGCACCGCCGCAGGAGGTTGGACGCCGTATTTGGCCAGCACCTCGAGCGCATCGCGGAACGTGGTCGGATCGGGCGCGCAAGGTCCGGACGCGATGTGGGTCGGGTCGTCGCCGGTTACGTCGGAGATCACGAGCGCAAGGACCGGTGCCTTGCATGCCGCGGCGAGGCGTCCGCCCTGGATTGCGGACAGGTGCTTGCGCACCGTGTTGATCTCCTGGATCGCAGCCCCGCAGCGCAGCAGCTGGGTGGTCACCGATTTCAGGTCCGCCATCGCGACGCCCTCGGCGGGCAGCGATAGCAGGCTCGAGCCGCCGCCCGAGAGCAGCGCGAGCAGGAGGTCGTCCCGCGAGAGCGTACCGACCAGCCGAAGTATCTCGCGTGCCCCGGCCTCGCCGGCCTCGTCGGGGACGGGGTGCCCGGCCTCGAGCACGCGGATGCGCGAGGTCGGAAGCGCGTGGCGATAGCGGGTGATTGCCAGCCCTTCGAGCGCCGCGCTTGAAGGCCAGTCCCGTTCAACCGCCGCCGCCATCGATGCCGCGGCCTTGCCCGCGGCGGCGACCAGCGTACGCCCGCGCGGCGGCCGCGGAAGATGAGGCCCGAGGATGCGCAGCGGGTCGGCCGCCGCGACCGCGGCGCGAAAGCTGTCCTCTAGCAGCCTGCGCATGCGGGAGCGCCGGCGCCTTTCAGCCGAAGCTTTCTTGCGCCGCCTGCCGGCCGAGGCCGTACAGCCGGGGATAGAACTCGCGAAAAGCCTGCTGGATCCGGGCCGCCGGCACGTCGGCGAAGCTGCCGCGGTCGCGCACGTATTCCATGTGGCGGCGCGCATCCTGGTCGTAGGGATGGAAAATCGAATCCTTGCGTCCATCGAACTCGAGCGGCTTGACGCGGAACTTGGTGCACAGGGCGAGGTTGAATGCGGGCGTCGCCTTGACCCACCTGCCCTCGAGCATGAGCTCCGTGTAGCCGTGGTAGATGAACATGTCGCTGCCGATGTACTCCAGCAGGCGCGGCGTGGAAAGATGGTTCTTCACGTCCGCGAACCCCACCCGCGCCGGGATGCCCTCGGCGCGCGCGCAGGCGGCGAGCAGCGCCGCCTTGCCGACGCAGAACCCCTCTCCGGCCTCGAGGCAGCTGCTGGCACGGTAGGCGGAGTCGACGGTGAAATCGAGAAAGGGGTTGTAGCGGATGCCGTCGCGCACGGCATAGTAGAGCGACACTGCGCGATCGACATCGGTCGCGCCCTGGACGGACTTGCGCGCGAAGGCCGCGACCGCGGAGTGGTCGCTGTCGATGTAGATGCCCGGCTGAAGATAGGATTCGGCCGCGTCCATCAGCGGTCGAGCTTCATCATGCGCTTGGCGCCCGCGAACAGCGCGCTGGCCGGATTGGCGAGCTCGTCGACGACCGAGAAATGGTTATGCCCCGGCATGGCAATGTCGCCTGCGACGGCCGAGCGCCAGCGCTGTGCGATGAGCGCGTTCTGGCGCCTGAACTCCGAGCTCTCGGCGCCGCCGACGCAGGTGTAGAGCGGCGCGCGCGTGGCGGGGGGCAGGAAAGCGGGCGAGACCTTGAGCGCTGCCGCCTCGTCCAGGCGCAGGTCGGCATTCAGGAAATCCACCCGCGCCAGGGGCCGCAGGTCGTAGATGCCGCTCACCGCAAGTCCGCCCTTGAACAGATCCTTGGGCAGCTGCGCTTCGTAGACCGGCCACAGCGCCGCCATCAGCATCGCCGTGAGATGCGCGCCCGCCGAGTGGCCGCTGACGAACAGGCGCTCCTCGTCCATGCCGTACTCCTCGGCATGACGGTACAGCCAGGCGGAGGCGCGCAGCATCTGGCGCACGATCTCCTCGATCGTGACCTGCGGGCACAGGTCGTAGTTCACCACCACCAGCGAGACGCCCGCGTCGACCCACGCGGGCGCCAGGTAGGCGAAGTCGCGCTTGTCGAGCGAGCGCCAGTAGCCGCCATGGATGAACATCAGGACCGAGCCGTCTCCTTTCCTGGCCGGGAAGATATCGAGCTTCTCGCCCGCGGCCGGGCCGTAGTCGCGGTCCAGGTAGCAGGTCATGGTCGCGCGCGCGCGCGCCGAGCCTTCGGCCCAGCGCGCGAAGTACTGCGGGTGATCGGGGACCAGCTCGCGGTTGTTGTATTCGCGGCTGAGGAGATCCTTTTCGCTCATGCCCGCATCTCGCGCCACAGGCCGAGCGCGAGCTGCGCCGGGCGGTCGGAATAGGAGAACAGCACGCACTCGGCGACGCTCTCGAAGCGCACCGGGTGCCAACTCGGCACGACGAAGGTGTCGCGCGGCTCGAACGCGAAGTCCTGGCTGCCGATCCTTGCCGTGCCGCTGCCTTCGACCACCGAATACACCGTCGCGTCGGTCGAGCGGTAGGCGGCGGACTTGAAGCCCCTGGGCAACAGCTGGATGAAGCTGCCGATGGTCGGCATCGCCAGTGCACCGCTGAGCGGGTTGATGAACTGCATCTTCCAGCCGTGGCAGGCGTCCGGATCGCCGTTATTGGCCAGCGCGTGCAGCGTTTCGCGGCTACGCGCGTAGGGATAGTTGAAGATCGGCGAGGTCTTCGAGGCCGGCAGTGGCGCCAGCGGGACCATGTTGTTGCCGTAGCGCACGCTGGAATCGCCTTCGTTGCGCGTCACCGGCTGGACCTCCTCGGGGAAGGTTTCCATGAAGCCGGCATCGAACATGCGCACGATATGGATATCGAGACCGTCCATCCACACTACCGGCTCGTTGCCCGGATTGCCGTGGTCATGCCAGGTCCAGGGCGGCGTGATGATGAAATCGCCCGGGTGCATGGTGGTGCGCTCACCGTCGACCGCGGTGTAGGCCCCCGAGCCCTCGACGATGAAGCGCAGGGCCGACTGGGTATGGCGGTGGCTGGGCGCGATCTCGCCCGGCAGGATCAGCTGCAGGCCGCAAAACATGCTGCGGGTGATCGCGGACTGCCCGCGCAGGCCGGGGTTCTCCAGGATCAGGACCCGCCGAATCGCTTCTTTGGCCGTGATCACCTCGCCCGACTCCATGATGAAGGGACGGATGTCGCGGTACCTCCACAGCGCCGGCACGCAAGGCGTCTCCGGCTGCGGCGGCACGAGGCTGTGCAGCACTTCCCATAGCGGCGCCAGATTGTCCGGTGCCATCCGCCGGTAGAGGTCGGCGCGCGCACCGTCGGGTGCGGGACGCACCCCGGGCCTGAGGACCGAAGCCATTAGATGCTCCTGGGATCGAGAATGTGCATTTTCTCCGGTCTGGCCGGCGGCCGCAATGCGGCAGGGCGAAAACCCGCCTCAGGCGGGCTGCAGCCAGCCGATGAGGGTGCGGCGCAGCGAGTGCTTGAAGCGGTCCCAGCGCGACGGGTTGTGGACGATCTCGGCGCGAAAGAACGACGGGCACAGGACCGCGGCGTGAGCCACCTCGCCGCACAGCCCGCAACCCACGCAGTCGTCGTTGACGTGAGCCACGGGGTCCACCTTGAGCGGATCGGCCGGGTCCTTGACCGTGAGCGAGGGGCAGCCCGAGAGGCGGATGCAGGAGTGGTCCCCCGAGCAGACGTCCTCGTCGACCCCGAAACGGGTCCTGAGCACGCGCTTGCCCGCCTTGAGCGCGGCCGCGTTCTGAGGCCGGATGCGCCTCTGGCGCTCGAGCTGGCATTCGCCCTCGGCGATGACGACCTTCAGCCCCGGGTAGTCGGTGCTCATCGCGTCCTTGAGCGTCTGCGCCACTTGCCCGACGTGGTAGTTGTGCACCGTCTTCATCCAACCCACCCCGAGGCCCTGGAGGGTGTTCTCGATGGTCCGGTCCGCAGCCTTGGAAATCACGTCCTGCGTGCCGGTCGCCGAGGTGTAACCGTTCTTCATCACGATCAGCACCGCATCGCCCTTGTTGAGCAGGTTGGACGCGACGCCAGAGAGCAGGCCGTTGTGCCAGAACCCGCCGTCGCCCATGATCGCGATCGGGCGGCGCGCCATCATCGGCCCGACGCCGGCGCTCGAGGCGAGACCCATGCCGTAGCCGAGGATCGAGTTTCCGACCGAAAACGGCTCGAAGGTGGCGAACGAATGACAGCCGATGTCGCCCGACACGTGCGGCCGGCCGACTTCGCGCTCGGCGAGCTTGAGCGCGGCGAACACCGGACGCTCCGGGCAGCCGATGCAGAATCCCGGCGGGCGGGGCGGCAGTGGCGCCCCGAGCAGCGCCGCAGCCTTGCGCCGCGTCTGCTGCGCCTGCTCCAGCCAGCGCGTGCCGGCCGAGACGTCGATCCGGGGCGCGTACTGCGCCAGCAGCGACGCGATCCCCCGCACCAGCACCTCGGCGCCGTACTCGCCGGTCATCTGCAGCAGATCCTTGCCGTGCAGCCTGGTCTGGACGTCGGCGCGGCGCAGGATCGTGGCGATGTCCTGTTCGATGAACTCGGGCTGTCCCTCCTCGACCACCAGCAGCGCGCGCTTGTCGGCGCTGAACGCGGTGATCTCCTCGGGCACGAGCGGGTAGACGACGTTCAGCGCGAGGATCGGGATGCGGCTCGCGCCGAAGTCGTCGGCGAGGCCCGCCAGGCGCAGCGCGCGCAGCAGATTGTTGTACAGGCCGCCCTGCACCACGATGCCGAGGTCGCTTTCGCTGCCTTCGAACACTTCGTTCAGCCGCTGCTCGCGCACGAAGCGGCGCGCCGCCGGCAATCGAACCTCGGCCTTGAGCTTCTCCTGCCTGAAGGTCGCCGGCGGGTGCGATAGCCGGTCGTAGTTGAATTCGGCCGCCTGCTCGAGCGGCCTGCGCCCCGAGATGGCCGGGGCGCGGTTGTCGCTCGCGGCGAACGTCCCATGCACGTGGCAGGCGCGGATGCGCAGCTCGAGCATGACGGGCGTGTTGGCGGCTTCCGAGAGCTCGAAGCCCTTTTGCACCATGCTCACGATCGTCGGCAGGTTCGGGCGCGGATCGAGCAGGCAGAGCGAGGACTTGAGCGCGATGGCGTGAGTGCGCTCCTGCGCGACGCTCGCGCCCTCGCCGTAATCCTCGCCGACCACGATCAGCGCGCCGCCCATCACGCCCGCACTCGAGAGGTAGCTGAGCGCGTCGGAGGCGACGTTGGTGCCGACGATCGATTTCCAGGTCACCGCGCCGCGCGCCGGGTAGTTGATCGAGGCGCCGAGCATCGCCGCGGCCGAGGCCTCGTTGGTGCAGGCTTCGACATGAACCCCGAGCGTATCGAGGTAGTCGCGCGCCTGCACCATGACGTCGAGCAAGTGCGATACCGGCGCGCCCTGGTAGCCGCCGACGTAGGAAACGCCCGACTGCAGCAACGCCTTGGTAACCGCGAGAATGCCCTCGCCGCGGAAGGTCTCGCCCGCGCCGAGCTTGAGCAGCCCGATTTCTTCGCTGAACTGGCGCTCCACGATCAGGCGGCCTTGCGAAAGAACTTCAGCGGCTTGGCCCTGGGCGGCAGCGGCGCGATTCCGTGCGCCGCGAGCGAGCCCTCGAGACGGCGCCCCTCAGGGTCGGCCAGCGCCGCCTCGCGCGCGTCGCGCACCGCCGCAGCGCACGCTTCGGCATCGGCCAGCGCGCCGCCCTCGACCAGGGTATCCATGATGCGCAGGAAGTTCTCCTTGCCGCGCTGGTGCGTGTCGCCGTAGCCCTTGATCAGGCGTCCGCAAAGCGCGATCTCGAGCGCAAGCCCGGGGTCGCGGGCGGCGCTGCGGATGGCGGCCAGCCAGCGCTCGATCAGCGCCTGCTCGTCGGCGTAGCGCGCGCTCAGTCGGCGCCAGGGGCGCAGCCACGCCAGCGAACGCAGCGTGAGGAAGCCGCTCACGCTGGTGGTCTTGACCTGCAGGCCGACGTTAAGCCGCAGCGCCAAGCCGCGCCGCCTGGCCCAGCGCAGCAGCGCACGCGACGGGCCGCGCGGCAGCAGCGCCGCGACTTCCTCCAGCCCCGGCTTGAGGAACTCGACGATGTGCAGCGGCTCTCCGGGAGCGGCCTGCACCTCCTTGCGCACCCGCTCGAAGCGGCTGCGACGAGTCTTCAGGTCGGCGACGCGGATCACGTCCTCGTAGCACATCCAAAGCGCGAGGAAGCGCCCGGCTTCGTTGGTGACCCGGTATCCATCGGCGGCCCGCTCGCGCTCGAATCTTGCGATCGGTTCGAGCCGGTCCAGATACAGGGCCGCATAGGCCGCATCCTGATAGCCTGCGCAGCGCGCGGCGCCCTGCTCGAGGATGGCATGGGTTTCGGCGGGGAAGCTCCTGCGCACGCGCTCGAGCGGTTGCGCGCGCAGGCGCCTCGCCTCGGCCGGCGCGAGCGCGGCCGGTTCGCCCGCGGCATGGGCATAGCCGGCGGCGAAGCCGCGCAGGCTCGCCTCGGCGCCCTTGCCGAAGCCGCGGATCGCGGCTTCGCAGGCGCTGCGCGACAGCGGCAGCGTGCCCGAGCCGGCAAGCGCGCCGAACATGACCGCGCTGATCACCGTGCCGGCCTCGCGCGCGAGGCGCTGCATGTCGAACAGCTGCGCCCGGCGGGCGAGCGCCTGCGCCACCTTGACGATGCGCTCGCTGTCTAGGCGCCCGTCGCCCATGGCCATCTTCTCGAGCGTGGTGTAGATGCGGTGCGTCGAGGCGATCAGGGTGGTGCGGTCCGGGGTGACGAAGCCGTTCTGCAGCGCGCGCGCCGCTTCGAGCAACTCGGAGGCGAGCATCACGTCGACGTAGCCGGGGGCCGGCGCGAGCGTCATGACCGGGCGCCGCGCGCCGAGCTCGCTCGCGCGGGCGGGGTAGATCTCGAGGTAGTAGGTGGTCGCGCCGGTGCGCTGCGCAACGCCCGGGATCGAGCTGCTCTGGACCGGGTAGCCCTGCGCCGCCGCGGCGGAGAGGATCCAGTCGGCCAGCACGCCGCCGCCCTCGCCGCCGAGGGCCGCGATCAGCACCGTGAGGGGACGTTCGGGCAGGTTCATCGGCAGCTCCGAGCGGACAAGGCTACGGGCCGGAAAGCATATTTGTCAAATTGATGTGGCGCATGATATTAATCACATACATGAATGTGGCTGATCTCGATCTGAACCTGCTGCGCGTGCTCGACGCGGTGCTGCGCGAGCGCAGCGTCACCGCCGCCGCGGCGCGCCTCGGGCTGACCCAGCCGGCGGTATCGAACGCGCTCGCGCGCCTGCGCGCGGCGTTCGGCGACGCGCTGTTCGTTCGCTCGCCCTCGGGCATGGCGCCGACGCCCTTCGCGCGCGACCTGGACGACCCGGTACGCCAGGCGCTGGCGTTGATCGAGTCGGCGCTCGCCGACGACGGCGGCTTCGACCCGGCGACCTCGAAGCGCGCGTTCCGCTTCTACATGTCGGACCTGGGCGAGATCTCGTTCCTGCCGCGGCTGGTCGAGCGCGTGCGCGAGCGCGCACCCGGGATCTACCTGGAGGCACTTGGGCTGCCGTTGGAGGAAATCGACGACGGGCTCGCCAGCGGCGCGCTCGACATCGCGGTCGGCTTCCTGCCCGGGCTCGCCGCGCCGGTTCGGCGCCGGCGGCTGTTCAGCGATCCCTACGTCTGCCTGATGCGCAGCGACCATCCCCGCATCGGCACGCGCCTGACGCGCAAGCTGTTCCTGCAAGCCTCGCATGCGCTCGCGTCCTCGACCGGCAGCGGGCACCGGGTGATCGAGGAGGCGCTCGAGCGCCACGGCCTGACGCGCCGCATCGCGCTGCGCGTGCCTCACTTCACCGTGGTACCGCTGGTGCTCGCGCGCACCGACCTGCTGCTCACGCTGCCGAGCCAGGTCGCGCGCGCCTACGAGGCCGACGGCCGCTTCAAGTCGTTGCCGGTGCCGCTGCCGATTCCGCCGGCCGAGGTAGCGGTGCACTGGCACGAGCGCTTCGAGCGCGACCCCGGCAATCGCTGGTTGCGCGAACTGATGATCGAGCTATTCGCGCAGTAGCGGCCGGCTGCGGCGCACGAAAGGGGTGAGGGCGAGCGGCGCGAAGTACATCGGGATCTGCGCGACGCCGACGTAGAGCGAGAACGCCGCGCCGGCGCTGCCCGCGGTGATCGCCAGCATCAGGCCCATGTTGCGGTTGCCGCTCAGCAGCGCCGCGCCGTAGGCGGCGGCGATCCCGGCGCGCCGAAACAGGGCGAAGCCGGCCAGGTGCAGCAGCGCGGTCGCGGCGCAGGCCGCCAGCAGCAGGCTGCCGATGTAGAGCGGATCGCGCAGCAGGCGCGCCGTGACCCCGTCCATCACCGCGATCGCGAACACCACCAGCAGCAGCACATTGGCGCCGGCGAGCAGCTCGTCGTTGCGCGCCAGGCGCGCCGCGCCCACGGCGCGCCGCAGCCCCCAGGCGAGCGCAAAGGGCGCCGCCACCAGCAGCGTCACGCGCACGAAGAAAGCCGCCAGGTCGACGTTCAGCCCGGCCTCGGGCAGCAGCCAGCCGACCAGCGGGGTGAGGGTGAGCGGCAGCAGCAGCGTCGCCGCGACCGTGCCCAGCACCGCGAGCACGCCGTCCAGCCCGAGGATCATGGCGAACACCGCGGCCGATCCGATCGGCGGCGCTGCCGCCTGCAGCACCAGCACCAGCCGCAGGTCGGGCGGCAGCCCGGCGAGCGTGCTGCCGAGCCAGACCGCGAGCGGCGAGGCCACCAGCTGCCAGAGCGCGATCGCGCCCGGCAGGGCCGGGCGGCGCAGCCCGGCCGCGAGCCGGCTCCAGTCCAGGCGCAGCAGCGCCGCGGTGAGCGTGCCGATCACCGCGGCCGTAAGCAGCGGGCGCAGCAGCGCGGCCAAGTCGGGCAGCGCGATGCCGACGAACACGCCCGCGGGGAGCGCCCAGCGCGCCTGGCGGCCGAGAAATCGGAGCAGGGAGCGCAACGCGGTTCCGGCTCAAGACTTGCTGCGGCGGTCTTTGATCCGCTTTGCCTTGAACTCGGTCTTGGGCAAGGTATCGGGCGGCAGCACTTCGACGCCGACTCGCAGCTCGATGCGCGAGCTGATCGCATTCTGCAGCGCGGCCACCACGGCCCGGGGATTCAGATAGTCCGCGTGCTCGACCAGCACGGTCATGAAGTCGATCCCCTCCTGGTCGGTATCGAGCACCACCTCGTACTCGTCGCCGACTTCCGCCACGGAGCGCACCGCCTCCTCGAGCACCGAGGGATAGAACTTGATCGCGCGCAGGTTGATGAGGTCGTCGGCGCGGCCCTGGAATCCCCCGATCGCGCGCACGTGGGTGCGCCCGCAGGCGCAGCGCGCGCTGTCGAACACGGTGTAGTCCCCGACCACGAAGCGCAGCTGCGACGAGCTCTCGGAATTCATGTTGGTGCAAAGCGTGATTCCGCGCTCGCCCTCGGGCACGCGCTCGCCGGTGTCGGGGTCGATAAGCTCCCAGACCTGGAAATCCTCCATGAGGTGGGTCTGGATGCGCCCGTCCGGGCGCAGCGCCGCTGGACAGGAGTAGCCGCCGGAATGCGGGGAAGCCTCGGTGCAGCCGTAGAACTCGACCAGCTTCGCGCCCCACAGGTCTTCGAGCCGCTCGCGCGTGGCCTTGATCCCGGCGGCCGGCTCGCCGCCGGTAAACAGCGTCTTGATCGAGGTCTTGCGCGGGTCATGCCCCATTTTCTGCATGGTGCGGCCGAGACGCAACAGCTGCGAGGGCAGGGTAGCGAGGATGGTCGGCTTGTAGCGCAGGATGATATTGCAGCGCAGCTCGGCGGTGAGCCCGCCGCCGGGAATGCACGGCAGCCCCATGTGCGCGAGCGCATGCAGCACGCCCCAGGCCCACACGTGCGGGCCGAAGCCGACCACCAGGAACACCTTCTCGCCGTGTCGCGCACCGAGCGACCACAAGGCGCGCGCGTTGGCCCACTGCCATTGCTTGAGGTCGAACTGCGAATAGCGAAAGATGCGCGGCAGGCCGGTCGTGCCCGAGGTCGGGAACAGGGTCCAGCCGCGCCGGTCCCAGACCTCGTCGTCGTGCGTGGTGTAGCTGCCCCAGGGCGGGTTCGCCATGAGATCCTCGGCCATCTCTTTCTTGTCGACCGGCGGCCACTTCGCCAGGTCGTCGACCGTGCGGATGTCGGTGGGGGCGAGCCCGAGCCGGTCGAAACGGCGGCGGTAGAACGCGGAGTTCTCGTATAGGAACGGCGTCAGCACGCAAAGCTTCTCGTCCTGCAGCGCACGCAGCTCGTCGCGCGAGGCGCAATCGAGCGACGGCGACCAGTACTCGGGCGAACCGGGCTGCTCGAAATCGCGCCGGTGCCTTTGCAGCGTCTCGAGCCAATTCGCGCGGGTGGCGTGCTTGCGATCGACGGTAGCCATGGCGCTCCTCCCTCAGTGGCCCATAGAATACCGTGACCATGAGCGAAAGCATCCAGCCCAACGGCCGGCCGCCGTTTCGCGCCGACCACATCGGCAGCCTGCTGCGACCGCAGAAGCTGCGCCGGGCGTTTCGCGAGCACGCCGAAGGAAAACTGCCGGACGCGGAGTTGCGAGCGATCCAGGACGAGGCCATCCGGGACGTCGTGCGGCTGCAGCAGGACTGCGGCCTGCAGCTGGCGACGGACGGTGAGTTCCGCCGCACTTCCTATTGGGCGCGCTTCGTCGAGCTGACGGAGGGCCTGGAAGTCAGGCCAGCGCGCTTCAAGTTCCACGACGATCATGGTCACGAGGCGGACTTCACTGCGCCGCACGTGGTCGGGCGGGTGCGCCGCGGCAAGCCGATCACGCTGGACGAGTATCGCTTCGTTGCGGGCATCACGCGCGCCACGCCGAAGATCACCATGCCCGCGCCATCGACCATGCACTTCTGGCGCGGGGCCCGCTACGCCGAAGCGGGCGTATACACCGGGCCCGAAGAGTTCTTTGCCGACCTGGGGCGCGTCTATCAGCAGGAGATCGCCGACCTGGCGGCGGCCGGCGCGCGCTACGTGCAGCTGGACGAGGTTGCGCTTGCAATGCTTTGCGACCCCGCCGCGCGCGCCAAGGTCGAGGGCGAGGGCGAAAACCCGCAGCGGTTGGTCGACCTGTACGTGGGCGCGATCAACCAGGCGGTGCGCGACCGGCCGGCCGGGATGGTGATCGGGGTGCACATGTGCCGCGGCAACTACAAAGGCAAGTACCTCGCCGAGGGTGGCTACGATTCGATCGCGGAGAGGCTGTTCGGGGGCGCGCGGGTCAACCACTTCCTGCTCGAGTTCGACACGCCGCGCGCCGGGGATTTCGCGCCGCTGCGCTTCCTGCCCAAGGACAAGGGCGTGGTGCTCGGAATGGTGAGCTCGAAAACGCCACAGCTGGAGAGCCTCGATCTGCTCAAGCGCAGGGCCGAGGAAGCGGCGAAATACGTCGACGCGGCGCGCTTGGCGCTCAGCCCGCAATGCGGCTTTGCCAGCACCATGGGCGGCAACCCGGTGACCGAGGCCGACGAGCGCGCGAAACTGAAGCTGTGCGTCGACGCGGCGCGCGCGATCTGGGGCTAGGCGAAGCTAGAATCCGGGCATGGACAAGGAAAAGCCGAAAGGCCTCGCGCGCGGCCTGACCAACTACGGCGACGCGGGGTTCTCGCTCTACCTGCGGCGCTCGTTCGCCAAGAGCATGGGCTACTCGGGCGAATTGCTCGCGCGCCCGACGGTCGGCATCGCCGATTCGAGGAGCGGCTACAACAACTGCCACCGGCACTTCCCCGAGCTGATCGAGGCGGTCAAGCGCGGCGTGCTGGCCGCCGGCGGGCTGCCGCTCGAATTCCCGACCGTGTCGCTGGGCGAGGTGTTCCTGTCGCCCACCTCGATGATGTTCCGCAACCTGATGGCGATGGACGTCGAGGAAATGGTGCGCGCGCAGCCGATGGACGCGGTAGTGCTGGTGGGCGGATGCGACAAGACCGTCCCCGCGCAGCTGATGGGGGCGGCCTCGGCCGACCGTCCCGCGGTGCAGCTGCTCGCCGGGCCGATGATGCCGAGCTCGTTCCGCGGCGAGCGCCTGGGCGCGTGCACCGACTGCCGCCGCTTCTGGGCCATGCACCGCGCCGGCAAGGTCGACGCGCAGGGCATCGAAGAGGTCGAGGGCAACCTCGCCACGACCGCCGGCACCTGCGCGGTGATGGGCACCGCCTCGACCATGGCCGCGCTCGCGGAGGCGCTGGGCATGGCGCTGCCCGGGACCGCCGCAATTCCCGCGGTGCACGCCGACCGGCTGCGCGCGGCAGAGGCGAGCGGGCGGCGCGCGGTCGAATTGGCGCAGCGGCCGGTTCTTCCTTCGCAGGTGATCACCGAAAAGTCGATCCGCAACGCGCTGCGCGTGCTGCTCGCGATCGGCGGCTCGACCAACGCGATCGTGCACCTGACCGCGATCGCGGGGCGAGTCGGGGTCAGGATCGACTTGAAGGACCTGAACGCGCTGTCCGACAGCACGCCGGTGCTCGTCGACCTCAAGCCCACCGGGCAGCACTACATGTCGGACCTGTACTTCGCCGGCGGGCTGGGCGCGGTGCTGCGCGAGCTCAAGCCGCTGCTCAGCCTCGATGCCATGACCGTGGCGGGCGAGACGCTCGGCGAGCGGCTCGAGCGCGAAGGGCAGGCGGGCGCGCCGTGGGTCGACCGCGCCGTGGTCCGGCCGTTCGCCGAGCCGCTGGCGAAGGAGGGCGGACTGGTGGCCCTGTTCGGCTCGCTGGCGCCGAACGGCGCGATTCTAAAGCGCTCGGCGGCCGATCCGAAGCTGTTCGAGAAGGAAGGCCGCGCGGTGGTGTTCAACTCGCTCGACGACCTCGCGGCGCGCATCGACGCGCCCGATCTCGACGTCAACGCGGACGACTTCCTGGTGCTGCAGAACGCAGGCCCCAAGAGCGGCTACGCGATGCCCGAGGCCGGCTACCTGCCGATTCCGGCCAAGCTCGCGCGCGCCGGGGTCAAGGACATGGTGCGCATATCGGATGCGCGCATGAGCGGCACCGCCTACGGCACGATCGTGCTGCACGTCTCGCCCGAGGCCGCGGTCGGCGGGCCGCTCGCGCTGGTGCGCGACGGCGACCGCATCCGCGTCTCGGTGAAGAGCCGCCGTATCGACCTGCTGGTGGGCGAAGACGAGCTCGTGCGCCGGCGCGCGGCCTGGCGGGCGCCCGTGCCCGCGCCCGCGCGCGGCTACGCCAAGCTGTACATGGAGCACGTGCTGCAGGCCGAGCACGGCTGCGACTTCGACTTTCTGCGCAGGGCCTAGCTTCGGCGCGTATCGATGAGCTACACGGCGCACAAGGACGGCTTTGCGCGCGCCAACCTGCCGCCGCGGCGGCAATGGCCGGAATTCCTGTTCGAGCTGCCGGAGCTGAAGTATCCGGCACGGATGAACTGCGCGGCCGAGCTGCTCGACGCCGCGCTCGAGCGCGGCGACGGCGAACGGATCGCGCTCCGCGCGCCTGACGGCAAGTGCAGCTACGCCCAGCTGCTGGCGCAGGCGAACCGCCTGGCCAACGTGCTGGTGACCGAGATCGGCCTGGTGCCGGGCAACAGGGTGCTGCTGCGCGGGCCGAACAACCCGATGATGGCCGCGTGCTGGTTCGCGGTGATCAAGGCCGGCGGCATCGCCGTCGCCACGATGCCGCTGCTGCGCGCCAAGGAGCTGACCGAAATCGTCAACAAGGCCAGGGTCACGCACGCGCTGTGCGACAGGCGCCTGGCGCAGGAGCTCGCGGCGGCGCTGCCCGCCTGCCCGACGCTCAAGTCGATCCGCTACTGGTACGACGACGCGGCCGATTCGCTGGATTCGCTCGCGGCGCGCCAGCCGGCGACGTTCCGCTGCGTCGACACCGCGGCCGACGACGTCGCGCTGATCGCCTTTACCTCCGGCACTACCGGCAAGCCGAAGGGCACGATGCACTTCCACCGCGACGTGGTCGCAATGTGCGACTGCTTCCCGCGCTCCTGCCTGAAGGCGCGAAAGGACGACGTTTTCTGCGGCACGCCGCCGATCGCGTTCACCTTCGGCCTGGGCGGCATGCTGTGCTTCCCGCTGCGCTTTGGCGCCTCGACCGTGCTGGTCGAGCGGCTCGCGCCCGAGACCCTGCTCGAGACGATCCAGAACTACCGCGCCACGGTCTGCTTCACCGCGCCGACGATGTTCCGCGCCATGGCGGGCATCGCGCAGAACTACGATATCGCAAGCCTAAAGAAGTGCGTCTCGGCGGGCGAGGCACTGCCCGACGCGACGCGCCAGCTTTTCAAGCAGGCGACCGGCATCGAGATCATCGACGGCATCGGTTCGACCGAAATGGCGCATATCTTCATCTCGCACACCCCGGAGCGGGCGCGGCGCGGCGCGACCGGCTACCCGATTCCCGGCTACCGCGCCGCGGTGCTCGACGACGAGGGCAAGCCGTGCCCGCCGGGCGTCGTGGGCCGCCTGGCGGTCAAAGGGCCCACAGGCTGCCGCTACCTGGCCGATGAGCGCCAGAAGGAGTACGTCCGCGACGGCTGGAACCTGACGGGTGATGCCTACAAGATGGACCGCGACGGCTACTTCTACTACCAGGCCCGCACCGACGACATGATCGTCTCGGCGGGCTACAACATCGCCGGGCCGGAGGTCGAGGGCGCGCTGCTCGCGCACGCGGCAGTAGCCGAGTGCGGCGTGGTCGGCTGGCCCGACGAGGCGCGCGGCACGATCGTCAAGGCTTTCGTCGTGCTCAAGCCGGGCTATCAGAGGTCGCAAGCGATGGCCGCCGAGCTGCAGGAGCACGTGAAGAATGCGATCGCGCCGTACAAGTATCCGCGCGCGATCGAATTCCTCGACGCGCTGCCGCGCACCGAGACCGGAAAACTGCAACGCTTCAAGCTGAGGCCTCAATCATGATGCAAGTCCTGCAGCCGCCGGGCTGGGCCCGGCCCAAGGGTTACTCGAACGGTATTGCGACGCGCGGCGGCAAGCTGGTGTTCATCGCCGGCCAGGTCGGCTGGAGCGGCGACGGCGGCTGGCGCGAGGCCGGGTTCAGTGGCCAGTTCCGCCAGGCGCTCGCCAACCTGCTCGCGGTGCTCGCCGAGGCGGGAGGCAAGCCCGAGCACATCGCGCGCCTGACCTGGTACGTGCTCGACAAGCAGGAGTACCTTGCCGCATTACCTGAAGTGGGCGCTGCGTATCGCGAGCTGATCGGCCGGCATTACCCGGCAATGACGGTGCTGCAGGTCAGCGGGCTGGTCGAGGACCGGGCGCGGCTCGAGCTCGAGGCCACCGCGGTCGTACCCGACTGAGGGGGCGAAGATGAAGATTAGCGTCATCGGTGGCGGACCAGGGGGGTTGTACTTCGCCTTGCTGGCGAAAAAGGCCTGGCCGGACTGGGATGTCGCGGTCTACGAGCGCAACCGCGCGGACGACACCTTCGGCTTCGGCGTGGTGTTTTCCGACCAGACGCTCGACAGCTTCAAGGCCTACGACGTACCGTCCTACGAGTCGATCCGGCGCCGCTTCGCCTACTGGGGCGACGTGGACGTGGTCTACAAGGGGCGCGTGCTGCGTTCCGGCGGCAACGGCTTCTGCGGCTGCTCGCGCGTCGCGCTGCTGCAGCTGCTGCAGCAGCGTTGCCGCGAGCTGGGCGTGAAGCTCGTGTTCCAGCGCGAGGTCGAGGGAATCGCGGAATTCGCCGATTCGGACCTGATCGTGGCGGCCGACGGCATCAATTCGCGCGTGCGCGAGAGCCACAAGGCACACTTTTGCCCGAGCGTCGACCTGCGGCCCAACAAGTTCACCTGGCTCGGCTCGACCCGCCCGCTGGATGCCTTCAAGTATTTCTTCCGTGAGACCCCCGAGGGCATCATCCTCGCGCACTGCTACCAGTACGAGAAGGGCGCCTCGACCTGGGTGATCGAGACCGACGAGGCGACCTGGAGGAATTTCGGCTTCGATGCGAAGAGCGAGCCCGACATGCTGGCCGCCCTGGAGGCGGTGTTCGCCGAAGAGCTCGGCGGCCACAAGCTGATCGCCAACCGCTCGATCTGGCGCAACTTCCCCACCATCACCAACGCCACCTGGGTCATGGACAAGGTCGTGCTGGTCGGCGACGCGAAGGCCACCGCGCACTTCTCGATCGGCTCGGGCACCAAGCTGGCGATGGAGGACGCCATTGCGCTCTACGAATCCATCAGGGATACGGCTTCGATCAAGGCGGCGCTCGCGCGCTACGACACGGCGCGCCGGGAGGAGGTCGAGAAGACGCAGCACGCCGCCAGCGTGTCGCTCGCCTGGTTCGAGCACATGAAGCGCTACTGGGGCATGGACCCGCTGCAGTTCGCCTTCGGCGTCATGTCGCGCTCGAAGCAGATTACCTGGGAGAACCTCGAGCTGCGCGACCCGGGATTCGTCAGGGACGTGCGGCAGTGGTTCGCCGCCGACGTGCGCGCGCGCGGCCTGGACATCGATCCCGAGCACCCGCCGGTGCCGATGTTCACGCCTTTCCGGCTGCGCGGCATGACGCTCGAGAACCGCGTGGTGGTCTCGCCGATGGACCAGTACTCGGCGCTCGACGGCGTGCCGACCGACTGGCACTTCGTGCACTACGGCTCGCGCGCGGTCGGCGGCGCGGGGCTGGTTTACATGGAGATGACCTGCACCTCGCCCGAGGGACGCATTTCGCCGGGCTGCACCGGGCTGTGGAACGAGGCGCAGCGCGACGCGTTCAAGCGCATCGCGGACTTCTGCCATGCCAATTCGAAGGCCAAGCTCTGCATGCAGATCGGCCACTCAGGGCGCAAGGGCTCGACCCAGCTCGGCTGGGAGCGCATGGACTATCCGCTCGAATCCGGCAACTGGCCGCTCGTGTCGGCCTCGGCGATCCCCTACCACGAGGCTGCCTCGCAGATGCCGCGCGAGATGACGCGCGCCGACATGGACCGGGTGCGGGGAGAGTTCGTGCGCGCCGCGCGCTATGCCGACCAAGCGGGCTTCGACATGCTCGAGCTGCACATGGCGCACGGCTACCTGCTGGCGAGCTTCATCTCGCCGCTGACCAACACGCGCCGCGACGCCTATGGCGGCCCAATCGACAACCGCGTGCGCTACCCGCTCGAGGTGTTTCGCGCCTGCCGCGAAGCCTGGCCCCAGGCGAAGCCCATGTCGGTGCGTATCTCGGCCACCGACTGGGCGCCGGGCGGCCTCTCGGGCGAGGACCTGATGGCGCTCGCGCGCCGGCTGAAGGACGCCGGCTGCGACCTGATCGACTGCTCGAGCGGGCAAACCGTGCCGCAGCAGAAGCCGGTGTACGGGCGCATGTACCAGGCGCCGTTCTCCGACTGGCTGAGGAACGAGGTCGGCATCGCGACCATGACCGTCGGCGCCGTCACCACGGCGGACCAGGTCAATACGCTGCTCGCCGGCGGCAAGGCGGATCTGGTGGCGCTGGCGCGCCCGCACCTCGCCAACCCCTACTTCACGCTGCAGGCCTCGGCCTGGTACCAGCATCTGCCGCAGTTCTGGCCGTTGCCGTACCTGTCCGGGCGCGACCAGGCGTTCCGTAATGCGCTGCGCGAGCGCGCGGAGCTCATCGAGCTGCGCCTGCGGGCGCGTCCCGCGAGCCACGAGGTCGAAGTCGCGTGAGGGCCGCACGCAGACGCTGCGCCTGGGCGACGAACCCCCTTTCGATCGCCTACCACGACCGCGAGTGGGGCGTGCCGGTGCGCGACGACCGCAGGCTGTTCGAGTTCCTGCTGCTCGAAGGCGCGCAGGCGGGATTGTCCTGGGACACGATCCTCGCCAAGCGCGAGCGCTACCGCGAGGCGTTCGACGGCTTCGACCCGCAGCGGATCGCGCGCTACGGCGCGCGCAAGAAGGCGCAATTGCTGGCCGACCCGGGAATCGTTCGCAACCGGGCCAAGATCGAGGCTGCGGTGGGCAACGCGCGCGCCTTTCTCGCGCTGCAAGAGGAGTTCGGCAGCTTCGCGCGCTACGTCTGGGCCTTCGTCGGCGGCAAGCCGCTGCGCAACCGCCGCGCGCGCGGCGCGCCGGCCCCGGCTCGAAGCGAGATTTCGGACGCGCTGTCCAAGGATCTCAAGCGGCGCGGCTTCAAGTTCGTCGGCTCGACGATCATGTATGCTTTCATGCAGGCGGTCGGCATGGTGGACGACCACGCGGTCGGGTGCTTTCGCCGCCGCGCCGCGCCGCGCAGATGAGGACCGCTCTCCTTCTTGCCCTGCTATTCGCTGCCGCGCCCGCGGCGCTCGCCTACGACGCGAACGGGGTGGCGCTCGGCGCGCGCGAGAGCGACGTGAAGGAGGCCTTCCCCAGCGCGCACTGCCAGCCGCTGGAGTGGAAGTCGTCCGCAGCCGACCGGCGTTGCGACGACGCCAGGATTTCCTTCGCCGACGTGCGGGCGCGCATCACGTTCTACCTCAAGAACGACTCGGTGCAGGCTTTCGACGTGCGCTTCAGTCCGGACGACCGCGAACGCGTGGTGCAATATCTGAAATCGCGCTACGGCGAGCCGCTCTCGGAGCGTACCGAGACCTTCCGCCGCGAGGGCAAGCCGGAGCGGAGCGTCTACAGCGTGCGCTGGGAAAGCGGACCGGACAAGGCGCTGCTGTCGGCCCAGCTCGACCGCAGGCGCGCGCAGCTCGAGGTGTCGCGCGGCAATTTCGAGCAACAGATCTACGAGGTGAGGTAGCGATGTTCGAGTCCGCGGAACTGGGGCACAAACTTTCCAAGGGGGAGTACAAGCGCATCGTACCGAGGCTGCGCATCGATCTGCTGAACGCGCAGTACCAGCTGTCCCAGCTGAGCAAGTTTCCGGTGATCGTCCTCATCTCGGGCGTGCGCGGCGCCGGCAAGGGCGAAACGGTCAACCTGCTCAACGAGTGGATGGATCCGCGCCATATCCACACGCACGCCTTCGACAACCCGTCGGACGAGGAGTCAGACCGGCCGCCGATGTGGCGCTATTGGCGCGCGCTGCCGCCCAAGGGCAAGATCGGAATCCTGTTCGGCTCCTGGTACACCGATCCGATCATCGACCGGGTCTTCAGGCGCACCAAGGCGAAAGACCTGCTGCATTCGGTGGATGAGATCAACCGTTTCGAGAAGATGCTGGCCGACGACGGGGCGCTGATCCTGAAGTTCTGGTTCCATCTGTCGAAGAAAGCGCAGCGCAGGCGCCTCAGGGCGCTGGAATCGAACCCGGAAACGAGCTGGCGCGTCACGGCGCGCGACTGGAGCTTCTTCAAGCACTACGACCGCTTCTACCAGGTGAGCGAAGACGCGCTGCGCGAAACCAGCACCGCTTGGGCGCCGTGGATCGTGGTCGAGGGCTCGGATCCGGAGTACCGCGCGGTGACCGCGGGCAAGACGCTGCTGGAAGCGCTGAACAAGCGCCTGTCGGCGCCGCCCGAGCGCCGCAGCAAGAGGAGCGACGTCGCGCCGCTGATGCAGCCGGTGGACAATCTGCACATCCTCGACCGCCTCGACCTCTCGCAAACGCTGCCCAAAGACCGCTACCAGAAGGAGCTGGTCAAGCTGCAGGGCGAGCTGGCGAAGCTCACGCGGCACCCGAAGTTCCGCGAGCACACCGTGGTGCTGGTATTCGAGGGCATGGACGCCGCGGGCAAGGGCGGCGCGATCCGGCGCATCACCGGCGCGATAGACGCGCGCCTGTACCATACCATCCCGATCGCCGCGCCGACCGACGAGGAGCGCGCGCAATCCTACCTGTGGCGCTTCTGGCGCCACCTGCCGCGCAAGGGCCGTTGCGTGATCTACGACCGCAGCTGGTACGGACGGGTGCTGGTCGAGCGCGTCGAAGGCTTCGCTGCCCAGGCCGACTGGCTGCGTGCCTACTCCGAGATCAACGACTTCGAGGAGCAGCTCGCGCGCGGCGGCGCGATCGTGGCCAAGTTCTGGCTCCAGATCTCCAAGGAGGAGCAGTACCGGCGCTTCAAGCAACGCGAGAAGACGCGCTTCAAGCAGTTCAAGATCACGCCCGAGGACTGGCGCAACCGGGAGAAATGGAACGCCTACCAGGTCGCCGCGGCGGACATGATTGAGCGCACCAGCACCGGGCACGCGCCCTGGGCCCTGATCGGCGCGAACGACAAGAACCACGCGCGCATCACCATCCTGAAGACGTTCATCCGGGCGCTGCGCACGCGGCTCAAGGGCTGATCAGCCCCAGACCCATGGGCGGCGCCTGCGGTCCGCCGCCTGCCAGGCGGCGATCTCGGCCTCGCGCGCGAAGGTCATGCCGATTGCGTCCAGGCCTTCGAGGAGCGCTTTCTTGCGCAGCGGGTCGATCTCGAAGCGGTGCAGGGTGCCGCCGGGAGCGGCGACGGACTGCGCCGGCAGGTCGACCCTGAGCTTCGCCGGCCCGCTCCGCGCGCCGAGCTGCACCAGCAGGCCCGCGACCGCCGGCGCGGGCAAGCGGATCGCGAGCACGCCGTTTTGGAAGCAGTTGCCGTAGAAGATCTCGCCGAAGGACGGCGCGATCACGCAGCGAAAGCCCATGCCGGCGATTGCCCACACAGCCATCTCGCGCGAGCTGCCGCAGCCGAAGTTCTCCGCCGCCACCAGGATCTGGGCGCCGCGGAAGCGCTCCTGGTTGAGGGGGAATGCGGGGTCCTCGCTGCCGTCGGGACGGTAACGCGCCATCTCGAACGCCCAGCGCCCCATCTGCGCGCGCGGCGTGCGCACGCAGCGCTCGATGCGGATGATCATGTCGGTGTCGATGTCGGGCGTCGGCAGCGCCGCCGCGACCGCCTCCAGGACGGTGAACTTTTCCATGGCTAGGCGAGAAACCCCCGAACGTCCGCGATTTCGCCCGCGAGCGCGCAGGCCGCGGCGGTCGCCGGGCTGGCGAGGTGGGTGCGAGCGCGCGGCCCCTGGCGGCCGACGAAGTTGCGATTGGAGGTCGACACGCAGCGCGCCTCGGGCTCGACCAGCTCGCCGTTCGCGCCGACGCACAGCGAGCAACCGGGCTCGCGCCATTCGAATCCGGCGGCGAGGAAAACCTGGTCCAGCCCTTCGGCCTCGGCCGCGCGCTTGACGCCGACCGAGCCGGGCACCACCCAGGCCTGCACGTGGCGCGCGACCTTGCGCCCGCGGACCACCTCGGCCGCGGCGCGCAGGTCCGAGAGGCGCGAATTGGTGCACGAGCCGATGAACACCCGATCGATGCGCGTGCCGGCGAGCGGGCGGCCGGCGGCGAGCCCCATGTATTCGAGCGCATCGGGCTTGGCCGCGGGTATCGTCGCGTCGACGGCGATCGCGTCCTCCGGGCTCGTGCCCCAGGTGAGCTGCGGCGCGAGGCTGCCGGCGTCGAGCTCGACTTCGCGCTCGAACACCGCATCCGGATCGGACGGAAGGGTCTTCCACCATGCGAGCGCCGCGTCCCAGTCGGCGCCGCGGGGCGCGAAGCGCCGGCCCTTCAGCCAGGCGTAGGTAGTTTCGTCCGGCGCCACCATGCCGACTTTTGCGCCGAGCTCGATCGAGAGATTGCAAAGCGTCAGGCGGCCTTCCATGCCGAGCGTGCGCACCGCGGCGCCGGCGTATTCGAGCGCGTAGCCGACTCCGCCCGCCATGCCGATCTTTCCGATCAGCGCGAGGATCAGGTCCTTGGCGTAGACGCCCTTGGGCGGCGCACCCTCGAAGCGCACCCGCATCGTGCTGGGCTTGCACTGCTCGACGGTCTGGGTGGCGAGCACGTGCAGGATCTCGGAGGCGCCGATGCCGAAACCAATCGCCCCGAGCGCGCCGTTGGTGCAGGTGTGGGAATCGCCGCACACGACCAGCGTGCCGGGCTGGGTGATGCCGAGCTCCGGGCCGATCACGTGCACGATCCCCTGCTCGTCGCCGCCGACGTCGAACAGCCGCACGCCCGCCTTGCGCGTCTCGAGGCGCAGCGAGTCCACGAGCACCTGGGCCCAGTCGTGCGCGCCGCCGGTGCGTCCCGGTGCGGACGAGATCACGTGGTCCGCGGTGGCGAAGGTCAGCTCCGGGTTGCGCACGCGCAGGCCGCGCGCGGCGAGCTCGGCGAGCGCCTTGCCCCCGCCCAGATCGTGCAGCAGGTGCCGGTCCACGTGCAGCAGCGCGTTGCCGCCACCGAGGTCGGCGACCACGTGCGCGTTCCAGACCTTGTCGAACAGCGTCAGGGCCATCAGCGCAGGAAGCTCCCGTCGGTGACGTCGATCACCGCCCCGTTGATCAGCGCCGGCGCGTCGGTGGCCAGCCAGCGGATCACGCCGGCCACCTCCTCGGGCCTGCCGGCGCGCTTCGAATATACCGCCTTCATCAGCTGCTCGCGGCGCTCCGGGGCGGCGGCACGGTGCAGCATGTCGGTGTCGATCGGCCCCGGCGCCACCGCGTTCACCTGCACCCCGTGCGGGCCGAGCAGCGCGGCGAAACTGCGGGTGAAGCTGACGATCCCGGCCTTGCTCACGCCGTACCAGAGGTCCTGGTGCGGCATGTAGGCCGCGATCGAGGTCAGATTGACGATGCGGCCGCGGCCGCGCCCGATCATCTGTTTCGACACGGCGCGGATCAGCTCGACCGGCGCTTCGAGGTTGACGCGCAGCAGCCGGGTGCGCGCCTCGTCGGTGTAGCGCTCGATCGGCAGCCCGTTCTGCACCCCGGCGTTGTTGACCAGGACGTCGATCCGCCCGAGGGCGGCGACGCGCGGCGCAATCGCGGCCAGGTCGGCAAGGTCCAGCCGCACCAGCTCGAGCGGTCCGGGCGCGACCAGCTTGCCGCCCTCGAAGTCGCGGTCGAGCGCAAGCACGCGCAGCCCTGCGGCGAGCAGCGCGTCGACCGTCGCGCGGCCGATTCCGCGCGCGGCGCCGGTGACCAGTGCGGTGCGGGGCTCGGCCATCGCGCGTCAGCGGGCGTACGAGCCGTTGTTGACGTCGAGCGTGGTGCCGTTGACGTACTCCGGGCAGGCCGAGCCGAGCCACAGGATCGCCTGCGCGACTTCCTCGGGCCGGCACACGCGCCCGGTGTAGACGCTGCGCATCACGCCGTCGCGGCGCGAACGAGGTAGTTGCTGGTACATGTCGGTCTGGGTCGGCCCGGGCGCGACCGCGTTCACCAGCACGCCGTGCGGGCCGAGCCAGGCGGCGAAGCTCTTGGTGACGTTGAGCAGCGCCGCCTTGCTCGCGCCGTACCACAGGTCGGGATGGCCGGTGAAGGCGGCCACCGAGCCGACGTTGACGATGCGCCCCGCCTTGCGCGCCATCATCTGCGGCGCGAGCGAGCGCATCAGCGCCACCGGCGCCTCGATGTTGACCGCCATGATCTCGCGCCGGTGCGCATCGGGGATCGAATCGTAGGGCTCGCAGTACAGCACGCCCGCGTTGTTCACCAGCGTGTCGATCCCGCCCAGCGAGCCCGCCAGGGCGGGGATTCCGGCGACGTCGGTCAGGTCGTACTGCACGCGCCGCACCGAAGGCGGCAGGTCGCAGCGCGAGAAATCCTTGTCGAGCGCGAGCACCGTCCAGCCGGCGCCGGCGAAGGCGCGCGCGGCGTGCAGGCCGATGCCCCTGCCCGCGCCGGTGACCAGCGCCGCGGGCATCTCAGGCGGCGAGCCCGGGCATGCCGAAGCCCGCCGCGCGCAGCGCGGCGATCAGCCCCTGCTCCTGCGCGCGCTCGAGCTCGACCAGCGGCGGGCGCACCGTGCGCCACTGGGGGTCGTTGCCGAAGTGGGCGATGATCGCCTTCAGCGCCGGGATCATCGGCACTTTCTGCACGATGTTGCGCGTCGCGGTGATGCCGGCCTGGAGCCGGTCCGCGCTCGCCGCCTGCCAGTTGCGGTACACCTGGTCGATCGGGCCGGGGTTGACGTTGCCGGTCGCGGTAATGCAGCCCTTGCCGCCGTGGCGCATGTTGTCGAGCAGGAACACCTCGCTGCCGGCGAACACGTCGAAACCGGCCTTGGCGAAGGCATTCAGCATCGCCTTGGTGTTGGACCAGTCGCCCGAGGAGTCCTTCGCGCCGGCGACGATGCCCGGGTACTTCTTGAGCAGACGCTCGATCAGCGCAAGCGTGATCGGAACCTGCGACACCGGCGGGATGTGGTACAGGTACAGGCGCAGGCGGTCGTCGCCGACGCGCTCGATCACCTCGGCGAAGTTGCGGTACAGGCCCTCGTCGGATACGCCCTTGTAGTAGAACGGCGGCAGCATCAGCACGCCGCCGCAGCCCATCGCGACCGCGCGCCGGGTCATCGCGACCGAGTCGGTCAGGGCGCAGTGGCCGGTGCCGGGCATCAGCGCCGCGGCCGGCACGCCGCCCGCCAGCAGCGCCTCCAGCAGATCGAGCTTCTCGCCCACCGACATCGAGTTGGCCTCGCTGTTGGTGCCGAACACCGCCAGCCCCGAGCAGCCGTGGGCCAGCAGCCATTTGCAGTGGCGCACGAAGCGCGCGGCGTCGGGCGCCAGGTCCGCGCCGAAAGGGGTGACGACCGGCGACAGGACGCCGGCAATGCGTTGCGGGTTTGTCATGCCCCTCATTATATGGAAGCGCCGCGCCCGCGGTAGACTCGCGGGCGATGGATCTGTCCCGCACTGCGAACATCGACGACCTGCGCGAGCTCGCGCGCCGCCGCCTGCCGAGAATCGTGTTCGATTTCTTCGACGGCGGGGCCGAGGACGAGGTCAGCCTGCGCGCCAACCGCGCGGCGTTCGAGCGCCTGCGCTTCGCGCCCAGGGTGCTGCGCGACGTGGCCGCGGTCGATGCCTCGACCGAGATCCTCGGCCTGCCGTCGAAGTATCCGCTTGTGATCGCGCCGACCGGCGCGATCGGCATGGGTTGGCCCGGCGCCGACCTGGCGATCGCACGCAGCGCGGCAGCGTACGGCGTGCCGTACACGCTCTCCACTTCCGCCACGGCGACCATCGAGGAAGTCGCCGACAAGGCGCCGGGGCGGCTCTGGTTCCAGCTCTACGTGCTGCACGATCGCGAGTTCACCGACGGCCTGGTCGAGCGCGCGCGCGCCGCGGGCTACGAGGCGCTCGTGGTCACGGTCGATTTGCCGGTCGGCGGCAAGCGCGAGCGCGACACGCATAACGGATTCGTGCTGCCGTTCCGGCCCGGTTGGCGCGAGTTGCTCGGCGGTGTCATGCACCCGTCGTGGGCCTGGCGCATCGTCGCCGCGGGCGGCATTCCGGAGCTCGTGAACCTGCGCGGATTCGAGGGCCGGCAGCGCGCGGACTTGATCGCCACCGCGTCGTCGGTCGGCCGGCAGCACGATGCCTCGTTCGACGAGCGCGGGCTCGGGCGCCTGCGCGACCTGTGGCGGGGCAAGCTGATCGTCAAGGGCGTTGCGCGCGCGGACGACGCGCACCGGGTGGCCAAGCTCGGCGCGGACGCGGTCTGGCTGTCGAACCACGGCGGCAGGCAGCTCGACGGCGCGACCAGCGCGCTCGAGGCTCTGCCCGCGGTCGCGGCGGCGCTTGGCGGCAAGCTGCCGGTGCTGATCGACGGCGGAGTACGGCGCGGCTCGGACGCGATCAAGGCGCGCGCCCTGGGCGCGCAGGCGGTGGCGATCGGGCGCCCGACGCTGTACGGCGCGGCGGCCGCGGGCGAGGCCGGGGCGCGCCGCGCGCTCGAGATCCTGAGCGACGAGATCGAGCGCACCCTCAGGCTGTGCGGGTCGCGCAGCATGGCCGAAGTAGGCCCGGATTTGATCGTGAGGTGAGGCCATGGCGCAGGACCTTCCGGTACTGGTGGTTGGCGGCGGCATAGGCGGCCTCGCCGCCGCGCTCGCGCTAGGGCGCAAGGGCGTCAAGGTGCGCGTGTTCGAGCAGGGCTCGGAGTTTGCGGAGATCGGCGCCGGCATACAGCTCGGGCCGAACGTGTACCGGATGTTCGAAGTGCTCGGGCTGACCGACGCGATCGAGAGCTACTCGGTGCATCCGGACAACATGGTGATGATGGACGGCTTGACCGCGGAGGAAGTAATCCGCCTGCCGGTCGGCGGAGCGGCGTTCCGCGAGCGCTTCGGCGGCTACCTCTACGGCGTGATCCATCGCGCCGACCTGCACCAGGTGTTCCTCGACGCGTGCAAGGCCGAGAAGAACGTCGAGCTGAATGTGCTGGCGAAAGCGCTCGGCTTCGAGCAGGACGGCGCGCGCGTGACCCTGCGCATGGAGGGCGGAGAGCAGGTCGAAGGCTGCGCGTTGGTGGGGGCAGACGGGCTGTGGTCGCGCGTTCGCAACCAGCTGCTGGGGGACGCAAAGCCCCGCGTCTCGGGCCATATCGCCTACCGCGCGGTGCTGCCGCGCGCCGAGGTCCCCGCGGACCTGTGGCAGAACAACGTCGTGCTGTGGGCCGGCCCGAAAACGCACTTGGTGCACTACCCGCTGCGCCGCGGGGAGCTGTACAACCTGGTGGCCGTGTTCCACAGCGACAAATACGAGGAAGGCTGGAACGTTTACGGCGACCCGCAGGAGCTCGAGCAGAAATTCTCCTCCGAGCGGCCCGAGGTCAAGCGCCTGCTGGCCAAGATCAACGCCTGGAAGATGTGGGTGCTGTGCGACCGCGAGCCGGTGCGCGAGTGGTCGCGCGGGCGCGTCACGCTGCTGGGCGACGCCGCGCATCCGACGCTGCAGTACATGGCGCAGGGCGCCAACATGGCGATCGAGGACGCAGTGGTGCTCGCCGCCTACGTCGAGCTATCCGGCCGCGACTGGGAAAAGGCCTTGCGCTGGTACCAGGACGAGCGCTACTTGCGCACCGCGCGCGTGCAGATCACCTCGCGCTACTACGGCGACCTGTACCACGCCGCGGGCGTGGTACGCGAGCTGCGCAACCAGTTCCTCGCCCCCAGGCCCGGCGCCGACCCGGACGCCCCGAGCTTCGAGGGCATCGCCTGGCTCTACGACGGCATCAGGGTGCCGGCCGCGCCGCGCGACTAGCGCGCGCTCAGGACTTCCTGGCGTAGGCGATGCACCAGCCCTTGGGGCTGATCGGTCCCGCCACGACCTTGCATTCGCCCATCGCCGAGGCCGACTTGCCGGGAATGAACTGCAGGCAGTTGCTGCACTCGTCCTTGCCGTTGGGGTTGTCCTGGTACTTCATCGCGGACTTCGGCACGGTGCCGGCCGCCTTGACGCCGAGCGGAATGGCGGCGAGCCCGGCCAGCAGCGCGACGCTCTTGAGCACGGTGCGACGGGGCAGATCCTTACGTTTGTCGTCAGCCATGATGCAATCTCCCTGGGTGCAAAAGTTGGTTGACCTCGAATCGCGGGTAAAGTTTGCCAATCCGCGACGTTGCTACAGGCGTGACAAGTAGTGGGCGAGTGCCTCCAGCCCCTTGTCGCTCAACGGATACACCGCGTCGGGCATCGCGGCCGCGCCTCCGCCGCGGCGCGCGCCCGACTTGAAGTCGCGCAGCGCCTTGAGCAGGTAGGCCTCGCGCTGGCCGGCGAGGCGGGCGACCGCGTCGCTGCCGACGAAGCCGTCCTGGTGGCAGTTGCTGCAACGGTTGGCGCGCGCCAGTTGCTCGCCGGCCTCGGTCAGGTCGGCGCGCGCGTCGGCCCCGGGCGGCGGCTTCGGGCCGGGCAGCGAAGACAGGTAGGCGCCGAGATTGCGAATATCCACGTTGCTCAGGCCGGCCGCGATCGGCGTCATTACCGGGTCCTTGCGCGTTTCGCTGCGAAAGTAGACCAGCTGCCACTGGATGAAGCCGTCCGGCTGCCCGTCCAGGATGGGGGCGACCATGCCGGCCGGCGCCGCGCCGGCGCCGTGGCAGGCAACACAGGTGGACTCGAACTTCGCCTTCCCCGCGGCGGGGTCGGCTGCGCCTGCGGCGGCGGCGGTTGACAGTGCCGCCGCCGCGAGCGCGATCCGGACTACGTTCGGGCTCAGGGCTTACTTGCCGTAGCTGATGCGGTAGATCGCGTTGGCCCAGTCGTCGGCGACCAGCAGCGCGCCGTCGGGCGCGACGATCACGTCGGCCGGCCGGCCGTGGAAGTCCTGCTTGCCCTTGAGCCAGCCCGAGGCGAACACCACCTGCTTAACGTGCTTGCCCTTCGGGTCGACGATGACGCGCACGATGCGCGCGCCCTGGTACACGTGCCGGTCCCACGAGCCGTGCTCGGCGATGAAGATGTTGTCCTTGTAGCTCGCCGGGAACATCTTGCCGGTATAGAACTTCATGCCGAGCGGCGCCACGTGCGCGCCGAGATTGAGCACCGGCGGAGTGAACTCGGAGCACTTATGCCCCATCGCGAACTTCGGATCGGGGATGTTGCCCTGATGGCAGTACGGATAGCCGAAGTGCTCGCCCATGCGCGTGATGTGGTTGAGCTTGTCGCTCGGCGTGTTGTCACTCAGCCAGTCGCGCGCGTTTTCCGTGAACCAGTAGTCGCCGCTGCGCGGATCGATGTCGCCGCCCACGCTGTTGCGCACGCCCAGCGCCCTGATTTCGGCCAGGCCGGTGGCGGGGTCGACGCGCCGGATCTGCGACACGCTGGTCGGCGGGATGCCGATGTTGAACGGGGGTCCGAACGCAATCCAGAGCCAGCCGTCCTTGTCGAACGCGAGGTACTTCCAGCCGTGCGCAGCGTACGACGGCATGTCGTCGTACACCACTTCCGGCGCCGGCATCTTGTCCAGGTTCGCTTCGGCGTTGGGGTACTTGAGGATGCGGTCGATGTCGGCGACATACAGCGCGCCGTCGCGGAACGCGATCCCGGTCGGCATCTTCAGGCCCTTGAGAATGACCTTGACTTGCTTGCTGCCCTCCGGACCCGTGATGGCGTAGACGTTGCCCACGCCAAACGCGCCGACGAACAGCGTGCCCTTGTCACCCCAGGCCATCTCGCGCGCGCTCGGAACGTCGCTCGCCCAGAGGCTGATGTGAAAGCCCTTCGGCAGCTTGATCTTCTTCAGCGTGGCCTGGATTTCCTCCATCGGCACGCCTGTCGCGGGCGGGGCTTTCGGGGCCAGGCCCT
Source organism: Burkholderiales bacterium (assembly GCA_035517095.1). Classification (GTDB taxonomy): domain Bacteria; phylum Pseudomonadota; class Gammaproteobacteria; order Burkholderiales; family SG8-39; genus DAHVFK01. The sequence continues at coordinate 44,564 of DATIZK010000026.1, forward strand.
TCTGCGCCTCGGTCTCATCGCCCAGGAACCAGTCCGCGGGCGGATGCTCCCAGAACGACTTCTTGCTCGAATCGTAATGCTTGAGCCCCTGCGCTTGCGCGCCCGGCACTGCGAGCGCCGCAGCGGCGAGCACGGCGGCGCCGAGCAACAGCTTCGGCTTGCGTAACATGATGATGCCTCCTCGTGGACCTGCCTGACCGACAGTTGGGAATCGTTGTGTAGGGCTGTCGCCCTCCCTGCGGTTGCGCGGGAATTAGATTCCGCCGCGCGCGGCTTGTCAACGGAGCGGTTCGCAGGCGGTTGCGCAAGCGCATGCATAATCTGCGCCGGGGGGGACGAATGGATCAAAGGCTTGGGTGCGACGTGCTGGTGATCGGTTCCGGCGCCGGCGGCCTGTCGGCCGCGGTAACCGCCGCCCGGCACGGGCTGGAGGTGATCGTGGCCGAAAAGGACGCCCTGTTCGGCGGCACCACGGCGCGCTCGGGCGGCTGGCTGTGGATCCCCAACCACCCGATGCAGAAGGAAATCGGCGTATCCGACAGCCTAGAGGAAGCGAGTACCTACCTGCTCGACCAGGCGGGCGAGAAGTACGACCCCGAGCGGGTGAACGCCTTCCTCACGAACGGCCCGCGCATGGTCGAATTCTTCACCCGCGAGACCGCGGTGCGATTCGATCCGTCGGCCGCCTTCTCCGACTACCATCCGGATGCGCCCGGCGGCAAGCCGGGCGGGCGCTCGATCGTGGCGAGCGCCTTCGATGGGCGCGAGCTCGGCGCCTGGCTTCCCCGGCTGCGTCCGCCCCTGCCCGAGCTGACCGTGTTCGGCATCATGATCGGTTCGGGCGCGGAGCTGGTGCACTTCATGCGCTGGTCCAAGTCGCTCGAGTCGGCGGCCTTCGTCGCGCGCCGGCTGCTGGGGCACGGCGTGGCCAAACTCGTGCACGGGCGTGGCATCAGGCTCACCAACGGCAACGCGCTGGCGGGCCGCCTGCTGAAATCCGCGCTCGATGCCGGGGTTCAGCTCTGCGCTTCGGCGCCCGCGACCGAGCTGGTTAAGCAGGGCGGCACCGTGCGCGGCGCTGTCCTCGAACGTGATGGGATGCGGGTGCACGTGGTCGCGCGGCGCGGCGTGGTGCTCGCCTGCGGCGGCTTCCCGCACGACCGCGAGCGGCGCGCGCGGCTGTTCCCGCATCCGGAGCACCATTCGCCGGCGCCCGAATCGAACACCGGCGACGGGCTACGGCTCGCCGCGGCCGCGGGCGCGAAGATCGACGAGTCGCTGCCCAATGCCGCGGCCTGGGTGCCGGTGTCGCGCGTGCCGCGCGCCGACGGCAGCTGGGGCCTGTTCCCGCATTTCATCGACCGCGCCAAGCCCGGGGTGATCGCGGTGACGCAAAGAGGCGCGCGCTTCGTCAACGAGGGCAACTCGTACCACGATTTCATTCAGGCGCTGCTCGCCGCCGGCGCGACATCGGCCTGGCTCGTCACCGATCACCGTGCGATCCGCGCCTACGGCCTGGGCTTCGTCAAACCGCGCCCGCTGCCGCTCGGCGCGCACCTGGCGTCTGGCTACTTGCGGCGCGGCGCGACGCTCGCCGAGCTCGCGCGCGCGACCGGCATCGACGCGGCCGCGCTCGAGACGACGATCGCCGAGTACAACCGCCACGCCGCACGCGGCGAGGATCCCGCGTTCCGCAAGGGAAGCACCGCCTACAACCGCTTCTACGGCGACCCGGATATCGCGCCCAACCCCTGCATCGCACCGCTCGCGACGCCGCCGTTCTACGCGGTCGAGGTCGTGGTGGGAGACTTGGGGACCTACGACGGCGTCCTTACCAACGGCAACGCGCAGGTGCTGGATGCCAGCAAGCGTCCCATTCCCGGCCTGTACGCGGCCGGCAACGACGCGCTGTCGATCATGGGCGGCAACTACCCCGGGCCGGGCATCACGCTCGGCCCGGCGATGACCTTCGGCTGGCTCGCAGGCCGCCACCTCGCGGCGGCGTCGAACTAGAGCGAGTCGAAGTATTGCGCCATATGTTCGCGCGCCGCGCGAACAGCGCCAGCACCTCGCGCAGCGGCGTCGCCGCGGACGTCGAAGGTCTGCCAGGTGCCGACGCCGACCACGGGCAGGCGCTCGCCGCTGGCGGGGATCGGGCGCGTGATCTCGCGGCCGGGCATGCCTTCATTCTAGAATAGCAGCCGCGCGCCATGACGCAACAGGGAGGACGGATGAGCACAGGAGGCTGGATCTTCATCGCAGTGGTCGTGCTGCTGGCGGTTTTCGGCATCACCATCTACAACCGCCTGGTGGCGCTGCGCAACCGGTTCAAGAACGGGTTCGCCCAGATCGACGTCCAGCTCAAGCGCCGCTACGACCTGATCCCGAATCTGGTGGAGGCGGCCAAGGGCTACATCCAGCACGAGCGCGGCACGCTCGAGGCAGTGACGGTCGCGCGCGGCGCGGCGCTTAGCGCCTCGCAGCGCGCCGCGGGCGCGCCGGGCGACCCGGCCGCAATGCAGAACCTGGCGCAGGCGGAAGGCGCGCTGGGCGGCGCGCTCGGGCGGCTCATGGCGGTGTTCGAGGCCTACCCGGACCTCAAGGCGAACCAGAACATCCTCGCGCTGCAGGAGGAGCTCTCCAGCACCGAGAACAAGATCGCGTTTGCGCGCCAGGCCTACAACGATTCCGTGATGCAGTACAACACCACGCGCGAGTCGTTTCCGGACAACCTGTTGGCCGGCTTTTTCGGCTTCGTCCAGGCCGAGTTGCTGCAGGCGACCGAATCGGCGGCCGAGCGCCAGGCGCCGAAAGTGTCCTTCAAGTAATCCTTGGATTTCTTCGAGGCACAGGAGCTCGCGCGGCGCGCCACGCGGCGGCTGGTCTTCCTTTACCTGCTCGCGGTCGCCGCGGTGGCGGTCGCGGTGTGTCTGGGGCTGGGCGTCGCCTACGCGCTCGCGGTGATGTCGGGCGCCGCTGCGCCTGCGCGCGACATCGTGATCGACGGCGATCACCTGGGCGCGGCGCTGGTCGAGATCCTGCGCCATGGCGTGCCGCTCAAGCTGTACGCCTTGGGCGCGGGCGCGACTCTGCTGGTGATCGCGAGCGCCACCGCGTACCGCGTGTTCCAGCTCTCGTCCGGCGGCGAGGCGGTGGCGGACATGGTCGGCGCGCGCCGCGTCGATCCGGCCAGCAGCGACCCGGGCGAGCGGCGCCTGCTCAACGTGGTGGAAGAGATGGCGATCGCCTCCGGGGTGCACGTGCCATCGGCCTACGTGATGGACGGCGAGCGCAGCATCAACGCCTTCGCCGCCGG
>DATIZK010000027.1:0-13504 GCA_035517095.1 Burkholderiales bacterium
GCGCGTCGGGCCGCAGGAATCCCGGCAGCGCCGCGCCTTCGTCGATCTTGCGCGCGCTCATGGCCGCGGCCTCCTCGGGCGGCGGGCGCAAGCGGCGCCTGAGCCTGGCCCAGATGCCCACCAGGCCGCCGGGCGAATACAGCACGAAGCCGACGAACACCAGGCCGAACCAGAGCAGCCAGTTGCCGCTCCACATCGAGAACAACTCGCGGAACAGGACGAAGAACAGCGCCCCCAGGGCGGGGCCGAGGATGTGGCGCATGCCGCCGATCACCACCATCGCCAGCAGCTCGCCGGAGAACGCGACGCTCACGCCCTCGGCCGAGACGAGGTAGTTCTGGAACCCGAGCAGCGCGCCGGCGAGCGCGGTCACCGACGCCGAGAGCACGAACGCTCCCAGCTTGTAGCGGTCGACGGCGTAGCCCTGGAAGGTGGCGCGCTGCTGGTTCTCGCGGATCGCGACCAGCACGTGGCCGAAGGGCGAGCGCACCACGCGCAGCACCACGTAGAGCACGCCCAGCGCGATCGCTGCGACCAGCGCGTACCAAACCGGTGCGCTGTCGAGCGACACCGGACCGATGCGGCCGCGCTCGAGGCCGCCCAGGCCGTCCTCGCCCCCGGTAAGCGCGGTCCAGCGGAACGCCACCGCGTAGGCGAGCGCGGACAGCGCGAGCGTCAGCAGCGCGAAGTACACCCCGCGCCGGCGCAGGATCATGAAGCCCACCACGAGAGAGAGCAGCGCGACGAACGCGACGCCGATCACGATCGGCAGCAAGATCTGTCCGTGCAGCCAGTCCTTCTGCGCGATCGCGGCGGCGTAGGCGCCGATCCCGAGCCAGGCGGCCTGCCCGAAGGAGGTGAGCCCGGTGTAGCCGACGAGGATGTTCAGCCCGACTGCCGCGATCGCCAGGATCACCGTCACGCTCGCGGTGTTGATCGTCAGGCCGAACAGGGGCATCGCGAGCGGCAGCGCCGCGAGCACGGCCGCGGCGATCCAGAGCGCCCGGTACTTCGCGATCGCGCCGGTGCGCATCATTCGAATTTCTCGATGCGCTCGCCGAGCAGCCCCCGCGGCCTGAATAGCAGCACCAGGAACATCAGGATGTAGATCGAAGCTTCGCCCGCGGCGGGCACGAAATTGATCGTCACGCCGCGCACCACGCCGACCAGCAGCGCGGCGAGCACCACGCCCCAGAAGCTGCCCAGGCCGCCGATCACTACCACCACGAACGCAACGGTGATGATCTCCGCCCCCATGGCCGGATAGACCAGCGCGATCGGCGCGAAGAGCGCGCCGCCGAGCGCCGCCATGGCGACGCCGAGCACCACGATCGTGGTCATGTAAGGCTGCAGCCGGATCCCCAGCGCCGCGACCATGTCGGGGCGCTGGATGCCGGCGCGCACCACGCGCCCGAAGGAGGTCTTGTTGAGCAGCAGCCAGATGCCGGCGAGCACCAGCGCCACGATCGCGATCAGCAGCAGCCGGTAGCGCGAGAAGATGAAGTCCCCCAGGATGACGCTGCCCTTGAGCGCCTGCGGCATGGACGCCGGCAGCGGCGCGGCGCCCCAGATCATGCGGATCGCCTGCTCGGCGATCATCGCCAGGCCGAAGGTCACCAGCAGGCCGAGGATCGGATCGGCGGTGTAGAAGCGGCGCAGGAAGAAGCGCTCGAACAGGATGCCGAGCAGCCCGACCGCGACCGGGGAGAGCGCCACCGCGGGACCGAAGCCGAGGTATTTCGCGATCTCGAGCGAGGCGTAGGCGCCCAGCGCGTAGAACGCGCCGTGGGCGAGGTTCACCACCCCGCCCACGCTGAAGATGAGCGACAGCCCGAGCGCGATCAGCAGGTAGTAACCGCCGAGAACCAGGCCGTTGACGACCTGCTCCGCCAAGAACAGGAATTGCATTACATCTTACATTCGCTCTGTTCTCTGGTCGGCGAGAGCAGCTCGAGCGGCTGATCCGGCTTCGGAATGGGCGCGCTGAACTGCAGGAAGTCCCAGGCTTCCTTGTAGCTGCCGGGCTTCTTGACCGTGAAGGTATAGGCCTCCTGCTGCATCTGGTGGTCCCAGGAGCGGAAGTAGCCCTTGCGCGTCTTGAGCAGGTCGAACTGCGGCTGCTGCTCCAGGTGCGCGATCAGCTTGTCGTTGTCGGTGGACTTGATGTCGTTCATCGCTTGTAGCAGCACCCTGAGCGAGACGTACTCGATCCAGGCGTGGTTCTCCGGCATCTTGCCGTACTTCTTCAGGAACCCGGCGACGAAGGCTTTCGTTCCCGGGGTATCGATGTGCTGGTGCCAGACCGTCGGCCAGATGCCACTCAGGTTGCCGGGGCCGGCCGCCCAGGCGTCCGCGGTGTTGAGGTTGAAGCCGGCGACCGCGTAGGGCAGGCCGAACTCGGCGTACTGCTTGACGAAGTTGGTGACCTGGTTGCCGCCCAGGTTGGTCGCGACCAGGGTCGGCTGCGCCTGCCTGATCTTGAGCAGGTAGGGGCTGAAGTCGGTCACGTCGGTGGCGCACAGCTCGTCTCCGACCGTGGTGGCGCCATGCTCGCTCATGAAGTGCTTGGCCGCCTTCGCGAGGTCGTGCCCGAACAGGTAGTCCGAAGTCAGGTAGAACACCTTCCTGCCCTTCACCAGCCCGTCGCGCAGCAGCCCCTGGCCCTCCGCGTTCACCATCACGGTGACCGGGATGTCCATGTGGAAGGTATAGCGGTTGCAGTTCGCGCTGCGCAGCACGTCGGAGCGCGCGCCGGTGCTGAGGAAGAAGCGCTTGTTGCGCGCCGCCACCTGCATGATGGTCTTGGCGGAGGCCGAATTGATCTCGCCCAGCAGCAGCGCGACGCGGTCCTGCTCGACCATGCGCTGCGCCTTGGTCGCCGCGGTGGTCGGATTGACCGAGTCCTCGGATATCAGCTCGATCTGCCGCCCCATCACCCCGCCGGAGGCATTGATCTCCTCCTCGGCCATGCGGATGCCGAGCACGGCGTACTGCCCGAGCGCGCCGAGAAAGCCGGTCAGCGGCGTGAGGTGCCCGATCTTGATCTTGTCGGACTGGCTGCGCACGATCGCGGGGAATCCCAGCGCGAGCGCGCCCGCGACGCCTGCCTGCAATACTTTCCTGCGCCCGCCGCTTCGCAGCGCGATACTCGTGTCCTGCCGGTCGTTGCTCATCGCTCCTCTCCTCCTATCGGTCGGCCAGGGCGGCCGGTTTCTATTTCATATTGTCGCAATGCTATTCATAGTATTTTATATCTTCGACTCCGACGCAAGCCGCCGTGTCATGCGTGCGGCAGCGTTTGCGCGAGCGAACGGCGCGCCGAAACGCGCGTGAACCACGCCGCCAGCTGCGGGCGCGGGGCGCGCCAGGCGCTGTCGGGGAAGCGGAAGTCGAGCCAGCCCAGCGCGCAGGCGAGCGTGATGTGGCCGATGTCGAACCCCTCGCGCCAGCCGCCGGCTTCGCCTTCGGCGGCGTCCAGGCCGTGCTCGACCTTGGCCTGCTGTCCCGCGAGCCAGTCCGCCCAATGCAGTGCCTCGGGACGCTGCGCCAGCTCGTAGCGGCGCAGGATCCCCGCGTCCATGACGCCGTCGCCGAGCGCCTGGCGCCGCAGCGCGTCCCAGCGCGCCGCGCCCGACGCGGGAAACAGCTTGCCGCCCCCGGCCAGCGCGTCCAGGAATTCGCAGATCACGCGCGAGTCGTACAGCACGCTGCCGCCGTCGGTCTTCAGGGCCGGGATCTTGATCAACGGGTTGTGACGCGCGAGCTCCAGGTTCGGCTTGCTCGGCTGCACCGTGACCACGGCCGCCTCGATGCGCCCGGCGAGGCCGAGCTCGAGCGCGCAGACGCGTACTTTGCGCGCGAAGGGCGAGGCGGGCGAGTACCAGAGCTTCATACCAGCGAGCCTCCCCCGTCCAGGTACACGATCGAGCCGGTGGCGAAGCCGATGGTCATGAACGCGAGCACCTGGCGCGCCACGTCCTCGCCGGCGCCGACGCGTTTCACCGGCAGCGCGGCCGCCGTGTGCTCGAGCATCTTGCGGCGCGCTTCCTCGGGCATCGAGGCGCGAATCGGCGTGTCGATGAGGCCGGGCGAGACCGCGTTGACGCGCACCGGAGCGAGCTCGAGCGCGAGGCTGCGCGCGAGCGACTCGAGCGCGCCGTTGGCGGCGCTGACGATCGCAACGCCCGGGCGCGGCCGGATGCTGAAGTAGCCCGAGACGATCGTGAGCGATCCGCCGGGCGCGATGTCCGCGCAGCGTGCCACCCGCCAGGCGCCCCAGAACTTGCTCTCCATGGTCGCTTTCGCGTCTTCGATCGAAAGCGTCTTGATCGGCCCGCTGCGCAACTGGGCCGCGGTCACCACCACGTGATCGACCCTGCCGCAGTCCCTGAACAGCGCCTCCACGCTCGCGTCGCTGGTGACGTCGGCCACGACCGTGCGCGCGCCGATTCCCGCCGCCGCGGCGCGCAGGCGCTCGGCCGAGCGGGAGGCGATCGTCACCGAAGCGCCTTCGGCTTTCGCCAGCGCGGCACTCGCCAGGCCGATGCCGGACGATCCGCCGACCACGACCACGCTCTTGCCCTGTAGCTGCATGTGCCTGCCCTCCGGTATGAAAAGAACTCGCCGCTACGCGGCGGCGCGCGCGCCCAGCTGCGCGGAAAGGTCCGCCGCGGCGTCGCGCACCCGGGCCGACTTGTCCTGCAGCGCCTGCAGCGACAGGCGCCAGATCGGGCCCGAGATGCCGATCGCGCCGCTCACGCGGCCGGCGAAATCGCGCACCGGAACCGCGACGCAGCGCACCTCGGGGTCGAACTCGCCGTCGTCGTAGGCGATGCCCTTGTGCCTGACCTCGTCCAGCTCGTGCCGCAGGGGCTCGCGCTCGACGATGGACTTGGCGGTGAAGCGGCTAAGCTCGTGCGCCGCGAGGAAACGCTCGAGCTCGGGCGGCTCGAGCGCGGCGAGCAGCACCTTGCCGAGCGCGGTCGCGTGCGCCGGGCGCACTGCGCCCGAGCGGTCGACCAGCTGGAACATTCCGCTGCCCGCGGTCTTCGCCACCACCACGATCTCGTCTCCCGAGCGGATCGCGAAGTGGCTCGACTCGCCAGTCTCGAGGGTCAGCCGCTCGAGCACCGGGGTGGCGACGTTCACCAGCCCGATCTCGTCCAGCGCCCCGGCGGCGAGGGTGAACAGGCGCCGTCCGATGCGGTACTTCTTCGAGTCCCTGGGCTGGCTGACGTAGCCGAGCAGCGCCATGGTCCGCACCAGGTGGAAGGTCGTGCTGCTGTGCAGCCCGACGCGTTTGGCGAGCTCCGCGAGGCCGATGCCGTCGCGGTGGCGCGCGATCTCCTCCAGGATGGCGAACGCGCGCTCGAGCGACTGGATGCCGGCGCGTTCCTTGGTCGGCTCGGCGATTTTGGATTCCATCTCGTCTTCGGCCTCCAGGTTGGGGAGCGGCCGATGATACCCCAGGATCGCCGCGCAGCCGTCATGGTAAACATCAATTTGCTATCATGAAATTTCTGAAAAGCGAGACATCCGGGACAGACATGGCAAAGAGAAAGGGAGCGGAGCTGATCGCCGAGTTCCTGGTGAAGGAGAGGATTCCCTACGTGTTCGGCATCTGCGGCCACGGCAATGTCGGCCTGCTCGACGCGCTGTACGACGTGGCCGACAAGGTGAAGCTCGTCTCGCCGCGCCACGAGCAGGTCGCGGGCCACATGGCCGACGGTTATTTCAGGGTCAAGCACAAGCCGGTGGCAACGCTCACCTCGACCGGCCCGGGCTCGGCCAACCTGATCATGGCGCTCGCGGTGGCGCAGACCGACTCCTCGGCCCTGCTCGCGATCACGGCCAACGTGCCGACCTCCCAGTTCAACCGCGGCCCGTTCCAGGAGCTGAACCGCCACAACCAGGCCGACTATCCGAACGTTGTGCGCCCGGTGGTGAAGCGCAGCTTCCAGCCCACGCGGGCCGAGATGCTGCCGCTCGCGCTGCGCCAGGCGGCGACCACCATGACCAGCGGCCGCCCGGGGCCGGTCAACGTCGACATCCCGTTCAACCTGTTCCGCGAGGAGACCGACGCGCAGCTCGAGGCGCCCTGGGACGGCTATCTCACGCGCCGCAGCGGCGCCTCGAACGAAGACGTGGCGAAGGCGCTCGTGCTGCTGCTCGCGGCCAGGCGCCCGGTGCTGTTCATCGGCCACGGCGTGACGCTGTCGGAGGCCTCCGCCGAGCTCACCGCGCTGGCCACAAGGCTCGCGATCCCGGTCATCAGCTCGCCCAACGGCATGGGCTGCCTCGACATGGAACATTCGCTGTCGCTCGGCTTCATCGGCCGCAACGGCGCCTACCCCGCGAACCAGGCCGGGCGCCACGCCGATCTCGTGCTCGCGATAGGCGCGCGCTTCGACGACCGCTCCTCGTCGTCGTGGACGCCGGGCTACTCGTGGAACTTCCCGCACACGAAGCTGATCCAGGTCGACGTCGACCACGCCGAGCTGGGGCGCAACTACCCGCCCGATCTGGCGATCCTGGCCGACGCCAAGGCCTTCCTCGAGCAGCTGCTCGGCGCGCTCGCGGCGAAGAAGGCGGACGGCGCGCCGCGCCTGGCCGAGTGGCACGCGAGCATCGCCGCCTGGAAGAAGGAGTGGGACGCGTTCGTCGCGCCGAACTTCGAGATCCACGCCAGCCCGATGCGCCCCGAGCGGGTGGTCGCCGACTGCCGCGCGGTGCTGCCCGAGGACGCGATCATCTCGCTCGACTCGGGCGTGCACCACAACTGGTACATGCAGTTCTGGAACGCGCGCCGGCCGCAGGCGATGCTCAACACCTGGGGCTACTCGGGCATGGGCTTCGGCCCGAGCTCGATCCTGGGCGCCAAGCTCGCCGCGCCGGACAAGGTCTGCGTGTCGATCTGCGGCGACGGCGGCTTCAGCATGGTGCCGCACGTGCTGTGCACCGCGGTCGAGTACAACATCCCCGCGGTGTGGGTGGTGTGGAACAACTTCTCCTGGGCCGCGATCCGCGACATCCAGTACGGCCTGTTCGACGGACGCGAGATCGGCACCGGCTTCTACGAGGGGCCGGAGGGCAAGCCCTACAACCCGGACTTCGCGGCCTGGGCGCGCGGCGCCGGAGTGGAAGGGATCACGGTGACGAAATCGCAGGAATTCGCCGGCGCGCTCGAGCACGCGGTGAGGCTCGGCAAGCCCTGCCTGCTCGACGTGCACGTCGACGCCAACATCCGCCCGCCGGCGACCGGCACCTGGGCGCTGCCGCCGATCCCGCACAAGGAGCCTGTGTTCGGCGCGAAGTTCGTGCCCGGCGCCTAGCCGACCGGCCCCACGGGCAGCAGCGCCGAGAGCAGGGTCGCGGTGCCGAGGAAGGAGAAGAACCCGGTGCAGTCGGTCACCGTGGTCAGGATGATGGTCGAGGCGGTCGCCGGGTCCTGGCCGAAGCGCTCCAGAAGCATCGGCACCAGCGCGCCGGCGACGCCGGCGATGATCATCGATACCACCATCGCGATGGCGAGGATCAGCGCCAGCCCGGGCGAGCGGCTCCAGACCCACACCCCGGCCGCGGTGGTCGCGGCCACCGCGACGCCGTTCAGCAGGCCGGTGCCGGCTTCCTTCGCCAGCACGCGCGGCAGGTGGCGCAGCGTGATCTCGCGCAGGAACAGGCCGCGCATGGTCACCGCCAGCGCCTGCCCGCCGGCATTGCCCGACTGCCCGGCGACCACCGGCAGCAGCACCGCGAGCGCGGTGAACTTGGCGATCAGGCTCTCGAACATGCCGACCACCGAGGCGGCGAGGAACGCGGTCGCCAGGTTGATCTGCAGCCAGGCCAGGCGCTTGCGCACCGCGGTCACCGGACCGGAAAGCGCCCGCTCGTCGCGGCTCGCGCCCACCATGGTCAGCATGTCGGCGCTTGCTTCCTCCTCGATCGCCGACACCAGCGCCGCCTGGCGGATGACCCCGACCGGGCGCCCGGCGTGATTCACCACCGGCAGGGACGAGATCGGGCTTCGCTGCAGCACCTCGACGACCTCCTCGCGCGGGTCCGTTTCGCGCACCGTCGGGCCCGGCGCGTGCGCCAGCTCGCGCACCTTCTGGCCGTCGTCGCTCACCGCCAGGTCCTGGATCTCGACCAGCCCGGTGAGAACGCCCTCGGCATTGACCACGAACATCTCGCGCAGGCCGCGGCGCTTGAGCGCGCGCAGCCGCGCCAGCGCCTCGGCCACGGTGTGATCCTCGCGCACCGGGCTCACCTGCGGGTCCATGATCCGTCCGGCCGAGTCCTCCGGATACTTGAGCAGCGCGCGCAGCTCGCGCGCGACCTGCGGCTCGAGCAGCTTGAGCATGCGCGCGCGCGTCTTGGGCTCGAGCTGCGCCAGCACCGCGACCGCCATGGCAGGCTCGGCCTCGCTCAGCACGACCCGCGCCAGGCTCTCGGGCACCAGCTCGAGCACCGCCGCGGCGATGTCGGGCGCGAGCGCCTGCCAGGCGCGCGCCGCGGCGTGCGGCGCAGGCGCCGCGAGCAGCTCGGCCACGTCCTCCGCCGGCATCGCCTCGAGCTGGCGCGCCGCCTCATGCGGGTAATCGAGCAGGTAGCGCTGGTTGAGCGCGGCGACCGCGGAGGACGATTCAGCGCTCATCGCCTGCTCCGCCCACCGGACGCACGCCCGGCAGCACCGCGAGGCAGGCGGCGAACAGGCCGGACACCGCGGCCCAGTAGCCGCGCGCGAGCGAGCCGGCGACCGTCGCCTCGGCGAGCGCCGCCTGCGCGGCGGGGCCGCGCGCGAGCGCGCGCATCAGCGCCTCGCGCCGCAGCACGCCGAGCAGGCGCCCGCTGCGGTCGACCACCACCATGGTCGGGCTCGCGCCCCAGCCGCGATGGTTCGCCGCGGCGGCGAGCGGCGTATTGCCGGCGATCGGCGCCGCGGTTCTGGCCGCGAGATCCGCGATCCGGCTCCCGGCCGGCGCGCGCAGCAGCGTGGTGAGCTCGAGCATCCCGAGCAGCTTGTGCTCCGGGTCGACCATATAGATGCGCTCGACGCGCTCGGCGCCGCCGTGGCGCACCCGCTCGAGCGCCTCCTCGACGCGCGTTTCGGGCAGCAGCGCGGTGACCTCCGGGTCGGTCCATGCGCCCACCGCGTCCTCCCGGTAGTCGAGCAGCAGGCGCGAAGCGAGCGCAGTCGCGGTCGGCAGGCCCTCCAGCAGGCGCATCCGGCGCGGCTCCGCGACGTGGCGCAGGATGGTCACCGCGGCCTGCGGCCCGAGCGCCGCGAGCAGCGCCATCGCCGGCGCGTCGTCCAGCGCGGCGAGCTGGCGCGCGGCCGCGGTGGGCAGCATGGCGGCGATCACCGGCGCGCCGACGCGCGCCGGCACGCGCGCGAGCAGCCCCGCGCACTCCGGCGCCGACATGCGCTCGAGCACGCGCGCCGCATCGCCCGGATGCGAGTCGAGGTAGCTGAGGGTGAGGCGTTCCGGATCAGCCATTGCCGTTCTCCGGCGCGAGCAGGACGATCGCCTCGTCGTGGAAGATCCTGCCGGGCAGCAGCACGCGCCCGCCGTCGACCTCGAGCAGCAGGCCGGTGGTGGTGACCTCGAGGATGCGCCCCTCGTGGCCGCACACCCGCACGCGCTGTCCGACCTCGAAGGACTGGCGCAGGTAATGCGCGCCGATCAGGTTCGAGACGTAGCCGCGCGCGCCCAGGCTCATGGCGATCGCGACCCCGCCCGCCACGGTCATGAACACCGCGCCGGCGATGATCGCGAGGAAGGTGATGCGGATCCCGACCTGCTCGGCGCCGACCAGGATCGCGGCGGCGAGGATCGCGCCCTGCGCCACGCGCGCGAGCATCGTGCGCTGCGAGGGTGCAAGCCGCGTGGCGGCGGCGTGCGTCAGGTCGCCGACGAAGCCCGAAACGATGTAGCCGACGGCGATGATCAGCAGCCCGGCGGCGAAAGTCGGGATGTACTCCAGCAGCCGCGCGAGCCAATCGGTGAAGGTCTGCAGCCCCAGTACCTGGGTTGCGGCGGTGACGAAGAACAGCAGCACGACCCAGAACACCACCGTGCCGAGCACCGCCGCCGAGCGCCCGAAGCGCAGCTTCTCGGCCGCGCGCGGCGCGAGAAAGCGCGCCAGCAGGGTTTCGGCCAGGACCGCCCCGCGCACCGTGAGTGCGCGCAGAAGCCGGCCGAGGAACCAGCCGGCGAACAGCAGTACCACCGCGCCGAGCACGCTCGGCAGGTAGGTCACCAGGCGATCGAGTATCGCCGAGGCCGAGCCCGTGATCGCGGTGCCGAGTTCCTTCATCGCCCCTTCCCCGAGGTTTCGCCGCAGATTAGCATCCCACGCGGCGAAGCGGCCAGCGCGGATACGTATACTTAAGGAGTCCCGGTACGGAAGGAGCGGGCCATGGCCAAACCCAGGATCGGATACGTCGGCGTCGGGCTGATGGGGCTGCCGATGCTCAAGCGGCTGGTCTCGCTCGGCTACGCGGTGAGCGCCTACGACATCGTCGCCGATCGGATGGCGGCGGCGCGCGCCGCGGGCGCGCGCGGCGCCGCCTCGCCGGCCGAAGCGGCGCGGGAGGCCGAGCTGCTGCTGCTCAACCTGCCGACCACCGCCGCAGTCGAGCAGGCGGTATTCGGTCAGGGCGGCGCCGCGACGGTGCTCAAGGCGCCGCAGATCGTGGTCGACTTCTCGACCGTCCCCCCGGCCAAGGCGAAGGAGCTGTCCGGCAAGCTGCGCGCCGCGGGCGGCGCGGGCTGGATCGACGCGCCGGTCTCGGGCGGCCCGCCCGCGTCGGGCGACGGCACGCTGACCGTCATGGCCGGCGGCGAGGCGGCCGAAATCGAGCGCGCGCTGCCGCTATTGAAGGACGTCTCGGCGCGCTGCACCCGCCTGGGGCCGGTCGGCAGCGGGCTGGCGGCGAAGATGATCAACCAGCTGGTGGTGGGAATCGGGCACGCGATGCTCGCCGAGGCGATCGTGCTGGCCGAGGGCGCGGGCCTGGACGCGGCGCAGCTGCCGCAGGCGCTCGCCGGAGGTTTGGCCGACTCGAACCTGATGCAGCGCTTCTATCCGCGCATGCTCAAGCGCGAGTTCGCACCGCAGGGCTACGTGCGCCAGCTGCTCAAGGACCTGGAGATGGTGCACGAGTTCGCCGCGGCGACCAAGTCGCCCACCCCGATGACCGCGCAGGCGCTGTCGCTGTACCGCATGCTGGCGCACCTCGGGCACACCGAGCTCGACACCACCGCGCTGATCAAGCTGTACGACGCGCGCTAGGCCTTCCCCGGTCCGAACAGCCAGGCGTCCATCGCCAGCGCACCGCCCTCGATGCCGTCGTAGAGGCGTTCCGAGGCGCCGTCCGGCGCCGCCGCGCCGAGGGCGAAGAACAGCGGCAGGAAGTGCTCCTCGCTCGGATGGGCGCGCAGCGCGTGCGGCGCGCGCGCGCGGTAGTCGGCGAGCGCCTGCAGGTCGCGCGCGGCGATGCGCGCGGCGACCCAGGCCTGGAACTCGAGCGCGTAGGCAAGCGGCGCGGTCTCGCCTGCGCCGCGCGCCCAGTCGCGCAGGTTGTGCGTCATGTGTCCCGAGCCGATGAGCAGCACGCCTTCGGCCGCGAGCGGTGCGAGCGCGCGCCCGAGCGCGAGGTGGTGCCGGGTGCCGCGCGCGCTCTGCAGCGACAGCTGCACCACCGGCACGTCGGCCTCCGGGTAGGCGTGCAGCAGCGGCGACCAGGCGCCGTGGTCGAGCCCGCGCGCGGGATCCACCTCGGCCGCGAGGCCCGCCCGCGCGAGCAGCTCCGCGGCGCGCGCCGCGAGCTCAGGCGCACCGGGCGCGGGGTAGCGCAGGCGGTAGAGCGGCTCGGGAAAGCCGTAGAAATCGTGGATCGTGTCCGGGCGCGCGCTGCCGGTGAGTTCCGGCGCGTCGGTTTCCCAGTGCGCCGAGACGATGACAATCGCGCGCGGTCGCGGCAGGCTGCGCCCGAGCGCGGCCCAGGCCTCGCCCGCGGCGCCTGCCTCGAGCGCGCGCATCGGCGAGCCGTGCGAAATGAACACCGCCGGCAGCCGCGGCATCACTTCTGCCCGAGGGCGGGCGGCTGCCAGACGTAGGGCGCGGGACCCGGCACGCGCAGTACGCGCAGCATGCGCAGCGCCGCCTCGCGGCCGCGGTAGTAGCCCGGGACCAGCACCGACTCCGAGAATCCCATCGCGCGGTAGAACGCGCGCGCCGCCTCGTTGCGCTCGCGCAGCTCGAGGTGCACGCTGCCGATGCCGGCGATCTTGGCCGACTCGAGCAGCCACTGCAGCAGCCGCCGGCCGACGCCGCCGCGCCGCTGCGAAGGACGCACCGCGAGCAGCACCAGGTGCGCGCGCTCGTCGCCGAACTCCATGATCGCGAAGCCGATCACTTCCGCGCGCTCGCAGGCGACCAGGGTCACCGTATCGCGCTCGCGGATCGCGCGCTGGATGCGCGCCGCGTCGTACTTCCAGCCCAGCCCCGCCTCGACCAGGTCGCGCGACATGTGCGCGATCGGCTGCGCGTCGCGCGGTTCGGCCAGCCTGAGCGTGACGGCGTTCGCGGTCATGGAGGAATTTTGCCACGGTCGAAGGCGCGCCGCGTTTGCAATCAAACGACAAATCCCCTCGGACGGTGCGCTGCGGGCGACGGGCGGCGCGCGGAAGGACGCCCGGTTGGTGTAAATTCCAAAGCGATGAAGGCCTTACGCCGTAAGCTGACGATGCTGCGCATCGCGGGCTGCGCGGTGGCGCTGCTGTGCGCCGGCGCGACTTCGAGCGCGCTCGCTCAGGTGGCCGTCACCGCGGCGAGCGGCGGCGGCGCGATCTCGGCAGACAGCTTCGGCGCTGCCTGGACCGCCCTCACCGGTCCGGAACTCGACGAGACCAGCCGCAATGGCAGCGGCGCATTTGGTACCGGGACGATCGTCCTCAATGCCCCCGCGGGATTCCGATTCAACACCGCCGCCACGGTCACGGTATCGGTCGGGCGCATCTCCGGCAGCGGCAACTCGTCCAACCAGATCAACATCGGGGCCGGCCGCGGCAACTCGAACACCGCTGCCGTGACCGCGACCGCGATCACGATCACAGTGACCGCGACCAGCGGCTCGAGCACGCTCAACAGCCTGACCTGGAGCGGGATTCAGGTGCAGCCCACCGCGAGCTGCCCGCTCGCCTCCGGCGCAATCAGCGAGAGCGGCAGCTCGTCGTTCACGATGGACAGCGCCGATCTGGGCGATCTGGCCGAGGTTGCCGGAGCGTCGAAGATGTACACGGTGCTGCCGGGGCAGAGCTTCACGGCCTGCGGCGGCGTGAGCGGCACGCCGGCGAACCAGGCGGCGGGGGTCGCGTTCAACCTGAGCTCGCTGGTGGTGGCCGACCAGTGGGGCAACGTCAACACGGCCTACGCCGGCAGCAAGACGATTTCGTACTCGGGCCCGAGCGGGAGCAACTCCTACACGACGACGGTCGCG
>DATIZK010000028.1:0-19112 GCA_035517095.1 Burkholderiales bacterium
CAAACGACCGACGACCTGGACGCGCTGCTGCGCGAGCTGACCGAGCAGTACGTCCGGCGCGGCAGGCGGGTATCGTTCGAGCCCGGCGGGCTCGCGCCGCTGCCCTTCGCGCGCCAGGCGCTGCGGCGCGCGGTCGCCAACCTGGTGGACAACGCGCTGCGCTACGCCGGCGAGCCGGTCGAGCTGCGCAGCCGCGCCACGCCGGGCGGCGCGATCGTCGAGGTGCTCGACCGCGGCCCGGGCGTGCCGCCCGAGCAAGCCGAGCGCCTGAAGCAGCCCTTTACCCGGCTCGACCCCTCGCGTAGCGGCGCCGGCGGCTCGGGCCTGGGGCTGGCGATCGTCGAGCGCGTGGCGCGCGCGCACCGCGGCACGCTCGAGCTGCTGCCGCGCGAGGGCGGCGGCCTGGCCGCCAGGATCACCCTTGGCCGCGCGCCCTGAACGGATCTCCCGCCGCTGGCTCTCCGCGCTGGTGTTCGGCGTCATCGCGCTGGTCTGGGGCTACAACTGGGTCGTGCTCAAGCAGGCGATGCGCGTGGCCGGTCCGTTCGAGTTCCTCGCCTGGCGCTTCGGCATCGCGAGCGCGTGCCTGTTCGGCGCCCTCGCGGCGCTCGGCCGGCCGCTGCGCCTGACCCACGCGCCGCAAGTGCTGCTGATCGGCCTGCTGCAGACCACCGCCACCTTCGCCCTGGTGACCTGGGCGCTGGTCGCCGGCGCGGCGGGCAAGAGCGCGGTGCTCAACTACACCATGCCGTTCTGGGTCGTGCTGTTCGCCTGGCCGGTGCTCGGCGAGCGCCCGCCGCGCGCGCAGCGGGCCGCACTCGCGCTCGCCTTCGCCGGCCTCGCGCTGCTGGTGCACCCGGGCGCGGGCGCCGGCCTGCCCGAGCTGCTCGCGCTCGCCTCGGGCGTTGCCTGGGCGCTCGGGGTGGTAGTCACCAAGCGGCTGCAGACGCGCGAGCGCATCGACACGCTGTCGCTCTCGGCCTGGCAGACGCTGCTCGGCGGCGCCGGGCTGGTCGCGCTCGCGTTCGCCTTTCCCTCGCGCCCGATGAGCTGGTCGCCGCAGCTCGTGTTCGCCGTGCTCTACAACGGCGTGCTGGTCGGCGCGGTGTGCTGGTTCCTGTGGTTCTGGGCGCTGCAGAAGCTCGACGCCGGCCTGGCCAGCCTCGGCATCCTGTCGGTGCCGGTGCTCGGGGTGCTGTTCGGCGTCGTCCTGCTCGGCGAGCGCCCGAGCGCCATGGAGTGGTGCGGGATCGGCGCGATTGTCGCCGCGCTGGGCGTGGTGGCGCTCGGCGCCTTGCGGCGCCCGCTCGGACCGCGGCGCATTTGATCTCGCGCAAGGCAGCGCGATTTAGTCTCTTGACGGCAAGAGAGGCCATATCAATAATGGTTCTCATTCAAGCGCGCCGACCCGGACCATGCGCCTTCACGGCCCCGCCGCCTGCACTCTCGACATCCTCGCGCCCGGCGAATCCGGGATCATTCTCGCGCTCGACGCGGGACAGGCGCTCTACCACCGCCTCGCGGCGCTCGGCCTGCGCTCGGGCAAGACGGTGCGCCTGATCCGGCGCGCGCGCTTCGGCGGGCCGTTTCACGTCCGGGTGGGAACCACCGACCTGATGCTCAGAGCCCCCGACGCACGCCGGGTCCAGGTGCGCAGGGCGTGAAGCGCATCGCGCTGGTCGGCATGCCCAACACGGGCAAGTCGACGCTGTTCAACCGCCTGACCGGCGCGCAGGCCAAGGTCGGCAACTGGCCCGGGATCACGGTCGACCTGCTGAGCGCGAAGCTGCTGCTCGGCGACGCGATGGTCGAGCTGGTCGATCTGCCCGGGATCTACGACCTGCGCGGCTTCTCCGAGGACGAGCAGGTGGTCACGACTTTCCTGCGCGAGCAGAGCGTGGACGTCGTGCTGGTGCTGCTGAACGCCTCGCAGCTCGAGCGCCAGCTGCCCCTGTACGCGCAGCTGGCGCGCTTCGGCATCCCGCTGGTGCTGGTGCTGAACATGGCCGACGAGGCCGCCGCCCTGGGCATCACGATCGAGCGCGACGCGCTCGCCGCCTGGCTCGGCGTGCCGGTGTGCCTGATCTCTGCCAAGCACGGCCAGGGCACGGAGCAGCTGCGCAGCCTGATGGTGCGCGCGCTGCACGCGCCCGCGCAGGCCGCGCCGCCCGAGGAGGCCGTGATCGAGGCCGCGCTCAAGGCGGCGGTCCACGTCCCGGCCCAGGCCTCGCACCGGCTGACCGAGAAGATCGACCGCGTGCTGCTCGACCCCTGGCTCGGGCTGCCGCTGTTCTTCGGCGTCATGTTCCTGCTGTTCGAGGCCGTGTTCTGGCTCGGCACCCCGGTGCAGAACGCGCTCGCCGCGGGCTTCTCGGCGCTGCGCGCGGCGGCGCTCGAGCCGGCGCTGGCGGCCGCGCCGGTGCCGCTTTCCGGCCTGCTGCTGGACGGGGTCTACAACGGCCTCACCACGGTGGCGAGCTTCGTGCCGCTCATCATCCTGTTCTTCCTCGCGATGGCGATCGTCGAGGACACGGGATATCTTTCGCGCGCGGCGTTCCTGATCGACGCCCTGATGGCGCGCTTCGGGCTGGACGGGCGCAGCTTCGTCATGATCCTGATGGGCTTCGGCTGCAACGTGCCGGCGCTGATGGGTACGCGCGTGATGCGCTCGCGCGGGCTGCGCCTGCTCACCATGATGGTGATCCCGTTCTCGCTCTGCTCGGCGCGGCTGCAGGTGTTCCTGTTCTTCATCGCCGCGCTGTTCCCGCCGCGCATCGCGCCGCTGGTGCTGTTTTCGCTCTACGTCATGAGCATCGCGGCGGCGATGCTCACCTCGCTCCTGTTCAAGCGCCGCTTCGTCAACAACGACCCGTTCGTGCTCGAGATCCCGCCCTACCGCTTCCCCACCCTGCGCCAGATCGCGCTGCGCGGCTGGCACGAGGTGCGCCACTTCCTGCGCCGCGCGACGCGCTTCATCGTCGCCGGGGTGGTCCTTGTCTGGCTGCTGACGCACTTCCCGGCCGCGGCCGGCGGCGGCGGCACCTGGGCCGCGCAGCTGGGCGCCTGGCTCAGCCCGGTGCTCGGGCCGCTCGGCATCGACCCCAAGCTGACGCTGGCGCTGATCTTCGGCTTCGTCGCCAAGGAGATCGTGATCGGTTCGCTGGCGGTGATCTACGCCCGCGAGGGCGGCGCGCTGGTGAGCGCGATCGCGCACCAGATCGACTGGGTCCAGGCCTACAGCTTCATGCTGTTCACCCTGATCTACACCCCCTGCCTGTCGACCATCGCGACCATCCGCAGCGAAGCCAGGAGCGCCGCCTTCAGCGTCGCGGCGGTGGCCTGGCCGCTCGCGCTCGCGTGGCTCGTCAGCTTCGCCTTCTACCAAGCCGCGCGTCACTTCTGATCGAGCGCGAAGCGCTCGATCGTCTCGTAGCTCGACCCGTCGCGCGAGAGCGCCGAGCGCACGAGAACGAAATCCACGACCGGCCAGTCGATCTGCGGCAGCGGCGGCAGCTCGCGCGGCTCGCGCGCCTTGCGGATCAGCGTGACGTGGGCCTGGAAGGCACGCGATTCGAGCGAGAATCCCTTCCTTTCGAGTTGACTCACGAGATAACCGGTCAAATTCATCAACGCCACGGGTATCTCGTTCGGCCCGGCCCAGACGATGCGGTTGTGCTTCCAGTAGCGTGCCTGCTCGATCGGCAGCGCATGAGCCTCGCCGCCGCTCGCTCGTGCGAGGCTTTTCAAGCTTGAAATTCTCGCCTCCTCGATTTCGCCCAGGAACGCCAGCGTCAGGTGAATCGTCTCGGCGCGCGTGACGCGCCCGCCGCTCTGGCGGGCGGCGCGCCTCGCCCAGTCGTGCAACGCGCTCGCGGCCGCGGGCGGCGGCCAGAGGGCGAAGAACAGCCGCACGCGCCTCAGGCCATGTGCTTGCGGGTGAGCGCCGCGAGCGCGCGCTCGAGCGGATCGGCGCTGCGCTCGAGCTGGAGCGCGATCAGCTCCATTTCGCGCGCGCCGCGGTTCTGCGACAGCTTCCAGCGCGTCTCGAGCCGCGTCAGCTCGAGCTCGAAGTTGACGATGCCCGCGAGCATCTGGTCGACGTATTCGCGCGTCAGGGCGTCGAACGCCGGCAGCCACTGCGGATCCAGCTCGGCGACCAGCTTGCGCTGCGAGGCGTACTTGGCGTCGCGCGCCTCGATCACGCGCGGCCTGCCGTAGGCGTGCACCGCGGCGTAGTTCCAGGTCGGCACCGCCGGCGCGCGCTCGTACCAGCGCGGCGAGACGTAGGCGTGCGGCCCGGAGAACACCACCAGCGCGTCCTCGTCGAAGAACGCCTGCCACTGGAGGTTGGCGCGCGCCATGTGCATCACCAGCGCGAGCTTGTCGCCGCGCTCCTCGACCAGGCACGGCAGGTGCGAGGCCGCGAGCTCCCCGCCCGCGCCGGTCACCAGCAGGCAGAAGGAATGCGCGCGCATGAAGGCGATCAGCTCGGCGCGGTCCTCGATCCGGTTGTAGGGCGGCGAATACATCAGGCGGCCTCCAGCAGCGCCACCGCCATCGCGGCGATCCCTTCCCCGCGCCCGATGTAGCCGAGCCGCTCGGTGGTGGTCGCCTTGACGCTGACGCGCGCCGGCGCCACGCCCAGGTCGGCCGCGATGTTGCCGATCATGCGCGGGATGTGCGGCGCGAGCCGCGGCGCCTCGGCCACCACGGTCGCGTCGATGTTGCCCACGTGCAGCTTGCGCGCGGCGAGCTTGCGCGCCACCTCGCGCAGCAGCATGCGGCTGTCGACATCTGCGTATTGCTTGTCGCTGTCCGGAAAATGTACCCCGATGTCGCCCAGGCCGGCCGCGCCGAGCAGCGCGTCGCAGATCGCGTGCAGCAGCACGTCGGCGTCCGAATGGCCCGCGAGGCCCTTGTCGTGCGGGATGATCACGCCGCCGATCACCAGCTTGCGCCCGGCGACCAGCGCGTGCACGTCGTACCCCTGCCCAATTCTCATTTTCTCCCCGCGATGATGGCCTCGGCGATGCCGAGGTCTTCCGCAAAAGTGACCTTCAGGTTCTCGCGGCTGCCGGTTACCAGCCGCGGCCTCAATCCCATCGCCTCGATCGCGCTCGCCTCGTCGGTGAGCCCGCTCCGCGCGTCCTTGAGCGCCTGCGCCAGCAGCCCGGCGCGGAACATCTGCGGCGTCTGCGCCAGCCACAGCTGGGCGCGGTCCTCGGTCGCCGCCACGCGCAGCGCGCCCGCCTCGTCCTTGGCCGCGCGCTTGACCGTGTCCGCCGCCGGCAGCGCCAGAATGCCGCCGATCGCGTCGCCCCTGCACTCCTCGATCAGGCGCTCCAGGTCGGCGCGCGGCAGGCAGGGGCGCGCCGCGTCGTGCACCAGCATCCAGTCGTCGGCGTCGACCGCCGCCATCGCCGCCACCAGCCCGTTGTAGACCGAGTCGCGGCGCGTCTCGCCGCCGCAGTACAGCGGCTCGATGCGCCCGCCCAGCGCGCTCCAGTCGCAGGCGGCGAAGCGCTCGTCGCCCGGCGCGAGCACCACGAACACGGTCTCGACCGCCGGCACGCACAGCGCGCGCGCCGCGTGCCACAGCATCGGCTTGCCGGCGAGCGCGAGGTACTGCTTGGGCGGTCCGCCCGCCATGCGCGTGCCCGCGCCGGCGGCAGGGATCAGGGCGTAGAGGCTCAACGCAAAACCTTCGAAAATTCAGGCCGGTATAATTGCACGCCGCGTCGCGTGGAACAAGCCGCGGCCCGCTTTCATGCACCGAGAGGATCTCCCCCCGCCCCGCTCGCGCCGCCGTTACGCCCGGCTCGCCGGCTCCGCCGACGCGCTCGCGCTCGCGCGTCTCGCCGCCGCCGAGCGCCCGCTGGCGGTCGTCTCGGCCACCGCGCTCGACGCGCAGCGCCTGGCCGAGGAGCTGGCGTGGTTCGCGCCCGCGCTGCGCGTGTGCCTGCTGCCGGACTGGGAAACGCTGCCCTACGACCAGTTCTCGCCGCACCACGACCTGGTGTCCGAGCGGCTCGCCACGCTTTACCGCATCCAGCGCGGCGAGTTCGACCTCGCGGTGGTGCCGGCGCCGACCGCGCTGGTGCGCCTTTGCCCGCCCTCCTACCTCGCCGCGCACACCTTCTTCCTCGAGGTCGGAGAGCAGCTCGAGACCGAGGCGCTGCGCCGCCAGCTGCTGGTCGCCGGCTACCAGCACGTGACGCAGGTGGTGGCGCCGGGCGAGTACTGCGTGCGCGGCGGCATCATCGACCTCTACCCGATGGGCAGCGCGCTGCCGCTGCGCATCGAGCTGGACGACGAGCGCATCGACACCATCCGCAGCTTCGACGTCGACAGCCAGCGCACGCTCTACCCGGTGCAGCGGCTGCGGCTGCTGCCGGCGCGCGAGTTCCCGCTCGACGAGGCGGGACGGGCGCGCTTTCGCAGCCGCTTCCGCGAGCTGTTCGAGGGCGACCCGTCGAAGAAGGCGCTCTACCGCGACGTCTCGAACGGCGTTCCCGCGGCCGGGGTCGAGTACTACCTGCCGCTGTTCTTCGACTCGGTCGCGACCCTGTTCGACTACCTGCCGCAGGGCGCCACGCTCGCGCTGCACCACGACGTCGCGGGGGCGATCGAGGAGTTCTGGCGCGACGCGCAGTCGCGCTTCAGGCTGCTTGGCGGCGACCCCGAGCGGCCGCTGCTCGCGCCGGCGCAGATCTTCGTCCCGGCCGAGGAGTTCTACCTGCGCGCGCGCGCCTTCGCGCGCGTCGACCTGCTGCGCGAGGCCGAGCCCGAGGCGCCCGGGCAGCCGCTCGCGGCCGCCGCGCTGCCCGCGCTCGCGGTCGAGCGCCGCGCCGCCGACCCGCTCGCCGCGCTCAAGGCCTGGCTCGCGGGTTGCGGCCTGCGCGTGCTGCTCGCGGCCGACTCGCCGGGCCGGCGCGAGACGATGTCGGCCTACCTCGCGCAGTACGGGGTTCATGCGCAACCGTGCGGCAGTTTCGAGGATTTTCTCAATTCAAACTCCAGGCTTTCTCTCACGGTAGCGCCCCTCGCCGCCGGCTTCCAGCTGCCCGACGAGGGCTGGGCGGTGGTAACCGAGGCCGAGCTGTACGCCGGCACGGTGCGCCAGCGCGGGCGCGGCAGGGAAAAGGCCACCTCGGTCGAGGGCGTGCTGCGCGACCTCTCGGAGCTCAAGCTCGGCGACCCGGTGGTGCACGCGCAGCACGGCATCGGCCGCTACCATGGCCTGATCGAGCTCGACTTGGGCGAGGGCCGCAACGAGTTCCTGCTGCTCGAGTACGAAGGCGGCGACAAGCTCTACGTCCCGGTTTCGCAGCTGGCGGTGATCAGCCGCTACTCGGGCGCCCAGGCCGAAGCCGCGCCGCTGCACAAGCTCGGCAGCGGCCAGTGGGACCGCGCGCGGGCGCGCGCAGCGCGCCAGGTGCGCGACACCGCCGCCGAGCTGCTCGCGCTCTACGCCCGGCGCGCTGCGCGCCAGGGCCACGCCTTCGGCCTCAACCCGCACGAGCTGGATGCTTTTGCCGCCGGCTTCGGTTTCGAGGAGACCGTCGACCAGGCCGCCGCGATCGAGGCGGTGGTCAAGGACATGGCCGCCGGCAAGCCGATGGACCGCCTGATCTGCGGCGACGTCGGCTTCGGCAAGACCGAGGTCGCGCTGCGCGCGGCGTTCGTCGCGGTCGCCGACGGCAAGCAGGCGGCGATCCTGTGCCCGACCACCCTGCTCGCCGAGCAGCACTTCCAGACCTTCTCCGACCGTTTCGCCGACTGGCCGGTGAGAATCGCGGAGCTGTCCAGGTTTCGCAGTTCGAAGGAATCTTCTGAAATCATAAAAGCCACCGCCGAAGGCAAGGTCGACATCGTCATCGGCACGCACAAGCTGCTCTCCAAGGGAGTGAAATTCGCGCGCCTGGGGCTGGCGATCATCGACGAGGAGCACCGCTTCGGGGTGCGCCAGAAGGAGGCGCTCAAGGCGCTGCGGGCCGAGGTCGACGTGCTGACCCTGACCGCGACCCCGATCCCGAGGACGCTCGCGATGTCGCTCGAGGGCATCCGCGACTTCTCGGTCATCGCCACCGCGCCGCAGAAGCGGCTCGCGATCAAGACCTTCGTCGCGCCGTGGTCGGAAGGCCGCATCCGCGAGGCGGTATTGAGGGAGCTCAAGCGCGGCGGCCAGGTCTACTTCCTGCACAACGAGGTCGAGACGATCGAGCGCATGCGCGAGCGCCTGGCGCGCCTGCTGCCGGAGGCGCGCATCGCGCTGGCGCACGGCCAGATGCGCGAGCGCGAGCTCGAGCGCGTGATGCGCGAGTTCACCGCCCAGCGCCACAGCCTGCTGCTGTGCACGACGATCATCGAGACCGGAATCGACATCCCGACCGCCAACACGATCGTGATCAACCGCGCCGACAGGTTCGGCCTGGCGCAGCTGCACCAGTTGCGCGGCCGGGTCGGGCGCTCGCACCACCAGGCCTACGCCTACCTGCTGACGCCGGACGAGGAGGCGATCGGCGCGCAGGCCAGGAAACGGCTCGAGGCGATCCAGATGATGGAGGAGCTCGGCTCCGGCTTCTACCTCGCGATGCACGACCTCGAGATCCGCGGCGCGGGCGAGGTGCTGGGCGAATCGCAGTCGGGCGAGATGCAGGAGATCGGCTTCTCGCTCTACGCGCAGATGCTGGATTCCGCGCTCAAGCGGCTCAAGGCGGGCAAAGGGGCCGAGTACGAGGACGCGCTCGATGTCTCGGCCGAGGTCAACCTGCACCAGCCGGCGCTGCTGCCGGCGGACTACTGCAGCGACGTGCACGAGCGCCTTACCCTGTACAAGCGCCTGTCGGACTGCGACTCGCCCGAGGCGCTGGAGGCGATGCACGAGGAGCTCATCGACCGTTTCGGCGCGCTGCCCGAGCCGGCGCGCGCGCTGCTCGAGTGCCACGCGCTGCGCCTGGCGGCGCGGCCGCTGGGCGTGGCGCGCATCGACGCGACGCACGAGGCGCTGCAGCTGCAGTTCGTCGCGCGCCCGCCGCTCGATGCGCAGAAGATCATCGACTTCGTGCAGCGCCGGCGCGGCGCGCGCCTCGCCGGCCAGGACCGGCTGCGGCTGGAGGCCAAGATGCCCGGCTGGCGCGAGCGCGCGCAGGCGGTCAAGGACGTGCTGCGCGAGCTCGCGGCATGATCCTGGTGGTTCAGGGACCGGGCGCGACGCCGCAAAACGCGCGTGAGATCTCGCGTCTCGCTTCGGCTTGCTCGCCGGAGCCGATCGGCGAGGCCGCATTCCGCCTGCGCGACGCCTCGAATCGCGCCGCGGTCGGCGAGTGGTGCGCGGCACGCGCGATCGACTGCGCCTGGATGCCCGGCGAGCTGCGCCTGGCGGACCTGCGGCTGGTGGCGATCGACATGGATTCGACCCTGATCACGATCGAGTGCATCGACGAGCTGGGCGAGGCCGCCGGGCGCAGGGCCGAGATCGCCGCGATCACCGAGGCGGCGATGCGCGGCGAGCTCGACTTCGGCCAGAGCCTGCGCCGGCGCGTGGCGCTGCTCGCAGGCGTGGACGAATCGGCGCTCGAGCGCGTGTACGAGCAGAAGTTGCGCCTGTCGCCCGGCGCCGAGCGGCTGGTCGCCGGCTGCAAGGCGGCCGGGATCAGGCTGCTGCTGGTCTCGGGCGGCTTCTCGTTCTTCACCGAGCGCCTGCGCTCGCGCCTGGGGCTCGATTACACCCTGTCCAACAAGCTCGAGATCGAACGTGGAAAGCTCACCGGCAGGCTCCACGGCAAGATGGTCAACGCGCGCGCCAAGGCCGAGCGCCTGCGCGAGGTCGCGCGCGCGCTCGGCGCGCGCCGCGAGCAGACGCTCGCCATCGGCGACGGCGCGAACGACCTGCCGCTGATGGCCGAGGCTGGCATCTCGGTCGCCTTCCGCGGCAAGCCGGTGGCGCGCGACTTCGCCGATTTCGCGCTCGACCACGCCGGCCTGGACGGCGTGCTGAACCTGTTTCTTTAGGCTAGGATTGGCGCATCGAGGGGAGGACTGACATGACCGACAGCGTCAAATACCTGCTGGACGAGAGCCGCATTCCGAAGCACTGGTACAACATCATGGCGGACCTGCCGTCGCCGCCGCCGCCGGTGCTGCACCCGGGCACCAAGCAGCCGGTCGGCCCGGACGACCTGGCGCCGCTGTTTCCGATGGAGCTGATCATGCAGGAGGTCAGCGCCGAGCGCGAGATCGAGATCCCCGGCCCGGTGCGCGAGATCTACCGCCAGTGGCGGCCCTCGCCGCTGTACCGCGCGCGCAGGCTGGAAAAGGTGCTCGGCACGCCGGCCAAGATCTACTACAAGTACGAGGGCGTCTCGCCCGCCGGCAGCCACAAGCCCAACACGTCGGTGGCGCAGGCGTTCTACAACAAGCAGGCCGGGATCAGGAAGATCACCACCGAGACCGGCGCCGGCCAGTGGGGCTCGGCGCTCGCCTTCGCCGGCGCGCTGTTCGGAATCGAGATCAAGGTCTTCATGGTGCGCGTGTCCTACAACCAGAAGCCCTACCGCCGCGCGCTGATGGAGACCTACGGCGCGACCTGCATCGCCTCGCCCTCGAACGAGACGCAATCGGGCAAGGCGATCCTGGCCCAGCGCGCCGACCATCCGGGCAGCCTCGGCATCGCGATCTCCGAGGCGGTCGAGGTCGCGGCCACGCACGACGACACCAAGTACGCCCTGGGCTCGGTGCTGAACCACGTGCTCACCCACCAGACCGTGGTCGGACAGGAGGCGATGCTGCAGCTCGAGATGGCGGGCGACGACCCCGACGTGCTGGTCGGCTGCACCGGCGGCGGATCGAACTTCGCCGGCCTGGTGTTCCCCTTCCTCGGCGCGCAGCTGCGCGGCGGCAGGAAGCGCCGCATCGTGGCGATCGAGCCCGCCGCCTGCCCCAGCCTGACGCGCGGCAAGTACGCCTACGACTTCGGCGACACCGGCCACCTCACGCCGCTGGTGAAGATGCACACCCTGGGCTCGACCTTCACCCCGCCGGGCTTCCACGCCGGCGGCCTGCGCTACCACGGCATGGCGCCGATGGTGTCGCACTGCCTGCAGCTCGGCCTGATCGAGGCGCGCGCCTACAAGCAAAAGGAGGTCTTCGCCGCCGGAGTGCAGTTCGCGCGCGCAGAGGGCATCCTGCCCGCGCCCGAGGCGAACCACGCGGTCAAGGGCGCGATCGACGAGGCGCTGCGCTGCAAGGCCGAAGGCAAGTCGCAGACGATCCTGTTCAACCTCTGCGGCCACGGCCACTTCGACATGCAGGCCTACATGGACTACTTCTCGGGCAAGCTAAGCGACCAGAGCTACGACGAAGGCGAGCTCGCCATGGCGCTCGCCGGGCTGCCATCGGTCGCGGCCGCGGCCTGAGCGGGCTCAGCGCGGCGCGTCGATGCGCCGCAGCACGCGGCGCTGCGGCTCGGGCTGCAGCGTGACGTGCTCGATGCGAAAGCGCTCGGCCGCGAGCTGCTGCAGCGCGCGCAGCGTGTGCTCCCAGCGCGCCAGGTCCTCGACCACCACGTGCGCCGAGAGCGACGCCCGCTCGCCCGAGAGCATCCAGATGTGCAAGTCGTGCACCGACACCACGCCGGGCAGCGCCGCCAGCGCGCTGCCGACCTCGGGCAGCGAGAGCTCCGGCGGAACGCCTTCCATCAGCCCGTGCACCGCGTCGCGCAGCAGCCTCAGGCTCGCGACCACCAGCAGCGCGCAGATGAACAGCGACAGCAGCGGGTCGATCGGCGTCCAGCCGGTGGCGAGGATCACCAGCCCGGCAGCGAGCGCCGCGATCGAGCCGAGGATGTCGCCCAGCACGTGCAGCAGCGCGCCGCGCGTGTTCATGTTGCGCGCCCCGCGCGAGAGCAGGCGCGCGATCAGCAGATTGACCGCGAGGCCCGCCGCCGCGACCGCGCTAAGCGCGCCGCCGCGCACCGCGACCGGCGCCGACAGCCGCAGCAGCGCCTCGTAGCCGAGCAGGACCACCACCGCCAGCATCAGCAGGCTGTTGGCGAGCGCGGCGAACATTTCGGCCCGGCCGAGGCCGAAGGAATGGCGCGTCGAGGCGGGGCGCCGCGCGGCCCAGGCCGCGAGCGCGGCGAGCCCCAGCACTGCGCCGTCGCTCGCCATGTGCCCGGCGTCGGCGAGCAGCGCGAGCGAGCCGCTCCACCAGCCGCCCGCGGCCTCGACCAGCGCGTAGCCGAGCGTGAGCGCGACCGCAGCGCCGAGGCGGGATGTCGAGTGGCGGTGGTCGCGATCGTGGTCGTGTGCCATGCGCCTCAGTAGAGATTCCTGACTTCCCGGATCGCCGGATGGCGCCGCCGCAGCAGCGCCTCGACCACGCCCTTCAGATCGAGCGCCGCGCGCGGGCAGCCGGCGCAAGCGCCCTTGAGCCTCACCACCACTACGTCGCCCTCGAGCGCGACGAACTCGAGATCGCCGCCGTCACGGAGCAGAATTTTTCTTGCTTCTTCAAGTGTTGTCTTGATTTCGTCCGTTGTGGGAATTCTGCTTCCCGCCGGCACTTCGGCGCTCAGCTGCCGCTTCAGGATCTCCTGCTCGCGCGCGATGCGCAGGGCTTCGCGCGGGTTGTCGCGCTCGAGCGCGTCGAGCTCCGCTTCGGTGTAGAGCGGCGCGTCGAGCTTCATCCCACCCAGCGCCTGGCGTTGCGGAACATGCGCATCCAGGGCGAGTCCTCCGGCGCGCCGTCGGGCGCCCAGGACATCTGCACGCTGCGGAACACGCGCTCCGGGTGCGGCATCACGATCGTGCAGCGGCCGTCGGCGCTGGTGAGGCCGCTCACGCCCTGCGGCGAGCCGTTCGGGTTGGCCGGGTAGCGCTCGGCGGCCTGGCCGCGATTGTCCACGAAGCGCAGCGCGACCAGCGCCCGCTCGAGCTCGCCCGGCGCGAAGGCCGCGCGCCCCTCCCCGTGCGCGGTCGCCACCGGGATGCGGCTGCCGGCCATGCCGGCGAACAGGATCGACGGGCTGTCGGCGACCTCGACCATCACCAGGCGCGCCTCGAACTGCTCCGAGCGGTTGCGCACGAACTCGGGCCAGTGCCCGGCGCCCGGGATCAGCTCCTTCAGCGCCGCCATCATCTGGCAGCCGTTGCAGATGCCGAGCGCGAAGCTGTCGCGGCGGGCGAAGAAGGCCTCGAGCTCGGCCCGCGCGCGGGCATGGAACAGGATCGACTTGGCCCAGCCCTGCCCGGCGCCGAGCACGTCGCCGTAGGAAAAGCCGCCCCCGGCGGCGAGGCCCTTGAATCCGGCCAGGCCAGTGCGCCCGGCGAGCAGGTCCGACATGTGCACGTCGAGCGCCTCGAACCCGGCGCGGTCGAAGGCCGCGGCGAGCTCGACCTGGCCGTTGACTCCCTGCTCGCGCAGGATCGCGACCCGCGGCCGCGCGCCCGAGACGACGATGGTCTGCTTCGGATCGAAAGTGAGCGCGACCGACAGCCCGGGGTCGCCCGCGTCGAGCAGCGCGTCGAACTCCTCCTGGGCGCATTCCGGGTTGTCGCGCAGCGCCTGCATGCGCCGCGTCGTCTCGCTCCAGGTCCGCTGCAGCTCGGCGCGCTTGCGCGCGAACAGCGGCTTCGCGTTGCGCGTCAGGCGCACTTCGTCGCGCTCGTTGGGAAAGCCGATCACGAAGGCGCACTCGTGCACGCCTTCGGCGCGCAGCACGTCCATCACGCGCTTGCGCTCGGCGGCGCGGATCTGCAGCACCGCGCCCAGCTCCTCGGCGAACAGCGCGCCGAGCACGTGGTCGTTGAAGCGCCCGGCGAGCAGCTCGGGCCGGCGCTCGAGGCCGTCGACGTCGCCCATCCGTTCGTCGTAGCAGATCTGGTCCAGGTTGAGCGTCACGCCGCAGTGCCCGGCGAACGCCATCTCGCACGCGGTCGCGAACAGCCCGCCGTCTGAGCGGTCGTGGTAGGCGAGCGCCAGGCCCTCGCGCGCCAGGCGCTGCACCGCCGCGAACAGCCCCGCGAGCAGCTTCGGGTCGTCCAGGTCCGGGCAGCGCTCGCCCAGGCGCGAGTGCACCTGCGCCAGGATCGAGCCGCCGAGGCGGTTCTTGCGCCGGCCGAGGTCGATGAGCACGAGCTCGGTCTCGCCCAGGTCGGTGCGCAGGCGCGGCGTGAGCGTGGCGCGCGCATCGCTCACCTGGGCGAAGGCGCTCACCACCAGCGAAAGCGGCGCCACCACTTCCTTGCCGTCCCAGGCGGTGCGCATCGAGAGCGAATCCTTTCCGACCGGGATCGAGATCCCGAGCGCCGGGCAGAGCTCCAGCGCGACCGCGCGCACCGTGTCGTACAGCGCCGCGTCCTCGCCGGGGTAGCCGGCGGCCGCCATCCAGTTGGCCGAGAGCTTCACGCCGCCGAGCGATGCGATGCGCGCCGCGGCGAGATTCGTGATCGCCTCGCCCACCGCCATGCGGCCCGAAGCGGGCGCATCGATCAGCGCCAGCGGCGCGCGCTCGCCGATCGCGTAGGCCTCGCCCGCGTAGCCTTCGTAGTCGAGCAGCGTGACCGCGCAGTCCGCCACCGGCACCTGCCAGGGACCGACCAGCGGGTCGCGCGCGCTCAAGCCGCCCACCGTGCGGTCGCCGATCGTGATCAGGAACATCTTGCTCGCAACCGAGGGGTGGCGCAGCACGCGCAGCGCCGCCTCCTCCAGCTCGATGCCGTCGAGCGCGAAGGGCTCGCGCACCGGCGCAAGGCGCTTTACGTCGCGCAGCATCCTGGGCGGCTTGCCGAGGATCACCCCCAGGTCGACGTCGACCGCGTCTTGTTTCAGCAACGGGTCGGCGACCCGCAGCCTGCCGTCGGCGCTCGCCGCGCCGAGCACCGCGAACGGGCAGCGCTCGCGCTCGGCGATGGCGCGAAAGCGCCCGAGCGACTCGGGCGCGATCGCGAGCACGTAGCGCTCCTGCGCCTCGTTGCACCAGATTTCGCGCGGCGACATGCCCGAGTCCTCGGAGGGCGCGGCGCGCAGGTCCAGGCGCGCCCCGCGCCCGGCCGCGTGCACGATCTCGGGCAGCGCGTTCGACAGGCCTCCGGCGCCCACGTCGTGGATCGACAGGATCGGGTTCTCGGCGCCCAGCTGCCAGCAGCGGTCGATCACCTCCTGCGCGCGGCGCTCGATCTCGGCGTTGCCGCGCTGCACCGAGTCGAAGTCTAGGTCGGCCGCGTTGGCCCCGGCGCCCATCGACGAGGCGGCGCCGCCGCCCATGCCGATCAGCATCCCGGGGCCGCCCAGCTGCAGCAGCAGCGTGCCCTCGGGCAGCGCCGACTTTTCGGTGTGCGCGGCGCAGATGTTGCCGATTCCGCCCGCGAGCATGATCGGCTTGTGGTAGCCGCGCTGCACCCCGCCGGCCTTTAGCTCGAAGCTGCGGAAGTAGCCCGCCAGGTTGGGGCGCCCGAACTCGTTGTTGAACGCGGCCGCCCCGATCGGCCCCTCGAGCATGATCTCGAGCGCCGAGACGATGCGCCCGGGCTTGCCCGGATCGTCTCGCTCCCAGGGCTCGAGCGCGCCGGGAATGCGCAGGTTCGACACCGAGTAGCCCACCAGGCCCGCCTTGGGCCGGGCGCCGCGCCCGGTCGCGCCCTCGTCGCGGATCTCGCCGCCGGCGCCGGTCGCGGCGCCCGGGAAGGGCGAGATCGCGGTCGGGTGGTTGTGCGTCTCGCACTTGATCACCGCGTGGGTCAGTTCGCGCTTTCTGCCATAGACGTTCTTTGTGGGGTAGAAGCGCTCGGCTTCGCGACCCTCGATCACCGCCGCGTTGTCGGCGTAGGCCACGATCGTGCCCTGCGGGTTCGCGGCGTGCGTGTGCCGGATCATGGCGAACAGGGACTGCGGCTGCCTCTCGCCGTCGATGATCCAGTCGGCGTTGAAGATCTTGTGACGGCAGTGCTCCGAGTTGGCCTGGGCGAACATCGTCAGCTCGGCGTCGGTCGGATCGCGCCCGAGCGCGTCGAAGGCCGCGCGCAGATAGCCGATCTCGTCCTCGGACAGCGCGAGGCCCAGGCGCAGGTTGACCGCGGCGAGCGCGCCGCGCGCGACGCGCTCGAGCGGCCGCGGCGCGACGTGGCGGAAAAGCCGCTCGGCGTCCTCGAGCGTGTCCAGCACGGTCTCGGTCATGCGGTCGTGCAGCAGCGCGCCGAGCGCCTCGCGCTGCGCCCGCCCCGCGATCTCGAGCGTGTAGGCCAGGCCGCGCTCGATGCGCAGCACCTCGGCCAGGCCGCAGTTGCGCGCGATGTCGGTCGCCTTGGACGACCAGGGCGAGATCGTTCCCAGGCGGGGCAGCGCGAGGAACAGCTCGCCGCGCGCCGGCCCGCCCGGCGCCGGCTCGCCGTAGCGCAGCAGGCGCTCGAGCAGCGCGCGCCCGGCGGCGCCGGGCGGCGCCGCCGCTTCGACGAAATGCCAGTACTCGGCGCGCACGCCGCGCACCCCGGGGTGAACCTGCTGCAGTGAGGCAAGGAGCTTCGCGAGTCGGAACTCCGACAGCGCGCGCGCGCCGCGGAGCTTGAGGATCGTAGCCATCCGCTACTTCTTGACCTCCGGCCGCGTTACCGTCCCCGCCAGGTTGATCGTCGAGCGCAGCACCTGGCCCGCGGTCTTGACGTCGGCCACGATGCGCCCCGAAAGCGCGCCCGAGGGGGCGATGTCCACGATCGCGCCGGCATTCAGCGCGCCGGCCGCGATGTTTACGTCGCGCAGCTGGACCGTGCCCTTGTCGTAGCTGCCCTTCGCGTTCAGCTCGGCGAACATGGTCGTGCCTTCGGTCTCCTTGCCCGCGGTGCGGATCGAGCGCGACAGATCGAAGCTGCCGAGCATGCCCTTGCTGACCGTGAAGCCGCCGTCGATGCGGGCATCGACACCGAGGTTGGCCGGGACCGTGCCCTGCATGAGGTAGTGGCCGCTGCCGCTGGCCTTGCCGTCCGAGAGCAGGGCCGGCGCGAACACGGCCGCGTTTACGCTCTTGAACTTGAGCGTTCCCTCGGCGCGCCACGAAGGGCCCCAGCTGATCTGCGCGGTTCCGGACAGCGTGCCGTCGAGCAGCTCGCCGTCCCATTCGCTAAGCGTCATGCCCTCGGGCGTGGCGCTGCCCGTCAGCGAGAAGTCGGTCAGGATGAGCTGCGGCGCGAACGGCAGCGTCAGGCTGGCCGCGCTGCCCTCCAGCGCCAGCTTGCCGTCCGCGGGGGTCAGCTTGACCTGCAGCTTTTCCGGCCCGTTCAGCACCAGCGACTTGAGCGCGCCGTTGGCCGCCAGCCGCGCATCGACGTCGAGCGGCGGAAGCGCGAGCGGGCCGCTCAGCCTGAGCTGAGGCGCCTCGATCCGCGCCACGCTGAAGCCGGTGCTCTTGATCTTGCCGAGCAGGACTTCGCCGAGCTCGTTCTCCGGCACCAGCGCGCCGATCAGCTCGACCCGTCCCAGGACCTTGCGCTCGCTGAACAGCGAGCCGAGGGTGGGGAACACGCGCACGGCGTCGATCGCGATGTCGCCGATGCGCACGCGCTCGAACCTCATTTCCGGCCCGTTCACGAGCGACATGTGCGCCGCGCCGATGCTGACCTTGCGCCCGAGCGCGGCGCTGGCGGCCCCGGCGTACTGGCCGCTCTCGACCGGAACCACGTGCAGCGCGACGACCCCCGCGATCAGCGCCAGCAGCAGCGTGACCGCGATCGGCTTGCCCCACTTGCGCCGGCGCCGGATCCTGATCGGCCCGATGTCGGCGTCGGCCTGCTTCTTCCTGCGCCGCGCCTCGCGCTCGCGCTCGCGCTGGGCCTTGAGCGCTTCCTTGGTCAGCGCCTGCTCGTCGCGCTTGACCTCGTCCATGTCGAGGTCGTCCTCGCGCACCACGACTTCCTCGTCGGCCGGCTTGGCCGGCGCCACGGCGGGGTGCGGCAGGCTGGCGGGATCGACCGCGCGCCGCAGCTTGGTCGTCTCCCAGTCGCCCTTGATCTTGTAGGCGCGCACCGGGCGGGTGATGTTCTTCAGTTTCTGCTCGCCCAGCGCCTCGATCGTGTAGGTCACCTTGTCGCGGATCTGGTCGTACACCACGCCCGCGATGCATATGCCGCCCTTGTCGGCGAGCCCCTCCAGGCGCGCGGCCACGTTCACGCCGTCGCCGAAGACGTCGTCGTCCTCGCCGATGATGTCGCCCAGGTTGATCCCCATGCGGAAAGCGATCTGGCGCGTGGGCGCGATCTCGGCCTCGTCGTTCGCCACCGCGGTCTGGACCTGGACCGCGAAGCGCACCGCGTCGACCACGCTCGGGAACTCGATCAGCATGCCGTCGCCCGCGGTCTTGACGATGCGGCCGTCGTGCTCCTCGACCTTGGGCTGGATCAGCTCGCGCATCATGCGCTTGAAGCGCGTCAGCGTGCCTTCCTCGTCGATTCCCATCAGCCGGCTGTAGCCGACCACGTCGGCGGCGACGATCGCCGCCAGGCGGCGCTTGGCGCGGCTGTCCGAGACGGCGTCGAGCGCGCGGCGCGCCTCCGCCTCCTCCAGCTCGCGCGCGCGCCGCTCGCGCTCGCGCCGGTTGCGCTCCTCCTCCTCGCGCCGCTTGCGCTCCTGCTCGTCGCGCTGCGCGCGCGCCTGCTGCTCGCGCTTGGCGCGCTCCGCCGCTTCGTTCTCCCTGCGCGCGGCCTCTTCCTGCGCCTTGCGATCGGCCTCGTCGCGCTCGGCGAAATTGTCCAGGTCGGCCAGCAGCGAGTCGGCGAACCGCTCGCCGCTCGGCTCGGCAGCCTTGGCCTCCTCTTCCTGCCTGCGCCGCTGCGCTTGCTCTTCCTCGCGCCGTTTGCGCGCCTCTTCCTCCTCCTTGCGCCGCCGGGCCTCCTCTTCCTCGCGCCGCTTGCGCTCTTCCTCTTCCTTGCGCCGGCGCGCCTCTTCCTCTTCGCGCTGCCGGCGCGCCTCTTCCTCCACTTTGCGCCGCCGCGCCTCCTCCTCCTCACGGCGCTTGCGCTCCTCCTCCTCCTTGCGCTTGCGCTCCTCCTCCTCCTTGCGCTTGCGCTCCTCCTCCTCCCTGCGCCGGCGCGCCTCTTCCTCCTCGCGCCGCTTGCGCTCCTCCT
>DATIZK010000029.1:0-17742 GCA_035517095.1 Burkholderiales bacterium
CGGCTACCCGGACTTCCTCGGCCATTCGCTGCCGGCGCTGGCGGCGGTCGAGACCGCCGCGGTCGTCATCAACGCGCAGAACGGGATCGAGATGATGACCGGGCGCTTCATGCAATGGGCCGCCCGGCGCGGACTCGACCGCTTGATCGTGGTGAACAAAATCGACGCCGGCGCCGACCTGGCGCGGCTGCTCGAGAGCATCCGGCAGGCCTTCGGCAAGGAGTGCCTGCCGCTCAACCTCCCCGCCGCCGGAGCGACGCGCGTCTCGGACTGCTTCTTCGCGCCCTCGGGCGAAGCGGACTTCTCCTCGGTCGAGGAGGCGCACAAGCAGCTGGTCGACCAGGTGGTCGAGGTCGACGAGGCGTTGATGGAGCTGTACCTCGAGCAGGGCAGCATCGAGCCGGAGCAGCTGCACGAGCCGCTCGAGCGCGCGCTGCGCGAAGGCCATCTGGTCCCGGTGGTCTTCACCTCGGCCACGACCGGCGCCGGAATCGCGCAGCTGCTCGACGTCATCGTGCGCCTGCTGCCCAATCCGGCCGAGGGCAATCCGCCGGTCTACGTGCAGACGCCGGTCGACGGTGGCGCCGCGCGCGAGATGCGCGCCGAGCCGGACCCGTCCAAGCACGCGCTCGCGCACGTGTTCAAGGTCGAGATCGACCCCTACCTCGGGCGGCTGGCGGTTTTCCGGGTGCACCAGGGCCGCATCACGCCCGCCACCCAGCTCTTCATCGGCGAGGGGCGCAAGCCGATCAAGCCCGGCCACCTGTTCATGCTGCGCGGCAAGCAGCAGACCGAGCTGGCCGAGGCGCTGCCGGGAGACATCTGCGCCATCGCCAAGGTGGACGAGATCCGCTTCGACCACATCCTGCACGACTCGCCCGAGGACGCGCAGATCCATGCGCGCCCGCTCGAGCTGCCGGCGTCGATCTTCGGCCTCGCGGTGCAGTCGAAGAAGCGCGGCGACGAGCAGAAGGTGTCCGACGTGCTGCACCGGCTGGTGGCCGAAGATCCCTGCTTTCGCATCGAGCACAACGCGCAGGCGAACGAGACCGTGATCCGCGGCCTGGGCGAGATGCACCTCAAGACCATGCTCGACAAGATGGCGACCCAGTACAAGCTCGAGCTCGATACGCGCCCGCCCGCGGTGCCGTTCCGCGAAACCATCGTGGCAAAGGCCGAGGGCCACAGCCGGCACAAGAAGCAGACCGGCGGCGCGGGACAGTTCGGCGAAGTCTTCCTGCGCGTCGAGCCCCTGCCGCGCGGCGCGGGATTCGAATTCGTCGACCAGGTCAAGGGCGGCGTGATCCCGTCGGTCTACATCCCGGCGGTCGAAAAGGGCGTGCGCGCGGTGATGGAGTCGGGCTACCTGGCTGGCTTCCCGCTGCAGGACCTGCGCATCACCGTGTACGACGGCAAGAGCCATCCGGTCGACTCGAAGGAGGTGGCGTTCGTCGCCGCGGGCAGAAAGGCGTTCCTGGATGCGCTGGCCAAGGCCAGGCCGATCGTGCTCGAGCCGATAGTGAACGTCGAGGTCGCGCTGCCCGAGGCCAGCATGGGCGACATCGCAGGCGATCTGTCGGCCCGCCGCGGCCACATCAAGGGCTCGGAGGCGCCCCGTCCCGGAACCTTGCGCGTCTCGGCCCAGGCGCCGCTGTCGGAACTGGAAACATTCCCCTCCCGCCTCAAGGCGCTCACCGCGGGCCACGGCTCCTACACGCTGGAGTTCAGCCACTACGAGCCTGCGCCGGCACCGCTGCAGCAGAAGCTCGTGGCGCAGCACAAGCCGGCGGCCGAGGAAGCTTGAGCGAAACGCGCGCCCCGATCTGGTA
This sequence comes from Burkholderiales bacterium, assembly GCA_035517095.1. Classification (GTDB taxonomy): domain Bacteria; phylum Pseudomonadota; class Gammaproteobacteria; order Burkholderiales; family SG8-39; genus DAHVFK01. The sequence continues at coordinate 1,830 of DATIZK010000029.1, forward strand.
CCAGCGCGCGGGCAGCGGCTCGCCGGCGCTGGTTTTCGTGCACGGCTTCGCCTGCAGCCACGCCGACTGGCGGCCGCAGCTCGATCACTTCGCCGCCACGCAGACGGTGGTCGCCTGTGACCTGCGCGGCCACGGCGCCACGCCGGGCGACCCGGCCGACTGCTCGATCGAAACCTACGGCGCGGACGTCGCCGCCCTGCTCGCCGCGCTCGAGCTGCGCGGCGCGCTGCTCGTCGGGCACAGCCTGGGCTGCCGCGTGGTGCTCCAGGCCGCGCTCAATGCGCCCGAGCGCGTGGCAGGCGTGGTGCTGATCGACGGCAGCCGCATCGGCATGGGCGACCCGGAGACCGCCGGGCGCGTGATGCGCGAGCAGATTCGCGCCACCGGCTATGGCGCGTTCGCGCGCCGGCTGTTCGAGGAGATGTTCCTGCCATCGAGCGGCGTGATGCTCAAGACCTCGATCGTCGAGCGTGCGCTGGAGCTTCCCGCGCCCATCGGCACCGCGCTCTTCCCGCGCATGGTCGCGTGGGACGCGGCCAACATGGAGCGCGCGCTCTCGACGCTCGGCACGCCGCTGCTGGTGGTGCAAAGCACCAACGTGAACGCGCAGCGGGTGCGGGTCGCGCTCGCCGCGGACGAGACGACACCCTGGCTCGACCTGGTCAAGCGCCTGGCCCCGAGCGCGCGGGTCGAGGTCCTCGCTGGCGTCGGACACTTTCCCCAGCTCGAAGCGCCGCAAGAGGTCAACCGGCTGATCGGCGAATTCGCCCGCAGTGCGACCTGAAGCGCCGGCGGCACGCCAACGGCACCTCGACCGCACCGCGCGTCACGGCCTGAGCTCGGGTACGTCGACCCACCTTCGGCTGCTCCAGCTCCTGAGGCCAAGCTCGGCGATCTGCGCCCCCTTGGCGCCCTCGAGCAGCCCCCAGGGGAAACCGCCCTCGCCCGCGACGTGCCTGAGAAACAGCTCCCATTGCGCCTTGAAGGCGTTTCCCAGCGGCAGGTTGTCTGGCACTTCCTGCCAGCCGGCGAAGAAATCTATCGGCTGGGGAATGTCCGGGTTCCAGACCGGCCTGGGCGTGTTGACGCGCGCCTGGCTGAAGCAGCGCCGCAGGCCCGCCACGGCGGAGCCGCACGCGCACGCACCATGAGCTGTTGAAGTGCGCGATCGCGCCGCCCTCGTCCTTCCTGTAGTTCCACGACGGCCGCTGCGCCGGCTGCCAGTCGCCCTCGAACACCCAGTAGCCGAACTCTCCGCGCACCGACAGAATCCTGCCGAACAAGCCGCTGTCGCGCAGCATTCTTAGCTTGAGCAGGCCCGGCAGCCAGAGCTTGTCCTGCACCACGCCGGCCTTCTTCGCCGCCCGGTACAGGCCCGGCGCTTGCGCCAGGTTGGTCGCGACCGGCTTCTCGCAATGCACGTGCTTGCCGGCGGCGATGGCACGCTTGAGCAGCGCCGGGCGCAGCTTGGTCGAGATCGGTGGTCCAGCGCTTCAGCCCGTGCGCGCGCGCGAGCGGTTCAAGCTTGGCGGCGCTGCGCCCCACCAGGACCGGATCGGGCATTAGGCGCGAGCCGTCCTTGAGCGCCACCCCGCCCTGATGGCGGATTTCGAGGATCGAGCGCACCAGGTGCTGGTTGCTGCCCATGCGACCGGTGACGCCGTTCATGATGATTCCGATGCGCTTTTGTTTCATGCCGCTTACTCTCGGATTTGCATCTTGCCGAGCGCGCTCCAGTCGGGCATCGCTCCGCTCGCGTATCCGGGGCAGTCCAGGCTCGCAATCGCCATGTTTCCGGCGCGAATCGACGCACGCACCGCACCGTGGCTGCTCTCGTACAGGTCGGGATGCGCGGCCAAGAACGCGCTTTGCTCGCGCTCCGGCGCCGCCGCCATGCCGTTGACGTAGTGGTGGCCGTTGCGCTCCACGTGCCGGATCCCGAGCAGCGACACCAGCGCGAGATCCTGCTGCAGCGCGAGGCCGGCCTGAACGGTCAGGTCCTCGCCGCTCATGAAGTAGCGCTGGGCGCGCTGCGCGCGGTTCCACGCCATGCAGCGCGCAGCGTTGATGAGCGACTTGTAAAGGCCCTTGCAGGTCTTCGAGGACACACCCGTGTAGCCCAGCGTGCGCGCCTGAGGGAATGCCTCGAGCGAGTCGTCGGACTCGTCGATGATCACCGGTATTCTGCGCGCCAGCGGCGAGATGTCGCGCGCCAGCGCATCGGCGCGCCGGATCGGCTGCTCGACGAACAGTACGCTGCGCGCCAGCCGCGCCAGGCGCGGGTCCGCCGCGACCCGGCGCCACAGCTCGAGCGCGCCCTCCACGTCGGCGTACTGCTCGTTGCAGTCGAGCGTGGCGTGGTACGGTGCCTCGATCCGGTCCAGCACGGCGGCGATCGCGGCGAGGCGCTCCACCGCGGCGCCGGGATCCCCGTCCACTTTCAGCTTGAACCAGCGCTGCCCGTAGCGCGCCACGACCTCCTCCAGCGTCTCCGGCAGGCCGTCGTTCACGCGCTGCAGCAGATCGCCCGCGGCAATCGGATCGGCCAGGCCGACCGTGTGGCGCGCGGCGATCGTAGCCTGCGGCGCGAGTCCGGACAGGAACGCCGTCATATCCAGGCCGGGCGCCTCGATCCCGGGCAAGTTCGCGCTCATCGCGCGCCAGAAGGACACGCCGAGCGCACGGCACAGCGCATCGAGCAGCGCGCGGTCGATCAGCGCCGGACCGTAGCACGCCGTCAGGCCGTTCAATCCGAGTTGCGCGCCGCGCGCGATCTGCGGCGCGTAGTTGTCTTGCCAGTGCCCGCCGGCCGTGTTCTCGTCCCCGGCGAGGTAGGCTGAGCGCGCCAGCGCCAGGGAGGCACGCAGCTGCTCGACGTTCTCCTCGTCCGACAGCGCGGGGTTCTTGTCGAACCATTTCGGCGCCATCATCTCCGCCGCCGCCCCCACGCTGCGCCTGCCGTCCGCGAGCCGGATGCGTGCGCGCACGAAGGCCTGCGGCGCGGCAGTCAGCGTCGCGACCCCGAACCGGAATGGCATGCGCAGGCGAGTCTGCCTTTCGAACAGGTCGATCGCCTCGAGCGCGAAGCGCGGCGCGCTCATTGCTGCCCGAGCGCCTCCAGGATGCCGCGGATGTAGCCCACCGCGCGCGCCGCTGCGCCCGGGCCGTCCGGCACATAGTCGAAGGGTTCGACCGCAATGTCACCGGGGTAGCGGTTGCGCAGCAGCGCGCCAAACAACGGCGCAAACCGCTGCTCGCCCTGGCCCGGGCCGCGCCGGTTGCGGTCGTTAACCTGTACGTGCGCGATCATTCCCTGCGGGACCCAGCGCTCGACCAGCGCATCGAGGGGCTGCGCCTCGCTGCGCCCCGCCGCGCTGCAATCGAGCATCGAGCGCAACGCAGGATTGCCGATCTGCGTCACCAGCGCGGCGGCCTCCTCGAGCGTGTTGATTAGCGGCGTTGCGTCCGCCGCCAACGGTTCTACGCAGTACAGCACGCCGGCCTTCGCCGCGCGCTCCGCCGCCCGGGCGAAGCACTCGCCGGCGCGCGCCAGAGCGGCTTCCCGGGTGTCACCCGCTTCGATGCGGCGCTGCTGCGGCGAGCCGTGCACCAGGTAGCGTCCGCCCAGCTCCGCGCACAAGTCGATCAGCGCCAGCATCGCGTCGACTGTGCGCTTGCGCACTGCGCCGTCGCGCGCGGTGATCGACAGGCCCGCCGGCTTCACCAGCAGCCAGTGCAGCCCGGTCACGACGATCCCCGCGTCCTCGGCCGCCGCGCGCGCCGCGGCGATCTGGGCCGATCCCATGCGCTGCGGCTCCTCCGACAGCGTGTAGGGCGCGATCTCGAGCCCGTCGTAGCCGAGCTTGGCGGCGTACTCGCACTGCGCCGGAAACGGCATCGGCGCGATGACTTCATTGCAAAGTGCGATACGCATCGGTGAGGAGCCCGGACACCATCATAGCGCGCTGCGCGCACTGAGCTCGCGGCCGGTTGCCACGGCCGCCGGCCGTGCTAGTAGCGACCGTGCTGCTTGGTGATGTAGTTGGTGAGCTCCACGTACTCAAGGTTCATGCGCAGAAGAATCGCATGCACGGTACGGACGATCGCGCGCATCACCCGGTAGACGAGCTGCGGGTGCGCTTCCAGCAGCGATTCGAGCACCGGCCTTTGAAGGCTGTAGACCTGGGTTGCGCCCGTCGCGCGCAAGGTCGCGGAATGCTCCTTGCCGTCGAGAAATCCCAGCTCACCGGCGATATCGCCCTGGCGCAGCAGCTGCAGCGTCACCCACGTGCCGCCCGCGGTGTTGCGAGTGACTGCAAGGGCACCGCTCACGATGACGTGCAACGCGTCATCGACGTGGCCTTCCTCGATCAGCACGTCGGCGTCGGCCAGTCGGCGCACCGTCATGGCGCCGGCGAGCGTACGGCAATCCTCTTGTTCGAGTTCCACCCCCAAGGGGCTGCGCGCGACCACGCCCGGATCCGGTTTATCGCCCATGTTCGCTCCAGTCTGGGGCCATTCTAGAACCTTGCACCGCACTGCATCTGATATAGATCAAGCGGAACTACAGCTAGGACTTGCTTCGCCCGCCCCGTGCCGCGATCCAGCGACCGATCTCCGGCCATGCCTCGGCGAGCGTGCGCGTGCCCATGAACAGGCCGATGTGCCCGCCCGGCACAAGCCTGTGCACGATGTCACCGCGCGGCGTACCGACCAGCGCAGCGGCGTTGAACACTTGCTCCTTGGTGGTGATTGCGTCACCTTCTCCGGCGAGCAGGTAGAGCGGGCTTCGAATGGCTTTCAGGTCGAGCTTGCGCCCGAGCGCGACGAACTCGCCCTTCGCCAGCCGGTTCTCCTTGAACAGCAGCTGGATCGCCTGCATGTAGTAGCGCCCCGGCAGGTCGATCGGGTTCTCGTACCAGCGCTCGAACTGCTCGGTGCGCTTGATGTAGCACTTGTCCTCGATGTGCCGGTACAGGTCGAGGTACTTGTCGACGTATTGCTGCTCGGGGTTCATGCTCTTCCAGCCTGCGAGCATGAACTTGCCGAGCATCCTTCCGCCGCCCGCCCGCACCAGCTCCTCATAGAAGCTCGTCGGCAGGGTGTGCGCGATCTTCTTGATCGGCCCGTCGCCCGCGTCGGTATCGATCGGCGCCCCGGCAAGCACCAGGCTCTTCACCTTGCGCGGGAAGCGCGCCGCGAACATCGCGCTCATCCAGCCGCCCTGGCACAGACCGACCAGGTGCGCCGCGCCGCCCAGCTCGTCGAGCGCGACGTTGATCTCGGCCAGGTACTTGTCGATATCGAAGTCGCGCATCTGGGCGCTGGCGGGCTTCCAGTCGGTCACCAGCACCCGGCCCAGGCCCGCGCCGAGGAGCGTCTCGACCAGGCTCTGGCCCTTGGCGTAATCGGCGATCGACGAGCTGTGTCCCGCGTAGGGCGCATCGACCAGCACCGGCTCGCCGGCGGACGAGCCGAACTCGCGCAGTCGCATGCTGTCGAGGTCGAGCAGGACGCGGTTCGGCGTGGCCCACTGCGGTTCGGGCGGCGCCGCGAGCTCCTCCGCCTCGGCGACGAACTCGAGGTTCTGCCGGTAGAGCTTCATGCCTTCTTCTTGCAGCTCGATCGCGGCCGCGAACGGCCAGAACCAGGGGACGCTGTGCTCCTGCGCAGGGGCCTTGGGCTGAAGTTTCCTTTCGGCCACGCGATCGGCTATATCTTGGCGGGGTCGAGGCGCTCGTAGGCCTCGCCCCAGGACTTCTTCCAGTCGTTGCCGAGGAAGTCGATCTCGCGCCCGTCCTTCCCGAAGAAGCGATTCGGGATCTGGAACATCGCCAGCATCAATCCTCCTTCCGGCGTCCACGCCTCGTGCCGGCTGCCCGCGGGGCGCCACACGAAGTTGCCGGGTGTGCATTCGCCCTCGCCGCATACCAGCCGGCCTTCCAGCACCCAGGTCTGCTCGATCAGGACATGCTCGTGGTCGGGCAGCTTCGCCCCCGGGGCCATCTTCAGCAGCACCGTGAGCAAGCCGGTAGAGCGCTCGAGCAGCAGCGTCTTCGCCTCGATGCCCTGGTAGATCGTCTTCTGCCATGGCAGCGCCGCTACGTCGACGAAGCGCGATGCCATCGGTGGCAGCTTGGCGTGCCCTGCTGCATTGGGCGTGATAGCGGTCATCGATATTCCTCCTCAGGCCCTGAGATGCTCCCCTACCCGGACGATCTTCATCGTGTTCGTTCCGCCCGGCTTTCCGATCGGCTCGCCGATGGTGAGCACGATCAGATCGCCGTGCTTCACCACGCCCTGATCGACCAGCACCCTCTCCGCCTCGGCCAGCAGCTCCTCGCGGTCGTGCCCGGCGTACTCCACGATAAGCGGGTAGACATCGCGGAACAGCGCGCAGCGGTAGCGCGTTCCGGTCTGCGAGGTGAGCGCGTAGATCGGCACGCCGCAATTCAGGCGCGACATCCACAGCGCGGTGGAACCGGACTCGGTGAGCGAGGCGATCGCCTTGACCTTGAGGTGGAAGGCGGTGAACAGCGCGGCCATCGCGATCGACTGGTCGACGCGCGAGAATACGCGGTTGAAGAACTCCTGGTCGAGCGTGACCGGCTGCGTCGCCTCGGCCTCGACGCAGATGCGGTGCATCGCCTCGATCGTCTGCACCGGGTACTTGCCGCTCGCCGATTCGGCCGAGAGCATCACCGCGTCGGTGCCGTCGAGCACCGCGTTCGCCACGTCCGAGACCTCGGCCCGCGTCGGCACCGGGCTGTCGATCATCGATTCCATCATCTGCGTCGCTGTGATGGTGAGCTTGTTGTGCTCGCGCGCAAGGCGGATCATCTTCTTCTGCAGCGCCGGGACCGACGCATCGCCCACCTCCACCGCCAGGTCGCCGCGCGCCACCATGATGCCGTCGCAGGCGTGCATGATGTCGAGCAGCGCCGCCTCGGTGACGGCCTCCGCGCGCTCGATCTTGGCGATCAGCATTGCCTTGCCGCCGGCCGCGCGCAGCAGCTCCTTCGCCATGAACATGTCCGCGCCCGACTTCGGGAATGACACCGCGAGGTAATCCGACTGCAGCTGGGCCGCGGTGCGCACGTCCTCCATGTCCTTGGCGGTCAGCGCCGGGGCGGTCAGGCCGCCGCCCTGGCGGTTGATGCCCTTGTTGTTCGACAGCACGCCGCCGTGGCGCGCGACGGTATGCACCTCGTCGCCGCGCACCTCGGTCACCTCGAGCACGATCTTGCCGTCGTCCAGCAGCAGCACCGCGCCCGGCTCGACGTCGCGCGGCAGCTCCTTGTAGTCCAGCCCGACGCGCGCGGCGTCGCCCAGCTTGCAGCCCGCGTCGAGGATGAAACGGCTGCCGGCGGCGAGCGCGACCTTGCCCTCCTTGAACTTGCCGATGCGGATCTTGGGGCCCTGCAGGTCGCACATGATCGCCACCGTGCGTCCGAGCTTGCGCGCGATGTCCTTCACCAGGTTGGCGCGCTTGAGGTGGTCCTCGGCGCTGCCATGAGAGAAATTCAGCCGCGCCACGTCGACCCCGGCGCGGATCATCTTCTCCAGCACCGCGGGCTCGCTCGATGCCGGGCCGAGGGTAGCGACGATCTTAGTGCTGCGCAGCATTCATGTCCTTTCGGGAATGCCGCCGTTATACCAGAACGCGCCGCTCAACCGTTTGCGCGCGCCTCCAGCGCCGCGACCGCGGGCAGGGTCTTGCCTTCGAGGAATTCGAGAAAGGCGCCGCCGGCGGTCGAGATGTAGCCGATCCGGTCTGCGATGCCGTACTTGTTGATCGCGGCCACCGTGTCGCCGCCGCCGGCGATCGAGAACGCCTTCGACTCGGCGATCGCCTTGGCGACCGCGCGCGTGCCGCCGGCGAATGGCTCGCGCTCGAACACGCCGACCGGGCCGTTCCAGACGATGGTGCCCGCCTTGCCGAGCGCGCCCGCGAGCGCCTGCGCGCTCCTGGGCCCGATGTCGAGGATCATCTCGTCTTCGGCCACCGCGCCGGCGGGCTTGGTGACCGCGTTCGGGTCGTCCGGGCTCTTCGCCACCACCACGTCCACCGGCAGCGGCACCTTGGTCGCCGCCATGATCTTCTTCGCCTCGGGCACGAGGTCCGGCTCGGCGAGCGATCTTCCGATCCTGACGCCGCTCGCCAGCAGGAAGGTGTTGGCGATGCCGCCGCCCACGACCAGCTGGTCGACCTTGGCGGCGAGCGCGCCCAGCACGGTGAGCTTGGTCGAGACCTTGGAGCCGGCGACGATCGCAACCAGGGGCCGCGCAGGATGCGCGAGCGCCTTGCCGAGCGCGTCGAGCTCCGCGGCCATCAGCGGCCCGGCGCAGGCCACCGGCGCGAAGCGCGCCACGCCGTGGGTGGTCGCCTCGGCGCGGTGCGCGGTGCCGAAGGCGTCGTTCACGTACACGTCGCACAGCGCGGCGATCTTCCTCGCCAGCGCCTCGTCGTCCTTCTTCTCGCCCTTGTTGACGCGGCAGTTCTCGAGCACCACCAGCCCGCCGGGGCGCACCGAGATGCCGTTCACCCAGTCTTTCGCTACCGGAACTTCTCTGTTCAGCAGCTCGCCAAGCCGCTTCGCCACCGGCGCAAGGGAATCCTCGGGCCTGAGCTCGCCTTCCTTGGGGCGGCCCAGGTGCGAGGTCACCATCACCGCCGCGCCCTGCTCGAGCGCGCGCCGGATGCCGGGCAGCGAGGCGCGGATGCGTGTGTCGTCGGCCACCTTGCCCGAATCGTCGAGCGGCACGTTCAGGTCGGCGCGGATCAGCACCCGCTTGCCGCGCAGGTCCAGCTCGCTCATGCGCTTGAAGCGCATAGCCTACTTCGCGTTGACCATCGCCACCGCCACGTCGAGCATGCGGTTGCTGAAGCCCCACTCGTTGTCGTACCAGGAGCAGACCTTCACCAGCGTGCCGCCGTTAACCTTGGTCAGCGTCGAGTCGAAGATCGAGCTGGCCGGGTTGTGGTTGAAGTCCGAGGACACCAGCGGCTCGGTGTTGACCTCGAGGATCCCTTTGAGCGCGCCCTCGGACGCTTTCTTCACCGCGGCATTCACCTCGTCTACGGTGGTCGCCTTCTTGGCGACGAAGCACAGGTCGACGATCGAGACGTTGATCGTCGGCACGCGGATCGCGAAGCCGTCGAGCTTGCCGTTCAGATGCGGCAGCACCAGCCCCACCGCGGCCGCGGCGCCGGTCTTGGTCGGGATCATGTTCTGCGACGCCGAGCGCGCCCGGCGCAGGTCCTTGTGGTACACGTCGGTCAGCACCTGGTCGTTGGTGTAGGCGTGAACCGTAGTCATGAGTCCGCTCACCACTCCGATGCCGTCGTCGAGCGCCTTGACCAGCGGCGCGAGGCAGTTGGTGGTGCACGAGGCGTTCGAGATCACCGTGTCGCTCGCCTTGAGGTCCTTGTCGTTCACCCCCATCACGATGGTGCGATCGACGTCCTTGTCGCCCGGCGCGGAGATGATGACCTTTTTCGCCCCGGCCTGCAGGTGCGCGCTCGTCTTGGCCTTGCTGGTGAACAGGCCCGTGCACTCGAACACCACGTCGACGCCGAGCGCCTTCCAGGGCAGCTTGGCGGGGTCGCGCTCCGCCAGCACCTTGATCCGGTCGCCGTTCACCACCAGCGAATCGCCGTCGACCTGCACGCTGCCACGGAAGGGGCCGTGCGCGGTGTCGTGCTTGAGCAAATGCGCGTTGGTCTTGGCGTCGCCCAGGTCGTTGAGCGCAACGAATTGAAGGTCGTGCTTCTTGCCGTATTCGTAATGCGAGCGCACCACGTTTCGGCCGATTCGACCGAAACCATTGATCGCAACCTTGATCGCCATAATCTCTTCTCCGATGGTATGAGTCTGCGCCGCGAGCCCAATGATCGCGCAGCGGCCGGGTCGGTGTTTGACCTAGATCATCCTTCGCCGTTCAGGACGCTCCTCGCGACGGCCGCCACGCGCTCCGCGGTAAAGCCGAAGTGCTTGAACAACTCTCCCGCCGGCGCCGATTCGCCGAAGCGGTCGATCCCGACCACCGCGCCCTCGAGCCCCACGTACTTGCGCCAGAAGCCGGTGACGCCCGCCTCGACCGCCACGCGCGGCACGCCGCGCGGCAGCACCGCGTCGCGGTAGGACTGTTCTTGCCGGTCGAAAGCGGTAGTCGATGGCATCGACACCACGCGCACGGCGATCCCCTCGCCCGCGAGCTGCTTCTGCGCGCCGAGCGCGAGCGCGACTTCGGAACCGGTGGCGATGAGCACCACCTGCGGCGCCGCGGCGCCCTCCGAAAGCACGTATCCGCCGCGCGGCACGCTTGCGAGCGCCGCCGCGTCGCGCCGGGCGAAGGCGAGGTTCTGACGTGAAAGCAGCAGCGCCGTCGGCCCGCTCTTGCGCTCGAGCGCGGCGCCCCAGGCAACCGCGGTCTCGACCGTATCGCAAGGACGCCAGACCTCCATGTTGGGGATCAGGCGCAGCGTCGCCGCCTGCTCGATCGGCTGGTGCGTCGGCCCATCCTCGCCCAAGCCGATGGAGTCGTGTGTGAGCACGTAGATGACGCGCGTGCCGATCAGCGCCGCCATGCGCAGCGCGTTGCGCGCGTAGTCCGAGAAGATGAGGAAGGTGCCGCCGTAGGGAACCAGCCCGCCGTGCAGCGACAGGCCGTTCATGATGGCGCACATGCCGAACTCGCGCACGCCGTAGAACAGGTAGTTGCCGCCGCCCGTCCGCCCGATCGCCCTGGAGCCCTTGACCAGCGTGAGGTTGGAAGGGGCGAGGTCCGCCGACCCGCCCACCAGTTCGGGCAACTCGGGTTGCAGCGCTTCGAGCAGGTTTTGCGAAGCCTTGCGCGTGGCGATCGACTCGGCCTTCGCGTCGCACTCGCGCACCAGCTTCGCCGCCAGCGCGTCGAATCCCTGCGGCAGCTCGCCCGCCATGCGCCGGCGGAATTCGCGCGCAAGTTCGGGATGGGCCGCCTCGTACGCGGTGAACAGCTTGTTCCAGCGGCGCTGTGCGCGCTTGCCTGCCGCGCGCGCGTCCCAGGCGGCGTAGACGTGTTGCGGAATCTCGAACGCCGGGTACGGCCAGCCGATCGCGACGCGCGTCGCTGCGACCTCGTCCGCGCCCAGCGGCGAGCCGTGCGCGGCGCCGGTGTTCGCCTTGTGCGGCGCGCCTTTGGCAATCACGGTCTTGCAGCAGATCAGCGTCGGGCGCGCGCGCTCACGCTTGGCCTTGCGGATCGCCTTGTCGACCGCGGCGACGTCGTGGCCATCGACACGCGCGATCACCTGCCAGCCGTAGGCGGCAAAACGCTTCGGTACGTCGTCGGTGTACCACTGCCGGATCTGCCCCTTTTCGGAGTCGATCGATATGCCGTTGTCGTCGTAGAAGACGATCAGCTTGCCCAGCCCGAGGGTGCCGGCAAGCGCGCAGGATTCGTGCGAGACGCCTTCCATCATGCAGCCGTCGCCCATGAACACGTAGGTGTGGTGGTCGACGACGTCGAAACCCGGCTGATTGAAGTGCGCGGCGAGCACTCTCTCCGCGATCGCCATGCCGACGCCGTTGGCGACGCCTTGGCCGAGCGGCCCGGTGGTCGTCTCCACGCCCGGGGTGCAGCGGTATTCCGGATGCCCCGGCGTCTTGGAGCCGAGCTGGCGGAATCGTTTGAGCTCTTCGATCGGCAGGTCGTAGCCAGTGAGGTGCAGCAGGGCGTACTGCAGCATCGAGCCGTGCCCGTTCGAGAGCATGAAGCGGTCGCGGTTGGCCCAGTGCGGGTCGGCGGGGTTGTGCCGCAGATGCCGGCTCCACAGCGCGAGCGCGATCTCCGCCATGCCCATCGGCATGCCCGGATGTCCGGAGTTGGCGGCCTGCACGGCGTCCATGGCGAGCGCACGCAGCGCATTTGCCATGTCGCGCTGCAGGGAGTCCTGGGATGAAACGGGGGCGGCGGCCACGGCCGCCGTGGTCGGGGAGCTCATTGCGTTATCTTAATGACTCAGGCCGCGCGCGTCAGCGCCGGGGCCGAAAAATATCGCTGCGCCATGCGCTCGAGCGGCTCGGGCCGGATGCGCGGCGCCTGCCCCGCGCAGCCGAAAGCCACGAAACGCTCCTTGCACAGCGCCCGCGCGGCCGCGGTCGCGGCCATCAGGAACTTGCGCGGGTCGAACTCGGCCGGATCCTCGGCCATGGCGCGGCGCATCGCGCCGGTCATCGCCAGCCGGATATCGGTGTCGATGTTGACCTTGCGCACGCCGTGCTTGATGCCCTGCAGGATCGCCTCGAGCGGAACGCCATAGGTCTGCGCGATGCGGCCGCCGTGACTGCGGATCACCTCGAGCCATTCCTGCGGCACGCTGGAGGAGCCGTGCATCACCAGGTGCGTGCCGGGGATGCGGGCGTGAATTTCGCGGATACGGTCGATCGCCAGCACGTCGCCGGTCGGCCGCTTGGTGAACTTGTAGACGCCGTGCGAGGTCCCGATCGCGACCGCGAGCGCATCGACGCCGGTGCGGCGCACGAAATCGGCCGCCTGCTCCGGATCGGTCAGGAGCTGCTCGCGCGCTAGCTTGCCCTCGGCGCCGACGCCGTCCTCCTTGCCCGCAGTGCCGGTCTCGAGCGACCCCAGGCAGCCGAGCTCGCCCTCGACCGAGACGCCGACCGCGTGCGCCATCTCGACCGCGCGCCGCGTAACCGCGACGTTGTACTCGTAGTCCGAGGGCGTCTTCATGTCCTCCCGCAGCGAGCCGTCCATCATCACGCTGGTGAAGCCGGAGCGGATCGCGGCCTGGCACACCGCGGGACTCGCGCCGTGATCCTGGTGCAGCACCACCGGAATGTGCGGGTAGGACTCGACCGCGGCCTCGACCATCTTGCGCAGGAAGGCTTCGCCGGCGTACTTGCGCGCGCCCGCCGAGGCCTGCAGGATCACCGGGCTCGAGCTCTCGTCGGCCGCCTGCATGATGGCCTGGATCTGCTCCAGGTTGTTGACGTTGAACGCCGGCACGCCGTAGCCGTGCTCCGCGGCGTGGTCGAGCAGTTGGCGCAGCGAAATGAAAGCCATCTCCCCCTCCTAGATGAATGAAATCCGGTGTCCTAGCGCTCGAGCGCCTGCCTGCGCCGGTCCATCAGCCGCCAGATCATCGGCGTGAAGATGAGCTGCATCGCAAGATCGATCTTGCCGCCCGGGCAGACGATTGTGTTCGGACGCGACATGAACGAGTCGTGCAGCATCGACAGCAGGTAGGGAAAATCTATGCCGCGCGGGTTGGCGAAGCGGATCACCAGCAGGCTCTCGTCCGCGCTCGGGATGTGGCGCGCAATGAACGGATTCGACGTATCGACTACCGGCACGCGCTGGAAATTGATGTGGGTGCGCGCGAACTGCGGCGTAATGTAGTTCACGTAGTCGTTCATGCGCCGCAGGATGGTGTCGGTCACGGCTTCGGTCGAATAGCCGCGCGTGGCGCGGTCGCGGTGCAGCTTCTGGATCCATTCCAGGTTGATCACCGGCACCACGCCGATCAGCAGGTCGACGTGCGAGGCGACGTCGACCTCGCCGTGCGCCGCGCCGCCGTGCAGGCCTTCGTAGAACAGCATGTCGGTGCCCGCCGGCAGGTCCTCCCAGGGCGTGAACGTGCCGGGCTTCTGCTTGTAGGGCGCGGCTTCCGCGTCGTTGTGCAGGTACTTGCGCGTTCGCCCGCCGCCGCTCGCCGCGTAGTCGCGAAACAGCCGCTCGAGCTCCGCGAACAGGTTCGCCTCGGGACCGAAGTGGCTGAAGTGCTGGTTGCCGCGCTCGAGCTCTTCGGCCATCTTGAGCTTCATCTCCTGCCGGTCGTAGCGGTGGAAGGCGTCGCCCTCGACGAACGCCGCCTTGACCTTCTCACGGTAGAAGATCTGCTCGAAGGTCTTCGACACCGAGGTGGTGCCGGCGCCCGAGGAGCCGGTGATCGCGATGACTGGGTGCCTGGCCGACATGCGGCGTCCTTTCAGAGCTCGGCCGGGGCGCGAAACAGCCCGCGCGTGCCGAACAGGGGCGCGTCGTAATCGCGCTGGTTGCTGTCGCGGTGATACTGCTCGATACGCTCGATCTCGTTGCGCGAGCCGAAAATGAGCGGGCTGTGCTGGTGCAGCGCGCGGGGCTCGAGCTCGAGCAGCGGCCCGTCGCCGGTGCTCGCCCGTCCGCCCGCGCGCTCGATCAGGTAGGCGAGCGGGTTGGCCTCGAACAGCAACTCGTGCCGGCCTTCGCGCCAGCCCTCGGCGGCGACGCGCGGACACAGGAACACGCCGCCCCGCATCAGGATGCGGTGCGCGTCGGCCACCAGCGACGCCGCCCAGCGCATGGTGAATTCGCGCCCGCGCGGGCCGGCCGCGCCGGCCAGGCATTCCTCGACGTAGCGCTTGACCGCCGGTTCCCACAGCCGCGCGTCCGAGTTGTCGATCGCGAACTCGGCGCTGTCGTCGGGAACGCGCAGCGCGGAGTGGGTGAGCATGAACTCGCCGATCTCGCGATCGAGCGTGAATCCGTTCACCCCGCTCGGCAGCGCGAGCACCAGCATGGTGGTCGGGCCGTAGATCGCGTAGCCCGAGCAGACCTGCGCCGAGCCAGGCTGCAGGAAATCGCTCTCCGCCCGGGTTGCCCCGTCCTGCGCGCGCAGCACCGAGAACAGGCTGCCCGCCACGGCGTTGACGTCGAGCGCCGGCCCGCCGCAAAGCGGGTCGAATGCGAGCAGATAGCGCCCGCGCGGGTATTGGTCCGGAATCGGGTGCGGCGCGGGATCGGCCTCCGAGGCCATCGCGGCCAGGTGCCCGCCCCACTCGTTGGTGCGCAGGAAAGTCTCGTTTGCGACCTTGCGCATCGCGCCCGCCGGCACGTCGGCGAGCGCACCCTTGCCCACCAGGTAGGCGATGCGCTTGCAGGCCAGCCTGATGTCGTTCAGCAGCGCAGTGAAGCCGCCGCTCGCGCCGGGCGACTTGCGCTGCTCGCCGATGATGAACTCGGTGATCGTCTTTTCCTGCTGCATCTTCGCTTCCTAGGCGGCGCGGGTGGCGCGCGCGGCGTGCAGCGCCGCGATCCGCGCCAGGTCGAGTTGCGGCTCGTCCAGGCTCGGCTGCACCAGGTCGGCCTGCGAGAAATCCTGCGTCGCGGTCCAGCGCGAAGGCGTCGCGATCGTGTAAAGCCCGGCCGCCTTGGCCGCCAGCACGCCGTTGGCCGAGTCCTCGATCGCGACGCAAGCGTCCGCCGGAACCCGCAGCGTACCGACGATCCTGCGGTACAGGTCCGGCGCGGGCTTTTTCCGCGCCACCTCGTCGGCGCTCGCCACGGCGCCGAACCAGCCCAGCGCCTTGGGGTCGAGCACGGCGCCGACCAGCGCTTCGACGTTCGCGGTGGTGCTGGTGGCCGCCAGCGCGAGCTTCACGCCTGCCGCGCGGGCCTCGTTCATGAGGCGCGCGACGCCGGGGCGCGCGACTGCGCGGCCGTCGCTGATCAGCTCGTAGTACAGGCGGGTCTTCTCGCGATGGATTGCCGGCACCAGGCCGGCGAGGCGCTGCTTTTCCCCGGGCTTGACACGCAGTCCCGAAATATAGTGCGCGAGGCGCTCCGGACCGCCCGAAACCCTGAGCAGCGCCATGTATTCCGCCTCGCCCCAATTCCAGCCCAGGTCCATGGCGAGAAACGCGGCGTTGAACGCCTGGCGGTGCACTTCCTCGGTGTCCGCGATCGTCCCGTCGACGTCGAAGATCAGCGCCTGCAGCGTCATGTCACTTCCCCCTTCTCCTCGAATACGCGGCTGGCACGGATGTCCGCGGCGGTGATGGTCATCAGCGCCTCGCGCGTGAGCGGCGCGCCGCGCTGCTCGAACAGCCTCTTTGCCTGTCGCAGACGCGCGCGGTCGAGCGCATTG
>DATIZK010000030.1:0-107776 GCA_035517095.1 Burkholderiales bacterium
GACCGAGGTCAAACGGCCCCCCGGAGGCTACTGCTTCAGCTGCAGCGACTTGTACTCGAGGAACTCCTCCAGGCCGTAGCTGCCCGCCTCGCGGCCGTGGCCGGACTGCTTGAAGCCGCCGAAGGGGGCGTTCATGTTGAATGCGCCGCCGTTGACGTCGACCTGACCGGCGCGGATGCGGCGCGCGACCTTCTGCGCGTGCGCCTCGTCCTTGCCCCATACCGCGCCCGCGAGGCCGTAGGGCGTGTCGTTGGCGATGCGGATCGCTTCCTCTTCGTCGGTGTAGGCGATGATGCAAAGCACCGGGCCGAAGATCTCTTCCTGCTCGATGGTCGAGCCGGGCTTGACCTTGCCGAACACGGTCGGCTTGACGAAGTAGCCGCCCGGCACCCCCTCGGGCTGCTCGGCGCCGCCGGTGAGCAGCTGCGCGCCTTCCTGCACCCCTTTCTGGATGTAGTGGCGCACCCGCTCGCGCTGCGCCGCCGAGGCGAGCGGGCCGAGCCGGGTCGCCTCCGACAGCGGGTCGCCGAGCGTGAAGGCGTTTGCCACCTCTACCGCGATCTTCGCCGCCTCTTCGTATTTCGACGCCGGTACCAGCATCCGCGTCAGCGCGGTGCAGGTCTGGCCGGAATTCAGGTAGCAGCCGTTGACCGTGCCCTTCACCGCGGCGGCGAGGTCGGCGTCGTCCAGGATCACCGAGGGCGACTTGCCGCCGAGCTCGAGCGCGACGCGCTTGACGCCCTGCGCCGCGACCTCCGAAATGCGCTTGCCGGCGCGGGTCGAGCCGGTGAACGAGATCATGTCGACCCCTGGATGGTGCACCAGCGCTTCGCCCACCGCCGGGCCGAAGCCGGTCACCAGGTTGAACACGCCCCTGGGCAGGCCGGCCGCCTCGATCACCTCGGCCAGCACGAAGGCGTTGAACGGCGCCACTTCCGAGGGCTTGAGCACCACGCTGCAGCCGGCGGCGAGCGCAGGGGCGACCTTGAGCGCGATCTGGTGCAGCGGGTAGTTCCAGGGCGTGATCGCCAGCACCACGCCGACCGGCTCGCGCAGCACGAGCGAGTTGCCGACGCGCTGCTCGAACTCGAATTCGCGCAGCAGCCTGGCGTAGTTGGCGAAATTGGCGATCGGCAGCCCGGCCTGGATGCGCCCGGCGAGCTTGATCGGCATGCCGACCTCCTGCGCGATGAGCTTCGCCAGCTCGTCGGCGCGCGCCTTGAGGCCGGCGGAAATCCGGTCCAGGAATTCGGCGCGCTTCTCGACCGGCGTGTGCGACCAGCCCTCGAGCGCGGCGCGCGCCGCGGCGACCGCCGCGTCGGCGTCCTTCTCGCCCCCCGCCGGGACCTTGCCCATCACTTCGCCCGTGCCGGCGTTGTGGACCTCGATCGTTTCCTTGCCGGACGGTGCGACCCAGTGGCCGCCGATGAAGAACTTGTCGCGCGAATGCATCTGAACCTCCTTGTCGGGGGTCATATTTTAGCCGAGCGGCCGCGCTATACTCGGCGGCAGGACCGGACGGGGAGATATATTGCATGAGGCAATCCGCACGCGCAGTCGTGTGCCGCGAATTGAACAAGCCGGTGGTGGTCGAATCGATCACGGTCGATCCGCCGCAGCGCGGCGAAGTGATGGTCAAGCTTGGCGCCTGCGGCGTGTGCCACTCCGACCTGTCCGCCACCAACGGCACGATCCCGCTGCCGCCGCCGCTGGTGCTCGGGCACGAGGCGGCCGGCGAGGTGATCGCAGTAGGCGAGGGCGTCAGCGGCCTCGCCGTCGGCGATCACGTGGTGTCGTCGTTCATCTACATGTGCGGCAAGTGCCGCTTCTGCTCGATGGGCCGGCCGGTGCTGTGCGTCGAGCAGGGCAAGGCGCTGAGCACGCTTCCGGACGGCACGCTTCGCACCAAGGACGCGCAGGGAAAGCCGCTCAACATCTTCTCCGGCTGCGGCGTGATGGCCGAGTATGCGACGCTGCACGTCGATAACGTGGTCAAGATCGACCCCGGGATCCCCTTCGATCGCGCGGCGCTGGTCGGTTGCGCGGTGACCACCGGCGTGGGCGCGGTGTTCAATACCGCGCGCGTGGTCCCGGGCGCGAGCGTGGCGGTGTTCGGCTGCGGCGGCGTGGGCCTGAACGTGATCCAGGGCGCGGCGATCGCCGGCGCCGGGCGCATCGTCGCGATCGACGCGATGGAATCGAAGCTCGAGCTGGCGAAGAAGTTCGGCGCCACCGACGCGCTGCTGGCCAAGCCGGGCGAGGACCTGACCAAGCCGCTCAAGAAGCTCACCGGCGGCGGCGCCGACTACGCCTTCGAGTGCGTCGGCAGCGGCGAACTGGCGGCGGCCGCCTACAAGGCGACCGGTCGCGGCGGGGTGACGGTGGTGGTCGGGGTGGCCAAGCCGGGCGACTCGACCTCGGTGCGCACGATGACGCTGCCGTTCGAGGAGAAGACGCTCACCGGCAGTTACTTCGGATCGTGCGTGCCGCGCATCGACTTTCCGCGCATGCTAGGGCTGTACATGCAGGGCAAGCTCAAGCTCGACGAGCTGATCACGCGGCGCTATTCCATAGACGAGGCGCCGCAGGCGTTCGCAGACCTGGAGTCCGGCAAGAACGCCCGCGGCGTGATCGTGCTCTGAGATGGCCGCGGCGGAGCCCGCGACGGGGCGCATTCTGGTCGTCGACGACCAGCGCACCAACGTCGAGCTTATGGCGGATCTGCTTACCCAGCGCGGCTACGAGGTGCGCACCGCGCTCGACGGCGAGCATGCGCTCGAGATCGTTCGCAGCGAGCCGCTCGACCTGGTGGTGTCCGACATCATGATGCCCGGCCTGGACGGCTACGAGCTGTGCCGGCGCGTGCGCGCGGAGGCCCAGACCGCGTTGCTGCCGGTGGTGCTGGTGACCTCGCTCGATCCGCAGGCCGAGCGCGTCAAGGGGATCGAGGCCGGCGCGGACGACTTCCTGTCCAAGCCGGTCAACTGGACCGAGCTGTTCGCGCGCGTGAGGTCGCTGTTACGCGTCAAGGCGCTGCAGGACGAGGTGCGGCGCCAGGCCGAGGCGCTGCGCGAATGGAACGCCAAGCTCGAGGAGCGCGTCGGGCAGCAGGTGACCGCGATCCAGCGCCTCGGGCGCCTGAAGCGCTTCTTCTCGCCGCAGGTGGCCGATGCCATCGTCGCCGGCGGCGAGGAGATCCTGCGCCCGCACCGGCGCGAGATCACCGCGGTGTTCCTCGACCTGCGCGGCTTCACCGCGTTCACCGACCGCGCCGACCCGGAGGAAGTGCTGCAGCTGCTGCGCGCCTATCACCGCACGCTGGGCCAGATCGTGGCCGAGTTCGGCGGCACGCTGGAGCACTTCGCCGGCGACGGCGTGATGATCTTCTTCAACGATCCGTTCCCGGTCGAGCGGCCCGCCGAGCGCTCGGTGCGCATGGCGCTCGCCCTGCAGCATGCTTTCGCCCCGATCGCGCAGGCCTGGGCGAAGCTGGGGCAGGAGGTCGGGCTCGGGATCGGCATCGCCCAGGGCGAGGCGACGCTGGGCGTGATCGGCTTCGAGCAGCGCTGGGAGTACGCCGCGATCGGCAACGTGCCCAACCTCGCCGCGCGGCTTTGCGGCGAGGCGCGCGCCGGAGAGATCATCGTCGACGGCCAGACCGAGTCAGACCTCGCGCCGCTGGCGCGGACCGAACAGGTGGGGCCGCTGCAGCTGCGCGGCTTTGCCCACCTGGTGTCCGCGTTCCGGGTCGTGGCGCTGAGGGGTTGAGAAATCGGGGTCGGAGTCGAATTCTTCCGAATTGGACTCTGACCCCGCTTCCGGACCGAGATGCGCTCGCGCTTCGTCGACAACGGCAACGGGCTCAAGGTCCATTTGCTGGAGGCGGGCGAGGACGGCCGCCCGGGCGTGCTGCTGCTGCACGGCTTTCCGGAGCTCGCCTACAGCTGGCGCAAGATCATGCCGGCGCTCGCGGCGGCGGGGTTTCACGTC
This sequence comes from Burkholderiales bacterium, assembly GCA_035517095.1. Taxonomy (GTDB): domain Bacteria; phylum Pseudomonadota; class Gammaproteobacteria; order Burkholderiales; family SG8-39; genus DAHVFK01. The sequence goes on from DATIZK010000030.1 coordinate 3,991, forward strand.
GTCGCGCCGGACCAGCGCGGCTACGGCCGCACGACCGGCTGGGACGCCGCCTACGACGGCGACGTCGACTCGTTTCGGCTGCGCAACCTGGTGCGCGACGCGCAGGGGCTGGTGTCGGCGCTCGGCTGGGCCTCGGTGGCGGCGGTCGTCGGGCACGACTTCGGCGCCTCGGTGGCGGCGAATTGCGCGCTGCTGCAGCCGGAGCTGTTCCGATCCGTGGCGCTGATGAGCGCGCCGTTCGGCGGCGCGCCGATGACCGACATCGAGGCCGCGCTCGCGGCGCTGCCGCGCCCGCGCAAGCACTACCAGTGGTACTACTCGACGCGCGCGGCGAACCAGGACATGTGGCGCTGCGCGCAGGGGGTGCACGCCTTCCTGCGCGCCTACTTCCATATGAAGAGCGCCGACTGGCCGGGCAACAAGCCCTTTCGCCTCGCATCCTGGAGCGCCGCCGAGCTGGCGCAGATGCCGACCTACTACATCATGGACCTCGAACGGACGATGGCCGAGACGGTGGCGGCCGCGATGCCCTCGCAGCCCGCGCCCTGGCTGACCGAGAAGGAGCTGGCCGTCTACAGCGCCGAATACGCGCGCACCGGCTTCCAGGGCGGGCTGCAGTGGTACCGCTGCCGCACCGAAGGCCGCAACAAGGACCTCGGCGCGTTCGCCGCGCGCAGCATCGACGTGCCTTCGATGTTCATCGCCGGCGCGAGCGACTGGGGCGTCTACCAGGTGCCCGGGGCGCTTGAGGCGATGCAGCAAAGCGCCTGCTCTCGCATGCGCGGCTGCCACCTGCTCGAGGGCGCCGGGCACTGGGTGCAGCAGGAAAAACCCACCGAAGTCGCTCGCCTGCTGCTCGAGTTTCTGGGCTAGCGGCAGCCCAGCCGCCGCTCCTTCTCGTGCACCAGCGCGGTCAGCGTGTCGTTGACCGGGGCGGCGACGCCGACTTGGGCTCCGACGCGCGGGATCGAGCCGTTGATGACGCCGATCTCGGACTTTCGCTTGGCCATCAGGTCGAGCAGCACCGAGGGGCGAGCGTGCGGAATCTTGGAGCCAAAGTCGCGCACGTAGGCGACCGGATCGCCGAAGCCGAGCTTGATCTTCTTCTTCAGCGCAACCTCGTACGCTTCGCGCGCGCAGGCCGCCGAGACGCGCGACAAATCCGGGTCCTCCATCACCTCGATCACGGTGCGGTCGCTGATGCCGCAGGGGCCGGAGTAGGCGCAGTTGCAGATCAGCTTTTCCCACACCAGCTGGTCGATGTCGTCGAAGCACTTGACCCTGAATCCGGCGCCTTGCCAGGCGTCGGCGATTTTCTGCAGGCGCTGCGTGACCGGGCCCTCGAGCTCGCCCAGCCGCACCAGCTCCATGCCGTTGTGGTGCGCGTGGCCCGGCCCCTTCATCGAGGCGCCGAAGCCGCCGACCACCCCGACCAGTACCTTGTCGCGCCCCAGGACGGCGGCAGCGGCGTCGGGCCCGCCGAGTCCGTTCTGGATGGACAGAACGGCCGTATCCGGCTTTATGAGCGATTTCGCACTTTCCGCCGCGGCAGTCACCTGCATCGCCTTGGTGGCGAGGATCACGAGGTCGCTGGGGCCCGCTTGCTTCGCCTCGGTGGTCGCGTGCACACGAACCGTGCGCTCGCCCGAGGCGCCCTCGAGCCGCAGGCCATGCTCGCGCATCGCCTCGACGTGCTCGCGCCAGCCGTCGATCGCCCAGACTTCGTGGCCGGCGGAGGCGAACAGCCCGGCGTACACCGAGCCCATCGCGCCGCAGCCGACGATCGCGATCTTCACAGCACTTCGAACAGCCCGGCCGCGCCCATGCCGCCGCCGATGCACATCGTCACCACCACGTACTTCACCCCGCGGCGCTTGCCTTCGATCAGCGCGTGGCCGATCAGGCGGCTGCCGGTGACGCCGTAGGGATGGCCCACGGCGATCGCGCCGCCGTCGACGTTGAGGCGCTCGCTGGGGATTCCGAGCTTGTCGCGGCAGTAGATCACCTGCACCGCGAAGGCCTCGTTCAGCTCCCACAGGCCGATGTCGTCCATCTTCTTGCCGGTCTGCGCGAGCAGCTTGGGGATCGCGAATACCGGGCCGATGCCCATTTCGTCCGGCTCGCAGCCCGCCACCGCGAAGCCGCGGAACGCGCCCATCGGCTTGAGGCCCTTCCTGGCCGCCATCTTGTCGCTCATCACGACCTGGGCCGAGGCGCCGTCGGAGAACTGGCTCGCGTTGCCGGCGGCGATCACGCCGCCCTCGACCGCGGGCTTGATCTGCGACACTCCTTCGTAGGTAGTGTCGGGTCGAATGCCCTCGTCCTCGGACGAGGTGACGTCGTGCAGCATCTCGACGCCGGTCGTCTTGTCGATCACCTTCCTCTTGGTGGTGATCGGCACGATCTCGTCCTTGAACTTGCCTTCTGCGCGCGCCTTGGCGGCCCTGAGCTGGCTCTCGACTCCGTAGCGGTCCTGCGCTTCGCGCGAAATCTTGTAGCGCTTGGCGACCATCTCCGCAGTCTCAAGCATCGGCCAGTAGACTTCGGGCTTGCGCTCGACCAGCCAGTCCTCGCGGATCATGTACTTGTTGGCCTCGTTCTGGACGCAGGAGATCGATTCGACGCCGCCGGCGATCATGATCTCGGCCTCGCCCTGGATGATGCGCTGGCTGGCGAGCGCGACGGTCTGCAGGCCGGAGGAGCAGAAGCGGTTCACGGTCATGCCCGAGACCGTGACCGGCAAGCCGGCGCGCAGCGCGATCTGGCGCGCGATGTTGGCGCCGGTCGCCCCCTCGGGGTTGGCGCAGCCCATGATGACGTCGTAGACCTCGCCCGGCTCGAGCTTGGCGCGCTCCAGCGCGTGCTTGACGACGTGTCCGCCCATGGTCGCGCCATGGGTCATGTTGAGCGCCCCGCGCCAGCTCTTGCACAGCGGGGTTCTTGCGGTCGATACGATGACTGCTTCGGTCATGAGGTCTTCTCCTAGCCGTTGAAGCGTTTGCCTTCTTTGGCGAGTTTCACGAGCAGCGGCGCGGGCTTCCACACCTCGCCCCGGTAGCCCTGCTGGAACTTCTCGATCGACGCCAGCACCTTGGGCAGGCCCACGCTGTCGGCGTAGAACATCGGCCCGCCGCGGTAGGCGGGGAAGCCGTAGCCGGTGAGGTAGACCATGTCGATGTCGGAGGCGCGCAGCGCGATGCCTTCCTCGAGGATGTAGGCGCCTTCGTTCACCAGCGCGTAGATCAGGCGCTCGACGATTTCCTCGTCCGGGATCTGACGCGGCTTGACGCCGATCTCGGTTCTGTATTGGGAGATTATCTTGTCCGCCTCGGGGTCCGGGATCGGCTTTCTGCTGCCCTGCTCGTAGCGGTACCAGCCCTTGCCGGTCTTCTGCCCGTAGCGCCCCTGCTCGCAGATCCGGTCGCCGACGCGCGAATAAACGAAGTTCGGGCGCTCGGCGTAGCGGCGCTTCCTGATCTCCCAGCCGATATCCAGGCCCGCCATGTCGCCCATGGTGAACGGCCCCATCGCCAGGCCCCACTTCTGCGCCGCCGCGTCGACCTGCTGCGGGCTCGCGCCCTCGTCCAGCAGGAACAGGCTCTGCTGGCCGTACTTCTCGATCATGCGGTTGCCGATGAAGCCGTCGCACACGCCCGAGACCACCGGCACCTTCTTCAGCCGCTTGCCCAGCTGCATGGTGGTGGCGAGCACGTCCTTGGCGGTCTTCGCGCCGCGCACGACTTCCAGCAGCCGCATCACGTTGGCGGGCGAGAAGAAGTGCGTGCCGATCACGTCCTGCGGCCGCTTGGTGGCCGCCGCGATCTCGTTCACGTCCAGAGTCGAGGTATTGGAGGCCAGGATCGCGCCCGGTTTCGCCGTCGCGTCGAGCTTGCCGAAGATCTCGCGCTTGACGTCCATCCTCTCGAACACCGCCTCGATCACGATGTCGGCGTCCTTCGCCGTCGCGATCTCGAGCGCGGGGGTGATGAGCGCCATGCGCTTGTCCATCTCCTCCTGCTTCAGGCGCCCCTTGGAGACGGTGCTGGCGTAGTTCTTCCTGATCGTCGCCAGGCCGCGGTCGATCGCTTCCTGCTTCATCTCGATCAGGGTCACCGGGATGCCGACGTTGACGAAGCTCATCGCGATGCCGCCGCCCATGGTGCCGGCGCCGATGATCGCGGCCTTCCTGATCTCGCGCGTCGGCGTGTCCTCGGGCACGTCGGGGATCTTCGCGGTCTGGCGCTCGGCGAAGAACATGTGGCGCAGCGCCTTGGACTCGTTGCCCTCGACCAGGAGCTGGAAGCGCCTGCGCTCCTCGGCGCGGCCCTCGTCGAAGGGCCTGCTCGCCGCGGCTTCGACGCAGGCGACGATCTCGAGCGGCGCGGGGTAGCCGCGCGAGGCCTTGCCGACCTCGGCGCGCGCCTGCTCGAAGAAGGCTTTCGGCTCGCCCTCGAGCTTGACCGTCATGTCGCGGATGCGGCGCGGGGGCTTGCTCGCCGCGACGAGCTTGCGCGCGAACGCGAGCGCGCCCTCGAGCAGGTCGCCCTGGACGATCTCGTCCACCAGGCCGAGCGCAAGCGCCTTTTCCGCGGGCACCGGGTTACCCGTGGTCATCATCCTGATCGCCTCCGCCGCGCCCACCACGCGCGGCAGGCGCTGGGTGCCGCCGGAGCCCGGCAGCAGGCCGAGCTTCACCTCGGGCAGGCCGAGCTGGCTCTTGGGCAGCGCCACGCGGTAATGGCAGCCGAGCGCGAGCTCGAGCCCGCCGCCGAGCGCGAAGCCGCCGATCGCCGCCACCATCGGCTTGCCGAACGCGTCCTGGGCGTCGTTGATTTCGGGCAGCGACGGGCGCACGTTCATCTTCGGCGTGTTGAATTCGCGGATGTCCGCGCCGCCGGAGAAGGCCTTGGCCGAGCCGATCAGGATCAACGCCTTGACCGAGGGGTCCGCGCCGGCCTTGCGGATGCCATCCATGATCCCCGGGCGCAGCACGCTGCCGAGGCCGTTCACCGGCGGATTGTTGAGAGTGATGACGGCGATGCCGTCGCGGACCGAATAGGATGCTGCGTCGCTCATGCGGGAATCTCCGGGGACTGGATGGCTGCGCGGGGGGAGCCCGATTTTACCGGCAAGTCAGACCTCGAGCCACTCCTTGCGCATCGCGGCGTTCGATCTGATGTCCTGCGGCGAGCCCTCGAACACGATCCGGCCGTGCCCCATGACGTACAGGCGCTCGGAGATGTCGAGCGCGATGGCGAGCTTCTGCTCGACCAGCAGGATCGACACCCCGCGCCGCTTGATCTCGAGGAACAGCTCGGCCATCTGCTCGACGATCTTCGGCGCCAGCCCCTCGGTCGGCTCGTCGATCATCACCAGCTCCGGGTCGCCCATCAGCGTGCGGCACAGCGTGAGCATCTGCTGCTCGCCGCCCGAGAGCACCCCGGCCTGGGTGTCGATGCGCTCCCTCAGGCGCGGGAAGAGCCCGAACATGTCCTCCATCTGCCAGCGCCCGGCGGGCCTGGCCGACTTCTGCCCCAGCACCAGGTTCTGGCGCACGCTCAGGGTAGGGAAGATGTCGCGGTTCTCGGGCACGTAGCCCAGGCCCTTGTGCGCGATGCGGTAGGCCTTCAGCCCCGCGATCTCCTCGCCCTTGAACTTGACCGAGCCGCGGCATTGCACCATGCCCATCACGGCCTTGACCGTGGTGGAGCGCCCGACGCCGTTGCGGCCCAGCAGCGAGACGATTTCGCCGGCGCGGATCGACAGGTGCACGCCGTGCAGGATGTGGCTCTTGCCGTAGAACGCGTGCAGGTCGCGCACCTCAAGCATCCGCGGCCTCCTTGTGCAGCGCCCCGAGGTAGGCCTCCTGCACCGCGGCGTTGGCGCGGATGTCCCCCGGTACGCCGGTGGCGATCACCTCGCCGTACACCAGCACGCTGATGCGGTCGGCGAGGTCGAACACCACGCCCATGTCGTGCTCGACCATCACCAGCGTGCGGCCCTCGGTCACCTGGCGGATCAGCTCGACCGCCTGCGCGGTCTCGGTGCGGCTCATGCCCGCGGTCGGCTCGTCGAGCAGGATCGCGCTCGCGCCGCCCGCGATGGTGACGCCGATCTCGAGCGCGCGCTGCTCGGCGTAGGACAGCGTGCCGGCGGGGACGTTGCGCCGCCCCGCGAGCCCGATGCGCTCCATCACCTCCTCGCTGCGGTGGCGCACCTCGCTCAAGCCCCCGACGCGGTGCCAGAACGAGTACTTGTATCCCGCCGCCCAAAGTACGCCGCAGCGGATGTTCTCGTACACCGAGAGGTTGTGGAAGATGTTGGTGACCTGGAAGCTGCGCGAGAGCCCCTTGCGGTTGATCTGGAACGGCTTCAGGCCGGTGACGTCCTCGCCCTCGAGCAGGATGCTGCCCGAGCTCGGCTGGAAGCGGCCCGAGATCAGGTTGAACAGGGTCGACTTGCCGGCTCCGTTCGGGCCGATGATCGCGTGGCGCTCGCCCTTGCCGATCGCGAGCGAAACGCCGTTGATGATTTCCGTCCGACCGAAGCGCTTGCGCACCTCGCGCAGCTCGATCGCGGCGCTCACGGCCGGCCGCCCTGGATCTGGTTCTGGATCGCGCCCCAGCGCTCGCCGACGCGGCGCGCGGCGAAGCCGAGCGCCGCCAGCCCGGCTCCGAGCACGAGCGAGAACGCGATCCACGGCGGCACGGACTTCGCGTCGAAGCCGATGCCGAACAGGGTCATCTGCGTCTCGAGGCTCGCATCCGAGATGCGGTACACCATCTCTACCACGCCGACCAGGCCGGCGAAGGCCACCAGGCCGGCGGCGAGCGCGAGCAGGTAGGGCAGGACCAGCGCGCGGAAGCGCCCGGCGCGGATCACCGGCAGCTGCATCATGATGATCGACGCGATTCCGCCCGGCGCGTACAGCACCATGGCGAGGAAGAACATTCCAAGGTAGAGCAGCCAGGCCTGGGTGAAGCCCGACAGCGCGACGACGAAGAAGATGAACACCACCGAGCCCAGGATGGGCCCGAAGAAGAAGCCCGTGCCGCCGATGAAGGTCGCCAGCAGCACTCCGCCCGAGCGCAGCGCGGACACGTTCTCGTCGGTGACGATCTCGAAATTGATGCACGACAGCGCGCCCGAGATGCCGGCGAAGAACCCCGCCAGCACGAGCTGCAGGAAGCGCACCTTCTGCGTGTCGTAGCCGACGAATTCGGCCCGCTCGGGGTTGTCGCGCACCGCGTTCGCCATGCGCCCGAGCGGCGTCTGGGTGAGCGCGAACATCGCGATCATCGACACGAAGCACCAGAACGCGACCAGGTAGTAGACCTGGATCGCGGGACCGAAGGTGATGCCTAGGAACGGGTGCCCGACGACGCGGTTGGTCTGTACGCCGCCCTCGCCGCCGAAGAAGCGGGGGAACATCAGCACGCAGGCATGCACCAGCTCGCCGATGCCGAGCGAGATCATGGCGAAGGTGGTGCCGGCCCTCCTGGTCGTGACGTAGCCGAAGATGACGCCGAACGCGAGGCCCGCCAGGCCGCCGACCAGCGGCAGCAGCATGACCGGAAGCGCGAGCGTGCCCCGGCCGATCATGTTCAGCGCGTGCACCGCGAAATAGGCGCCCAGGCCCGAGTACACCGCGTGCCCGAACGACAGCATGCCGCCCTGGCCGAGCAGCATGTTGTAGGACAGGGCGAAAATGATGAACGCGCCCATCTGCGTCATCAGGGTGACGGCGAAGCCCTGCCTGAACACGAGCGGCGCGGCGACGAACAGCGCCGCGGTGGCGCCCCACAGCAGCCAGCGCCCGGGGTTGAACGGCTCGAACCGGACCTCGGCCACGTCAGCCCTCGCGCGTGCCGAGCAGGCCGCGCGGCCGCAGGATCAGGATCAGCACCATCAGCAGGTAGGGCAGCACCGGCGCGGCCTGCGCCACGGTGATGCCGAGCCAGCCGATCTTCCAGTCAAGACCCACGGAGAAGGTCTGCAGGCAGCCGATCAGCAGCGAGGCGACGAACGCGCCGGCGAGCGAGCCCATGCCGCCCACCACGACGACCACGAATATGATCGGTCCGACCGCTGCCGCCATGCCGGGCTCGGTGATGAAGGCGTTGCCGCCGATCACGCCCGCCAGCCCGGCGAGCGCGGCGCCGCCGCCGAACACCAGCATGAACACGCGCGGCACGTTGTGTCCCAGCGCCTCGACCGTCTGCGGGTGGGTGAGCGCGGCCTGGATCACCAGCCCGATGCGGGTGCGGGTGAGCGCGAGCCATATCGAGACCAGCATCGCGACCGACACCAGCATCATGAATACCCGATAGGTCGGGTACTCCGAGGTGAAGATGTTGAACATGGGGCCGTCGAGCGCCGCCGGGATGCGGTATTCGACCGCCGCCCGGCCCCACACCAGGTGCACCGCCTCCTCGATCAGGTAGGCCAGGCCGAAGGTGAACAGCAGCTCGGCCACGTGGCCGTAGCGGTGCACAGTGCGCAGCCCGAAGCGCTCGACCAGCATGCCCACCCCGCCCACCAGCAGCGGCGCGACCACCAGCGCCGGGAAAAAGCCGATCCCGGTGCTGATCTGGTAGGCGAAGTACGCGCCCAGCATGTAGAAGCTGGCGTGGGCGAAGTTGAGCACGCCCATGAGGGAAAAGACCAGCGTCAGCCCCGAGGACAGCATGAACAGCAGCAGCCCGTAGCTGACGCCGTTCAGCAGCTGGACGAGGAAGAATTCCATGCGCAAAAACAAACGGGGGGCGAGCCCCCCGTCATGCTCCTAGCGGTCGGGTGCTACGGGCGCTTCATCTGGCACGAAGTGGCGGTCGCGGTGACGTACGGCTCGATGCGCGCGTCGGTCACCGGCGCGAGGCCGCTGCCTTCCATGTCGATCTTGGCTTGCTTCGGCCCGCCATGCGCCGCGGACTTCTGCAGCGTGAACACGAACAGCGGCTGGATCAGCTGGTGGTCGTCCTTGCGCATCTCTAGCTCGCCCATGTCGCCCTCCATCTTCAAGCCTTCGAGCGCGTAGGCGACCTTGACCGGGTCGTCCGAATTCGCCTTCTTCATCGCCGCGACCAGCATGTCGAACATGACCTTGCCGCGCAGGTAGTAGAAGTCGGGGTTGCCCTTGGGCGCCTGCTTGCGGTAGGCCGCATCCCAGGCCGCGGCCCTGTTTGGCACCACGTTGGAGTGGTACTCGGCCACGATCTTGACGTGCCCGGCCGCAGCGTCGCCCATCGCGGTCGGCGTGCCCAGGCCGCCGGCGTAGAAGGTATACCAGTCGACGTTCAGCCCCGCCTCGCGGCCGGCCTTCACCAGCAGCGACATGTCGTTGCCCCAGTTGCCGGTGATGACCGCCTGCGCGCCGGAGGCCTTGATCTTGGCCACGTAGGGCGAGAAGTCCTTGACCCGCGCGATCGGGTGGAACTCGTTGCCGACGATCTGGATGTCGGGGCGCTTGCGCTTTAGCATGCGCACCGCGGCGTCCGCCACCGCGTGGCCGAACGAGTAGTCCTGGTCGATGAGGTAGACCTTGTGGATGCTCTTGTCCTTCGCCATCACCGCGGTGAGCGCCTCCATCTTCATGTCGGCGTTGGCGTCGAAGCGGAAGTGCCAGAAGCTGCACTTCTCGTTGGTCAGCGCCGGATCCACCGCGGCGTAGTTCAGGTACAGGATCTCCTTGCCCGGGTTGCGCTCGTTGAACTTGGTGACCGCGTCCGAAAGCGCCAGCGCGACCGCGGAGGAATTGCCCTGGGTGATGTAGCGGATGCCCTCGTCCTCGACGCGCTTGAGCTGGTTGAGCGATTCCTGCGGGCTCACCTTGTTGTCGAACGGCACGATCTCGAGCTTCTTGCCCAGCACGCCGCCATGTGCGTTCAGCCAATCGGCGTAGAACTGGAACTCCGCCAGCCCCTGCTCGCCGACGTTGGCCATGCCACCCGACATCGGGTCGATGTAGGCGACCTTGACGGTGCCGGCGGCCTGCGCGCCGAGCGCGAACAGGGCTGCGGCGGCGCCGAGAACCGTGGCGCGGACGAATTTGCGACTCATGACTCTCCCCCTTTGGATGTGGACACGGCCGTAAGATTTGTTCTTGTTGGGCCGTGAGGTGGCGCCGATCTTAGTGAACGGCATCGGGCCGGTCAAGCGCGCTTGACCCGCCGTCATGACGCAGAGTAACTTCAGCCGCTTGCCCGCATTGTGAAAGAGCATTCCGGAGGAGACCGATGCTAGGCCTGATGATGGACGCGCCGCTGTTGATCACCGACCTGATCCGGCATGCCGATCGCCACCATGGCGAGACCGAGATCGTGTCCAAGACGGTGGAAGGCGGCATCCACCGCTACGACTACCGCGCGGCGCACAAGCGCTCGCGCCGCCTGGCCAAGGCGCTCGCGGCGCTCGGCGTCAAGCCCTCCGAGCGTGCCGCCACGCTGGCCTGGAACGGCTACCGCCACTTCGAGATCTACTACGCCGTGGCCGGCAGCGGGGCGGTGATCCATACCATCAACCCGCGCCTGTTCCCCGAGCAGATCGCCTACATCGCGAACCACGCCGAGGACAGGGTCGTCTTCTTCGACCTCACTTTCCTGCCGCTCGTGGAGCGGCTCGCGCCGCAGTTGAAGACCGTAAAGGCCTTCGTGCTGATGAGCGACGCCGCGCACATGCCCAAGCAGAGCTCGATCCCGAACCTGCTGTGCTACGAGACGCTGCTCGAGGCGCAGGACGACAGGTTCGAGTGGCCGAAGCTCGATGAGCGCACCGCGGCCTGCCTTTGCTACACCTCGGGCACGACCGGCAATCCCAAGGGCGTGCTCTACACCCACCGCTCGACGATCCTGCACGCCTACGCCGCCGCGCTGCCCGACGCGCTCGACCTGTCGGCGCGCGACGTGGTGCTGCCGGTGGTGCCGATGTTCCACGTCAACGCCTGGGGGCTGCCGTATTCCTGCGCCCTGACCGGCACCAAGCTCGTTTTTCCCGGCCCGCACCTGGACGGCAAGAGCCTGCACGAGCTGTTCGAGGCCGAGCGCGTGACCATGTCGGCGGGCGTGCCCACCGTATGGCTCGGGCTGCTCAACTACATGAAGGAATCGAAGCTCAGGTTCGCGACCCTGAAAGGAGTGGTGATCGGCGGCTCGGCCTGCCCGCCGGCGATGATCCGCGCCTTCCAGGAGGACTACGGCGTGAACGTGCTGCACGCCTGGGGCATGACCGAGATGAGCCCGCTCGGGACCGTTTGCACCTTCAAGGAAAAGCACCTGGCGATGGACAAGCAAGCGCGCTACGCGCTGCAGGCCAAGCAGGGGCGCGCCATCTTCGGCGTCGACATGCGCATCGTCGGCCAGGACGGCAAGGAGCTGCCGATGGACGGCAAGGCCTTCGGCGACCTGCAGGTGCGCGGGCCCTGGGTCATCACCAGCTATTTCAAGGGCGAGGGCGGCGACCCGCTGCAGGACGGCTGGTTCCCGACCGGCGACGTCGCCACGCTCGATCCGGACGGCTACATGCAGATCACCGACCGCTCCAAGGACGTGATCAAGTCGGGCGGCGAGTGGATCAGCTCGATCGATCTGGAGAACGTCGCGGTCGCGCACCCGGCGATCGCCGAAGCCGCCGTGATCGGGGTCAAGCACCCCAAGTGGGACGAGCGCCCGATCGTGGTGGCGGTGAAGAAGCCCGGCCAGGAGGTGAGCCGGGACGAGCTGCTCAAGTTCTTCGAGGGCAAGATCGCGAAGTGGTGGATGCCCGACGACGTCGTGTTCGTGAAGGAGCTGCCGCACACCGCGACCGGCAAGCTCTCCAAGCTCACGATCCGCCAGCAGCTGCACGACTACAAGCTTCCGGCGGCATGAGATGAGCGCCAACGTCCTGGTCGAGACCCGCGACCGCGTCACGAGGATCGAGCTCGCGCGCATCGACAAGAAGAACGCGCTCACGCCCGAGATGTACGGCGCGATCGCAGGCGCCATGTCCGCGGCCGAGTCCGACCCGCAGGTGCGGGCGATGCTGATCCACGGCAAGCCCGACTGCTTCTGCGCGGGCAACGACCTGAACGACTTCCTCGAGCGCCCGCCGCACGGCGAGCGCTCGAGCACGTTCGACTTCCTGCACCTGATCGCGACGCTCAGGAAGCCGCTCGTGGCCGCGGTGGGCGGCGTGGCGGTCGGCATCGGCACGACCATGCTGCTGCATTGCGAGCTGGTGTACGCCGCGCCCAACGCGCGCTTCCAGCTGCCGTTCGTGCCGCTCGGCCTGGTGCCCGAGGCCGGCTCGAGCCTGCTGCTGCCGGCGATCGCCGGCTACCAGCGCGCCGCCGAGCTGCTGCTGCTCGGCCGGCCGTTCGGCGCCGACAAGGCGCTCGCGGCCGGATTCGTGACCGAGATCGTGGCCGAAGCCGACCTGCTCGAGATCGCGCGCAATGCGTCGCTCGCGCTGGCGGCGCTGCCTCCCGCGTCGGTGCGCCTGACCAAGCAGCTGATGAAGGCCGCGTTCGCGCGCGCGGTCGGCGAGCAGATCGAAACGGAGGGGCGTGCGTTCAGGGAGCGTCTGGGCTCGCCCGAGGCGAAGGAGGCGATGACGGCCTTCTTCGAGAAGCGCAAGCCCGACTTCTCCAGGTTTTCGTGACTGGGCCGAGTCCCATCGAGCACGGCTACGCCGAAGTCAACGGCGTGCGGCTGCATTACGCGCGCGCGGGCGAAGGCCCGCTGATGCTGTTCCTGCACGGCTTTCCGGAGTTCTGGCGCGGCTGGAAGGGGCCGCTGGAGTACTTCGCGGCGCGCGGCTGGTGCGCGGTGGCGCCCGACCAGCGCGGCTACAACCTGTCCGACCGGCCGGCCGCGGTCGAGCAGTACCGGGCCAAGCTGCTGGTCGAGGACATCCGCCAGCTGGCGCAGCGCTTCGCGGGCAAGCGCTTTGTGCTGGTCGCGCACGACTGGGGCGGGGCGGTGGCCTGGGGCTTCGCGATGGCGCACCCGGAGCTGCTTTCGCACCTGGTGATCGTCAACTCGCCGCATCCCTACACGTTCTGGCGCGAGCTCGCCGGCAGTCCTGCGCAGCAGCAGGCGAGCGCTTACATGCTCTTGCTGCGCGACGCAAAAGCCGAGCGCGTGCTGTCGCAGGACGGCTACGCCAAGCTGTGGCAATTCGCCTTCGCCTCAGGCAGCCCGCAGTTCAGCGAGCAGGACAAGGCCGCCTATCTCGAGGCCTGGGCGCAGCCCGGCGCGCTCACCGGGAGCCTGAACTGGTACCGCGCCTCGCCCCTTTATCCTCCTTCGGCGGCGGACCCGGGCGCGTCGCGCCTCAGCCTGCAGGCGAAGGATTTCATGGTCAGGGTGCCGACCCTGGTGATCTGGGGCGAAGCCGACAGGGCGCTGCTGCCGGGTTGCCTGGACGGGCTGGAAGCCTGCGTGCCGGACCTGCGCGTCGTGCGCGTGCCCGGAGCCTCGCACTGGATCGTGCACGAGCGCCCGGAGCTGGTGTGCAGCGAAATAGAGCGCTTCGTCGGCGCTTCATTCAACAGAGGATAGCCAATGAGCGCCACTGCGCTTACGATACGCAGCCTCGAGAACAGGGTGGGCGAGGAGATCGCGGTCTCGCCCTGGCTCGAGATCACTCAGGAGCGCATCGACACCTTCGCCAAGGCGATCGACGACTACCAGTGGATCCACGTCGACCGCGAGCGCGCCAAGCGCTCGCCCTACGGCACGACGATCGCGCACGGCTTCCTCACGCTGTCGCTGGTGGCGCATCTGAGCGAGATGACGTTCTCGTTCTCGGACCGCAAGATGGGGCTCAATTACGGCCTGAACCGGGTGCGCTTCACCGCGCCGGTGCCCTCCGGGTCGAAAGTCCGTGCGCGCTTCACCCTGGCGCAATACGACAAGATCGAGGGCGGGGTGCAGGTCGGCTGGAAGGTCGTCATGGAGCGCGAGGGCGGCGAAAAGCCGGTAATGGTCGCCGAGACGATCGCGCGCCACTTCTTCTGAGGAGGCCCGGCGTGGCTAAGCGATGGAAGAACAGGCCGCCGGGCTCGAACTGGGGCGAGTTCGGCCCGGACGACCAGCGCGGGCGCATGAACTACGTGACGCGCGAGAAGGTGCTGCAGGGCGTGGCGGAGGTGAGCGAGGGCATCAGCTTCTGCCTCTCGCTGCCGCTCGACTATCCCGGCGGCAGCGCGCTCAACCCGCGCCGCGGCCCGCCGCGCCAGTTCGCCACCCTGCGCGACGGCAGGAAGAACGCCGGACGGCAGAATTTCTGCTTTGCGCTGGCCGAGGACAACCCCGAGCACAGCGACGTCGTGTGCGACGACCTGGTGCTGCTGACGCTGCAGTACTCGACCCAGTGGGACTCGTTCGCCCACATCGGCAGCAAGTTCGACGCCGACGGCGACGGCAAGGCGGAGATCGTGTTCTACAACGGCTTTCGCGCCGGCGAGCACGTCAAGCCCGCGCCCGAGAACCCCGCCGCGCCCGAGCCGTGGGCCAGGTACGAGGGCGCGCGCGCCGACGCGCTCGGGATCGAGAACCTCGCCGAGCACGGCGCGCAGGGGCGCGGGGTCATGATCGACCTGCACGCGCACTTCGGCCGCGAACGGCGCGCGATCGGCTACGACGAGCTGATGCGCGTCATGGAAGCGGACAAAGTCGTGGTCGAGAAAGGCGATTTCGTCTGCCTGCACACCGGTTTCGCCGACCTGATCCTGGAGCTGAGGAAGCAACCCGATCCGAAGCTGCTGCACGGCACCTGCACCGGGCTCGACGGGCGCGACGACAAGCTGCTCGCCTGGATCAGCGACTCGGGCCTTTGCTGCCTGGTCGCCGACAACTATGCCGTCGAGCTCATCCCGGCGAGCATCTTCAAGCCCGCGCCGTACGCCATGATGCCGCTGCACGAGCACTGCATCTTCAAGAACGGCATCCACCTGGGCGAGTTGTTCCACCTCGGCCCGCTCGCAGGCTGGCTGCGCGAGCACCGGCGCAACCGGTTTCTGTTCACCGGGCCGCCGCTGCGGCTGCCGGGCGCGGTCGGCTCGCCCGCGGCGGCGACCGCCACGGTCTAGCCGCGTGGAACCGCGCGTCGCGATCGTCACCGGCTCGGCCTCGGGCATCGGCGCCGCGGTCGCGCTCGAGCTCGCCGCGCGCGGCTGGCGCGTGCTCGTCAACTACTCCAAGAGCGAAAAGCAGGCGCGGGAAGTCGCCGCGCGCTGCAGCGAGGCGATCGCCGTGCGCGCGGACGTCTCGGACGACGCGCAGTGCCGCGCACTGGTGCAGGCGGCGCTCGACAAGTGGGGCCGGCTCGATGCGCTGGTGAACAACGCCGGCACCACCAAGTTCGTGCCGCACGCCGAGCTCGACGGCCTGTCGGCGGGGGACTTCCAGCGCATCTACGCGACCAACGTGATCGGCCCGTTCCAGATGTGCCGCGCCGCGGCGCCGGCGCTCAAGGCCGCGCGCGGCGCGATCGTGAACGTCTCTTCGCTCGCCTCGCGCGTGGCGACCGGCTCGTCGATCGCCTACGCGGCCTCCAAGGCGGCGCTCAACACGGTCTCGATGACGCTCGCGCGGGTGCTCGCGCCCGAAGTGCGGGTAAACGTGATTGCGCCCGGATTCGTCGACACGCCCTGGCTGGTCGCGGGCTACGGCGAGGAGCGCTACGCGCGCCTGCGCGAAACCTACGCCGCGATCGCGCCGCTCGGGTCGGTCACGCAGCCGCAGGACGTGGCGCAGGCGGCGGCCTGGCTGATCGAGGGCGCCTCCCAGGTCACCGGGCAGGTGCTCTACGTGGATGCCGGGATGCACGTGGCGCCGCCGCGCAAGGTCTGAGCGCGGCATGGCGCGCGGCGAGACCTGCGATACCGTCATCGTCGGCGCCGGCTCGGCCGGCTGCGTGCTGGCGAACCGGCTAAGCGAGGACGCCCGCACGCGCGTACTGCTGCTCGAAGCCGGCCCGCGCGACACCGATCCCTGGATCCATGTCCCGCTGGGCTACGGCAAGCTGTTCACCCGCACCGACCTCAACTGGTCCTACGAGTCGGACCCGGAGCCGGCGCTGAACGGCAGGCGGGTATTCACCCCGCGCGGCAAGGTCCTGGGCGGCTCCTCGTCGATCAACGGCCTGGTCTACATCCGCGGCCAGCGCGAGGACTTCGACGGCTGGGGCGTGCCGGGCTGGGGCTTCGACGACTTGCTGCCCTACTTCATCAAGTCCGAGGACCAGAGCCGCGGCGCGAGCGCCTGGCACGGCACCGGCGGCCCGCTCGCGGTCAGCGACCTGCCCGACAGGCACGAGCTGTGCGACGCCTTCATCGCCTCGGCCGCGGCGCTCGGCGTGGCGCGCAACGACGACTTCAACGGCGCGACGCAGGAGGGCGCGGGCTACTACCAGGCCACTGCCAGGAACGGCCGGCGCTCGAGCGCCGCGACCGGCTACCTGCGCCGGGCGGCCAGGCGCGCCAACCTGCGCGTCGAAGTCAACGCGCTCGCCACGCGCGTGCTGTTCGAGGGCCGGCGCGCGGTCGGCGTGGAGTACCTGCGGGCGGGCCGCAAGCACACGGTGCGCGCCGCGCGCGAGGTGATCCTCGCCGGCGGGGCGTTCAACTCGCCTCAGCTGCTGCAGCTCTCGGGCATCGGCCCGCGCGCCCTGCTCGAGGCCCTGGGGATCGCGCCGCTCGCGGACTCGCCCGGCGTGGGCGAGGCGCTGCAGGACCATTTCTACGTGCGCACCTTCTGGCGCTGCAACCGGCCGGTCACGCTAAACGACGACATGGCGAGCCTGTGGCGCAAGCTCGGCATCGGCTTGCGCTACCTGCTGTGGCGGCGCGGGCCGCTGACGGTGAGCGCGGGCTACGCGGCCGCGTTCGTGCGCACCCGCGCCGAGCTCGCGCGGCCCGACGCCCAGATCTACTTCATCAATTTTTCGACCGCCAGGCGCGGCGGAGCGCTGCATCCGTTCTCGGGCTTTACGGTCTCGGTCTCGCAGCTGCAGCCCGAGTCGCGCGGGCGGGTGCAGATCCGTTCCGCCGATCCGCATGCGCCGCCGGCGATCCAGTACAACTACCTCGCGACCGAGAACGACCGCCGCATGATGGTCGAAGGCCTGAAGTTCGCGCGCCGGCTGGCCAATACGCCGCCGCTCGCGGGCTACGTCGCGGCCGAGTTCCAGCCGGGCGCGAAGGTGCAAAGCGACGCGGAGTGGCTGGCGTACTGCCGCGAGGCGGGCGACACCGTGTTCCATCCGACCTCGACCTGCCGCATGGGAACCGACGCCGCTTCGGTGGTGGACGAGCGGCTGCGGGTGCGCGGGGTCGGCGGCCTGCGCGTGATCGACGCTTCCGTGATGCCCTCGGTCGTCTCGGGCAACACCAACGCCGCGGTGATCGCACTGGCCGAAAAGGGGGCCGACATCGTGCGCAAGGACGTGAAAGCAGCTTGACAGGCGCGGCGCTGTTGCGAAAGACTGGCTGAAAACAAGAATCGTCCGGCAAGCCCACCATTAGGGAAGGAGGAGTCCATGCGTTCGTACGCAATCCGCATCTGCACGCTGGCCGCTGCACTCGGCGCGGCCGCATTCGCACCGTCGGCGTTCGCGGAGAAGGATTTCAAGATCGGCGTGATCTACGACTACACCGGTCCGCTCGCGGCCGGCGGCTCCAAGGCGGCGGCGATCGCGACCAAGATCGCGATCGACATGATCAACGAGAGGGGCGGGGTCGACGGCTACAAGATCGACCCGATCTACGCCGACGCGCAGTCCAAGAACGAGGTCGCGATCAACGAGGCGACGCGCCTGATGGACGAGCAGCACGTCGACATGCTGATGGGCTTCTACTCGAGCGCGCAGTGCGTGCCGATCGCGCAGAAGGCCGACGCGCAGAAGCTGTTCACGTGGTTCAACGTCTGCATCGCTTCGAGCGTGTTCAAGGGCAAGAACCTGCAGTACGTGTTCCGCGCCCAGCTGCATTCCGACCAGATCGGCGCCGCCGCCTGCGCGTTCGTCGACGAGATGGCGCAGCCCAAGCTGCACAAGGCGCCCAAGGACGTGCGCGTGGCGATCATCCACGAGGACGGGCCCTACGGCAGCGGCGTGGCCGCCGGCAACGTCGAGGCCTGCGGCAAGTACGGCATGGACATCGTGCTGAAGGAAGGCTATTCCGCCACCGCGCCGGATCTCTCGTCGCTGATCACCAAGCTGCGCCGCGCGCGCCCCGACGTGATCCTGCACACCGGCTACAACCCCGACATCACCCTGTTCTGGCGCCAGGCGCGCGAGCAGGGCCTGAAGTGGGCCGCGCTGATCGGCCAGGGCGCGGGCTACGGGCAGTACGACAAGCTGCACGCCTCGTTCGGCGACGAAGCGAACTACATCTTCGACGTCGACCCGGTGGCCGCGCAGCTGCTCGATCCGAAAACGCTCAAGCCGGGGCTGGGCGAGCTGACCCAGGAGATGATCAAGCGTTACAAGGCGGCGACCGGCGCCGAGGAGGTTCCGCCGCACGCCTCGATGGGATTCAACCAGGCCTGGATCTTCTTCACCGACGTGATGCCGCGCGCGATCAAGAAGTACGGCGGTGTCAGCTCCGACGACCTGCGCAAGGCCGCGCTCGACGCCGACATCCCGGTCGGCGGCACGATCCAGGGCTACGGCGTGAAGTTCTTCCCGCCGGGCACGCCGATGTCGGGGCAGAACGAGCGCAGCTCCCCGGTGGTGATGCAGTACCTCGGCGGCGAGACCAAGATCGTCTGGCCCAAGGCGCTGCGCACCGCGGATCCGGTCATTCCCCTGCCCAAGAGCTCGGTCTACTCCAACCAGTAGGGGAGACGGCGCGGGTGAGGGGATGCTCTCGGTCAGGGGGCTGACCAAGCGCTTCGGCGGGTTCACGGCCGTCAGCGAGGTCGCGTTCGAGCTGGCGCGGGGCGAGATCCTCGGCCTGATCGGGCCGAACGGCTCGGGCAAGAGCACGACCTTCAACCTGATCGCCGGCGCGCTCGCGCCGTCGGCGGGCTCGATCCGGCTGCTCGGGCGCGAGATCGCCGGCGAGCCTGCGAACCGGGTCGCGCACCACGGCGTGGCCCGGACCTTCCAGATCCCGCGCCCGTTCCGGCGCCTGTCGATCGTCGAGAACGTCGCGCTCGCGGCCTATTACGGGCAGCAGGACAGGCCATCGCGCGAGTCCGCCTTCGCCCAGGCGCGCGAGGCGCTCGCGCTGGTCAACCTGCCGGCCGAGCCTGCGGCGCGGGTCGACGGCCTGGGCGCGGCGGGGCTGAAGAAGCTCGAGCTGGCGCGCGCGCTCGCCACCCGGCCGCAGCTGCTGCTCGCGGACGAGTCTCTCGGCGGGCTGGACGAGGCCGAGATGCACCAGGCCGCCGACATGCTGGGCGCGATCCGGGCCCAGCGCGGCATCACCATCATCTGGGTCGAGCACATCATGGGCGCGCTGATGCGGGTGGTCGACCGCTGCCTGGTGCTCGACCACGGCGAGGTGATCGCGCAGGGGCGGCCGCAGGAGGTCGCCCACGACCCGAAGGTGATCGAGGTCTACCTCGGCACCGACGCCGGGGACGTGCAGGCCACGGTCGCGGCGAGGGCGGGCTGATGCTCAGAGTCTCGAACGTGTCGGCGGGCTACGGCAGCTTGCAGGCCCTGTTCGAAGTCAGCCTGGAGGTAAACGCGGGCGAATCGGTGGCGGTGATCGGGCCCAACGGCGCGGGCAAGACGACGCTGCTGCGCGTGATCTCGAAGCTGCTGCCGGCGAGCGCCGGCACGGTGTCGATGGAGGGCCGGCCGCTGAACGACGTGCCGGCGCACCAGGTGATCGCGCGCGGCATCGCGCAGGTGCCCGAGAACCGGCGCCTGTTTCCCAGGCTCAGCGTGGAGGAGAACCTGAAAATGGGCGGCTTCCTGCCGGCGGCGCGCGCGCGCTACGCCGAGCGGCTCGAGTTCGTGTTTTCGCTCTTTCCGCGCATGAAGGAGCGGCGCGCGCAGGCCGCCGGCACGCTCTCGGGCGGCGAGCAGCAGATGTGCGCCATCGGCCGCGCCCTGATGTCGGGGCCCAAGCTGCTGCTGCTGGACGAGCCTTCGGCCGGCCTCGCGCCGGTCGTGGTGCAGGCGATCTTCGGCCTGATCAAGCGCATTTGCGCCGAGGGCTACACGGTGCTGATCGTGGAGCAGAACATCCGCCAGGTGCTGAAGGTGGTCGACCGCGCCTACCTGCTCGAGACCGGGCGCATCAAGACCAGCGGCGCCGCGGCCGCGCTGCTCGCCTCGGACGAGATCCGCAAGGCTTACCTGGGGCTCTAGCGATGCAGATATTCGACATCTTCCTGCTCGAAGCGGTGATCAACGGCATCCTGCTGGGCGGCATCCTCGCCCTGCTCGCGCTCGGGCTGAACCTGATCTTCGGCGTGATCGACGTGGTGTGGATCTGCTATGCCGAGCTGATCATGATCGGGATGTACTCGGTGTACTACGCGCACAACGTCTACCACTGGCCGCTCGCGCTCGCCTTCCTCGGCTGCATCCTGCTGGTGGCGGCGCTGGGCGCCCTGCTGCACGTGCTGGTGATCAAGCCGGTGCTGGGCGCCGAGCCGATCAACCAGCTGCTGGTGACCGGCGGGGTGCTGTTCTTCCTGCAGGCGGTGGCGACGCTCGCCTTCGGGGTCGAGTTCAAGAACATCGGGGTGAGCCTGCCGGCGCTGCAGGTCGGCGGTCTGTACATCAGCCTCGCGCGCCTGATCGCATTCGGCGCCGCGCTCGGCGGCATGGTGGCGATCTACCTGCTGCTCAAGCGCACCTACATCGGCACCGCGATCCGCGCCATCTCGCAGGACCGCGCCATCATGCCGCTCATGGGCGTGAACCCGAACCGCATCTTCGTGCTCACCTCGGCGCTCGGCGGCGCGCTGGCGGGGCTGGCCGCCTGCCTGCTGGTGCTGCAGTACGACATCCATCCCGCGATCGGCCTTTCCTTCGGCCCGATCACCTTCATGGTCTGCGTGCTCGGCGGCCTGGGCAACATGGTGGGCGGCTTCATCGCCGCGTTCATCTTCGCCCAGTTCATCTCCGTGGGCGGGTACTTCCTCGCGCTCGAATGGGGCTACGTGCTCGCGTTCCTGTTCTTCATCGGCATGATGTTCTGGCGCCCGCGGGGCATCCTGGGAGGCAAGAGATGAGCATGGCGCGCTGGATCGGCCTTGCGCTGGTGGCGGCGGCGCCGCTCGCGGGCATGGGCGACTACCCGCTGCATCTGATCATCCTGTGCCTGCTGTGGGCCTTCGTCTACACCGGCTGGGCGATCATGGGCCGCCTCGCAATGGTGAGCCTTGGGCACGGCGCGTTCCTCGGCGTCGGCGCCTACGTGGTGGTGATGGGCTGGAACCACTTCCACCTCTCGCCCTGGCTGGGGCTGCCGCTCGCGCTCGCTGCCACCGCGCTGCTCGCGCTCCTGATCGGCTACCCGTGCTTTCGCTTCAGGATCGTGGGCCACTATTTCGCGCTCGTCACGCTCGCGCTGTCGGAAGTGGTCAGGCTGATCATCATCGCCTTGCGCGACTATACCGGCGGCTCGCTCGGGGTGACGCCGAAGACCGCGCTCGCCAAGGCGTCGTGGTCGCTCTACGCGATGCAGTTCTCCTCCAAGCTGGTGTGGTTCTACGTCGTTCTGGTCGTGTGGCTCATCGGGCTCTGGGTCTGGACCCGCGTCGACCGCTCAATGGCGCGCCTCGCGCTCGAGGCGATCAGCCAGGAGGAGGACGCCGCGGCCTCGATCGGCATGAGCGTGACGCGCCTGAAGCTCGGCGTGACCATGGTCTCGGCGCTCATGACCTGCGTCGGCGGGGTGCTGTACGCGCAGTATCAGCTCTACGTCAGCCCCGAGACCGTATCGGGCATCGGCATCAGCCTGCAGATGGTGTTCGGCGCCATCGCCGGCGGGATGTTCGTGCGCCTCGGGCCGACCGTCGGCGCGGTGTTCACGCTGATGCTGGCCGAGGGCCTGCGCCTCAGCATCGGGCACGACATCCACGGCCTGGACACCACGATCTATGGCCTGATGCTGGTGCTGTTCATCATCTTCATGCCCAAGGGCATCCTCGGCGCTGCGATCGAAGCGTACGATAAGCGCCGCCGCGCGCCGCGCGTGGCGCCTGCCTGAGGAGGGTCCGATGACACGCTTCGACTACGTTGTGGTGGGCGGCGGCTCGGCCGGCTGCGCGCTCGCCGCGCGCCTGTCGGAGGATCCGGCGCTGCGGGTGTGCCTGGTCGAGGCCGGCCCGCCCGACGACAGCGTGCTGGTCACCATGCCGGCCGCGGTCGCGCTCGTCCTGCCCACGCGCATCCGCAACTGGGCCTTCGAAACCGTGCCGCAGGAGGCGCTCTACCAGCGCCGCGGCTACCAGCCGCGCGGGCGCATGCTCGGCGGCTCG
Organism: Burkholderiales bacterium; assembly: GCA_035517095.1. GTDB lineage: Bacteria > Pseudomonadota > Gammaproteobacteria > Burkholderiales > SG8-39 > DAHVFK01. The sequence continues at coordinate 26,421 of DATIZK010000030.1, forward strand.
AGCTCGATGAACGCGATGATCTACATGCGCGGCCATCCTTCGGACTACGACGACTGGGCCGCGGCGGGCGCAAGCGGCTGGGGCTGGCGCGACGTGCTGCCTTATTTCCTGCGCGCCGAGAACAACGAGCGCGGCGCAAGCGAGTTGCACGGCGTGGGCGGCCCCTTGAACGTGGCCGACCTGCGCTCGCCGAATCCCTTCGCGCGCCTGTTCGTCGAGGCGGGCAGGCAAGCCGGGCTGCCGCTCAACGACGACTTCAACGGTCCGCAGCAGGAAGGCGTCGGCCTGTACCAGGTGACGCAGAAAGGCGGCGAGCGCTGGAACGCCGCGCGCGCCTACCTGCACCCGGCGATGGCGCGGCCGAACCTGGCGGTCTACACCGAGGCGCACGCGCTGCGCGTGACGTTCGCGGGCAAGCGCGCGAGCGGAGTGGAGATCTGGCGCGCCGGGCGCAGCGAGACGATCGGCGCGACGCGCGAAGTCGTGCTCGCCGCCGGCGCGTTCCAGTCGCCCCAGCTGCTGATGTGCTCGGGCGTGGGTCCGGCCGGGCATCTGCGCGCGCTCGGGCTGGAAGTGGTGCACGATTCGCCCGGGGTGGGCGAGAACCTGCAGGATCATCCCGACTACATCGTCAACCGCAAAGTGCGCTCGGGCGAGCTGATCGGCGTCTCGCTCGGCGGCAGCCTGCGCCTGGCGCGCGAGCTGCTGCGCTACCTGCGCGAGCGGCGCGGCATGCTGACCACCAATTTCGCCGAGGCGGGCGGATTCGTGAAGAGCGAGCCCGGGCTCGAGCGCCCGGACCTGCAGCTGCACTTCGTGGTCGGCATGGTCGACAACCACAACCGCACGCTGCACCTGGGGCACGGCCTGTCCTGCCACGTCTGCGTGCTGCGCCCCAGGAGCCGCGGCACGGTGCGCCTGGCGAGCCGCGATGCGCGCGACGCGCCGCTGATCGATCCGCGCTTCCTGGCCGAGCCCGAGGACCTTGCCGCGCTGGTGCGCGGCTTCAAGCTGGTGCGGCGCGTCCTGGACGCGCCGGCGCTGGCCGCGTTCCCCTCGACCGAGCTCTACACGGCGAAAGTTCAATCCGACGCCGACATCGAGCGCGCGATCCGCGCCCGCGCCGACACCGTCTATCACCCGGTCGGCACCTGCCGCATGGGCAGCGACGCGGGTGCGGTGCTCGATCCCGAGCTGCGGGTGCGCGGCGTCGAGGGCCTGCGCGTGGCCGACTGCTCGGTGATGCCGAGCCTGATCGGCGGCAACACGAACGCGCCCGCGATCATGATCGGCGAGCGCGCCGCCGAGCTCGTGCGCCGCGCGGCCTAGGCGCGGATGACGCGCTCGAGCGCGACCCCGCGCAGGTCCATCTCGTACTCGAGCCCGCTGATCGGCGGCCGGCAGTAGTGCCAGGTCAGGCCGGCCGCGGCGGCGCCGCGCGCGACGATCTCGTCGCCCAGGAAAGGGTGCAGGTCGTGCACGGTGTAGACCTGGGTCGCCGAGGCCTCGGCCCAGCCCGCGCCCAGGCCGCGCAGGCGCTGCTGCATCATGTCGAGCACCCAGCGCGCCTTGGCGCGCAATCCCGCCGGCGAGATGTCGCCGCGCGCCACGATGTCCTCGGGAAAGCGCCCGCCCTCGGGCCACTCGCCGCTGCCGGCGACCACGAAGCTCGGTCCGGCGGCCGGCGCAGGGACCGTGTAGCAGAAGGCGTAGAACGACGGCTCGGCGGGCGGGTCGATCTCGGGCGCGACGTTGGAGCGCGCGACCGGGTTGAGCCCGGCGCGGAAGATGCCCCAGTCCTCCAGCACCGCGACGTAGCGCCGGTTGAACTCGCCGAAGCCGTCGAAGCTGAACGGCCGCGGCGAGCGCAGCTCGGCGGCGCACAGCGCGGTGCGCGGCCGGCCGAGCGCCGCGAGGTGCGCCTCGATCGCGGCAAATCCCTGGGCCAGCGGCAGCGCTCGCGCGAAGCGCACTCGCTCGAGCGCAAATCCGGCCCGCGCGATCACGCCCTGCGAGTAGGGATATACGCCCTTGAGAAACGCGTAGCCGCCATCCGCGAATTCGATCAGCTCGGCCATCGAGGCTAGACTCTACCGCATGGACGACGACGGGTTTCGCAGCTCACTCTGGCACGCCACGGCGCCGGCGCCACCGCCCACCGCGCCGCTGGAGGGCGAGCAGCGCGCGGACGTCGCGGTGATCGGGGCGGGCTACACGGGCCTTGCCTGCGCGCTCGCGCTGGCCGAGGGCGGCGCGCGGGTCGCGGTGCTGGAGGCGGGCGAGATCGGCCAGGGCGCCTCGGGGCGCAACAACGGCCAGGTGATCCCGACCCTGTCGCGCGTCGATCCGGACGCGCTCGCGGCGCGCGCCGGCGAGCGCTTCGCGCAGCTGGTGTGCGACTCGGCCCGGCTGACCTTCGACCTGATCGCGCGCCACGGCATGCGCTGCGAGGCGGTGCAGAGCGGCTGGGTGCAGCCGGTTCACACGCCGGGGCGCATGCGGCTCGCTGAAGCGCGCGCCGCGGCCTGGGGCCGGCGCGGGGCCCCGGTCGAGGTGCTCGACCGGGCCGGCGTCGAGCGCATCACCGGGTCCGCGTTCTGGCACGGCGGCTGGCAGAACGCAAGCGGAGGCAAGCTCAATGCGCTCGCCTATTGCCGCGAGCTCGCGCGCGCCGCGATCGCGCGCGGCGCGCGCGTGCACACGCACAGCGCGGTGCAAAGCGTCGCACGCGCCGGCAGCCTGTGGCGCGCCGCCACCGGGCGCGGAGGCGTGCGCGCCGGGCGCGTCGTGATCGCCACCCATGCCTATTCCGGCGCGCTCTGGCCGGGCCTGGCGCGCAGCGTCTTTCCCGTGACCAGCTACCAGATGGCGACCGCGCCGCTGCCGCACCAGGCGCGAACAAGCGTGTTGCCGTTCGACCACGCCTGCTCCGACACGCATGGCGACCTGCACTTCTTTCGCTGGGACGCTCAGGGGCGCCTGGTGACCGGCGGCGCGCTGGTGCTGCCCTGGCGCTGGCGCGCGCGCCTCGCGCGCCGCATCGGCGAGCGCGTGGCGCGGGTGTTTCCGCAGCTGGGCGTGCCGCGCTTCGAGTTCCAGTGGCACGGCCGGCTCGGCATGACGCTCGATGCGCTGCCGCACGTGCACGAGCTGGCGCCGGGCGTGCTCGCCTGGCTCGGCTGCAACGGGCGCGGCCTCGCGCTCGCGAGCGCGATCGGCGGCGAGCTGGCGCGCGCCTGCCTCGGCACGCCGTTGGCGCAGCTCGCACTGCCCCTGTCCGAGCTGCGGCCGGTGCGCGGGCATGCCATCGCACGGCGCTTCAGCCCGCTCGCGCTGCTGCTGTACCGCTACCGCGACTCGCGCGAGAGCGGGTGAATATAATGCGCGACCCATGCTGGAACTGTCCGCCATCGCCGTCGTCGTCGGCGCAACCTGGTTCTGGATCGACAGCCTGCGCGCGCGCGAGCGCGCGGTGGCGGCCGGGCGCGCCGCCTGCGGGCGCTACGGGCTGCAGTTCCTCGACGAGACGGTGGCGTTCGTGAAGCTGCGGCCGGCGCGCGACGACGAAGGCCGCCTGCGGCTGCGGCGCACCTATGCGTTCGAATTCTCCGACACCGGCGACAACCGGCGCCAGGGCGTGATCGTGACGCTCGGCGGCGAGCTGGCCGAGCTGCAGCTCGAGCCCTACCGCATCCAATGAGCAAGTGGCTCGAGGGGCGCGTGCTCGCGAACCGGCGCTGGACCGAGGCGCTGTTCTCGCTCGAAGTCGAGGCGCCGCGGCTGTCGTTCGAGGCCGGGCAGTTCGTCAAGCTCGCGCTGGACATCGACGGCGTGCGCGTCGCGCGCCCGTTCTCGTTCGTCAATCCGCCGCAGGCGCCGCGCTACGAGTTCTACGGCGTGGTGGTGCCCGAGGGCCCTCTTTCCCCGCGCCTGGCGCGGCTCGCGGCGGGCGATGTCATCTATTTGTCTTCCAATCCGTCCGGCTTCCTGGTCCTGTCGGAGCTGCCGGACGCCGAAACGCTGTGGCTGCTGTCGACCGGCACCGGGCTGGCGCCGTTTCTTTCGATCCTGTGCACCGAGACGCCCTGGCTGCGTTACCGCAGGGTGGTGCTGGTGCATGCCGTGCGCTACGCGAGGGAACTGGTGTACCGCGACCTGCTCGAGGCGATTTCGCGCGCGCGCGGCGCGGAGCGCTTTCGCCGCATCAGCTTCGTCAGCCGCGAGGCGGCGCCCGGATCGCTTGCCGGGCGCATCCCGGCGGCGATCGGCGACGGGCGGCTCGAGGCGGCCGCGGGCGCGCCGCTGCGGCCGGAGACTTCGCAGGTGATGCTGTGCGGCAACCCCGCGATGCTGCGCGACGCGGCCGCCGCGCTCGCCGGGTGCGGCATGCGCAAGCACCGCCGGCGCGCGCCGGGCCAGATCACGGTCGAGAGCTTTTGGTGAAATAGTTCACACCCGCGGCCGATGCGCCGCGCAGGGGCGTTTAGGGTTACGATTCCGCGGGGGGAGCCGCGAATCGCGGGAGAAACGGCTTGCATACGAGAGACTCGAAATGAGCGACCCCGCGCCGCTGCGGGCTACGATAGGCGAGCCGGCCGCGCCGGCGGCGAAGGAGCCTGCCTCCCGCGCGGAGGCGCCCGCCGCGGGCTACGGCAATCGCAACCGCTATACCGAGCTGGAGCACCAGGCGATCCTCGCCAATGCCTCGATCGGCATCGCGTTCACGCGCGAGCGCAAGTTCTCGCTCTGCAACCCGAAGTTCGAGGAGATGCTGGGCTGGGGCCCGGGCGAGCTGATCGGCCAGCCGGGCGAGGTCATCTACACCAGCGCCGAGAGCTACGCCGAGCTCGGGCGGGTGGCGGTGCCCGTGCTGCGCGAGGGCAAGCAGCTCGACCTGGAATGGGAATTCAGGCGCAAGGACGGCTCGACCTTGCTGTGCCGCGTGATCGCCAAGGCGATCAACCCGAGCCAGACCCAGGCCGGCACGATCTGGATCGCGGAGGACATCACCGAGCGCAAGCGCCACAGCGACGAGGTCAACCGCCTGCTGCGCGAGCAGGAGGCGATTCTGGGCAGCGCCTCGATCGGCATCGTGTTCATCAAGGATCGCTGCATCGTGCGCTGCAACCGGCGCTACGAGGAGATGTACGGCTACGGCCCGGGCGAGCTGGACGGCAAGCCGACGAGCATTCTGTATGCCCAGGAGGATACCTACAGCAGCGATGAAGACGAATATGGCGCGCTGGCCGCGGGCAAGACCTCGCGCCGCATCGGATTGCGGCGGCACAAGGACGGCGGCAGCTTCTGGACCCGCGTCGACGGGCGTGCGGTCGATCCGCGCCACCCGGCGAAGGGCTCGGTATGGACGGTCGAGGACATCACCGAGCAACGCCGCGCCGAGGACGAGCTCGCGCGCCTGCTGGCCGAGCAGCAGGCGCTGCTCGACAACGTGGTGGTGGGCATCGCCTTCGTGCGCGAGCGCATCATCCAGCGCTGCAACCAGCGCTTCGAGGAGCTGTTCGGCTACGCCCCGGGCGAGGGCCAAGGCCTGCCGGCGCGCGCGATCTACTTCACCGACGAGGAGCATGCCGAGCGCGGCGCGTCCTACGCCGAGCTGGACCAGGGGCGCGCGCACCAGCGCGAGCAGTTCCTGCGCCGCGCCGACGGTTCGGGCTTCTGGTGCCGGCTCTCGGGCCGCGCGGTCGAGCCCGGCAACGCGAGCAAGGGCTACGTCTGGCTTTTCGAGGACGTCACGCTCGAGCGCGAGACCGAGGAGCGGGTGCGCCGCGCGCTCGCCGAGCAGCAGCTGATCCTGGACAACGCCACGGTCGGCATCTCGTTCGTCAAGAACCGCGTCTACCAGCGCTGCAATCCGAGGTTCGAGGAGATGTTCGGCTACGCGCCGGGCGAGATGATCGGCCAGAGCACCGCGATCGTCTTTCCGAGCGCGCAGGACTTCGAGGCGGCGGGCGAGAAGAGCTACGAGGTGCTGGCGCGCGGCGAGCGCTCGACCGACGAGCGCCAGCTCAGGCGCCGCGACGGCACGCTCATCTGGTGCAAGATCGTCGGGCGCGCGATCGACCCGGCCCGGCCGCACGAGGGCACGATCTGGATCTACGACGACATCAGCGCCGAGCATGCGGCGCGCGAATCGCTCGAACAGGCCGTTTCCCAGCGCACGGCGCAGCTGGCGGACGCCAACCGGATGCTGGAGGCGGAGATCGCCGAGCGCAAGCAGGCCGAGCAGCGCGCCCAGCACCTCGCCGACCACGATGCGCTGACCGGGTTGCCGAACCGGCGCCTGCTCGAGGACCGCTTGACGCAGGCGCTCGCGCTCAGCTACCGCAACCGCGAGCAGACCGCGGTCATGTTCGTCGACCTCGACCGCTTCAAGACCATCAACGACTCGCTCGGCCACGCGGTCGGCGACGTTCTGCTCAAGGACGTGGCCAAGCGCCTGGTGACGCAGCTGCGCGACGTCGACACCATCTGCCGCATCGGCGGCGACGAGTTCGTGGTCGTGCTGCCCGAGATCAAGCGCGCCACCGACGCGGCGCACGTGGCGCAGAAGGTGATCGAGCAGCTGTCCCTGCCGAGCGTGGTCGAGGGCCGCGAGCTGCACGTCACGCCCTCGATCGGCATCAGCGTGTTCCCGGAGGACGGGCGCGACGCCGAGACGCTGATCCGCAACGCGGACGCGGCCATGTACCACGCCAAGGAGATGGGGCGCGCGAACTACCAGTTCTTCACCGACCAGATGAACCTGTCGGCCTCGCGCCGGCTGGCGCTCGAGAACGACCTGCGGCGCGCGCTGCAAAAGGGCGAGCTGCGGGTGCACTACCAGCCGATCGTCGAGTTGAAGGGCGGCTGCGTGGCCGGGCACGAGGCGCTGGTGCGCTGGCAGCATCCGTCGCGCGGGCTGGTGCCGCCGGCCGAGTTCATCCAGCTGGCCGAGGACACCGGCCTGATCCTGCATATCGGCGAATGGGTGCTGCGCGAAGCCTGCCGCTGGGCCACCTTCATCGGCATAGACCGGAAATTGCCGGTGTCGGTCAATCTCTCGCCGCGCCAGTTCGGCGATCCGACGCTGGTCGGCACGGTGGCGCAGGCGCTCAAGGACAGCGGGCTGCCCGCGAGCCTGCTCGAGCTCGAGATCACCGAGACGACCGCGATGCAGCACACCGACGTCACGGCCGCCACGTTCGCCAAGCTCAAGCAGCTCGGGGTAGCGATCGCGATCGACGACTTCGGCACCGGCTACTCGAGCCTGGCCTACCTCAAGCGCTTCGCGGTCGACCGGCTCAAGATCGACCGCTCGTTCATCGCCGGCATCCCGGACGACAAGGACCACAAGGCGATCGTCGCCGCGGTGGTGGCGCTCTCGCACGCGCTCGGCCTGAAGGTGGTGGCCGAGGGCGTCGAGACCGAGGCCCAGATGGAGTTCCTGCAGACCTGCCGCTGCGACTACCTGCAGGGCTTCCTCGCCGGGGGTCCGGTGGACGCGGACGCGGCGGCGAAAGAGTACGTCTGAGCAAGCCGCTGCTGCACTTCTCGCACGCCAACGGCTTCCCGGCGCCGTGCTACGCGCAGATGTTCGGCGCGCTGGGCGAGCGCTACCGCATCGGCTGGATCGAGGCGATCGGCATGGATGCGCGCTACCCGGTCACGGAGGGCTGGCCGCGCCTGGTCGAGCAGCTGATCGATACGCTCGAGCGCGAATACGGCGGCGCGCCGGTGCTGGGCGTAGGCCACTCGCTCGGCGGCTACCTCAGCCTGCTCGCCGCGCTCAGGCGGCCCGAGCTGTTTCGCGCCATCGTGCTGCTCGACGCGCCGGTGATCGGCGGCCTGCGCGGGCGCATGCTCGGCGCAAGCAAACGGCTGGGGATCGTCGACCGCGTGACGCCCGCGGGCGCCACGCGCGACCGGCGCAGCCAATGGGACAGCAGGGCCGAGGCGAAGCGCCACTTCCGCAGCCGGCGCCTGTTCCACCACTTCAGCGAGGCCTGCCTGGACGACTACGTGCGCCACGGCCTGGTGCGCTCGGGCGGCGTGCTCAGGCTGCGCATCGATCCGCAGGTCGAATATCAAATCTACCGCACCATCCCGCACGACATGGGGCGCCGACTGCGCCAGCTGCGCGTGCCGGGGGGATTCGTCGGCGGCGAGCATTCGGACGTGGTGCGGCGCACCGGGCTCGCCGCAACGCGGCGCCGCTTCGCGCTGCGCAAGGTGCCCGGCGGGCACCTGTTCCCGTTCGAGCATCCGGCCGAGGCGGCGGCGGCGGTGATCGAGCTCGCAGGCGCGCTGCGCGCCTGAAGCTCAGATCGTGCGCGCGCGCCGCTGCCTGAGGATCTCCTCGAGCGCCTTGATGTCGAGCTCGACCCCTTCCAGATTCGGATCGACCTCGAACGCGCGCCGGAACCAGGCCAGAGCCTGCTCGTAGTCCTGCAGCGTCAGGTAGATCTGCCCCAGGCCGGAAAGCGCGCCGAAGTGGCGCGGATTGCGCTTCAGCACCTGCTGGCAGTCCGCGATCGACTCGCGGTACTTGCCCGTCAGGAAGTAGGCGGTGGCGCGCTTGTTCCAGGCCTCGGTGAAGGACGGCCTGCGCCGGATCAGCTTCGAGAAGGTCGCGATCGCCTGCTGCGGGCGGCCGTTGTTCATCTGCTCGACGCCGCGCGCCAGCAGCTCATCGAGCGCGGGATCGCCCGAGCGGCTCCACAGCATCCAGAGCGCGCTTTCGGCGTAGCTGCGCACCAGCGCGCTGTCGTCGCGCAGCCGCGGGTAGAGCAGCTCCGCGTCGCCCGCGGCGCCATGGTCGGCGATCCAGGCGATCGCCTCGGCCCGGCGCGCGGGCTCGTCCGCGCCCAGCCCGGCGAGCGCGGCGGCGCGGTCGGCCGGCGGCGCCGGGAATGCCGGCCCGGCGCGGAGTGTTAACCCGAGCAGGGCGGCGCAGAGCACAATAGCGGCGCGGTTCGGCATGGCTTGCCCCTGGCGAGGAGAACAGATGAAGACGCGCTTTCGTTCCCTGATTGTGGCCCTGATCGGCGCCTTTTGCTGGACGAGCGTCGCCCTGGCGGCCGGCGGCGATTCCTGGTCGAGCGGTCCGTCCGAGGACCCGGCGATCGCGCAGGCCCAGGCGGCGATCCAGGCCAAGGACTGGCCGCGCGCCGCGGCGGTGATGCGCGCGGCGCTCGCCGCGCACCCCGACAGCGCCGACTACCACAACCTCTATGCCTACGCGCTGCGCAAGGGCCCGAACCCGGACATGAACGAGGTGTTCCGGCACTACGAAGAGGCGCTGCGCCTCGACCCGAAGCACCGCAACGCGCACGAGTACATCGGCGAGGCCTACCTTCAGGTCGGCAACCTCGCCAAGGCGAAGGAGCATCTGGCGGCGCTGGACAAGCTCTGCTTTCTGTCCTGCGAGCAGTACCGCGATCTGAAGCAGGCGATCGCCGACTACGAGGCGAAGCACAGGTAGGCGGGCAATCGGGTATTCTTCGGGCCCTCATGAGCGCCCGGACCTACCGCGACCTCCCGACTGATTCGACCACCTTCTATCCGCGCCTGATCGGCACGCACGGCGCGGTTGCGTCCAACTCGTATCTGTCGGTCAACGCCGGCGTCGACATCCTCAAGGCCGGCGGCAACGCGTTCGACGCCGCGGTCGCGGCGACTCTGGTCGAGGGCGTGGTCAACCCGCAGATGCACACCATCGGCGGCGAGTGCCCGATGCTCGTGCGCCTGGCGGGCGAGTCGCGCGTGATCGCGGTCAACGGCAACACGGCGGCGCCGATCGCGGCCACGCCCGAAGCCTATCGCGCGCGCGGCCTGGCCGAAGTGCCCGACAACGGCATCCTCGCCGCGGGCGCGCCGGCCGCGTTCTCGGCGCTGATGACGGCGCTCACGCGCTGGGGCACGATGAGCCTGAAGGACGTCTCGTGGCACGCGCGCGAGCTTGCCGCCGCAGGCTTCCCGATGCACAAGGGCCTGCGCGAGTCGCACAAGTACGGCCTCACGGTGCTGCGCGAGAGGTTCCTTTCGCAGTGGCCCGCCAGCGGCCGACTCTACATTCCGGGCGGGCGCGTGCCCGAGGAAGGCGAGCTGGTGCGCAACCCGGCCTATGCCAGGGTGCTCGACTACCTCGCGCGCGAGAAGGACCCGCTCGCCGCGTTCTACAAGGGCGAGGTCGCGGCCGAGATCGCCAAATTCTCGCGCGAGCGCGACGGCCTGCTCGCGCGCGAGGACCTGGAGCGCTTCGAGACCCGGCTGGAGGAGCCGGCGCGCCTGCGCTTTCGCGACGCCGAGCTCTACAAGTGCGGCTTCTGGAGCCAGGGGCCGGCCGAGCTGCAGGCCATCGCGCTCATGGCGCGCCACGGCGTGCAGGAGATGGCGCCGGGCGGCGCGGATTACTGCCACCTGCTGATCGAGGCGATGAAGCTCGCCTTCGCCGATCGCGAGCAGTACTACGGCGATCCGTCGCAGACCCTGGTTCCGGCCGAGGTCCTGCTGTCGGAGGCGTACAACGACCAACGGGCGAAGCTGATCGACCTGCGCCGCTCGAGCCTCGGGCTGCGCCCGGGCGATGCGCGCCGCAACGCCGCGCTGCTGCCCGAGGACGAGCGCTTCGCGCCGGGCCACTGGGGCGCCGGCACGGTGCACGTCGACGCGGTCGACGCCAAGGGCAACATGGCCTCGTTCACCCCGAGCGGCGCCTGGCTGATGTCGGCCGAGGTGATCGAGCCGCTCGGCTTCCCGCTCTCGGTACGGATGATGACCTTCTACCTCGGGCCGGACCACCATCCGAACGTGGTGGCGCCGGGCAAGCGCCCGCGCACCACGCTCACGCCGTCGCTCGCGTTCAGGAACGGCAAGCCGTGGATGAGCTTCGGCACCATGGGCGGCGACAACCAGGGCCAGTGGCTGCTGCAGTTCTTCCTCTACCGCGCGGCCTTCGGCATGACGCTGCAGCAGGCGATCGAGGCGCCCAAGCTCTCGAGCGAGCACTTCCCGGGCTTTTTCGCCCCGCACCGCGGCTATCCCAACCGGGTGCGCATCGAGCCGCGCTTCGGCAAGAAGGTGCTCGACGAGCTCAGGCGCCGCGGCCACGAGCTCGACGTCGCGCCGGACTGGACCGAGGGATTCGTTTCCGGAATCCAGTATGACGAGGCGCGCGGCCTTATCGAGGCCGGCTGCGACCCGCGCGGCGCGAAGTCCGAGGTTTTCCCGGCTTACGCTTTTTGCTGGTAGTCGCCTTGCCGTATTTCCTGCGCGCGAGCGCCGCGCCGGCGCCGAGCGCCTTGAGCTTGGCGATCGCGATCTCGCGCTGCATCGGCGCCATGCCGCAGTTGGTGCAGGGAAACAGGCGGTTCTTCGGCACGTACTTGAGCGCAAGGCCTATCGTGGCGGCGACCTCGGCCGGCGTCTCGATTTTGTCCGAGGCGACGTCGATCACGCCCACCAGCACGTCCTTGCCCTTGAGCAGAGCCATCAGCTGCGGCGGCACGTGCGAGTGGATGCATTCCAGGGATACCTGCTTGATCTTGCTCCTGGCGAGCGCGGGGAAGATCTTCTCGTACTGGCGCCATTCCTCGCCCAGGCTCCGCTTCCAGTCGATGTTGGCCTTGATGCCGTAGCCGTAGCAGATGTGGACCGCGGTAGTGCACTTCAGGCCGCGCGCAGCGCGCTCGAGCGCCGTGACGCCCCACTTGACCACGTCGTCCATATAGACGTTGAACGCCGGCTCGTCGAACTGGATCGTGTCGACGCCGTCCCTTTCCAGCGCGCGCGCCTCCTGGTTGAGCAGCTCGGCGAAGGCCATGGCCAGCTTCACCTTGTCGCCGTAGTAGCGGTCGGCGATGGTGTCGACGATCGTCATCGGCCCCGGCATGGTGATCTTGAGCTTCCTGCCGGTGTGTGCGCGCGCCAGGCGCGCCTCGATCTGGTGCACGCGGCCCTTGAGCCGGATCGGGCCCACCACGACCGGCACCATCGCCTCGTAGCGGTTGTCGCGGATCCCCATCTTCACCTTGTGCTCGAAGTCGATGCCCTCGACCGCCTCGAGGAAGCCATGCACGAAGTGCTGGCGCGACATCTCGCCGTCGGAAACGATGTCGATCCCGGCGTCTTCCTGCTCCTTCAACCACAGCAAGGTCGCGTCGCGCTTGGCCTGCGCCAGGTCCTCGCCGGAGGACCGCCAGGTCGGCCACAGCTTGTTCGGCTCGGCGAGCCAGAACGGTTTCGGCAGGCTGCCGGCGATGGTAGTCTCGAACATGGCGCTGTCTCCTCGGGTGGCGATCGCGCCAAGTCTACCGCCGAAGGAAGGGCGAAAGTTATGGTGAGGGGCGTTGCGCTGGCGCTGGTTATCCTGCTTCTTGCGCTGCTGGCGTGGGTCGCGCTGCACGCGAGCGGCGTCACGATCGTGGTCAACGGCCGCACGCTCGCCGGTCCGGCGAAATTCGCGGCCGAAGGCTGGGGCCTGCTGGTCGGGATCGTGGGCCTGTTCTGCGCCGCGATCCTGCTCGCCTTCGTTTTCGCCGGGATCGGCCTGATCCTGCTCGGCGCGTTCGTGCTCGCCGGCCTGCTGCTCGCCTGGCTTGCGTTCCCGTTCCTGCTGCCGCTGCTGATCCCGCTGGTGATCGTGTGGCTGTTCGTCGCCGCGGTGCGCGGGCGCAAGGGCGGCGGCTAGGCCGCCGCAGAGGCCAGCCGGCGCGCCTCGCGGATCGGCAGGTTGACCGCCGCGGCGAACAGGCACAGGGCGATGTCGGCCCACCACATCAGGTCGTAGTTGCCGGTCGCGACGAAGGCCTTGCCGCCGAGCCAGGCGCCGAGGAAACCGCCCACCTGGTGCGACAGCATCACCACGCCGAACAGGGTCGCGAGGTACTTCGGCCCGTACAGCTTGGCCACCAGGCCCACGGTAGGCGGCACGGTCGAGAGGTAGGTGAAGCCGATCGCTGCCGAGAACACCAGGAAGCTGAGCTCGGTCTTGGGCGCGAAGAGGAAGAACGCGACGATGATCGCGGCGCGCGCGGCGTAGATGCCGGCGAGCGACATCTTCATGCGGCTGGTCTGGATGCGCATCCCGATCCACAGGCTGCCGCCGATGTTGAACAGCCCCACGATCGCAAGCGACCAGGCGCTCACCGTCGCCGGCAGGCTGCACAGCGCGACGTAGCCCGGCAGGTGGGTGACGATGAAGGCGACGTGAAAGCCGCAGGTGAAAAAGCCCGCGTTGAGCAGCAGGAAGCTGCGGTCGCCCGCGGCCTCGCGCAGCGCCTGGCGCAGCGAGCCGGCGCCGGGCGAGGCGGCCTGCGAGGCGGCGGCCTGCGCCGCACCGCCGCGCGTGAGCCACAGCACCAGAGGCACCGCCAGCAGGCCGCTCGCGCCGAGCAGCACCAGCGCGGGCTGCCAGCCTGCGAGGCCGATCGCGAGCTGTGCCAGCGGCACCAGCGTGAACTGGCCGAACGAGCCGCCGGCGTTGACCACCCCGCTCGCGAAAGCGCGCTTGGCCTCCGGGATCCAGCGGTTCGCCGCCGACATGAGCAGCGAGGGGCCGAGCGCGCCGGCGCCGGTCGCCGCGAGCACCCCGATCAGGAGCGAGAGCGCGAGCCCGCTGTGCGCGAGCGGGGTGAGCGCGGTCGCGAACGAGACCAGCAGCGCGCCGCTGACCATCACCGGGCGCGGGCCGTAGCGGTCGGCGACCGCGCCGGCCACCGGCTGCGCCAGGCCCCACATCAGCTGCGCGATGCCGAAGGCGAGGCTGATCGTCGCGTAGCCCATGCCGGTCGAGGAGTTGATCGCGCTGATGAACAGCGGCTGCGCCTGGCGCACGCCCAGGCCGAGCGCGAACACCGCGCCCGCGGCAAGGGCGGCGAACAAATAGCTGCGCTGCACGCCGCTCATGCGACCCGCGCCGCGTGTAGCGCGTCTAGCGACTGGTCGACCAGCGCGTGCAGCGCCGCGACACTCTTGGCCCCCAGCTGCGCCTCGAGCGCGTCCTGCGCCCGTTCCCACAGCGCCGCGGCGCTGCGCAAGCGGCTGCGCCCGGCGGCGGTGAGCTCGAGCGCGGCGCGCTTGCCGGCGCGGCGCTCGCCGTAGCGCGCCCAGCCGGCGCCGACCAGCGGCTTGAGGTTCCTCACCAGCGTGGTGCGCTCCATGCCCATGCGGTCCGCGAGCGCCGAGATCGAGGCACCTTCGCCGCGCGCGAGGTGCGCCAGCATCGAATACTGGGTGATCGTCAGTCCCGCGGGCGCGAGCGCCCGGTCATAGGCCTGCGTCACCCGGCGCGTGAGCTTGCGCAGCAGGAAGCAGGTGCAGCGTTTCCTGGCGGCGTCCATCGTCATGGCGTGTAACTACACATGTTAGGTCTCATACTGACAGGCCTGCGGCCGGGCGTCAATCCGGGTACGCTTGCGCTCATGGCAAAACGTCTGATCGTGGCGATCACGGGCGCGACCGGCGCCGTCTACGGCGTGCGGCTGCTCCAGGCGCTGCGCCGCCAGCGCGGCTGGCAGAGCCACCTGGTGCTGTCGGAGGCGGGCGCGCTGACCGCCTGGCAGGAGCTGGGCCTGAAGCGCAAGGATATCGAGCGCCTGGCCGCGGTCGCCTACAACCCGCGCGACATCGCCGCGACGCTCGCCAGCGGCTCGTTCCTGACCGAGGGCATGGTGATCGCGCCGTGCTCGATGAAGACGCTCGCCGCGGTGGCGCACGCGCACGCCGACGACCTGGTTTCGCGCGCCGCCGACGTGGTGCTCAAGGAGCGCCGGCGCCTGGTGCTGCTGCCGCGCGAGGCGCCGCTCAACCTCGCGCACCTGCGCAACATGGTCGCGGTGACCGAGATGGGCGGCATCATCTTTCCGCCCGCCCCCGCGCTCTACGCCAAGCCCAGGAGCATCGAGGAGCTCATCGAGCACACCGTGGCTCGGGTGCTCGACCTGTTCGGCATTCGCGTGCCCGGCCTCAAGCGCTGGGCAGGGATGAAAGGAACGCCTCCAGCGCGCGAGTGAAGTCGGCCGGCTGCTCCAGGTTGGACAGGTGCGCCGCGTCTGCAATCAGCACCAGCTTCGAGCCGGGCGCGTTGTCGTGGATCTCGCGCGCCATCGCCGGCGGCGTGCCCGGGTCCTTGTCGCCGCAGATCACCAGGATCGGGCAATCGATCTCCTTCAGCCTGGTGCTCAAGTCGATCTTCGGGATCGCGTGGCTGCAGCCGACGTAGCCTGCGACCGGGGTGTTCGCGATCAGCGCCGCGATGCGCTGAACCACCTCGGGATGTGCTTTGCGAAAGCCTTCCGTGAACCAGCGCTCGAGGGTCGGCTGCACCAGCGGCTGCATGCCGCGCGTCTCGACCGTGTGGATGCGCTCCTTCCATACCCCCGCCGCGTCGGCCGGGTAGCGGCTGGTGGTGTCGGCCAGGGTCAGGCTGAGGAACACGCCGGGATACTTGAGCGCGAAGGTCTGCCCGATCATGCCGCCCATCGACAGTCCGACGAAATGCGTGCTGTCGATCGCCAGGTGCCTGAGCAGAGCGTGCAGGTCATCCGCCATCTGCTCGAGCGTATAGGCCCCGGACGGCGCCATGCTCTCGCCGTGGCCGCGGGTGTCGTAGGCGAGGATGCGGTAACGGCGCTTGAGTGCCTCGATCTGGGGATCCCACATGCGCGTGCTGCAGGCGAGCGAGTGGCTGAGCGTCAGCCACGGCGCGCCTTCCCTGCCGTGAACCTCGTAGTAGGTCTCGATGCCGTTGACGGTCGCTTTCATGCTCTCCCCCCTAGGTCGCGGCGACCACCAGCGGGATCGTCATCTCCTCCGCGCTCGCTCCGCCGTGGTTGCCGATGTGCAGCTGCCGGGGCTCGCCCGGCGTCCAGTCCTTGATCGTAAAACGCTCGTTCATCACCAGCGCGACGTCGCCGACGCGCTCGGCGATGCGCGGGTGCGCGGGCCCGGCGCCGAACCAGCCTTCGGCCAGCAGCTCGCGGCTCGTGCGCACCTGCGCGCGGTGCTCGAGCCATTGCGCGGCGCGCGCCATGAACTCGTCCGCCTGGCCGTGCTGGACGTGGCAGTACGCGACGCGGCGCTCGCCGCAGAGCGGAAAGCGCAGCAGCGCCGAGAGCCCGGGCCCGTCCTCGAGCTGCAGCGCGGTCTCCGGCGGGCAGTCGATGAAGCCGTGGTCGGCGGTGGCGACCACCGCGCTGTCGGTACCGGCCAGGCGTGCGAGCAGCGCGCCGAAAGCCGCGTCGATCGCGGCGAACTGCTCGGCCGCCTGCGGGCTCTCGGCGCCGTGCCGGTGCGAGACGGTGTCGTACAGCGGCCAGTAGACGTAGACGAACTTGCGCTCGTCGCCGGACTTGACCGCCGCCTCGGTCTCGCGCACGAGGCCCCCGAGGTCGTCGTACGCGCGCCGCTGCGCGCGCCCGCAGTGGTGCAGGTTGTACTCGGAGTCGATGATCTCCCGCTGCGAGACGACCACCGAGCGCAGCGGCAGGGCGTCGAACAGCGAGGCCGAGGCGTAGATCGCGCGCGCTTCGACCCCGCGCGCGCCGAGCGGCTGGAAGTCGCCGCGGGAGCGGAACGGCAGCGGCGCGGCGACGCAGCCGGCGGCGCCGAAATAGGTGAACCAGCCCGTCAGGCCGTGCTCGAGCGGCGCGCAGCCGGTGTAGGAAGTGGTGATCGCGCTCGCGGTAGTGGAGGGGAACACCGAGGTCATCGCGCCGCGCCGCCGGCGCTCGAGCTCGCCGCCGGCGCCGCGTCGCGTCAGGTAGCCGTCGCCCAGTCCGTCGACGATCAGCAGCACGACGTTTCGCGCCGCGGCGATCTCGGCCGGGGGCAATTGCTCGAGTGTCGGATGCAGCGCCCGGGCGCCGCGTGCCGCGGCGAGCGAGGCGATCAGGTTGAGCAGGCCGGCGCCAGCGTAATCGGGGCGTACCATGGCGCGAATCCTAGCGGATTCGCGCCGCCCGGCTGCGAAACCGCTGCGGCGCTAGTGGAACACCATCGGGTTGGTGAGCAGCGCCCGGTAGCCGCCGAGGAAGGCTTCGATCGATTCGTCGTCCGGTGCGCCGGATATCAGGTGCGCCATTTGGGCACGGAACTGCCGTTCCAGGGCACCCTCCAGGTACCCACCGAGGCCTGTGCGCGTGTCCACCAGCTCGATGCCCCAGCCGGGGAACTCGGTCACATAGTAATCGCCGTTGTCGTACAGGACGTTCATAGCAGCCTCCCGCGTTGTTGCAATGTCCTCATGCAACTAAGAAGCAAGGTTTGTGCCGCGCAGCGCGCATTCAAGCCCCTCGAGGCGGGCCGAGTGGTAGAATGTCACGCTTTTTTTGCAAGGATTGCGCCATGCGCGTCGAGGTTCACGTTCACGCCGACATTCCCATCCTGGAAGGGGTCTCGAAGAAGCAGATCGAGCAGGCACTGGCGCCCTGGCTCGAGTACCTTGA
This sequence comes from Burkholderiales bacterium, assembly GCA_035517095.1. Lineage (GTDB taxonomy): Bacteria > Pseudomonadota > Gammaproteobacteria > Burkholderiales > SG8-39 > DAHVFK01. Next base: position 43,865 of record DATIZK010000030.1, read on the forward strand.
TGCCGAGGGACTGGGCGACGTCAAGAGCCTGGAACCCGACGAGCCCGGGCTCAAGTTCGACGAAAAGGAGCTCATTCTCTACGTCTGCTGGACCGGCGAGATCGGACGCAGCTTCCACCGCGCGCTCGACGAGGCGCTGGAGAACCTGGGGCCGTACTGCTACGAGGCGGTCGAGGTCGACCTGACGCTATACCAGGAGAACGGCGACCAGGAAGGGCGCCTGCTGTTCGTCGGCCCGACCGCGCAGGCGATCCACGAGGCGCAGCGCCGCTGCATGATCGAGGACGTCTCGGCGCTGCTCGAGCGCCAGTTCGACAAGGAGCGCGCGGCCGAGGTGGTGATGCTGGTGAACGATCTGTTCGACCGCGACTGGAAGGAGAAGGCGGCGCAGCCGAAGCAGCCCGAGCGCGCGTTCGAGGCCTATACCAAGCCGAGCCGCAAGCACCTGCACTAGGCGAGCCCATTCCCCGAACGCCCCTTGCGAGGGGCGTTTTCTTTTGCGGAGTCCGCGATGGCTGCACCCAAATATCCCGCTTTCGACACGCTCGCGCTGCACGCCGGCCAGTCGCCCGACGCGGCGACCGGAAGCCGCGCGGTGCCGATCTACGCCACGACCTCGTACGTGTTCCGCGACAGCGAGCACGCGGCCTCGCTGTTCAACATGGAGCGCGCCGGGCACGTGTACTCGCGCATCTCCAACCCGACCGTGGCGGTGCTCGAGGAGCGCGTCGCCGCGCTCGAGGGCGGGGTCGGCGCGATCGCAACCGCCTCGGGCCAGGCGGCGCTGCACCTGGCGCTCGCCACGCTGCTCGACGCGGGGCAGCACGTGGTCGCCTCGAACTCGCTCTACGGCGGCTCGCACAACCTGCTGGGCTATACGCTCAGGCGCTTCGGCATAGAGACGACTTTCGTCAGCCCGCGCGAGCCGCGCAATTTCGAGCGCGCGATCCGCGCCAACACGCGGCTGCTGTTCGGCGAAACGCTCGGCAACCCGGGGCTAGACGTGCTCGACATCCCGGCGGTGGCGGGCATCGCGCATGCGGCGGGCCTGCCGCTGCTGGTCGATTCGACCTTCACCACGCCCTACCTGATGAAGCCGTTCGAGCTCGGCGCCGACCTGCTCTACCACTCGGCGACCAAGTTCCTCGGCGGGCACGGGGTGGCGATCGGCGGCGTGCTGGTCGACTCGGGGCGCTTCGACTGGGAAAAGAGCGGCAAGTTTCCCCAGCTCACCGCGCCCTACGCAGGCTTCCACGACATGGACTTCGAGGAGGAGTCGGGCACGCGCGCGTTCCTGCTGCGCGCCCGGCGCGAGGGCCTGCGAGATTTCGGCGCTTGCATGGCGCCGATGACCGCGTTCCACATCCTGCAGGGCGTCGAGACGCTGCACCTGCGCATGCCGCGCCACGTCGACAACGCGCGCAAGCTGGCGGCCTTCCTCGCCGCGCAGCCTACGGTCGAGTCGGTCGGCTATCCCGAGCTGCCCTCGCACCCGGACCACGCGCTGGCGAAACGGCTGCTGCCGCGCGGCGCGGGCGCGGTGTTCTCGTTCAACCTGAAGGGCGGGCGTCCCGCGGGCCGGGCGTTCATCGAGGCGCTGCGCGTGTTCTCGCACCTGGCGAACGTCGGCGACGCGAAGTCGCTCGTGATCCACCCGGCGAGCACCACGCACTACCGTATGAGCGACGAGGACCTGAAGCGGGCGGGCATCGGTGCCGGCACGGTGCGGCTGTCGGTCGGCCTGGAGGATGCGCAGGACCTGATCGACGATCTCGGCCGTGCGCTCGGGGCGGCAAAGAAGGTCGCACAATGAATCTCACTGTCGACGGCAGGCAGGTCTTCGCCTATAGCGCGGCGCACCAGCTCGACGCGGCGCGGCCGACGGTCGTTTTCCTGCACGGCGCCGGGCTCGATCACAGCTGGTTCGGGCTGCAGAGCCGCTACTTCGGCTATCACGGCCGCAACGTGCTCGCGCTCGACCTGCCGGGGCACGGGCGCAGCGAGGGGCCGCCGTTCGCGTCGATCGAGGCGGCGGCGGACTGGGTGCCGAAGGTGCTGGACGGCTTCGGCCTCGGCAAGGCCGCGCTGGTGGGACATTCCATGGGCAGCCTGATCGCGCTCGAATGCGCCGCGCGCCACCCCGCGCGCGTAGAGCGCATCGCGCTGATCGGCGTCGCCTACCCGATGAAGGTGTCGGAGGCGTTCCTCGACGCAGCGCGCAGGAACGAGCAGGAAGCGTTCGACATGTCGACCATATGGGGCCATGCGGCGCAGGTGCCGCTCGGGGCCAACCCCAACCCCGGCATGTGGCTGTACGGCGACACCCTGGCGCGCCTGGCGCGCCTCGCCCCGGGCGTGCTCCACAACGACCTCAAGGCCTGCAACGACTATGCCGCGGGGCTCCAGAGCGCGGCGAGGGTGAAGTGCCCGGCGCTGCTCCTGCTCGGGCGGCTCGACGTGATGACCCCGCCCAAGGCCGCGGCGCCGCTCGCGCAGTCGATCGCGGGCAGCCGCACGGTGCTCATCGGCTCGTCGGGGCATTCGCTCATGGCCGAGGCGCCCGACGCGGTGCTCGACGCGCTGATCGAATTCCTCGCCTAGCGCGCCTGCGCACGCTCAAAAAAGCTGCAGTTGCCCGCTCGGCGAAGGCGCGCGAAAGGCGCTGCAGTCGAGCTCGCGCCGCGCCCGGGTGCCGCGCTCGGCTCCGTTCAGGCGCAGCCTGCGGCAGGCGATCTCGAAGCGCTTCGCGAGCAGCTCAGCGTAGTGGCCGGTGCCGGTCATGCGGGTGCCGAAGCGCGGGTCGTTGTCGCGTCCGCCGCGCAGCTGCTGCACCACGCTCATGACGTGCTCGGCGCGTAGCGGGTAGTGCGCCGCGAGCCATTCGCGGAACAGCGTCTTGAGTTCGTTCGGCAGGCGCATGAGCTGGTAGCCGGCCATGCTCGCGCCCGCGGCGGCGGCCGCCTCGAGCGACTCCTCGACCGACTTGTCCGATAGCGCCGGGATCACCGGCGCGAGCATCACGCCCACCGGCACGCCGGCGCCGGAGAGCGCACGGATGGTGTCCAGCCGCCGCTGCGGGCTCGCCGCGCGCGGCTCGAGGCGCCGCGCGAGCGTCCGGTCTAGCGTGCCGAGCGAGACGAACACTTTGGCCAGGTTCGAGCGCCCCATCGGCCCGAGCAGGTCGAGGTCGCGCTCGACGAGCGCCGACTTGGTAACGATCGTCAGCGGGTGGCGGCACTCGGCGAGCAGCTCGATCAGGCCGCGCGTGATGCGGTAGCGGCGCTCGATCGGCTGGTAGCAGTCGGTGTTGGCGCCCAGCGCGATCGGCGAGGGGCGGTAGCCGGGCCGGGAGAGCTCCTCGCGCAGCAGTTCGACCGCGTTCAGCTTGGCGAACAGCTTGCTCTCGAAGTCCAGCCCCGGCGAGAGCTCGAGGTAGGCGTGGCTCGGCCGCGCGTAGCAGTAGATGCAGCCGTGCTCGCAGCCGCGGTAGGGGTTGATCGATAGCTCGAACGGCAGGTCGGGCGATTCGTTGCGCTGGATGATCGAGCGCGCCCGCTCCTCGGTCACCGAGGTCTCGAGCACGGCCGGCGCCTCGTCCTCGGCGCCCCAGCCGTCGTCGAAGGTCTCCCGCGCCAGGGTCTCGAAGCGCCCCTGCAGGCGCGAGAGCGCGCCGCGCGACTTGCCCGCACCCGTCACCCTGGCCGCGTGCATGACGATCGAACGGGCTGCCGAACTCGTCTCGTTGGCCATCTCGCCTGCCGTTAGAATCGCGCTGTTCCGAAGGATTCCCCATACTGTATATATGTCCAGTGAAAGGCGCAACGTCGCGCTGCTGACCGCCTGCCAGGCGATGCTGCTGACCAACAACTCGACCCTGATCGCGATCAACGGCCTGGCGGGCCTCGCGCTGGCGGCCAACCGCTCGCTCGCCACGCTGCCGGTGACTTTCTGGGTGCTGGGCGGGGCGGTGGCCACGATGCGTGCCTCGCTGCACATGAAGCGGGTCGGGCGCCGCCGGGGCCTGACGCTCGGCACGCTATGGGGTTTCGCCGGCGCGCTGGTCTGCGCCGGGGCCATCTGGCTGCAGGACTTCTGGCTGCTTTGCTTCGGCGCGCTGGTGTTCGGGGTCTACAACGCCTACGGCCAGTACTACCGCTTCGCCGCCGCCGACGCCGCGAGCGTGCAGTTCCGGCCCAGTGCGATCTCGCTCGTGCTCGCGGGCGGGCTGATCGGGGGCGTGCTCGGCCCGACCACCAGCCGCCTGACGGTCGACCTGCTGCCGCAGAGATTTCTCGGCGCCTACCTCGCGCTCACCGTGTTCCTGCTGGTGACGGTCGCGCTGCTGCGCTTCATCCGCATCCCGGACCCGAGCGCTGCGGAGCAGCAGGCGACGGGACGGCCCCTCGCGACGATCGCGCGGCAGCCCAAGTACCTGGTCGCGGTGGCGGGCGCCGGGATCGGCTACGGCGTGATGAACTTTCTCATGACCTCGACCCCGCTCGCGATGCGCATCTGCGGCCACCCCTACGGCGCGGCCGCGTTCGTGATCTCTTCGCACGTGGTGGGCATGTACCTGCCGTCGTTCTTCACCGGCGGGCTGATCCGCCGCTTCGGCTCGCTGCGGGTGATGTTCGCCGGCGCGCTGCTCAACGCGGCCTGCGTCGCGGTCGCGCTGAGCGGGATCGAGATCGCGCAGTTCTGGTTCGCGCTGGTGCTGCTGGGGGTGGGCTGGAACTTCCTGTTCATCGGCGCCACCACGCTGCTGACCGAGACCTACCGCCCCGAGGAGCGCGCCAAGGCGCAGGGCGCCAACGACTCGGCGATCTTCGTCATGATGGCGCTGTCGTCCTTTTCCTCCGGGCTGGTCGTGACCAATGCGGGCTGGAACAGCGTCAACTACGCCGCGCTGCCGCTGGTCGCGATCATCATGGCGGCGATCGTATGGCTCGGGCTGCGCAACCGGCGGCAGCGGGCCGCGGCGGCCTGAGGCCATGGCGCTCGCTCCTCCCGCAGAAGTCGGCGCGGCGCTCGACGAGGTCGATACGCCGGCCCTGGTGATCGAGCTCGATGCTTTCGAGCGCAACCTCAAGCGCCTGTCGGATGCGGTCGCGGGACGAGGGGTGCGGGTGCGGGCCCACTCCAAGACCCACAAATGCCCGGAGATCGCGCGGCGCCAGATCGAGGCCGGAGCGCTCGGCGTGTGCTGCCAGAAGGTATCGGAAGCCGAGGTCATGGTCGAAGGCGGCGTCACCGACGTGCTGCTGTCGAACGAAGTGGTCGGCGCGCGCAAGCTCGAGCGGCTCGCCGCGCTCGCGCGCCGCGCGCGCATCGGCGTATGCGCCGACGACGCGGGCAACGTGCGCGCGCTGTCGCACGCGGCCGCGCGCGCCGGCGCGACGCTCGAGGTCTACGTCGAGCTGGACGTCGGGGCGCGCCGCTGCGGCGTCGCGCCGGGCGAGCCGGCGCTCGCGCTCGCGCGCGAAATCGCCGCCTGCCCTGGCCTGCGCTTCGCGGGGCTGCAGGCCTACCAAGGGGCGGCCCAGCACCTGCGCACGATGGCCGAGCGCCGGGGCGCGGTCGCGCGCGCCGCCAGCGCCGCCAACCAGACCCGGCGCCTGATCGAATCCGAGGGAATCGCCTGTCCGACGGTGACCGGCGCCGGCAGCGGAAGCTTCATGTTCGAGATCGAGTCGGGCGCCTACGACGAGGTCCAGCCCGGCTCGTACGTGTTCATGGACGCGGACTACGCGAAGAACGAGTGGGCGGCGCCGCTGCCGCGCTTCGAGCACGCCCTGTTCGTGCTGGCGACGGTGATGAGCCGGCCGGCGGCCGATCGCGCCGTGCTCGACGCCGGGCTCAAGGCGCTCGCCGTCGATTCCGGCCTGCCGCTGGTCTGGGAGCACCCGGGGCTGCGCTACGCTCGTGCCTCGGACGAGCACGGCGTGCTCGAGCTCGCTGCCGGCGCGCCGCCCGCGCTCGGCGACAAGCTGCTGCTGGTGCCGGGGCACTGCGACCCCACGGTGAACCTGTACGACTGGTACGTGTGCCTGCGCGACGGCCGGGTCGAGGCGCTGTGGCCGGTGAGCGCGCGCGGAGCTGTCTATTGAGCCGCCGCCCCTACTACGGCTGGGTGGTGGTGGCCGCCGCGTTCACGCTGATGTTCGTCGGCTTCGGCGCGGCCTACTCGTTCGCCGCGTTCTTCAGCGCCTTCCAGTCGGATTTCGCGGCCTCGCGCGGACACGTCTCGCTGGTGTTCTCGGTCGCCGCATTCCTGTGGTTCTCACTCGGCGCGCCGGGCGGCGTGCTCGCCGACCGGCTCGGGCCGCGGCGGGTCGCGCTCGCCGGCGTCGCCTGCCTGGTGGCCGCGCTCGCGCTGGCGAGCATCGCGCCCTCGGTCGGGGTGCTCTACCTGACCTATAGCGTCGGCATCGGCGTCGGCGTCGGGCTCACCTACGTGCCCTCGGTCGGCGCAGTGCAGCCCTGGTTCGTCGCCAACCGGGCCTTCGCCTCCGGCATCGCGGTGGCCGGGATCGGCGCCGGAAATTTCCTGGTGCCGCTGCTGGCGGCCTGGCTGATCGACTCCTTCGGCTGGCGCGCGGCCTACCAGGCGCTCGCGCTCGGCGTGCTCGTGCTCGGCGGCGCAGCCGCGCTCGCGATCGACGACGACCCCGCGCGCCACGGCGCGGCCGGCGCGGCGCGCACCGCGCGCGCCACGCTGCCCGGCGCGACGCTCGGCCAGGCCCTGCGCTCGGAGCCCTTCTGGCTGCTGTACCTCTCGAGCATGCTGGTGTGCGTAGGGCTATTCGTGCCGATGGTGCACCTCGCCTCGTTCGCGCAGGACCTGGGCTACTCCGAGGCCCAGGGCGTGGCGCTGGTGAGCCTGATCGGCCTGGGCAGCCTGCTAGGGCGCTTCACCATCGGCGGCATCGCCGATCGCCTCGGGCGCATGCGCTCGCTCGCGGTGATGTACCTCGGCCTGGGCGCAATGCTGGTGCTGTGGTGGCTCGCCACCCAGTACTGGATCCTGGCCCTGTTCGCGCTCTCGTTCGGCGCCTTCTACGGCGGCTTCGTCGCGCTCGCGCCGTCGATCATGATGGATCTGTACGGCCCGCGCGCGCTCTCGGGCATCATCGGCTTTCTCTACACCGGCCCCGGGATCGGCACCCTGATCGGCCCGCCGCTCGCCGGCGCCGCGTTCGACGCGCTGGGCAGCTACAGTGCGCCGATCCTGGCCGGCGCGGCGCTTTCGTTCGCCGCCGCCGGCATCGTGCTGGCGCTGATGCGGCGCACTCGCGCCGCCGCCGCGTGAAGCGCGCCCCGGCGCTCGCGGTGAGCGAGGCGCGCGGCGTTCGCCGCCTGCACCTCGGCGGCGAGGCGATCCAGAGCGCCATGCGCATCGACGATCCGTATGCGCTCGCGCTCGACTACACGCGCTGCATGATGGCGGTGCTGCTGTTCCACCCGCAGCCGCGCGAGGTGCTGATGATCGGGCTGGGCGGAGGCTCGCTCGCGAAGTTCTTCCACCTTCGTTTCCGCGCCGCGCGGGTGCGCGCGGTCGAGCTCGATCCGCGCGTGGTCGCGGCCGCGCGCGAGCATTTCGCGCTGCCGCCGGACGACGCGCGGCTCAGAGTCGAGATCGGCGACGGCGCCGAGGCGCTGGCGCCGGAATGCTGCGACCTGCTGCTGCTGGACGGCTTCGACGACGGCGAGCAGGTTCCCGCGCTGACCAGCCGCGCGTTCTACGACGCGGCCTGGCTCGCGCTGTCCGAGCCCGGCGCGATGGCGCTCAATTTCATGAGCGACGACCCGCGGCTCGATCTCTACCTGAGGCGGCTCGAGCGCGCCTTCGGCGGCGCGGTGCTGTGCCTGCCGGCGCTGGCCGATCCGAACCTGCTCGTGTTCGCGCTCAAGGGAGCGCCGCGCCGCGTCGCCTGGCGCGCGCTGCGCGAGCGGGCCGAGCGGCTGCAGGACCGCTTCGCGTTGCCGTTCCGCCGCTACGTCGCGGGCCTCCGTTCGATGAATCCGCACACGGGCGACGACCTTATAATCACCCCTGATACGAACGGAGGAGAGCGATGAAACTGACCAGCGAGAGCTTTTCCGACATGGGAACGATCCCGGGGCGCTGCGCGTTCGCGGTGCCGGACGCGAAGACCCACGTCAGGCTGTCCGACAACCGCAATCCGCAGCTCGCCTGGAGCGGGCTGCCCGCGGGCACGCGCTCGCTCGCGCTCGTGTGCCACGACTACGACGTGCCGTCCAAGCCGGACGACGTCAACAAGGAGGGCCGCCAGATCCCCGCCACGCTGCCGCGGGTCGACTTCTACCACTGGCTGCTGGTCGACCTCAAGCCCTTCGACAAGGCGATCGCCGAGGGCGAGTTTTCCAACGGCATCACCGCGCGCGGCAAGCCCGGGCCGCAGGCGCCGCGCGGCGCGCGCCAGGGCCTGAACGACTACAGCGCGTGGTTCGCCGGCGACGCCGAGATGAAGGGTGACTACTACGGCTACGACGGGCCCTGTCCGCCGTGGAACGACACCATCCCGCACCACTACGTGTTCACGCTCTATGCGCTCGACATCGAGAAATGTCAGCTGCCGGATAAATTCAAGGGGGCGGAGCTGCTAGCCGCGATCAAGGGCCGCATTCTGGACAGCGCCCGGCTGACCGGGATCTACACGCTGAACCTGTCGGCCAAGACTTGAGCGTCGAAGTCCTGGCGCTGGCGCCGATCGCCTTCCTCGGCGCGCTGGTCTACGGCATCACCGGCTTCGGCGCGGCGCTGGTCGCGATGCCGCTCGCGACGCAGTTCGTGCCGCTGCCCTTCGCGCTCGCGGTGTTCGTGCTGCTCGACATGGCGAACTCGCTGCGCCTCGGGCTCGAGGCGCCGCAGCACGTGGTGCGCGGCGAGGTCGTGCGCCTGGTGCCGATGATCCTGGCCGGGACGGTGCTCGGCGTCACGGCGCTGGTGAACCTTCCGCGCCGGGGCGGGATGCTGGCCCTGGGCGCATTCGTCGTTTCCTTCGCGCTGTACTCGCTCGTTTCGCGCCGCCCGCGCGGCAGGCTCGGGCGCGGCTGGGCCTGGCCCGCGGGCCTCGCGGGCGGCATCACCAGCGCGATGTTCGGCGCCGGCGGGCCGCCCTACGCGATCTACCTCTCGCAGCGCGATCTGAGCAAGGAGTCGTTCCGCGCCACCCTCGCGGCGACATCGATCGCGAGCATCGCGCTGCGCCTGGCCGCGTTCGCACTGACCGGACTGATGAGCAACCCGAAAGTATGGGTCGCCGCCCTGATCGCGCTGCCCGCGGCCTGGCTCGGCATCTCGCTGGCCTCCAGGCTGTTCCGCCGCCTCCCGCGCGAGACGCTGATGCGCGTGGTGGCGCTCATGCTGCTCGCCTCGGGCGGATCGCTGATTCTGCGCGCGCTGGGCTGAGCGATGGACTGGGTGCTCGGCTGCGTACTGGTGTACATCGTCGCGCAGCTCGGCATCGCGTTCTGGTTCTCGCGCCGCAACCGCAGCGAGGTCGACTACCTGCTGGCTGGGCGCAGCCTGGGCCCCTGGCTGGCGACCTTCACCGTGTTCGCGACCTGGTTCGGCGCCGAGTCCTGCGTCGGCGCCGCGGGCGAGGCCTATGCGCACGGCATTTCCGGGGTCATCGCCGATCCCTTCGGCTACAGCGCCGGCATCGTGCTCTCGGGGCTGCTGTTCGCGGGCGCGCTGTGGAAACGCGGCATCGTCACCCTCGCCGACCTGTTCCGCGAGCGCTACGGCATCGGCGTCGAGCGGCTGGCGGCCATCATCATGATTCCCGGCTCGATCATGTGGGCCGCGGCGCAGGTGCGCGCCTTCGGGCAGGTGCTGGCCTCCGCCTCGGATCTCGGGCTGCTGGCGGCGATCACGCTCGCGGCGGCGGTCGTCATCGCCTATACCGCGATCGGCGGGATGTGGGCCGACGCGGTCACCGACCTGGTGCAGGGCATCGTGCTCATCGCCGGAGTGCTCGCGCTGGGCGCCGTGTTCGTGTCGCTCGGCGGGCTGCGCGAGATCGCAGCGCTGCCCGCAGCGAGCTTCGCTCCGATGCACGGGCGAAGCATCGTCGACGCGCTCGATACGCTCGCGGTGCCGATTTTCTCCACTATCGCCGCGCAGGAGCTGGTCTCGCGCATCCTGGCGGTGCGCGGGGCGCGGCTCGCGCGGCGCGCGACGGTCGCCGCCGGCGCGCTATATCTCGCGATCGCCATCGTGCCGGTGGCGATCGGCCTGGGCGCCGCCGGCTTCATCGGCGCGGGGCGCGATCACGAGCAGGTGCTGGCGCTGTTCGCCGCTCAGCGGCTTGCGCTGCCGTTGTACATCCTGTTCCTCGGCGCGCTGGTGTCAGCGATCCTGTCGACGCTCTCAGGCGCGCTGCTGGTGGCGGGTTCGCTCGCGGCGCACAACGTGCTCCTGCCGCTCGCGCCGCGCCTGCCGGAGAAGGCCAAGCTCAGGGCCAACCGCTGGGCCGTGATCGCGTTCGGCGTGATCGCGTACTTCATCGCCTTGTCGAGCCAGAGCATGTACGCGCTGGTGCAGCAGTCCTCGGGCCTTGGCAGCGCCGGGATACTGATCATGATGCTGTTCGCGCTCTGGGGCGGGCGCGTCGGCGGCACGGCGAGCGCCTACGCGGCGCTGATCGCCGGCACCAGCGTGTTCGTGCTGGCCGACAGCGTGCTGGAGCTGGAAGGAGCCTACCTGCTCGCGCTCGGCGCGGCGCTCGCGGGCTACCTCGCCTGTGCGCCGCTCGCCTCGAGCATGATGAGGCGGCGCAGCTCGCGATAGCGCTCTTCCGACTCGTCGCCGAACAGGGGGTCGCGCCCGGCGGGAGCCGCCCCGTTCACTGCGGTCCAGTCTTCGGGCGTGAGCAGCTCGAGCGCTCGCGGCAGCACGTCGCGCTCCTCGGTCGCGAGATGGTGCCGGTAGTACACCAGGTAGGTGGCCGCCGCCGCCTCGACCTCCGCGCGCGAGATGATCGCTTCGTCGGCCACCTCGTTCAAGAGCGCGAGCAGCTCGTCGCCGGCGTTCGCGATCACGCGGTGCTCCTGCAGCAGGCGGCTGATCTTGCCTTGCATGCCCGGGTCGCGCGCGACCAGGCGCGCGAAGGCGAGGTCCTCGCGCGCATGGTGGAAGCGATCGGGATAGTGCCTCAGGTACGACACGATGTCGATCATCAGGTCATAGTTCGGCTGGCCGCCTTCGTGGAACACGGCGACCTGGTTTTCGAGCAGCGACAGCAGGCGCGCGAAGTTCGCGTGCTCGGCGTGCCAGTGCGCGACGGGGCTGCTCATCGGTAGATCCAGTCCCGGCTCCAGGGCAGGGGGTTGAGCGTCGCGTCGCCGGTCTTGACCGCGAGCATCTGGTGAATCGAGACCCAGCGCTGCTCGAATCCATACGCGCAGCCGGCGAGGTAGGCGCGCCAGATGCGCAGCCGCTTGGCGCCCGCGAACGCAAGCGCGGCGTCCAGGTTCGCCTCGAGCCGCTCGCTCCACAGCCACAGCGTCCTGGCGTAGTGCAGGCGCAGCGTTTCGATGTCCATCACCTCGAGCCCGGCGGCCGCCATCTCGCGCAGGGCGAGCGAGGCGTGCGGCAGCTCGCCGTGCGGAAAGACGTACCGCTCGATGAAATCGTCGCCGCCCAGGCCAACGGTGCGGCTGTCGGGGTCGACCGAGGTGATGCCGTGGTTGAGCGCGATGCCGCCGTCCTTGAGCAGGCGCTTGACGACGCCGAAATACAGCGGCAGGTTCTTCAGTCCGACGTGCTCGAACATGCCTACCGACGAGATTTTGTCGTACACGGCCGTGCCCGGCACGTCGCGGTAGTCCTGCAGCAGCACGCGGCAGCGATCCGACAAGCCCTCCGCCTTGATCCGCTCGGACGCCAGCGCGTGCTGATTGCGCGAAAGCGTGATGCCGGTCGCGTCGACGCCGTAGTGCTTCGCCGCCCAGCGCACCAGCCCGCCCCAGCCGCAGCCGATGTCGAGCAGCTTGTCGCCCGGGCCCAGCCGCAGCTTGCGGCATATGTGCTCCAGCTTCTGCTCCTGCGCGGTGTCGATATCCTCGTCGCCGGTCTTGAAGTAGGCGCAGGAATAAACCATATTGCGGTCGAGCCAGAGCGCGTAGAAGTCGTTCGAGACGTCGTAGTGGTATGCGATCGCCTCGGCGTCGCGCCGCTTGCTGTGGCGGCGACGCAGCAGGGGCAGCCTGCCGCGCTTGCCATCGCCCAGGTTGCGCGACAATCCTTCGGCGGCGCGCAGCGCGTCCGCGATCGGGCCCCTGATCTCGAGATGGCCCTCGACGTAGGCCTCGCCCAGCTTGGCGAGGTCCGGCTTAATCAGGTAGCGCAGCGCGCCGGCTGACGGCACGCGCAAGGTCACGGTCGGTGACGGCGACAGCTCGTAGCGCTCGCCATTCCACAGCTCGAGCGCGAGCGGCAACTTAACCTTGCCGCTCAGCTCACCGAGGATCTTGCGGATGCGGGACTCCAGCAGCATGGGGCCTGGGTCGGTGCGTGACTTTCTCCTGCACTCCCTTTTTACCGGGCTTTGAGCGGCAGATCAAGAACTCGCCGCCTCCCGCATGGTGACGAACTCTTCCGCCGCGGTCGGATGGATGCCGATGGTGGCGTCGAACTGCGCCTTGGTCGCGCCGAGCTTGACCGCGATCGCGATGCCCTGGATGATCTCCGGCGCCTCCGGGCCGATCATCTGGGCGCCGACCACCCGCTGGCTGGCGGCGTCCACCAGCAGCTTCATGAACGTCTTCTCCTCGCTCGCGGTGAGGGTGTGCTTGAGCGAGCGGAACGAGGTCTTGTACACCTGCAGCTCGGGGTAGCGCTCGCGCGCGCTCTCCTCCGACAGGCCCACGGCGGCGAGGTTCGGGTTGGCGAACACCGCGGTCGGCACGTTGTCGTGGTCCATCGCGCTCGGCGCGCCTCCGAACAGGGTCTTCGCCAGCGCCATTCCCTCGGCGGTGGCCACCGGGGTGAGGTTGATCCGGTTCGTGACGTCGCCGATGGCGTGAATCGAATCCACCGAGCTCTTCGAGTACGCGTCCACCAGCACCTCGCCGACCGGCCCGAGCCTCACGCCCGCGGCTTCGAGCCCCAGGCCCTTGCTGTTCGGCACCCTTCCGGTGGCGAACAGCACCAGTTCGGCGCGCGCGTGCATGCCGTCGGCGTACACGACCTCCAGCACGCCGTCCGGCAGCTTGGTGATCGACGCCGGCTCGGCGCCGAAGTGCACCATGACGCCCTTCTTCTGGATCTCCTCGCCCAGGCGAGTGCCGAGCTCGGCGTCGAACTCGCGCAGCAGGCGGTGGCGGCGGTAGGCGAGCGTCGTCTGCACGCCGAGCCCGTTGAAGATCGACGCGAACTCGACCGCGATGTAGCCGCCGCCGACCACGATCGCGCGCGCCGGCAGGCGCTCGAGATGGAACACCGCGTCGGAAGTGATCGCGTGCGACTTGCCCGGTATGTCGGGCACCTGCGGCCGCGAGCCGGTGGCGATCAGGATGTGCCTGGCGCTCCAGCTGCGGCCGGCGACCTCGACCGTATGCGCGTCGCGCAGCGCCGCACGGCCGCGCACGACCTCCGCCCCGGCCGTGGCGAGCAGCCGCTCGTAGACCGCGTTGAGGCGCGCGATTTCCTTGTCCTTGTTGGCAACCAGCGTGCGCCAATCGAAGCGTTGCCCGGCCAGGCTCCAGCCGTAGGCCGCGGCATCCTCGAAATCGTCGCGGAAGTGCGCCGCGTAGGAAAACAGCTTTTTCGGGATGCAGCCGACGTTTACGCAGGTGCCGCCGAAGCGGCCGGACTCGGCGATCGCGACTCGCGCGCCGTACCCGGCCGCAACCCGGCTGGCGCGCACGCCGCCCGAGCCGCCGCCGATCGTGAAAAGGTCGAAGTCGTATTGCCCGGCGCGCTTCACTTCAGGTTGGGCAGGTTCAGCTCCACGAGCTCGAGCAGCGCGGAAAGGGCGCCGTGCTCGGGCTTGCCGCGCAGCCACTTGAGGCCCTGCTTCACCCGCTCCTCAATCTGCGCGCGCGGCGTGCCTTCGACGCCCTTGAGCAATGCCGCCAGTTCGCCCAGGTTCCTGCTTTCGGCTCCGCTGCGCACTTCGGCCAGGCGCGCCTCGATCGCGGCGCGGTCCATGTTGGTGACCAGCTTCAGCGTCTTGTCGTGAATGCTCATGGCGCTCTCCTTGAGCGGCGGGGTGTGGCGATCTTAGCCAGTTGGCGCCGGATTGGCTAGCCGAGGTGCCGGTAGCGGCCGGCGGCAACTCGCACGCTGCCCTCGGCCGCGAGCTTGTCCAGATGCGCCTGCAGGGAGCGCGCCGCGACCGCGTGGAGCCTGGCCGGGACTTCGTCGTAGACGGCCGGCAGCAGCGCTTCGGGCGTCGCCTCTCCGAGCCTCGCCAGCGCCGCCACGACCTTGGCCTCGCGCGCGAGCCGGTGCGCGATCAGGCGCCGCAGTTCCTTGTGCGGGGCGCCGATCAGGTAGCCGTGTCCCGGGGCGAAGATCGCGAGCTCCCGGGCGAGCAGCGCCTCGAGCGAAGCGAGGTAGGCGCGCATGTCACCGTCGGGCGGGTTGATCACCACCGTCGAGCCCTGCATCACGTGATCGCCGGTGAACAGCATCCCGGTCTGCTCGAGCAGGTAGCAAAGGTGGTTCGACGCATGCCCCGGCGTGTGCAGCGCGCGCAGCGAGATTTCCCCCAGCGCGAGCGCCTCGCCGTCGACGGGCACGCGCTCCGGCGCGAAGCCCTGGTCCTGGCTCGCGCCCGGTGGCGCCGGGCGTCCGATCAGCTGCGCGCCGGTTGCGGCGCGGACCGCGGCCGCCGCGGGCGAGTGGTCGAGATGGGTGTGCGTGCACAACACCCATTTGATGCGGCCCGCGCCCGCGGCGAGCAGCGCCTCGACGTGCGAGCCGATCGCGGGGCCCGGGTCGATCAGCGCCAGCTCGCGCTCGCCCACCAGGTAGCTGTTGGTGCCGGGGCCGGTCATCATGCCGGGGTTCGGCGCCGTGATGCGCGTCACCCAGCGGTCGAGCCGCTTCGGCACGCCGGGCACCAGGTCGTAGCTCGTGTTTCCGCTCTCGTCCGGATCGCTCCAGTGGATCTCGAAGTACTGCGGGTCGGCGCGCCGAAACAGCCGCGGGCCTTCCTTGCCTTGCGCCCAGCAGGCCCGGTTGGTCTCGATCTCGGGCAGCGCCTTGACGTGCTCGAAGGCGTCGTAGGGGCGTGAGAAGCGCGCCAGCTCGGCCAGCGTGTGCTTGGTGGCGAACACGAGCTCGATCTTGCCCTGCGCGTTGCGCTCGAGCGCCTCCCGCGGAGGCAGCCAGAGATTGTGGATCGTCTCCGAGTTGTCGTGCGAGCCCGCCTGGCCCGGCGGTGCGATGGCGACGAAGAAGCGCGTGTCGAAGCGGCGCGAGCGCCCCGGAGCAGTGATCCAGTGGCCGAAGTAGGCCAGCTGCTGCGCCGGCACGAGCAGCCGCTCGCGCTCGAGGAACTCGGCGAACGACAGCTCGCCCGCGTTGAGCGGCGCCCGCAGGCGCTCGAGCGCGGCGGCCCGCTGCGCGCTCACAGGGCACCGCTGCTCGTCGCAGGCGATCAGAATGCCGGCTTCCTCGAAGCATTCGCGCACCGCCGCGACCCAGTACGCGAGGCCGCCTGCGGCGACGCCGAGCCGCGCGCTCGCCTCGCGGTCGTCCAGCCCCACCACGCGCTGCACGATGCGCGCATCGGCGTCGTGCGCGTCGATCGCGCCGCCCGGAAAGACGTAGGCGCCGGCGAGAAAGGCCGCGCCGCGGGTGCGCTGGAGCATGAACACTTCGAGCTCCCCCTGCGCCTCGCGCAGCAGGGCGAGCGTCGCCGCGGGTCGCGGGGCGGGGTTCACGCGGTTCGTCCGGCGCGGTCCTTGTCGTTCTGCGCCTTGATCAGCGCGCGCATTCTCTGCCAGTCGGCGTCCGAGAGCTTGTCCAGTTCGGTGAACGACGCGCCGTTGGCCAGGTAGCCGCCGCCGTCGATCGCGATCGTCTCGCCGGTGAGGTAATCGCAGCCGTCGGCCATCAGGAAGGCGGCTAGGTTCTGCAGCTCGGGCATCTGCCCGATGCGCCGCATGGGTATGCTGCCCGTTGCGTCCTCGAAGCCGCTGTCCGGGCGCAGGCGCTTGGATGCGCCTTCGGTCGGGAAGGGGCCCGGCGCGATGGCGTTTAGGCGGATGCCGTGGCGACCCCATTCGACCGCGAGCGACTTGGTCATCACGTGCAGCGCCGCCTTCGACATGGCCGAGGGCACGACGTAGGGCGAGCCGGTCCAGACCCAGGTCACCAGGATCGAGATCACCGATCCCTTGTTCCCGCCCGCGATCCAGCGCCGCCCGACCGCGTGGGTGACGTAGAAGGTGCCGTGAAAGACGATGTTGGCGATCGCGTTGAAGCCGTTCGGCGTCAGGTCCTTGGTCGGACTTATGAAGTTGCCCGCGGCGTTGTTGACCAGACCGGTGAGCGGCCCGGCCTCGTCCCAGATGCGCTGCACCATCGCGTCCACGGCCTGCGCGTCGCGGATGTCGACCGCGTGCGTGCGCACCGTGCCCCCGTGCAAGCCCATGAGCTCCCTGGCGGTCTGATCCAGCACCGGGCCGCGGCGCCCGGCGATCCACACCTCCGCCCCGAGCTCGAGATACTTGGTTGCGATCTCCTTGCCCAGGCCCGTGCCGCCGCCGGTGACGAGGATCCTCTTACCCTTGAACAGCCCGTCCTTGAACATGCGCGCTCCGCTTGCAGGGAGCGTGCATTCTACTTCCCCGAATCAGGCGATCGCGACGTCGGCCTCGCCGAGCGCCTGGACCAGCGCGACGCCGCGCTGCGACAGCAGGTGGCATCCCCCGGGGCTTAGCAGCACGTCGCGCGGCCGGCGTTCCTCCGTCACCCACAGGGTCCCCGAGCGGCAGCACACAGTACTGCCCGCGCCGTCGCGGACCTTCAGGGTCTGACCGTTCGCCAAGTGCATGTTTCCGCTGTTCAGTTCGATGTGCATTCCGATCTCCTTGCCTACTGCATGCGATGCGCGCATGCTTCGTGGACGAGAGACTATGCCTTCTCCCTATGAGGCTCAAACGGAAATCCTTCACTTCAGACATGCGTAACGGGAATGCGAGTCTGGCGCACGGCGCAGCCCCTCGACTGCCCTCGCTCGATCTGCTGAAGGGCTTCGAGGCGGCGGCGCGCCTGCTGTCGTTCACCGGCGCGGGGGAAGAATTGCACCTCACCCAGTCGGCGGTGAGCCGCCAGATCAAGGAGCTCGAAACGCAGCTGGGCGTGGCGCTGTTCGAGCGCCGCCACCGCGTGCTGGCGCTGACCGACGCGGGGCGCAGCCTGTTCCCGGCCGCGGTCCAGGTGCTGCAGGCGATGCGCGCGGCAACCGATCAGCTGCGCGCCATATCGGCCCGCCGGTCGCTCGCCGTGACCACCACCCACTCGTTCGCTGCCCTGTGGCTGATCCCGCGCCTGGCGGGTTTCACCCGCACTCACCCCGGCGTCGACGTGCGAATCGCAACCGATACGCGAGTGCAGGACCTGGAGCGCGACGGCTTGGACGTCGCGATCCGCCACGGGCCGGCGGCGATCGCCGGGCCGAACGCGCTGCGGCTTTTCGGCGAGCGCGTGTTCCCCGTGTGCAGCCCCGCCTTGCTGCGCGATGCGAAGCGGCCGCTGCGCGAGCCGGCGGATCTGCGCCACCATGTGCTGCTGCAATACGACGATCCCGAGGGCCGCCATCCGTGGCTGCATTGGAAGACCTGGCTCGAGGTGGAGGGACTGACCGACCTGAGGCCCGCCGGTAGCCTGCTGCTGTCGGGCTACGAGCAGATCATTCCGGCGGCGATCGCGGGCCACGGCGTGGCGCTCGGCAGGAGCCCGCTGGTGCGCGAAGCGCTCGCGGCGGGCACGCTGGCGGCGCCCTTCAAGCGCAGCGCCGAGTCCACTCGCGCTTACTACGCGATCGTCGCCAAGACCGCCTCCGCGCGCCCGGAGGTGACCGAGTTCGTCGCCTGGCTGCGCGGCGAGGCGGCGGCCGAGGAGCAGCCGCGCGCGGCCGCTATACGGTAAGGGTAAGCACGATCTTGCCGATGTGCTGCGAGGACTCCATCAGCTTGTGCGCTTCGGCTGCCTGGGCGAGCGGGAAGGTCTTGAAGATCACCGGCCTGATCTTGCCGCCTTCGATCAGCGGCCAGACGTGTGCGCGCAGGCTCGCCGCGACCGCGCCTTTGAATTCGACCGGGCGCGGGCGCAGGGTCGAGCCGGTGAGGGTGAGGCGGCGCCGCATCACCTCGTTGATGTCGAGCTCGGTCTTGGGACCGCGCAGGAAGGCGATGAATACCAGCCGCCCCTCTTCCGCCAGGCACTTGAGCTCCTTCGGCACGTAATCGCCGCCCACCATGTCGAGGATCACGTCGACGCCCTTGCCGTCGGTCGCCGCCAGCACATCGGCCAGGAAGTCCCGGGTGCGGTAGTTGATCGCCTTGTCGGCGCCGAGCTTGACGCAGGCGGCGCACTTGTCGTCGCTGCCGGCGGTCGCGAGCACCCGGTTGCCCATCGCCCTGGCGATCTGGATCGCGGCAACGCCGATGCCCGAGGAGCCGCCGTGCACCAGCAGCGTCTCGCCCGCCTTCAGCCGGCCGCGATCGTAGACGTTCGACCACACGGTGAAGAAGGTCTCGGGCAGCGATGCAGCCTCGATCACCGACAGCCCCTTCGGCACCGGCAGCGCCTGCACTTCGGGCACCACGCAGTACTCGGCGTAGCCGCCGCCGTGGGCGAGCGCGCAGACCTTGTCGCCGAGCTTCCAGCGGGTCGCTTTCGCGCCGCAGGCGACGACCTCGCCCGCGATCTCCAGTCCCGGCAGATCGGATGCGTCGGGCGGCACGGCGTATAGGCCCTGGCGCTGAAGGATATCAGGGCGGTTGACGCCGGCCGCGGCGACCTTGACCAGGATCTCGTTCGGCTTCGGCGTCGGCAGCGCGCGCTCGGCCGGCACCAGCGCTTCCGGCCCGCCGGGCTTGACGATCCCGACCGCGCGCATCTTGCTTGGCAATGTCATGGTGATCGATGCTCCTCGATGAGCGGCGCAGTTTAGCGCAGCCGCTGGCGCGCCGCCCAGTCGAGGTCCACGTTGCCTCCCGACAGGATCACGCCCACGCGCAATCCCGCGGCGTCGAGCTTGCCGCGCAGCAGGGCGCAGGCCGCAAGCGCGCCGGTAGGCTCGACCACCAGCTTCATGCGCTGCCAAAGGAAGAACATCGTATCGAGCAGCTCGGCGTCGGTCACGGTGAGCATGTCGTCGACGTAGTGCAGCACCAGCGGGAAGGTGTACTCGCCGAGCGACGAAGTGCGCGCGCCGTCGGCGATGGTGTCGGGGTTGGGCACCGACTGCAGCGTCTTCGATTTGAACGAGCGCGTGGCGTCGTCGCCCGCGGCGGGCTCGACGCCGATCACGCGGCAGTCCGGGTTCATGCGCCGCGCGGCCACCGCGCAGCCCGAGAGCAGCCCGCCGCCGCCGCAGGGCACCAGCAGCGCGTCGAACGGGCCCGCGTCCTCAATCAGTTCCTTGGCAGCGGTGCCCTGGCCGGCGATCACGTGCGGATGATCGAACGGCGGCACCAGCGTCAGTCCGCGCTCGGCGCCGAGCCTGCGCGCGATCTCCTCGCGCGCTGCGGTCTGCGCGTCGTAGGTGATTACCTCGGCGCCGTAGCCGCGCGTGGCGTCGAGCTTGACCCGCGGCGCGTCGGCCGGCATGACGATGGTCGCGGCGATGCCGAGCAACCGGCCCGCGAGCGCGACCGCCTGGGCGTGGTTGCCCGAGGAAAAGGTGATCACGCCGCGGCGCTTTTCCTCGTCCGTGAGCTGCACGAGCGCGTTGTAGGCGCCGCGGAACTTGAACGCACCCATGCGCTGCAGGTTCTCGCACTTGAAGCGCACGCTGGCGCCGGTGAGCGCGTCGATCGTGCTCGAGCCGAGCGCCGGGGTGCGGTGGGCGATGCCGCTCAGGCGCGCGTGCGCCGCCTCGACGTCGTCGAACGATACCGAGAGTCTCACGCGCCGCCCCAGTGGGCCAGCGCGGCGCGTGCGACCTCGTCGCCCCATTCCTGCAGGAAATGCCCGCCCTCGGCGTGCAGCCACGGCTCGGGGCAGCCGCGGATCACGCTGCGCAGCGCTTTCATCACCGGCGGGCCGAGCACGGGATCCTTCGCGCCCACCGCCATGAACGACTCGCCGCGCCAGGCGCTGCGCCACCAATCGCGTGCGCGGCGCGAGAGCTCCGCACCCGGCGCGTCCGGCCGGTCCGGCACCAGGTTCGGAAAACTGCGCACCCCGGCCTTGTGGCGCGCATCGGGATATGGCGCGTCGTAGGCGGCCGCCTCCTCGTCGCTCAGCTGCGGGCAGCTGCGCTTGAGCAGCTTGCCGCAGGCGAGATCGGGGTTCTTGTTGACATAGGCGCGCCAGGCGATGAAGCCTTCCGAGAGCGGCGCGTCGCCGGTGCCGAGCGCGGTGTTCATCACCAGCAGGCGCAGATAGCGCTCGGGGGCCTCCATCGGCGCGGTGAGCCCCAGCAGCCCGCCCCAATCCTGCACCACGAGCGTGACGCGGCGCAGGTCGAGCCGCTCGACCAGGTCGAGCAGCAGCGCGCGGTGGAACTCGAAGCTGTAGGCGGCGTCCTCCGCGAGCTTGTCTGAGCGGCCGAAGCCGATGAAATCCGGCGCGACCACCCGTGCGCCGCAGCCGAGGAACGGCGGCAGCATGCGGCGGTAGAGGTAGCTCCAGGTCGGCTCGCCGTGCAGACACAGGAACACCGGCGCATCGGCGGGCCCCTCGTCGAGGTAATGCACCCGCATGGCCCGCCACTCTAGGTAGCGCGGCGCCCAGGGGTAGTCCGGAAGGGAGGTGAAACGCTCGTCAGGGGTTCGCAGGATGGACGACATCGGCGGATTGTAGAATGACCGCATGGACTACTCCACATACCGCGAGCTGAAGATCCGGCGCCTCGAGCCCGGGATCCTGGAAATCGTGATGGGCGAGGAGGGCGGCAAGCTCTCGACCGCGACCGCAGGCCTGCACGCCGAGCTGGCGCGAATCTGGCTCGACATCGACCGCGATCCGGAAACGCGGGTCGCGGTCCTGCGCGGCGCGGGCAAGGGCTTCTCGGCCGGCGGCGATCTGTCGATGGTCGAGCAGATAACGACCGACTTCGAGGCGCGCGCCCGCGTCTGGCGCGAGGCGCGCGACCTGGTCTACAACATCATCAACTGCTCGAAGATGGTGGTCTCCGCGATGCACGGCCCGGCAGTCGGCGCGGGACTGGTTGCCGGGCTGCTCGCCGACGTTTCGATCGCGGCCAGGAACGCGCGCATCATCGACGGCCACACCCGGCTCGGCGTCGCGGCGGGGGACCATGCCGCGATCGTGTGGCCGCTGCTGTGCGGCATGGCGAAGGCGAAGTACTACCTGCTCACCTGCGAGCAGGTGAGCGGCGAGGAGGCCGAGCGCATCGGACTGGTGTCGCTGTGCTGCGAAGAGGCGGAGCTGCAGGCGAGGGCGCTCGAGGTGGCGCGCAAGCTCGCGGCGGGCGCGCAGACCGCGCTGCGCTGGACCAAGTACAGCCTGAACAACTGGTTGAGACTGGCCGGGCCCAGCTTCGACGCCTCGCTCGCGCTCGAGTTTGTCGGTTTCAGCGGACCGGAGGTGAAGGAGGGCATCGCCTCGCACCGGGAAAAGAGGAAGCCGTCCTTTCCCCCGGAACCGAAGGATTTCTAGCTGTTGCTGCTGAAGTCCAGCGATTCGCCCCCGGCTGCCCCGGGCACGGCCGGCGTCGACTCGTTCTGCACGGGCGCGGCGTCGCCGCCGCCGCCGAGTAACCGCTCGAGCTCGCGCGCCGCGGCGTCGATGTCCGGCCCGACGCGTCCCATGTACGAAAGCAGCATGCGAACCGGAAGGTCGATCAGCGTCGGGTTGGGGTGGTCGCGCAGGTGCGACACGTTCTGGATCGCGGGCAGCACGTAATTGCTGCGCGTTCCCGGGGTGGCGGTTTCGAGCCCCAGGACCACCGCCGCCTGCGCGCGGGCGATGCCCGAGAGCAGCTCGGCGAGTTGTTGCGCGGAAATTTGCAGCATGGCGATCCTCCAGAGGAAAAGACCAGCCCGAAACCGGCGATGCTCGATGGTAACATCGGCCCGAATTTCCCATAAAGCGTATCGAATGCTGAAGCGGGTGCTGCTCGCGGTAATCCTGCTCCTTGTCGGCGCCACCGCCGGGATCGCGCTGCACACCTCACTCACTCGGGGAAACACCATGTTTGCGGGCAAGCGTCCCACCAACCTCGGCCTGCACGACGGCAGGCTGGCGCCATGCCGGCGTTCGCCGAACTGCGTTTCGTCACAGGCCGACGCCGCCGACACGGTGCATCGAGTCGCGCCGATTCCGTTCAAGGGCGCCCCGGTCGAGGCGATGGCCGCGGTGCGGCGGGCGGTGGAAAGCATGCCGCGCGCCACCGTGGTGCGCCACGAGCCGGACTATCTCTACGCCCAGTTCCGCTCGAGGCTGTTGGGTTTCGTCGACGACGTCGAGTTCGCCTACGACGAAAAGGCTGGGGCGATCCAGGTGCGTTCCGCTTCGCGCCTCGGACGGCGGGACTTCGGCGCCAATCGCGCGCGCGTCGAGGCGATCCGCGCGCTGATCCTGCACCGCGTCAGCGCCTGAGCTCGAGCATCACCGGCTGGTGATTCGAGGCCTGCGTGTGCGCATCCACGGTCAGGGTGCGAACGCCGGGCGCGAGGTCCTCGCTGACGAACACGAAATCACAGCAGTAGGGCGTCTCGCCGCGCGCGCAGCCGCTCTACCTGGGCGATGCGTTGCGCGCACGAGTAGTACTCCAGGTGCTTGGTCGTGACACGAACAGTCCCGAACGGCGCCGCGACGACGACTTCGAGCGCGACGCGCGGCATGCTCGGGGTGTCCGCCGCCGCCGGCCTCCGGCACCGTCGGTCACGTCGACGCCCCAGGCGTAGGCGGCACCGTAGCCCGGGAACTCCCGCGCCAGCAGCTCGACCTGGTTCTCGCCGCGGCTGCCGGCGCGCGCCGCGCGCGCTGCGCGCCGGATCGACCGCGCCGTCCATGCCGCGGCACCACTGAATGTTCCAGCTCAGCAGCCGTATCGGCAGGTCAACGCTTCACTCGTCTCTAGGGTCGGAGCCGGCCTCGGGATTCAGGGTCGCGGGCGGCGTGCGACGTAGTATGTCCGCATCCGGCGCCTGCGCCAACGCCTGCGCGTGGCGCACATTCTTCAGCATTTCCTCGAGGTACAGATTCTGGCCGCCGAAGTGGCTTTCGGCGTAGACGTAGGCGTGCGCGAGCTGCAGCTCGAGTCTGCGCGCCGCGTTGCGGTAGAACTCGGGCGTCTTGCGCACAAGATCGTCGCCGGAGCGAAACACGGCCAACGTGAAGCCGCCGGGGAGCTCGCGCCGTGCGAGCCCGCCAAGGACGAACTCCGGATACAGGCGGTCGCGGCATTTCTCGAGATAGCAGCGGTCGGCCATCTGCGCGATGATGTCCGCGCTGCCCAGCATCTGGCCAACGCGCCGGATCAGGGTATCGGCGACGCGAATTCGTTCGACCGGGTGCTCGTAGCCGGTAAAGTGCAGCAGCTTGGGCGCGATCTCCGCCAGTCGCCCGGTGCCCAGGTCGCGCATGTAGTGGCGCAGGTAAGCGGCGCCGCGCGAGACGTGGACCAGAGTGTACTCGGCGCCGCTGCCGTGCCTGCGGTCGCTGCGCCGGCGCAGGTAGCCGAAATCGTGGAACAGGGCGGAAAGCGCGCCGAGCATGAACAGTTCCGGCGGCAGACGGGGAGTGCCGTTGCGCCGGCTGCGCTCGTAGCCGTCCATCAGGCGCGCCATCGCCAGCGTCACCTCCAGCACGTGCTGCAGATCGTGGTAGCCGGTGTCGCAGGGGTAGTATTCGGGGTGCAGGCCGCGGTAGCACTTCTCGATGTCGGCGAATGCGCGGTCGATGGTCCTGGACGGCGCGCAGTCGTACAAGGCCCTGTAAAGGCGCTGGACTTCGGCCTTGACGCTCGCGGAATCGGTGGTCCGGATGCCGCCCGTGACGTCGTAGTCGTTGCGCCGCATGATTTGATCGACGTGGCGCCGTAAACGATGTGTGCACGGCGCCCGCGGCCCCTTTTCCGTGCCCGCAAGTAGCGCTAGGATTGTGCCGCCGCGGCGCGCTGTCAGTGAAGGACGTCACAGTTCGACTGCCGGCGCGGGTAAATTTTTGTCATGGGCACGCGTCGTTTGGCCAATTTCGAGCTCACCGACGAGGAGAAGCAGCAGATCCGGGCGCGCATCACGGCGCTCGAGGTGGAGCATGGCGACCTCGACTACATCATTGCCACCCTGTCCCAGGACCCCATCCACGACGAGCTGCGGCTGCGGCGCCTGAAGAAGCGCAAGCTCCTGCTGAAGGACCAGATCGCCCTGCTCAAGGACAGGCTGATTCCGGACATCATCGCGTGATCGCGCTGGTACAGCGGGTCTGCGAAGCCGAGGTGACAGTCGGCGACGAAACGGCGGGCGTCATCGGGGCCGGGATCCTGGCCCTGGTCGGCGTCGAGCGCGGGGACGACGAGCGCGCGGCCGAGCGGCTGGTCGAGCGCGTAATCGGCTACCGTATCTTTCCCGACGCGCAGGGCAGGATGAACCGCAGCCTCACGGATACCGGCGGCGCACTACTGGCGGTGCCCCAGTTCACACTCGCCGCGGACACGCGCAAGGGTGCGCGCCCGAACTTTTCCAGCGCGGCGGCGCCGGCCGAGAGCGAGCGCCTGTTCGAGCGCTTCGTTGCGCTCGCCTGCGAGCGCCTCGGCCCCGTGGCGACCGGGCGCTTCGGCGCCCACATGCGGGTACGGCTGATCAACGACGGGCCGGTGACTTTCTGGCTGCAGGTCGAGCCGCGGAATAGGTCCTGAAGCCTGCCGGAGCCACCACCTCGAGCAGCTCGAGGTTCTTCGAGTGCTCGATTTCGCGGTGCCGGATGCGCGGCGGCTGGTAGAAGCAGCTGCCGGCCTTCATCAGCACTTCGCCAACGCCCTCGTACTCGAAGCGGACCCAGCCCTTCAGCACGTAGACAAACTGCGCCTCGCAATCGTGCAGGTGCCACTGGCCATGCGGCGCCCTACCCGCGCGCGCCCTGATCACGTGTGCGACCAGCTTACCGCGCGTGGCGCGGCGAATGCCGAGATCGCGGTACTCGAAATAGTTGCGCAGCCCGCGCTTTTCGAACTTCGCGCCGGCGCGATGGTCGACCGAGAGGCGCTTGACGCGGGAATTCGCCGCCGCGACGGATTTCGTTACTGGCATCAGTCTCTCCTGCTGCCCGCCCGGGATGCACCAAATCGGCGTAAGCTTGCGCCACGAGTTTCTCACGTTTCGATCCCTCCCATGTACGACCAGTTTGTCGGCACCAAGCCGGTCGAAGAGCGTCATCGGTTCGACACCGCGCGCCTGGATGAATATCTGCGCGCAAACGTGCAGGGCTATTGCGGGAATCTCGAGATCGAGCAGTTCCGGGGCGGTCAGTCGAACCCGACCTACAGGCTTGCCGCCGGCGGCAGGCGCTACGTGCTGCGGCGCAAACCGCCGGGCAAGCTGCTGCCCTCGGCGCACGCGGTGGAACGGGAGTTCCGCGTCATCAAGGCGCTGCACGGTGTGGGCTTCCCGGTGGCCAGGCCTTACGCGCTGTGCGAGGACGAGGGGGTGATCGGCACCGCGTTCTACATCATGGACTGCGTCGACGGAAGGGTGCTGTGGGACCAGGCGCTGCCGGGTATGGATCCGGCGCAGCGCTTCGCCGTCTGGGACGAGCTGAACCGCGTGATCGCGCTGCTGCACACGATCGACTTCCGCGCGGTCGGGCTCGAGGGTTTCGGCAAGGAAGGCAGCTACCTCGGGCGGCAGATCGCGCGCTGGAGCAAGCAGTACCGCGCCTCGGAGACCGGGAAGATCGAGGCGATGGACAGGCTGATCGAGTGGCTGCCGCAGAACATCCCGCCCGGCGACGAGACGACGATCGTGCACGGCGACTACCGGCTCGACAACACGATCTTCCATCCGAGCGAGCCGCGCATCCTCGCGGTGCTCGACTGGGAGCTGTCCACGCTGGGCCATCCGCTGGCGGATTTCTCCTACCACTGCATGAGCTGGCATATTCCGCCGGGCAAGTTCCGCGGCATCGAGGGGCTGCCGCTCGCGCAGCTCGGCATTCCAAGCGAGCAACGCTATATCGAGATGTACTGCAGAAGGACCGGGCGCGATGGCATCGATCCCTCGACCTGGGATTTCTACATGGCCTACAACCTGTTCCGCATTGCGGGGATCACGCAGGGCATCGCGAAACGCGTGCTCGACGGCACAGCGGCGAGCGCGCACGCGCGCGAGGCCGGGAGCAAGGCGCCGCTGCTGGCCGAGCTGGGCTGGCAGCAGGTCGAGAAAATTCTGAAACGAGCTGCCTAGGAGACGAGAATGGACTTCGAGTATTCGCCCAAGGTGAAGGAGCTGCAGCGCAAGCTCGTCGCCTTCATGAACGAGCAAATCTATCCGAACGAGAAGGCATGGTACGACCACTGCAACGGATCCAACCGCTGGCAGGCGGTGCCGATCATCGAGGAGCTAAAGCCCAAGGCGCGCGCCGCCGGCCTGTGGAACCTGTTCCTGCCTCGCTCGCCGCGCGCGCCCGAAGGGTTGTCGAACCTCGAGTACGCGCCGCTGTGCGAGATCATGGGTCGCGTGACCTGGGCACCGGAGGTGTTCAACTGCTCGGCGCCCGACACCGGCAACATGGAGACCATCGAGCGCTACGGCACCGAGGCGCAGAAGGACGAATGGCTCGAGCCCTTGCTCCAGGGCAAGATCCGCTCGGCGTTCCTGATGACCGAGCCCGCGGTGGCCTCGTCGGATGCGACCAACATCCAGACCCGCATCAAGCGCGAGGGCGAGCACTACGTCATCAACGGCACCAAGTGGTGGTCCTCGGGTGCCGGCGACCCGCGCTGCAAGGTCTATATCCTGATGGGCAAGACTTCGCCCGACAATCCGTCGCGCCACAGCCAGCAGTCGATGATCCTGGTGCCGGCCGGCCTGCCGGGAATCAAGATCGTGCGCCATCTCAAGGTGTTCGGCTACGACGACGCGCCGCACGGCCACATGGAGATCGAGCTCAAGGACGTGCGCGTGCCGGCGTCCAACATCCTGTTGGGCGAGGGGCGCGGCTTCGAGATCGCCCAGGGCCGCCTCGGGCCCGGCCGTATCCACCACTGCATGCGCCTGATCGGCCAGGCCGAGCGCGCGCTGGAGAAGATGTGCAAGCGCGCGACCTCGCGCGTCGCCTTCGGCCGCACGGTCGGGGAGCAGGGCGTGACGCGCGAGCGTATCGCGGAGGCGCGCATCATGATCGACTCGGCGCGGTTCATGGTGCTGAATGCGGCCTGGAAGATGGATACGGTCGGCAACAAGGTGGCGCGCAAGGAGATCGCGATGATCAAGGTCCTGGCGCCAAACATGGCCTGCCAGGTGATCGACTGGGCGATGCAGGTCCACGGCGGCGGCGGCGTCGCGGAGGACTTCGGTCTCGCCTCGGCCTACGCGCACGCCCGCACGCTGCGCTTCGCCGACGGCCCGGACGAAGTGCACCGCAACCAGATCGCCAAGCTCGAGATCGGCGAGCAGACCACGGTAGCGGAGGCGATCGCGCCGAAGAAGCGGGCCTAGATCGCCAGGCTGCCGCACAGCTCGGCGGCGCGCTCGAGCTCCGCAGTCGAGTTGAGCAAGTCGGGGCATAGCCGCAGCCGGTCTCCTCGCGCGTCCGCGTCGACGCCGCGCGCTTTTAGCTTTGCCGCCAGCTCGTCTGCGCGCGGATGCGGCAGCGTGAGAAACGCGCCGTGCGCCTCCCCTTCTCCTTCCACGCCGAGCGCCTGCCGCCGCAGCAGCGCCGCGAGGCTGCGCTTTTGCTCGAGCGAGTAGGCGCGCAGGCGCTCTACGCCCAGCTCGAGCGTCAGCTCCAGGCCGGCCCGCGCCTGGAATGGCGCGAGCACCTGCGGGGTGGATTCGAGCCACGCATCGCCGCCGGCGGCGAACTGCGGCGGCTCCGGGCGCAGGTAGGCGAACGCGTCGCGCTTTGCGAACCAGCCGGTGTCGAGCGTGCGCAGCGTTTCGAGGTGGGCGGGATGAACGTACAGCCAGCACGCGCCGGGTCCGCCGCGCAAATACTTGTACGAGCCGCCGACGGCAAAGTCGACCTCGAGCGCCGCGAGGTCGGTGGGCACCACCCCTGCGCCGTGGTACACGTCGAGCAGCACCTTGGCGCCGGCGGCGTGCGCGCGCCGCGCCAGCGCACCGAGCTCGGCAACGATCTCGCCGCTGCGAAACATCACCGAAGACAACACCACCAGGTCGCAGCCGGTGGGGTCGAGCTCGCGCCAGGGAACGGTCTTGAGCGCGATGCGGCCCTTGTCGCGGTAGACCCTGAGGATGAAATCGAGCGAGTCGAATTCGCCGTCGCTCGCCAGCACGCGCGGCCTGCCCTCGAGCGCGTTCAGCACCGCGCGCAGGCCCTGGCCCGCGCTCGTCTTGGGCACGATGCAGTCCGTGCGCGACGCGCCGACCAGGCGCGCGGTAAGCGCGCGCCAGCGCTCGCGTGCTTCGAGCCAGGTCTCCCACGCCTGGCCCAGGTCGCGGTACCAGGCATCGAGCGCCTTGCCGACGTCCTCGGCCATGCGATCCGGCGGGCGTCCGAGCGAATGGTTGGCGAGGTAGATGCCGTCGCGCTGCATCACGCGGGAAAACCGCGGCCAGACGTGCTGGCGCAGCCAGCCCTCAGTCAATCTCGGTACGGACATCGATCAGCTCGGGGAACAGCGAGACCTCGAGCGTCTTCCTGAGGAAGGACACCCCGGAAGTTCCTCCGGTGCCGCGCTTGTGTCCGATCACGCGCTCGACCGTCTTGACGTGGCGGAAGCGCCAGAGCTGGAAGTTCTCTTCCACGTCGACCAGCTTCTCGCACATGTCGTAGGCGTCCCAGTGCCGCTTGGGGTCGCGGTAGATGATCCTGAACACCGCCACCACGCCAGGATGCCGCACATGGGGCCGCGCCCAGTCCCGCTCGATGCATTCGCGCGGCAGCGGCAGGCCGCGGCGCGCGAGCAGGCGCAGGAATTCGTCGTACAGCGAGGGCGATCGGTGCAGGGACTCGAGCCAGGCATGGATCTTCTCGTCGTGGCGGTGCACGGCGAGCATGCCAGGATCCTTGTTGCCCAGCAGGTATTCGATGGCGCGGAACTGGAACGACTGCAGTCCGGAGGCGGGGCCGAGCGCATCGCGGAACTCGGCGTATTCGGAGGGCGTGAGCGTCTCCAGCACCGACCATTGCTCGAACAGTTGGCGCTGAATCTGTTTCACCCGCGCCAGGATCTTGAAGCAGGGATCGAGGCGGTCGGCGCGCACGTGCGCGATCGCCGCGCTCAGCTCGTGGATCATGAGCTTCATCCACAGCTCCGAGGTCTGGTGCTGGATGATGAACATCATTTCGTCGTGGTGCGCGGGGCGCGAGCGCGGCTCCTGGGCCGAGAGTAGGCGATCCAGGCGCAGGTAGCCGCCGTAGGACGTCTCGGGAGCGAGATCGGTGATGAATCCGGGGTCGCGCGTCTTCACGCCATCTATAATGCCACCGCCAACGACACCGGAGAGTGCCAATGCTCAAGCTGTGCGGCTTTCACGTCAGCAACTACCACAACAAGGTGCGCCTGGTGCTGCTCGAGAAGGGAATCGCGTTCGAAGAAGACCCGGACTGCAAGCCTTCCCAGGAAGCGACCTTCCTGGCGCGCTCACCGCTCGGCAAAGTGCCGTTCATGGAGGTCGACGGCGAAGTGCTCACCGAGTCGCAGGTGATCTGCGAGTACCTCGAGGACACGCATCCCGCGAAGCCGCTCTACCCGCGCGATCCGCTCGCCAGGGCGAAGGTGCGCGAGCTGATCCAGTACATCGAGCTTCACATGGAGCTGGTGGCACGCCGCCTCTACCGTGAAGTGTTCTTCGGCGGCAAGGTGTCGGAAGAGACCAAGAAGCAGGTCGAGCGCGACCTCGACAAGGGCGTGCGGGGCTTCGCCACTCGCGCCAGGTTCGAGCCGTACGTGGCGGGCAAGGAATTCACGCTCGCCGACTGTTCGGCCTACGTCCACCTGCCGCTGGTGTCGATGGCGAGCAAGCTCGCCTTCGGGCGCGATTTCCTCGACGGTCTGCCGCAGGTCAAGTCCTACATCAAGACGCTCGGCGAGCGCCCGGCGTTTGCGCGCGTGAGCGAAGACCGCAAGGCCGCCCAGGCTGCGATGGTCAAGAACTAGTGGCTCCGATGCACGGCTACGCGCCGCTCGGGGAGTACCTGCGCTTCGCCGTCACGCTGACGGCGGTGCTCGACCCGTTCCTCGCGGTGCCGATCTTCGTCAGCCTTACCGCGCAGCGCTCCGAGCCCGAGCGCACGCAACTGGCGCGCGTAGTGACGCTGACCGTGTTCCTCGTGCTGGCGGGTGCGGCGCTGTTCGGCGAGGCACTGCTGACCCTGATCGGCGCCAGCCTGCCGGCGTTTCGTGTCGGCGGCGGCTTGGTGCTGCTGCTGATGGCGCTCGCGATGCTGAACGCGCGGGTGGGCGGCGTGCGCCAGTCGGCGGCCGAGGCCGAGGAGCTGGAAACGGGCGAGGTCTCGGGCGTGGTGCCGCTCGCGGTGCCGCTGCTCGCGGGGCCGGGCGCGATCAGCACCACGATCATCGCCGCGCAGGCACGCTCGCTGCTGCACCTGGCCGCGATCGTAGGCTGCATCGCGGCGGTATGCGCGCTGCTTTGGCTGGTGATGCGCTTCGCTCACGCGCTCGCGCCGCGCATGGGCACTACCGGGCTTAATATCGCGACCCGTTTGCTCGGCCTGCTGCTTACCGCGATCGCGATCCAGACCATGGCCGAGGGGCTGGTCGCGCTCATGCCCGGGCTGCGCTGATCAGTCCTGCGCCGCGAGCCAGTCGGCGGCTTCGCGCCAAAGGGAATCGCGGAAGCGCTCGCGGAAGAAGCCGAAGTGGCCGATCGAATCCACCCCCAGATCGCGTGGCGCGACACGCCGCAACTCGGCACGGGCCGCGGGATAGAGCGCGAGCAGCCCTTCGACCGCGCGCACAGGCGCGAATCGGTCGTCCGCGATCGCATAGGCGCGCAGCGGTGCGGTGAATCCGGCGTACGACTGCCGGGCGCCGAGTGCGCCGACCAGGTACTGCGGATCCCGGCACCAGCGCGCCCATTCGATCGCCACGCCGGCGGGCAGATCTTCGCCCAGGCCCAGCCGCTTTGAGGGCAGGTAACCGAGCAGCCGCGGCAGCAGCGGCAGGACCAGGTGCACGGCGGGCCACATCCAGGCCCGCCCGAGCGGCGGCCAGTTGCGCCAGTATGCGTTCTGCGACCCCACGGTCAGCGCCGCACGCAGGCGCGCTGCGCCCGGCACCAGCCCGAGCGAAACGCCGCCGACGCTGTGCCCGATCGCCATCAGGCGCGCATCCGGCGCCGCGCGCTCGAGATGGTCGAGCGCGGCGGGCGCGTCGAGCAGCGCCCAGTCGCGCATGCGAGCGCGATAGCCGCGCAGGCGCGCTGGCCGCGAGCGGCCGATGCCGCGGTAGTCGAAGGTCAGCACGCCGAAGCCGCGCTCGGCCAGGTAGGCGGCGAACCTGGCGTAGTACTCCTGCGGCACGCCCGCCGCGGCGAGCAGCGCCAGCGCGCGGCGGTTGGACGTCTGCGGGCGGAACAGGGTCGCGCCGAGGCGCACGCCATCGCGCGCCGCCAGCGCGACCCGCTCGCTCATCCGCGCTTCGGTACCGGGCGCGGGCGCCCCTTGGCGTCGATCGCGACGTAGGTAAGCGTCGCCTCGGTGACCTTCACCACCTCCGGGTCGTGCGGGCGCCGCTCGGCGTAGACCTCGACGTTGACGGTGATCGAAGTGTTGCCGATGCGCACAACGTCGGCGTAGAACGAGAGCACGTCGCCGATCTGCACCGGCTGCTTGAACACGAAGGAGTTGACCGCGACCGTCGCGACGCGGCCGCGCGCGAGACGGCCGGCGACAGTGCCGCCCGCGACGTCCACCTGCGCCATGATCCAGCCGCCGAAGATGTCGCCGTTCTGGTTCGAGTCGGCGGGCATCGGCACCACGCGCAGCGCGGGCAGCTTGCCCTCGGGAACCTTCATCGAGCGCGTTCCCTGGATTGCAAATAGTGCAGCGGGCCGCCGCGGAACGGCGCAAAACCGGTGGCGAAGATCAGCCCCGCGTCGATCAGGTCGGCGTCGGCGACGATGCCCTCCGCGAGCACCGCCTGCGCCTCGGCGAGATACGGTTCGATGAGCGATTCGACCATGTCCGCGCTCGGTTCACCGTGTTTGCGCTTTACCGTTTTCCCATCCACGTAGTGGTAGATGCCCTGTCCGGTCTTCTTGCCGAGCTTGCCGAGGGCCACCTTGTTCAGCAGCACTCTGGGCGCTTCGGGCTCGCCACCCGCGCCCTTCTTCGCCAGCTCCTTGCCGGCGGCGAGGCAGATGTCCAGCCCCACGGTATCGGCCAGCTCGATCGGACCCATTGGCATGCCGAAGGACTCCATCGCCGCGTCGATGGTCTCCGGCTGTATCGCCTCGTCGAGCATGCGGAACGCGTTCTGCATGTACGGCCCGAGCACGCGGTTGACCAGAAAGCCCGGCGAATCCTTGACTGGCAGCGGCAGCTTGTCGATCCGGCGCACGAACGCGGCGGCTTTCTGCGCCAGGGCCGGATCGGTGCGCTCGCCCGACACGACCTCGACCAGCATCATCTGCGGCACCGGGTTGAAGAAGTGAATCCCGACCAGACGCGAGGGATCATTGAGGGCATTCGCGATGTCCGCCAGCTTGAGGCTCGATGTGTTGGAAGCGAGGATGGCCCCGGGCTTCGCCGCCGCCTCGAGCTTGGCGAACAGCTCGCGCTTCGCCTCCAGGTTCTCGAAGATCGCTTCGATCACGACGTCGGCGTGCGCGACCCCGGCGCCGGCCACGTCCGGGATCAATCGATCCAGCGCATCGCGTACGCGGCGCTTGTCGCGCAGCCGGCGCTCGAACAGCTTCGCCGCGCGCTTGAGCGCCGGCGCGATGCGCTCGGGCGAGGTGTCCTGCAGCGTGACCCTGATCCCGCGCTGTGCGCACAGCGCCGCGATGTCGCCTCCCATCACCCCTGCCCCGACCACGTGCACGTGCCCCGGATCGAATTCGGCCGCTTTGCCGAGCGACTTGAGCCGCTCCTGCAGGAAGAAGACGCGGATCAGGTTGGCCGTCGTAGGGTGCTCGAACAGGGCCGTTAGCGAGCAGGCGGGATCGTCAGCGGCGGCGAAGGGATCGCCGTCGTACTTGCGCCACAGCTCGAGGATCGCGTAGGGCGCCGGGTAGTGCTCCGGGTTGGCCCGCTGCGCGACCTGCTTGTGCGCCTGCGAGGCAACGAAGTTGCGCAGCGGCCCGAGCATCAGGCGCTGCATAAGCGGCAGGCGGCGCGGCGCGGGTGCCTCGAGTGTCAGCATGCGCGCGGTGTTGTCGAAAATCCTGAGCGGCACGGCCTGGTCCACCAGCCCCATGCGCTTGGCGCGCCGCGCGTCCACCGCGCGTCCCGTGAGCATCATGTCGAGCGCCGCGGCCGGGCCGATGCGCCTGGGCAGCCACTGCACGCCGTGCCAGGTGGGCATGATGCCGAGCATCACCTCGGGAAAGGCGAGGCGTGTCTTCGGGTCGTCCAGCGCGACGCGGTAGCGGCAGGCCAGCGCGAGCTCGAGGCCGCCGCCCATGCAAAAGCCGTTGATCAGCGCCGTGGTGGGAAAGGGCAGGCGCGAGAGCTTCTCGAACAGGTCCCAGCCGGAGCGCGTGAACTCGAGCGCCTCCGCGGCGCCCGCGAAGCGGGTGAACTCCTCGATGTCGGCGCCGGCAATGAACCCGTTCTTCGCCGAGCGGATGATCAGGCCCGATGGCTTCGCGGCGGCGATCTCGTCCAGCGCCGCGGAGAGCTCCTCGAGCGCCTCGCGCGAGAAGGAATTGGCCGAAGAGCCCTGCCTGTCGAAGGTCAGCCAAGCGAGCCCCTGGCGGTCCTTTTCCCAGCGGAAATGCTTCATCAGAGCGCCTCCACCAGCATCGCGCCGCCCAGCCCGCCGCCGATGCAGATTGCGGCAATGCCGCGTCTGGCGTTGTTGCGCTTGAGCGTCTTGAGCAGGTGCAGCACAATGCGCGCGCCCGAGGCGCCGACCGGATGGCCGAGCGCCACCGCGCCGCCGTCGACGTTCAGCTTGTCCTGGTCGAGCGCGCCAAGCGCCGCGTCCAGGCCGAGCTGCTCGCGGCAGTAGGCGTCGTCCTTCCAGGCTGCGAGGCAGGCCAGCACCTGCGCCGCGAACGCTTCGTTGATTTCCCAGTAGTCGAGGTCGTTTAGCGCGAGGCCGTTGCGCTTCAGGATCGGCGTCGCCGCGTGTACCGGCCCCAGCCCCATCTGCGCCGGGTCGAGGCCAGCCCATTCGGAATCGACGATGCGGCCGATCGGCGCCAGGCCGTGCCGCGCCACTGCCTGCTCGGAGGCGAGGATCAGCCAGGCGCCGCCGTCGGTGATCTGCGAGCTGTTGCCTGGCGTAATGCTGCCGAACTTGCGGTCGAAGAAGGGTTTCAGCTTGCCGAGCTTTTCGACCGACGCGTCGCGCCGCAGGCCGTCGTCGAGCGTATAGGTGTTGCCGTCGCGGTCGTACAGCGCCTCGAGCTCGCCGCCGCCGGAGGCGAGGTGGCCCGCGTCCTGCGCCGCGGCGACGCGCTGGTGGCTGCGGACCGAGAACGCGTCCATCTGCTCGCGCGTGATGCCGAAGCGGTGGGCGAGATTCTCGGCCGTCTGCCCCATCAGCAGGCCGACCATAGGGTCGGTCAGACCCTTCATGATGCCGATCACCGGCGCGAGGTAGCTGAGGCGCAGCTTGGCCAATTGTTTGGCTTTCTGTCCGAGTGATTTCGTCTGGTACCAGTCCGCCAGCCACAGCGTCATCGCGTCCGAGACCAGCAGCGCCGCGTGCGAAAGCGCATCGACGCCGCCCGCGAGCACGAGGTTCGAGCGCCCGACGACGATGTTGTTGACGCCCGAATCGAGTGCCTGCATGCCCGACGCGCAATTGCGCATCACGGTCCAGCCCGGCACCTTCTGGCCGCAGCCCATGCGCAGCGCTGCGACGCGGCCGATGTTGACCTCGTCGACCGAAGGAGCGGCACAGCCCAGGATCACCTCGTCCAGCTCGGTAGGCTCGAACTTCTGGCGCAGCAGCAGCGCACGCCCTGCCTGCGTGGCGAGATCGCTGGCCGCGAACGGACCGGGACGGTTCCTGGCCTTGAGGAACGGCGTGCGCGCGCCGTCGACGACGTAGACGGGTTTGGCGTACATGGTTGTCAGGCTGCCTTGGCCGCCGGCAGGTGCTCCTTCGCCAGCCTCTGCACGATTGCGGCGCGAGCGAAGTCCTGCTCGAAGTCGTCGACCTTGATGACTTCCTTGCGCAGCGCCTCCTTGTTCTGCCACTGGGCGAATTCCGCGGCGCTGATCACGCCCCGGTCGCGCGCCAGCGCGGCCGAATCGGCGCCCGCACGCGGCGCGATCGCGCCGCGCTTTACCGCATCGCGCAGCTTGTGCTCGATCGGCTCGCACGCGATCGTCGCGGCGAGGGCGGCCTCCAGGTTGCGCGTCGGGTCGGCCTCGGAGCGCGCGAGGTACATTCCCGCAGTAAGGCGGTCGCGCGCCGCGCCCGGTGCGAGCAGCAGCTGGGCGCACTCGTGGTTGAGCCGGTCCGACGGCGGCGCGAAGCGCTTGCCGAAGGGGAACACCACCGCGCGCAGCTTGAGTGCCGCCAGGCGGTTGGGAAAGTTCGCGATGATTGCATCCAGCGCCTGCTGCGCCAGGTAGAGCGCATCCTGCACCGAGTACTCCAGCAGCGGCAGGTCCTCCCGCACGCGGCCCTGGTCCTCGTAGCGCTTCAGCGTGGCGGAGGCGAGATACATCGCCGACAGCACGTCGCCCAGGCGGGCCGAAATTTTTTCCTTCCTCTTGAGCGAGCCGCCCAGCACGAGCATCGAAACGTCGGCGGCAAAGGCGAACGCGGCCGAGATGCGCGACAAGTCCTTGTAGTAGCGCCGCGTCTCGGGTGCGGCGCGCGCCGGCGCCGGCGCGAACGCAGATCCGGTGAGCGCGTGGGCGAAGGCGCGCGCGCCGTTGCCGATGGTGTGTCCGATGTGCCCGAACAGCGCGGCGTCGAATTCGCGTGAAGCCTCGTCGCCGCGCATGTCCTTCGCCGCGTGCATCTCGCGCAGCACGTAGGGGTGGCAGCGGATCGCGCCCTGGCCGAAGATGATCAGGCTGCGGGTGAGGATGTTGGCGCCTTCGACCGTGATGCCGACCGGCACCACCTGGTAGCCGCGTCCGACCCAGTTGTTCGGCCCGAGGCAGATGCCCTTGCCGCCGTGCACGTCCATCGCATCGTCGATCACTTTGCGCACGCGCTCGGTCATGTGGTACTTCGCGATGGCCGAGATCACCGCCGGTTTTTCGCCCGCGTCCACCGCGCCGGCGGTCATCACGCGGGTGGCGTCCATCAGGTAGCAATTGGCTGCGATGCGCCCGAGCGCCTCTTCGACGCCCTCGAGCTTGCCGATCGGAGTCTTGAACTGGCTGCGCACCCTGGCGTAGGCGCCGGTGTAGCGCGCCATGGCCTTCGCGCCGCCTACCGACGAGGTCGGCAGCGATATCGAGCGCCCTGCGGCGAGGCAGCCCATCAGCATCATCCAGCCCTTGCCCGCGTACTCGCGCCCGCCGATGATCCAGTCGAGCGGCATGAACACGTCCTTGCCCGAGTTCGGCCCGTTCTGGAACACCGCGTTCAGCGGCAAGTGGCGGCGTCCGATCTCGACCCCGGGGTGGCTGGTCGGCACCAGCGCGCCGGTGATGCCGAGGTCCTCCTCGCCGCCGAGCAGGCGTTCGGGATCGTAGAGCCGGAACGCGAGGCCCAGCAGCGTCGCCACCGGCCCGAGCGTGATGTAGCGCTTGTCCCAGGTGACGCGCATGCCGAGCACTTCCTTGCCCTGGTGCGTGCCGCGGCAGACGACGCCGAAATCCGGGATCGCCGCGGCGTCCGAGCCCGCCTCGGGGCTGGTGAGCGCGAAGCACGGGATGTCGAGGCCCTTGGCGAGGCGCGGCAGGTAGTGATTCTTCTGCTCCTCGGTGCCGTAGTGCAGCAGCAGCTCCGCCGGCCCGAGCGAGTTCGGCACCATCACGCTCACCGCCGCGGTGTTCGAGCGCGTGGCGAGCTTCATCACCACCGCGGAGTGCGCCAGCGCCGAGAACTCCAGGCCGCCGTACTTCTTCGGGATGATCATACCGAGAAAGCCCTTGTCCTTCATGAACTGCCACGCGCGCGGCGGCAGGTCCTGGCGTTCGTGCGTGATCTCCCAGTCGTCGCACATGGCGCACAGCTCTTCGCACGGGCCGTCGACGAAAGCCTGCTCTTCCGAGGTGAGCTTGGGCGCGGGCACGGCGAGCAGCCTGTCCCAATCCGGGCGGCCGGAAAACAGGTCGCCATCCCACCATACGGTGCCGGCGTCGATCGCCTCGCGCTCGGTCTGCGACATGTCCGGCAGGATGCGGCGATAAAGCGCGAGCAGCGGGTCGCTGATCATGGCCCGGCGCAGCGGGCCGACGAACACCAGCGCCAGAACGAATGCGGCGACGCAGACGATGATGAATCCGAGCATGACTGTCTCCTCTTTGCTAGGCGGCTTTCCGGACGTTGCGGTGCTGCGGCAGCGGCGCGAGCAGCCCGGCGGCGAGAAACGCCACCAGGCGCGCCTCGAGCAGCTGCGCGTCGTAGCGGTCCTCGGGCTTGCAGCCGGCGATCAGCTGCACCGTGTCGGTCGCCGCCAGCGTGTATGACAGCGTGCCGAACATGAAGTGCATGCGCCACACCAGCTCCTCGCGCGGGACATCGGGCAGCGCTCTGGCAAAGGCGATCTTGAAGCGTTCCATCGCGGGCGCGTGCAGCTGGCCGATCAGGGCGCGGATCTGCTTTGCGGGCTCGGTGTAGGCGCGCCCGAGCAGGCGGATGAAGTTTCGCCCGCCGCCCTTCGCATCCTCGATCATGCGCAGGCTCGCGCCGATGAAGGCGCGGATGATCTGCTCGGGCGCGAGCGCCTGCTTGCCGGCCTGCTGCTCGAGCGCATCGAGCGCGGCGATGCGCTCGGCGTTCATCGGGTCGAGCCGCCGGTGGAACAGCGCCTCGATCAGCGCGTCCTTGGAGCCGAAGTGGTAGTTGACCGCGGCCAGGTTGACGTGCGCGGTCGAGGTCAGCAGCCGCATCGAGGCCGCTTCGAAGCCGTGCTGCATGAACAGCTCTTCGGCCACGTCCAGGATGCGGGTACGGGTTTCGTGTTGCGGCTTGATCGCGCGCAGGGACATGGCGGGAGGGTACCGGGAAAGATTTCAAACGAACGTTTGAATAGTACGGCGCACGCGCCGTGGCGTCAAGCCGGGTCGCCCCGGATGTGCGAGCCTTGCGCCATGAGCGGCGGCTTTGTCCTTGGTCTGGTGCTCGCCTCGATGCTGTGGCTGTTCTTCGGCTTCGGCGCGGCGGTCAATTTCCAGGTCTGGCGCGCCTGGCGCAAAGCCAAGCTCGGGGAGCGCGTGCCCTCGGGGATCCCGTTTCTGCCCGGCCTGTTCGGCGCCATCGCGATGTTCCTCACCCTGCCCACGCTCGCGCGCT
Source organism: Burkholderiales bacterium (assembly GCA_035517095.1). GTDB lineage: Bacteria > Pseudomonadota > Gammaproteobacteria > Burkholderiales > SG8-39 > DAHVFK01. The sequence continues at coordinate 82,792 of DATIZK010000030.1, forward strand.
GGCTGGGCTGGCAGCCAGGCTGGTGGGGTGCGGTCCTGCTGCCGCTGCCGCTGGTGCTGGACGTCTATTGCCTGGGCTGGATCCTGCTGCTGCCATTCGGCCGGCGCGGGAGCAAAAGCAACTAGAATCGCGGGTTCGCCATGGCCCGCCGCGCGCACAACTCCACCCCCACGCAACCGCTCAAAGGAACCGAGTGGCGCGCCTTCGGGCTCCTGCTGCCCTATCTGCTCGAATACAAGTGGCGCGTGGCCGCCGCGCTCGTGTTCCTCGCCGCGGCCAAGGTCGCCAACGTCGGCGTGCCGCTGGTGATGAAGAACGTCGTCGACGGGCTCGACGCCAAGACCGCGATCGTCGCCGTACCGGCCGCGCTGCTGGCGATCTACGGGCTGCTGCGCTTTTCCACCACGCTGTTCGCCGAGCTGCGCGACGTGGTATTCGTGCGCGTTACCCAGCGCGCGATCCGCCGCGTCGCGCTCGGCGTGTTCCGGCACCTGCACCGGCTGTCGCTGCGCTTTCACCTGGAGCGCCAGACCGGCGGCATGACGCGCGACATCGAGCGCGGCACGCGCGGCATCTCGACCCTGCTGTCCTACCTGCTGTTCTCGATCATCCCTGTGATCCTCGAGTTCACGCTGGTCGGGGCGGTGCTGCTGAAGAAGTTCGACTGGCGCTTCGCCGCGATTACCTTTGGCGCGGTCGCGATCTACCTCAGCTTCACCGTCCTGGTGACCGAGTGGCGGATGGAGATCCGGCGCCGCGCCAACGAGCTCGATTCGAGCGCCAACACGCGCGCGATCGACAGCCTGCTCAACTACGAGACGGTGAAATACTTCGGCAACGAGGAGTTCGAGGCCCGGCGCTACGACGAGAACCTGTTCAAGTACGAGAACGCCGCGGTCCAGAACGAGGCCTCGCTCGGACTGCTCAACATCGGCCAGGCTCTGATCATCGCCGGCGCTGTGACCGCGCTCATGTTCCTCGCCGCGCAGGGCGTCGTGGCCAAGGCATTCACGCTCGGCGACCTGGTGCTGGTGAACGGCCTGCTGATCCAGCTCTACATTCCGCTCAATTTCCTCGGCATGGTCTACCGCGAGATCAAGCAGGCGCTGATCGACATGGACCGCATGTTCCGTCTGCTCGCCGCGCATCGCGAGATCGAGGACCGGACGGGCGCCCCGGAGCTTCCTGCGGGGCCGGCGACGGTCGAATTCCGTGACGTGGATTTCAGCTACGAGCCTGCGCGCCAGATCCTGCACCGGGTGAGCTTTGTCATCCCCGCGGGGCGGCGCGTGGCCGTCGTGGGTCACTCGGGCTCGGGCAAGTCGACCCTGGCACGGCTGCTGTACCGCTTCTACGACGTGAGCGGCGGCGCGATCCTGGTAAACGGCGTCGACATACGGGATGTGCAGCAGCAATCGCTGCGGGCGGCGATCGGCATCGTTCCGCAGGACACGGTGCTGTTCAACGACAGTGTGCGCTACAACATCCACTATGGCCGGCCCGACGCGAGCGAAGCCGACGTGGTCGAGGCGGCGCGTGCGGCCCACATCCACGATTTCATCCGGAGCCTGCCGGCCGGCTACGAGACGATGGTCGGCGAGCGCGGCCTAAAGCTCTCCGGCGGCGAGAAGCAGCGCGTGGCGATCGCGCGCGCGCTGCTCAAGGATCCGCGCATCCTGATCTTCGACGAGGCCACCTCGGCACTCGATTCGAAGGCGGAAAAGGCAATCCAGGCCGAGCTGGAGCGCATATCCAAGGGGCGCACCACGCTGGTCATCGCCCACCGCCTGTCCACCGTGATGGACGCGGATCAGATCCTGGTGCTGGCCCAGGGCCGCGTCGTCGAGCGCGGCAGCCATCGCGAGCTGCTGGTCGCCGGGGGGGAATACGCGCGCATGTGGGCGCTGCAGCAACAGGCCGCGGCGGCCGAGGAAACGCTGGAGCGGGTCAAGGCGGCCTGAGGCCCCGGCCGCAGGGCTTATTTCACGTTCTTTCGAGAAACGGGGGGTAGCCCCTTATTTTTGCTTGCATTTTTTTCGAGCCATGCTATACACTGGCCGCATGCAACAACAATCACAACGCCAGCTGCACCAATTGGAGAAAATCGTCGCAGTGTTCGCGCTGCTCGCGGTGCTGTTGCTCACCGTCGGATTCGCGCAGGCGCAGAGCGGCAAAGTGTTCCTGCGCTCCAACGCGGTGCTGGTGCAGGACGCCAACAGCGGCCAGACGATTCTGGCCAAGAATTCCGACTCGGTGATGCCGATCGCCTCGATCACCAAGCTGATGACCGCGATGGTCCTGCTCGACAGCGGCGTCGACATGCAGCAGAGAGTCGTCGTCAGCAGGGAAGATGTGGACCACCTCAAGGGTACGCGTTCCCGCCTGCGCCCCGGCTCGAGCCTGACGCGCGACGACCTGCTGCTGCTCGCGCTCATGGCGTCCGAGAACCGCGCCGCGGCGGCGCTTGCGCGCACCTATCCCGGCGGCACCGGAGCCTTCGTTGCGGCGATGAACGCGAAAGCGCGCGCGCTCGGCATGCAGGACACGCACTACGTCGATCCCACCGGGCTCAATTCCGACAACGTATCCAGCCCGCGCGATCTCGCGCGGCTGGTCAGGGCGGCGGCCGAGTACCCGCAGATCCGCGCCTACACGACGCGCGGCAGAGCGAAAGTCGAGGCGCGCGGGCGGACGCTCGCGTACCACAACACCAACCGCCTGGTGTCCAATCCGCACTGGGACATCGACCTCTCCAAGACAGGCTACATAAGCGAGGCGGGCCGCTGCCTGGTGATGCAGTTTACGGTCGCTTCGCGCGAACTGATCGTCGTGCTGCTCGATTCCTGGGGCAAGTACTCGCGTATCGGCGACGCCAACCGCATCCGCAAGTGGCTCGAAAGCAGCGCGCTGGCCGACTCGCGCGGCTGAGCAGGCGGGGTGTAGTCAACTTTTTCGGCACCGCGGTCGGCGCGGACGGATTCCTCGACGACGTCATATCCGGCCTGTCGCAGCCGCACAAGGCCCTGCCGCCGAAGTACCTCTACGACGCCGAGGGCAGTCGCCTGTTCGAGCGCATCTGCCGCCTGCGCGAGTACTACCTCACGCGCACCGAGCTCGCGCTCACCAGGCGGCACCTGCGCGAAATCCTGCGCTTCGCCGGCGAGCGCTGCGAGCTGATCGAATACGGCAGCGGCGAGAGCGTCAAGACGCGCATGCTGATCGAGCATCTCAGGCCCTTGCGCTATGTCCCGGTCGAAATTTCCGAAGCTTCGCTGCGCGAGGCCGCTGCGCGCCTGGCGCGCGAATTTCCCTGGCTGGACATCGCCGCGGTGATGGGCGACTTCTCGCGCCCGCTCAAGCTGGCGCCGCCTGGCAGGCGCAAGGCGCGCCGCCGCGTGGCCTACTTTCCGGGCTCGACGATCGGCAACCTCTCGCCCGCGGAGGCGGAAGGATTCCTGCGCATGACGCGTGCCCAGGTAGGCGCGAGCGGCGCGATGCTGGTAGGCGTCGACCTGAAGAAGGACCCAAGCGTGTTGCATGCCGCTTATAACGACGCGAAGGGCGTCACCGCGGCGTTCAACTTGAACCTGCTGGCGCGCATCAACCGCGAGCTCGGCGGCGACTTCGATCTGCGGCGCTTCCGGCACTACGCCTTCTACAACGCCTCGCGCGGCAGGATCGAGATGCACCTAGTGTCGCTCGTGCGCCAGAGCGTGCGGGTGGGGCGCAGCCGCTTCCAGTTCGATGCCGGCGAAACCATCCACACCGAGAACTCGTGGAAATATTCGGTCGAGGAGTTCCAGGCGCTCGCGGCCGAGGCGGGGTTCCGCGGCGCACGCGTGTGGCGCGACCGCCGCGGCCTGTTCTCCCTGCACGGGCTGACTGCGGTCGGGTGAGCGCTAGGGGTTGTTGAGAACGATCGCTCCGTTCGCGGTGCTGTAGGTGAAGCTGCGCGCCGTGACGGTGTCCTTGCGGTAGGTGTAGGTGCAGGTGGTGCCGCTGCCTTGCGCCCGATAATCGGTCGTATCGTTTGCCGGCGTGCTGATAGAAGGCGCAAGCGCGAGCACCCCATTCCAGATCTGCAGGCAACGGTTGGCGTTCACGTTGCCGTTGTTGCCGTTGGTCGAGGACGGGTAGCAGTTCGAGTTGAAGTCCACGATGCCGGTACCGAATCCGGGCAGGTTGTCCTGGCCGGCGAAGTTCTTCACCTCGCAGGTCAGGTGCGCGAAGTTGATCGCAGTGGAGAATGAGGCGGCAGACTGCGCGACCGATGTCTTGTACGTGCTGGCTTTCAGGTCGAGGAACTGCGGCAAGGCGATCGCGGCGAGGATACTGAGGATCAGGATGACGGCGACCAGCTCGATCAGAGTGAATCCGCTCGTTTCGGCCGCGGCGCGGACCGGCATACCGACGCGACAGCCTCAGGCCGCCCCGATGCGCGCCGCCGGACGGTGGCCGATCGCGCGCGAGATGCGGTCGGCGGCCTCCTTCACCAGCGGTCCCCACTGCGGCTTCATGCGGTCGGCCGGCGTCGACAGCGACAGCCCGGCGATCAGCGCGCCGCTGTCGTTGCGTATCCCGGCCGCGACGCAGCGCACGCCGATTTCGGCTTCCTCGTTGTCAGTTGCGTAGCCCTGGCGCTGGATGCGCTCGAGGTCGCGCTCGAGCAGCGCGATGCTGCTCAGCGTGTTGCGCGTGTGCGGCGCGAGGCCGGTGCGCTTGGCGTAGTCGCGCAGCCTGGCGAACCCGTCCTCGAGCAGGAACAGCTTGCCTGCGGCCGTGATGTGAAGCGCCGCGCGCGCGCCGATTGCGTGCACGATGCGCATCGCCGAGCGACCGGCGGAGGTGCGCTCGACATATACGATCTCGTCGTCGTGGCGCACCGACAGGTTCGCCGTTTCCCCGGTCTGGGCGTGCAGCTCGCGCATCACCGGCAGCGCCAGCTCGCGCACGCTGATGCGCGACTTGACCAGCGTGCCGAGCTCGAGCAGGCGCATGCCGAGGCGGTAGCTGCCGGGCTCGATGCGATCGACCAGCCGGTCGGCGGACATCGCGGCAAGGATGCGGTGCGCGGTCGAGGGGTGCAGCCCGGTGTACTGCGCGACCTGCTTCAATCCGAGCGGCTCGGGGTGCTTCGCGAGCACGTCGAGCAGCTTCATCATGCGCTCGATCACCTGGATCGGGCTCTTCTGGTCGTCCTTGGTCTTTGCTTTGGCGCCGGGCACGGAATTGCTGCGAAGCATCATGGAAACCGGTCGATTGTATCTCACGATGTGAAATCGGGCGAGGCGGTGGCGTGCTATTCTTGATCGCAGTTTCGTCTCTGTTTCAAAAAAGAAATCCACCTCTCCATGCCCAGCGGACGCCGCGTCGGCCTGTTCGTCACCTGCCTGGTGGACATGATGCGGCCGCGCATCGGCTTCGCCGCCCTGAAATTGCTCCAAGGCGCGGGATTCGAAGTGCTGGTGCCCCCGGCGCAAACCTGCTGCGGCCAGCCGGGCTGGAACTCCGGCGAGCGCGGATCCGCGCGCGCGCTGGCCGAAAAGCTCGTCGGCGAGTTCGAGCGCTGCGACTACCTGGTCGCGCCCTCGGGCTCTTGCAGCGGCATGATCAAGACCCACTACCCCGCGCTGTTCCAGGGCGAGGGCGCGTGGCTGGCGCGGGTCGAGGCGCTCGCCGCCAAGACCTGGGAGCTGACCGACTTCCTGTTGAACGTCGCCCGGCTCGATCTGCCGCCGGGTCGCTTCCGCGGCACGATCACCTACCACGATTCCTGCGCCGGACTGCGCGAGCTCGGCGTCAAGCAGCAGCCGCGCCGGCTGCTGGCCAGGATGCCCGGCGTAGCGCTCGCCGAAATGAAGGACAGCGAGACCTGTTGCGGCTTCGGCGGCACCTTCTCGATCAAGTTCGGCGAGATCTCGGCCGCGATGGCCGAGACCAAGTGCGAGAACATCGCCGCCTCCGGCGCGGGGACGGTGGTGCTGGGCGATCTCGGCTGCATGCTCAACATCGAGGGTCGGCTGCGCCGCCGCGGCGATGAGGCCACGCGCGTGCTGCACGTGGCGGAAGTGCTCGCCGGGGAGTCCGACTGATGCGCATCCAGTCGATGCAGTTCAAGGCGCGCGCGCACGGCGCGCTCGCCGACGCGAAGCTGCAGAGCGTGATGAGGCGCTTCGGCAGCGGCTTCGTCGACAAGCGGGCCGCCGCGCGCGAGGCCTACGGCGTCGAGGCGTTCGAGGGGCTGCGGGATGCGAGCGCGGCAATCCGCGACCGCGGGCTGGCCAACCTCGACGCCTGGCTGCTGCGCTTCGAGGAGCAGGCGACGCGCGCCGGCACCACCGTGCTGTGGGCGAGGGACGCGGCCGAGATCCGCCGCCACGTGCTCGAGATCTGCGCGCGCCACGGGCTGAGGAAGGCGATCAAGTCGAAGTCGATGGTGTCGGAGGAGGCGGGGCTGAACGAGGCGCTCGAGGCGAGCGGCGTGACGCCGGTCGAGACCGACCTGGGCGAGTACATCATCCAGCTCGCGAAGGAGCCGCCTTCGCACATCATCGCGCCCGCGATCCACAAGGACAAGGAGCAGGTCTCGGACCTGTTCGCCGAGCACCACCACCGCCCGCGCCTGACCGACACCGAGGCGCTCACGCGCGAGGCGCGCGAGATGCTGCGCGGGCATTTCCTGAGCGCCGACCTCGGCATTTCGGGCGGGAATTTCCTCGTGGCCGAGACCGGCTCGGTTGCGATCGTCACCAACGAAGGCAACGGCCGCATGGTGACCACTCTGCCCAAGGTTCACGTCGCGATCACCGGCATCGAGAAGGTGATCCCGACCCTCGAAGACCTGTCCACCCTGAACCGCGTCCTGCCGCGCTCGGCGACCGGGCAGGAGATCGAGAACTACTTCACCATCGTCACCGGCCCGCGGCGCGTGGGCGACCTCGACGGCCCCGAGCACATGTACGTGATCCTGGTCGATGCCGGCCGCACCAGGCTGGTCGGCAGCGACATGCAGCAGATGCTGCGCTGCATCCGCTGCGGCGCGTGCATGAACCACTGCCCGGTGTTCCAGACCGTCGGCGGGCACGCCTACGGCTGGGTCTATCCCGGGCCGATGGGATCGGTGCTGACGCCGGTCTACAACGGGCTCGAGAACGCGCTCGACCTGCCGCAGGCTGCGACGCTGTGCGGCGCCTGCGAGGTCGCCTGCCCGGTGAAGATCCCGCTGCCCGAGCTGCTGCGCACATTGCGCGAACGGCAGATGCAGGCCGGGCTGCGGCCCTGGCGCGAGCGCGCCGGATTCCGGCTTTGGGCGTTCGCCGCCAAGCGGCCGCGGTTGTATGCGCTCGCGACCGCGATCGGCGTGCGCGTGCTCAAGCTCATGGGCGGGGCGAAGGGCAGGATCACGAAGCTTCCGCTCGGCTCGGGCTGGACGCTCGGGCGCGACATGCCGGCGCCCGAGGGGCGAACCTTTCGCGAGCTGTACGCCGCACGCCGCCGGCGCTAGTCCTCGCTGCGGTAGTCGAGCGGCCAGCGGCGCATCATGAAGGCGAGCATGGAATGCTCGCACTCGAGCGAGTAGTAGGTCCAGGTCGGCTGCAGGCGCGAGAACTTGTTCAGGCGCCGAAACCGAATGTTGACCTCACCCACCGCGAGCTCGGCCTCGCCGTAGAGCGCGATCTCGGCTTGCGCAGCATTCCCGGCGCGATAGAAAAGCCATTCGTGCACGAACGCATCCTGCAGCCTCACCATGGCGTGGCACAGCGCGTCATCGATCCGCACCGGCGGGTCGAGTTGCGCCGCGCCTCCGGTGTCGGTGTAGTCGTGTGTCCAGCCGGCGTAGGGATCGGCGCCTGCCGCGGCGAGAAAGGCCGGCTCGCTCACAACATAGAAGCCTTCTAGCAGGAAATACGCCGATGCGAGTCGACCCTCGCGCGGGCCGGTATACCAGCCGTAGGCGTCCTTGCCTTCCTTCGCATAGACCAGCGCGCACTCGACGCCCACGCCGCGCGGCGAGTAGGCGAGAAAGACCCGCGGCGCGCTCACGGCGCGGCCCGGCGCCGCACCTGTTCGCGCGTCCGCTCGCGCGCAACGATCGCCGCCAGCCCCGATATTTCCTCGCCGAGCAGCTCGAGCAAGTCGTCGGCCGCGACCAGCCCGATGAGCGCGCCCGAGGCGTCGACCACCGGCAGGCGGCGCAAGCCTTTTTGGCGCATCAGCGCGACGCACTCGGCCACGCCGGTGTCCTCACGCGCGCAGACGATCTCCGGCCCCATCGCGTCATCGACCCGAGTTAGGTCGGCGTCGAGGCCGAGCGCAACGACGCCGACCGCGACGTCGCGGTCGGTGATGATTCCGACGGGGATGCGCTTGCCGCCCTGTTCGTCGACGACCACCAGGCTGCCTACGTGGTGCTCGCGCATCAATGCCGCCGCGCTCAGCACGCTCTCGTGCTTGCGCGTGAACACGACCTCACGATTGCAGACGTCTCCGATCGACATGGAAAGTCCTCCCTTTGTCCGGCTTAGGATGATTCGTCCGCCTTCCCGGGCACGGCGTCGAAAATGACCCGCACCGAGCCTTGCTCCGCGGCGAGCAGGCCGCGTGCCTCGCGCTGCCAGGCCTTCGCCGCCGCAGTGTCGCCGTCCAGCAGCATGATCTCCACCCCGCCGCCGAGAAGACGTGCCAGCGCCGTGGCCGCGGGCACGACCTGATCGGGCGCGGTCGCGATCGAGCACAGTACGGCGAGCGGGGCGCGCAGCGTGACGCGCAAGGCGCCGGTCACCACGATATCGCCGTGCTCGGCCGCGGCGCGCAGTTCGCGCAGCACGGTGCCGCGCGCGATACGGAACGACCAGGTGAGCGGCCCGCGCCCGGCGATCGAGGCCAGCGCACGCCGCACGTCGTCCGCCGCCGCTCGCAGCGAGCGCTCCATGCCGGCGACGTCGAGCGCGCGGGTGGTGGCCGACGGGTAGCCCACCTCACGCGCGAACGGCAGGCCCGCAAGGTGCAGCAGATCGACGTCCTCGACGAACAGGCCCACGAGCTCCGCCTGCATGCGCGCGGCGAGCTCCGCGACGGGCTCGAGCGCCGCGCGGCCGCGCGGGCCGGCGTCCAGCCCGACCACGATGCGCCGCAGCGTCATGGTTTCGGCCCGCGCCGGCGATCCGCGCGCCCCGCGGCGGCCTGGCCGAAGTTGCGTGCGCGCTCGGCGTAATCGAGCAGGCGCTGCTCGACGCGCTGGTTCAGGGTTCCGGCGGGGAAGCGCCCGTCGGCGCCGCGCGCGCCGGCCGGCAGCCCGGTGAGTATCTCGATGCCCTGGTCGATGCTCTCGACCGCATAGATGCTGAACTTGCCCGCCGCGACCGCGTCGATCACGTCCCGGCGCAGCATCAGGTTTTTCGCGTTCGACGCGGGAATGAGCACGCCCTGCGCGCCGGTGAGCCCGCGCGCCGCGCACAGGTCGAAGAAGCCCTCGATTTTCTCGTTCACGCCGCCGATCGCCTGCACGTCGCCATGCTGGTTGACCGAGCCGGTGACGGCGAGGGATTGCCTGATGGGCGCGTCGGCCAGTGCCGAGAGCAGGGCATAGAGCTCGGCCGAGGAAGCGCTGTCGCCCTCGACGCCGCCGTAGCTTTGCTCGAACACCAGGCTCGCGCCGAGCGCGAGCGGCCTGTTGGCCGCGTAGCGGCCTGCGAGGAAGCCCGAAAGGATCAGCACGCCCTTGGAATGGATCGGGCCGCCGAGCTCGGCCTCGCGCTCGATGTCCAGCACCCCGCCGCTGCCCAGCCGCACGCGCGCGGTGATGCGGTGCGGCATGCCGAACGAGAAGCCGCCCAGCTGCAACACGGCCAGCCCGTTGACCTGGCCGCTGCGCTCGCCTTCGCTGTCGATCAGCAGCCGGCCGCGCAGCATCTCCTCGTGCAGCCGCTGCCGGATTCGATCCGCGCGGCGCTCCTGGGCGTCGATTGCGCGCTGCACGTCCGCGGCCGAGATCAATTTGCGCTCGCCGGCGCCCGCCCAGTAGTCGGATTCGCGCAGGAGGTCGGCCAGGCCGCGCATGCTCACCGAGGCGCGGTCCGCGTCGCCCGCGGCGCGCACGCGATGTTCGATCACCTGCGCCACCGCGTCGCGCTCCAGCGGGCGCAGCTTCATGCTGCGCGCCACGGTCGCGATCGCGCGCGCATAGAGCAGGTCGGCGCCCGGCTCGCGCGCCATGTCCTCGTCGAAGTCGACCACCACCTTGAACAGCTCGCCGAACTCCGGGTCGAGGTCGTGCAGCAGGTAGTAGATCAGGCGCTGGCCGACCAGCACCACCTTGACGTCGAGCGGGATCGGCTCGGGCTCGAGCGAAACCGTGCTGATCAGGCTAAGCACCTGCCCGAGCGACTCGGTGCGGATTTCGCGCGCGCGCAGCGCGCGCTTGAGCGCCTCCCAGGCGAATGGCTGGGTCAGCACCTTGATTGCGTCCAGCATCAGGTAGCCGCCGTTGGCGCGATGGAACGCGCCGGCCTTGATCAGGGTGAAGTCCGTCACCAGCGTGCCCATCTGGGCGATATGCTCGATCCGTCCGACGAGGTTGTCGTGCGTCGGGTTGTCCTCGTAGACGATCGGCGCGCCCTTGGCGTCGGCGTGCTCGATCAGCACGTTGACGCGGTAGCGGCGGAAGGTCACGTCGGATTCCTCGCCCTGCGCGATCGGGAGGCCGAACGGCGTCGGCTGTTCGCCATCCTTGGGCTGCTGGAACACCTCCGCGTGGTCGAGCACGTCCTCCTCCAGGGCGCACAGGTACGCACGCACCTCCGGCAGGGCCTCGTACTCGGCCTTGAGCTCCTCGATCAGACTGTGCGCCGCGTTGCGCGTCACTTCACGGTTGAGCTCGCGCAGTTTGTGCTGCGCTTCGCGCCGCCACTTGGGCACTTCCTGGATCACTCGCTCGAGTTGCGCCTGCAGCGTAGCGATCGCGTCCTCGAGGCGCTTCTGCTCGTCGGCCGGCAGCTTGTGGAATTCCTGCGGGCTCATCACCTCGTCTTTTTTCACCGGCGCGAAGCCGAATCCGCTCGGCGTGCGCAGCAGCGCGATGCTCTGACTCTTGGCGCGCTCGCCGATCTCGTCGAAGGCTTTCTCCTGGTGCTCGCCGAACGCGGCTTCGATTTCCTGCCGCCGGCGGCGGTACTCGTCGGTCTCGAACGCCGCCGGGATCCCGGCGCGCAGGTCCTGCACCAGCCGCTCCATGCTCTGCTTGAAGCGCGGTGCGCGGCCGGCCGGCAGGCGCAGCGCGCGCGGCTTGTGCGGCGTGTCGAAGTTGAACACGTAGCACCAGTCCGGCGGCACCTCGCGCGCGGGCGCGCTCTGCTCCAGGAAGCTGCGCACGATGGTGCGGCGCCCAAGACCCTCGGGGCCCATCGCAAACAGGTTGTAGCCGTCGCGCGGCATGTCGATGCCGAACCGGATCGCCTCGACCGCCCGCACCTGGCCGAGCGTGTCGCTGAAGTCGGCCAGCTCGTCGGTGGTCGCGAACGCCAGTTGCGCCCGATCGCAGGCGCGCCGCAGCTCGGAGACGGCGAGCGGCCGTGCGGAAGTGGATTGCGGCTTGTCCAATTTGCTGCCCTGTCTGACAATTCAGTTTGCCGCGCGGCTCCCGCCGCCCTTTGATCCCGGTCAAGTACATGAACGAAGACGGCGCGAACCGCGCGCAACTGCTTGAGCTGCTGCGCGATCTCGCGCGCGAGCTCCACCCGCAGGATCCCGCGATCGAGCGCCTCGGGCTCGACGCCTCGCTCGAACGGGATTTCGGGCTCGACAGCCTGGCGCGCGTGGAGCTCGCGGCGCGCATCGAGCGGGCGCTCGGCGTGCGCCTGCCCGAGGAGGGATTCAGCGAGGCCGAGACGGCGCGCGATCTGCTGCGTTTTTTCGAGGCGGCGCCGCGCGCGGCCCGGCACAGCGCCGCGCCCGCCGCGGCGCCGCGCCAGGCGCCCGCGGCGGAGCATCCGGCGCTGGCGGTCGAGACGCTCGGCGAAGCGCTCGACTGGCAGCTCGCACGCCATCAGGACCGGATCCACATCACCCTTTACGGCGAGCGCGACGTGCCCGAGCAGATCAGCTTCGGCGCGCTGGGCGAGGCGGCGGGCGCCTTCGCCGCGGGGCTGGCGGCGCGCGGCGTCGCGCCGGGCGAGCGCGTGGCGATCATGCTGCCCACCAGCCGCGGCTTTTTCGTCGCGTTCTACGGCGCGCTGCGCGCGGGCGCGATCCCGGTTCCGCTCTACCCGCCGGCGCGCCCGTCGCAGCTCGAGCAGCATTTCCGCCGCATTGCGGGCATCGTCGCCAACAGCAGCGCGCAGATCTTCGTCACGGTCGAGGCGGCAAAGACATTTGCCCACGTGCTGCAGGCCCACGCCGAAGCGTTGCGCGAAGTCGCGACGGTGGACGAGGTGCTGCGGGCCGACGGCGCCGCGCCGGGGCACCGCGCCGCGGCCGGCGACACGGCGTTCCTGCAGTACACCTCGGGCAGCACCGGGCGGCCCAAGGGCGTGGTGCTGTCGCACGCGAACCTGATCGCCAACCTGCGCGCGATGGGCGCCGCGGCGCAGGCCGGGCCGGCCGACACTTTCGTGTCCTGGCTGCCGCTGTACCACGACATGGGGCTGATCGGCGCCTGCCTCGGCGCGCTGCTGTTCGGCTACCCGCTGGTGCTCATGTCGCCGCTCGCCTTTTTGTCGCGCCCCGAGCGCTGGCTGAGGCGCATCGCGCAGCACCGCGGCACGATCACCTCGGCGCCCAACTTCGCCTACGAGCTGTGCCTGAGCAAGCTCTCCGAGCGGGATCTCGAGGGCCTCGACCTGTCCTCGCTGCGGCTTGCGTTCAACGGCGCCGAAGCGGTGAGCGCCGATACGGTCGAGCGCTTCAGCGAGCGCTTCGCGCGCTACGGCCTGCGGCGCGAGGCGATGACCCCGGTCTACGGGCTGGCCGAAGCCTGCCTCGGCGTGTCCTTTCCGCCGCTCGGCAGGGGCGTGCTGATCGACCGCGTCGAGCGCGCCGCGCTGCAGCGCCGGGGCCTTGCGCGCCCGGCGCGCGCGGGCGATCCCATGCCGCTGCGGGTGGTGGCCTGCGGCCGCGCGCTGCCCGGACATTCGATCCGCGTGGTCGACGCCGCCGGCCGCGAGCTGGGCGAGCGCGTCGAGGGACGCATCCAGTTCAGCGGGCCGTCGGCCAGCAGCGGCTACTTCGAGAACCCCGAGGAAAGTGCACGGCTGGTCGACGACGGCTGGCGCAACACCGGCGACTTGGGCTATCTCGCCGCGGGCGAGCTCTATCTCACCGGACGCGAGAAGGACCTCATCATCCGCGGCGGCCACAACATCCACCCGACGGAGATCGAGCAAGCGGCGGGCGAGGTGAAGGGCGTGCGCCACGGCGGCGTCGCGGTGTTCGCCTCGGCCGCGCGCGGCGGAGGCGAGCGCCTGATCGTGCTCGCGGAAACGCGCGAGACGCGCGACGAGGAGCGCGCGCGCATGATCGGCGAAATCAACCGCCTCGCGCTCGACCTGGTCGGCGTGCCGCCGGACGAGGTGGTGCTCGCGCCGCCGCGCAGCGTGCTCAAGACTTCCAGCGGCAAGATCCGGCGCGCCGCCTGCCGCGAGCTGTACGAGCGCGGCGCGCTCGGCGCCGGCCGGCCTCCGGCCTGGCTGCAGCTTGCGCTGCTCGAGCTCGAGGGCCTGTCGGTGCGCGCTGCGCGCGGCCTGCGCCGCGTGGGCGGGCGCCTTTGGGGCGCTTGGGCGTGGACGAGCCTCGTGCTGGTCATGCTGCCGGCCTGGCTGCTGATCGCCGCCACGCGCCGCGAGGCGCGCGCACGCGCCGTCGCGCGCTGCGGTGCCCGGCTGGTGCTGGCGCTTTGGGGCGCCGCGCCCAAGGTCGAGGGCGTAGAGCGCCTCGAGCGCGCGACGAGCGCGATCGTGATCTCGAACCACGCGAGCTACCTAGACGGCCTGCTGCTTACAGCGGCGCTTCCACCGCGCATCGCGTTCGTCGCCAAGCGCGAGCTGGCCCCGCAGCGCTTCGCCGGCACGCTGCTGCGGCACCTGGGCAGCCTGTTCGTCGAGCGCGTCGACGCCGCGCGCAGCATCGAGGATCAGCGCGCCATCGAGGCCAGCGTGCGCACCGGCGTTGCGCCGCTCGTATTCGCCGAGGGGACGCTTCGCCGCGAGCCCGGCCTGCTGCCGTTTCGAATGGGCGCCTTCGTCGCGGCGGCGCGGGCCGGCGTGCCGGTGGTGCCGGTGGTGATGCGCGGCACACGCAGCATGCTGCCCGACGGCGTCTGGATTCCCCGACCTGCGCGCCTCGAGGTGTGGATCGGCGAGCCGATCGCGCCCGAGGGCAGCGACTGGCAGGCCGCGATCGCGCTGCGCGACAAGGCGCGCGCGGCAATTCTTGCGCTCGGCGGCGAGCCGGATGCGCCCGCGGCGCGGGTCGACTTCAGGGCCTTGAGCGGCGGCGCGTGAAGCGCGCCGGGGCGAGCGCGTCGGCGAGCAGGCCCTCGAGCGGCAGCGGCTCGCGCTCGATCAGGCTCGCGATCAGCTCGGCGGCGAGCGCGGCCCATACCAGCCCACGCGAGCCGTAGCCGAAGGCGCCGTACAGGCCGGGCGCGAGCTCGCCCGCGACCGGCAGGCGGTCGCGCGTCACGGCGCGAAACCCGACCCGGCCCTCGAGCAGGGCGGGATCGAGCGCGCGCGCCGCCCCCGGCATGATGCCCTCCAGGCGGGCGAGATTTCCGGCGTGGCCATCGAGGCGCGGCTCAGGGTCCGCGTCGTCGAAATCGTAGCTCGCCCCGGCCACGGCGATGCCATCGACCGCCGGCAGCACGAAGCCGCCGCGCAAGAGCGGCAGCCGCGGCGCGCGAAACAGCGCGACGGGCAGGTGGCTGACCTGACCGCGCACGCGGCGCAGCGCGATGTCCGATTCCGGCGCGAGGCGCAGCGCATCGGCCGCGTTCGCGAGCACCACGACCGGCGCGGCCGCGATCTCGCGCCCCGCGGCGTCGCGCGCGCTCCAGCCCCCTTCGCCGCGCTCGAGCGCCGCGACCTCGATGCCGAAGCAGGCCTCGGCCGCCGAGTGCGCGAGCTGCGCGCGCGCGAGGCTCGGCGGGCGCACCCAGCCGCCGGGCGCGAACCACAGCCCGCCGGCCGCGACGCCGACGCCGGCCAGGTCGGAGGCTTCGGCGCGCGTCACGCGGCGCACGTAGTCCGTGCAGCCGCCCAGCGCCGCGAGCGCGCGCCGCTGCGATTCGTTCTCTCGGTCGTCTCTTGCGAGCTGCAGCACGCCGCCGGCCTGCCACGCCGCGCCCTCCAGCGCGGACCAGCGCCGCAGCGCGTAGAGCGAGCCGGCGCGCGTCAGGCGCGCGAGCACGCTGTCGTCGGGCGTCGCGACCGGGTGGAATACGCCCGCGTGGTTGCCCGAAGTTTCGGCGGCGGGCTCGCGCCGGCGCTCGATCAGAACGACTTCCCAGCCGCGCGCGGCCAGGCGCTCGCAGGCCGCGGCGCCGGCGATCCCGGCGCCGATCACGAGCGCACGGCGCTCCGGCCAGGTCGCGGGCGCGGACCGCGCCCTGCGGCGCGGCGCGTAGTGCGCCGCGAGCATCTCGCGCTTGGCGCCGAAGCCGGGACGCTTCTCCACCTCGAAGCCCGCGGCGCTGAGCGCCGCGCGCACCGGCGCGGCCGCGCTCCAGGTCGCCGCCGTGGCACCGGGCCCGGCGAGCCGCGCGAGCGCCTTCATCGCCGCGCCCGACCACATGGCGGGATTCTTCGCCGGCGCGAAGCCGTCGAGGTAGATCGCGTCCGCCGCGAGCCGCAGCTCGCGCAGCGCTTGCGCCGCGTCGGCGAAGGCGAGGGTGAGCACCGCGCGCCCGCCGTCGAGCTCGAGGCGGTGCACGCCGGGCACGAGCGGCGGCCACACGGCGCGCAGCGCGGCGGCGGCGTCGGCGAACTCGGGGTAGCGCGCGTGCAGGCGCTGCATGTCGGCTGCCGCGAAGGGGTGCTTCTCGATCGAGACGAAGTGCAGCCGCGCGCAGCGCGCGGGGTCTTCGCGCCACGCGGCCCACGTGGCGAGGAAGTTCAGGCCGAAGCCGAAGCCGGTCTCGAGCAAGGTGAACGCGCCGCGGCCGCGCCAGCGCTCGGGCAGGCCGTTGCCTGCGAGGAACACTTGGCGCGCCTGCGCCGGCCCGCCGGCGGCGCTGTGGTATACGTCGCCGAAGGCTTCCGAATAGGGCGTTCCGTCAGGCGCGAAAGCGAGCGTGGCGGGAACGAGCGGCGCGGGCATCGGGCGAGTATATAGATCGGCGTAAAATCGGCGCGACGGAGGACCTGCGCATGAACAAGCCGGCAGACATCAAGCATCACACCGTTCCGCTCTGGATCGGCGGCAAGCCGGTCGTCCCGGCCGGCCGCACGGGGGACGTCTACAATCCCGCGATCGGCCAGGTGGCGAAGAAAGTCCCGCTCGCGGACGCGAAAATCGTCGACGCCGCGGTCAAGGCGGCGGCCGCGGCGCTGCCCGCCTGGCGCGACACGCCGCCGCTGCGGCGCGCGCGCGTGATGCAGAAGTTCCTCCAGCTGATGCAGGACAGCCAGCAGGAGCTGGCGCGCCTGGTGAGCGAGGAGCACGGCAAGACGCTGCCCGACGCCGCGGGCTCGGTGCAGCGCGGCATCGAGGTGATCGAGTTCGCCTGCGGCATTCCGCAGCTGCTGAAGGGCGAATTCTCGGACAACGTCGGGACCGCGGTCGACACCCATACCCTGCGCCAGCCGGTGGGGGTGTGCGCCGGCATCACGCCGTTCAACTTCCCGGTGATGGTTCCGCTGTGGATGTTCCCGGTCGCGATCGCCTGCGGCAATACGTTCATTCTCAAGCCCTCGGAGAAAGTGCCATCCGCGTCGGTGCGCATGGCCGAGCTGTTCCAGCAAGCCGGGCTGCCCGACGGCGTGTTCAACGTGGTGCACGGCGACAAGGAGGCGGTCGACGCGATCCTCGCGCATGCGGGAATCGCCGCGGTGTCGTTCGTCGGCTCGACGCCGATCGCGAAATACATCTACGAGACCTGCGCCCGGAACGGCAAGCGGGTGCAGGCGCTGGGCGGGGCGAAGAACCACGCCGTGGTGCTGCCCGATGCCGACCTCGAGTTCGCCGCCGACGCGCTCGCCGGCGCCGCCTACGGCTCGGCCGGCGAGCGCTGCATGGCGATCAGCGCGGTGGTCGCGGTCGGTGCGGCGGGCGACCCGCTGCTCAAGCTGCTGGAGAAGAAGGCGAAGGCGATCAAGATCGGGCCGGGCGACGCGCCGGGCATGGACATGGGGCCGCTGGTCACGGCCGAGCACCGCGACAAGGTTGCCGGGTTCATCGAGAAAGGAATTGCCGAAGGAGCGAGACTGGTGGTCGACGGGCGAAATCCGCCGCGGAAGGAGGGCTTCTTCCTCGGCACCACGCTGTTCGACCGCGTCACGCCGCAGATGGAGGTCTACAAGAACGAGATCTTCGGCCCGGTGCTCGTCGTGCTGCGGGCGAGCTCGCTCGAAGAGGCGATCGCGCTGGTGAACGCGAATCCATACGCCAACGGCACCGCCATCTTCACCGAGTCGGGCGGCGCGGCGCGGCGCTTCGAGAACGAGGTCCAGGTCGGCATGGTCGGGATCAACGTGCCGATCCCGGTGCCGGTGGCGTTCTACTCCTTCGGCGGCTGGAAGAACTCGCTCTTCGGCGACCTGCACGTGCACGGCGTCGAGGGCGTGAAGTTCTACACCCGCACCAAGGTCGTCACCAGCCGCTGGCCGCACCAGGACACTCCCGCGCCGGGCTTTCACATGCCGACTCTCGGATGAGATGACCAATCTCGTCCTACTGGATCTGCTCGGAGGCGTCGCGCTGCTGCTGTGGGGTCTGCACATGGTGCAGACCGGCATCCTGCGCGCCTTCGGGGCCGACATCAGGCGGCTGCTGAGCGTCTCGCTCGCGCAGCGTTTCAAGGCGTTCCTCGCGGGCGCCGGCGTGACGGCGGTACTGCAGAGCAGTACCGCGACCGCGCTGATGGTGAGCGGCTTTGCGGCCGAAGGCATGGTTGGGCTCGTGCCGGCGCTCGCCATCCTGCTCGGCGCGAACGTCGGTACGACGCTGGTCGTGCAGGTGCTGTCGTTCAACGTCTCGGCGGCCGCGCCGATCCTGCTCGCCGGCGGCGTGCTGGCGTTCAAGCGCGGCAAGCGAACCCTCACCCGCGATCTCGGCCGGGTGGCGATCGGCCTGGGGCTGATGCTGCTGTCGCTGCACATTCTGCTGAAGAGCCTCGCGCCCGCCGAAAGCGCCCCTCTCGCGCGCGAGATACTCGCCGCGGCCACGGGCCAGCCTCTGGTCAACCTCGCGCTGGGCACGCTGCTCGCCTGGGCGGCGCATTCGAGCGTCGCGGTGGTCCTGCTCACGATGTCGCTTGGATATTCGCATTTCGTGACGCCCGCGGCGGCGCTTGCCCTGATCCTAGGCGCGAACCTCGGCAGCGCGATCAACCCGGTGCTGGAAGGGGGAGCCGCGGGCAATCGGGCCGCGCTCAGGGTTTCGCTCGGAAACCTCCTCAACCGCGCGGTCGGCTGCGCGCTGGTGCTGCCCTTCATCGCCCCCGTTTCCGAGGCGCTCGCCCGCCTCGATCCGAGCCCGCTGCGTGCCGGAGCCGACTTCCACACGCTGTTCAACCTGGGACTGGCGATGCTCTTCATCATGCCGCTCGGGGCGCTCGCGCGCCTGCTCGAGCGGCTCCTGCCCGACGAGAAGGGGCCGCCGGATCCGGCTGCGCCGGCGTACCTGGACGATGCCGCGCTCACCAGCCCGCCGCTCGCGCTCGCGAGCGCAGCGCGCGAGGCATTGCGCATGGGCGACATGGTCCAGGGGATGCTCGACCGCTCGATGACCGCGCTCATGACCGACGACCGCAATCTCGTGGGCGAGGTGTCGCGCGACGACGACGTGATCGATCGCCTGCACGAGGCGATCAAGCTGTACGTGGTCGGGGTCACCCGCGAGGAGCTGGAGGATCGCGAAGCGCGCCGGGCGATGGAAGTCATCGCGTTCGTCATCAACATGGAGCACATCGGCGACATCATCGACAAGAACCTGATGGAGCTCGCCGCCAAGAAGATCAAGCACCGGCTCAGTTTCTCGGAGGAAGGGGCGGCCGAACTGAAGGCGATACACGAGCACGTGTTGCGCGACCTGCGGCTCGCCTTCGGCATTTTCGTCTCGGGAGACGTCAAGGTCGCGCGCCAGCTGCTCGAGGAGAAGGCGAGGTTCCGCGAGGCGGAGGTCGCGGCCTCGGAGAGCCACCTTGCGCGCCTGCGCGAAGGGCGCCCGGAAAGCATCGAGACGAGCGCCCTGCACCTGGACATCCTGCGCGACCTGAAGCGCATCCACTCTCACATCTGCGCGATCGCCTACCCGGTGCTCGAGGCGGCGGGTGGGCGGCGCGCGGCCGGCGCGCGGGCCGCGACTAAAAATGCAGTGCCGCCTCGCTCAGCCGGCGAACCGCGCCTCAGGTAGCCCGCGCACGCCAGGCCGCAGCGCGAGCACGCTGCCCGCGAGCGGCTGGCGGGCGAGCTCGTCGGGGGCGAGCTTCTGCGTCGCGCTGGTGACGTAGAGCGTGTCGAGCGCCTGCCCGCCGAAGCAGCAGCAGGTCGGGTTGGCGAGCGGAAGCTCGAGCACGCGGTCGACTTTTCCGGCCGGCGTGTAGCGCACGATGCGCCAGCCGCCGTACTGGCAGCTCCACATGCAGCCCCCGGCGTCGACGCAGGCGCCGTCGGGGTGCAGGTCGTCCGCGTCGGCGAACACCCGCTCGCGGGAAATCGCGCCGCCGGCACGGTCGTAGTCGCAGGCCCAGATCGTGTGGCGGTGGGTGTCGGAGAAATACATCGTGCGTCCGTCGGGGCTCCAGCAAAGGCCGTTCGGAACGTACAGGTTCTGGCGCATGCGCGCGCACGCGCTGCCGCGATCGAGCCGGTAGAGGGCGCCGACCGGTTCGCGCTTTCCCTCGTCCTTCATGGTGCCGGCCCAGAAGCGGCCGTCGCGGTCGCAGCGACCGTCGTTGAACCGGTTCTCGGGCAGCGCGGCCTCGGGTTGCGCGATGCAGTCGAGTTTGCCGTCTTCCGGATTCAGAAAGTAGAGGCCGGATTTCATCGCCGCCAGGATCCCGCCCCGGCGGCGAAAGGCGAAGCTGCCGATCGGCTCGGGCAGCGCGAGCGTGCGCACCGCGCCGCTCACCGGGTCGAGGCGCCTGAGCGCCGGGGCGAGGATGTCGACCCACCACAGCTCGCGCCCGTCCCACAGCGGGCATTCCCCGAGCAGGTCGGCGCCGCGCGCCGCGCATTCGATCTGAAACGACATTGCCCCGATGATCGCAGAAAGGCACCATTGCGCCCATGTCCTGGTTCGCGCCGCCGAAGGATCTGCCCAGCCGCGTCTGGGCGCGGATGCCGGATCGCTTGCGTGCCGCGCCGCGCCAGGTTCGCAGGGCGGCTCGCGAAGGCGGGCACCGCCTTGCTACGATCCCGGCCCAGGAGGCAGCGACCGACATGCAACACGATTCCGCACTTCAGCCCGGCGCAAGCCAGTGGATCGGCAAGCCGCTGCGCCGGCTCGAGGATCAGAAGCTGCTCACCGGGCAGGGACGCTTCACCGACGACGTCGAGCTGCCGCACGAGGCGCACGCGGCGTTCACGCGCTCGCCGCACGCGCACGCGAAGATCGCAGCGATCGACACCGCGGCGGCGCGCGCCGCCCCCGGCGTGCTCGCGGTCTACACCGGCGCCGATATCGTCGCCGCGGGCCTCGCGCCGGTTCCGTTCACCCAGCTGCACAAGCGCCCCGACGGCGCCGACATGACGGTGCCGCCGCGCCACGCGCTAAGCGCCGACGTGGCGCGCTTCGTCGGCGACGCGGTGGCGATGGTGGTCGCCGAGACGCGCGACCAGGCGCGCGACGCGGCCGAGCTGGTGGAGGTGGAGTGGGAGCCGCTGCCGGCGGTCGCCGACCTGCCGACCTCCGCCAGCGGCAAGGGCCCGGTGGTGTGGCAGCCCGCGTTCACCCCCGAGTACGGCAACATCGCGGCGATCTACCGCATGGGCGAGCGCGCGCAAAGCGACGCGGCGTTCGCCGCCGCCGCGCAGGTGGTGAAGCTCAGGGTCGTCAATCAGCGCGTGGTCGCCAACCCGCTCGAGCCGCGCGCGCTCGCGGCGCAGTTCGACGCCGCGAGCGGCCGCTTCACCCTCTATTGCCCGACGCAGAACACCCACACCGTGCGCGGGCAGCTCGCCAAGGTGTTCAAGCTCGACGAGGGCATGCTGCGAATCGTCTGCACCGACCTCGGCGGCGGCTTCGGTGCGCGCGGCTACGCCTACCCCGAGCACGCGGCGCTGTGCTTCGCCGCGCGCGCGCTCGGCCGGGCGGTCAAGTGGCGCGCCGACCGCTCGGAGAATTTCCTGTCCGAGGTTCACGGCCGCGACAGCGTGACCGAGGCCGAGCTCGCGATCGACCGCGAGCAGCGCTTTACGGCGCTGCGCATCCGCACCCTGGCCAACATCGGCGCCTACGCCTCGAACTTCGGCGCCTGCGTGCCGGCGATGTCGGGCGTGCGCGCGCCGACCGGCGTATACGCGATCCCGCACATCGACCACGAGGTGCGCATGCTGTTCACCCACACCGGGCCGGTGGACGCCTACCGCGGCGCAGGGCGCCCGGAGATGGGCTACTTGCTCGAGCGCCTGGTCGCGCGCGCCGCACGCGAGCTCGGCGCCGACCCGATCGCGCTGCGGCTCAAGAACATGATCACCCCGGCGCAGATGCCGTACAAGAACCCGGCCGGGCAGACCTACGACTGCGGCGACTTCGCCAAGGTGCTCAAGGAGGCGATGGCCGCGGCCGACTGGGACGGTTTCGCGGCACGCAAGGCGGCGGCCGCGAAACGCGGCCTGCTCTACGGCCGGGGGCTCGCGTGCTACATCGAGATCACCGGCAGCGCGCGCGTCACCGAGGCGGTGAACCTGAGCGTCGAAGCAGACGGCACGGCGACCCTGGTCTCGGGCACGCAGCAGATCGGGCAGGGCATCCAGACTTCGTACGCGCAGATCGTGGCCGAGCTGCTCGGCGTGCCGCCCGAGGCGGTGCGCGTGATCCAGGGCGACACCGACGTCGCCAAATCGGGCGGCGGCGCGGGCGGCTCGAGGAGCCTGCAGGTCGGCGGCAGCGCCGCGCTGGTGGGCTCGCGCAAGCTGATCGAGGAGGGCAAGGCGCTCGCGGCCAAGGAGCTCGAGGCCGCCGCGGTGGATATCGAGTTCTCCGCCGGACGCTTCCGCATCGCCGGCACCGACCGCTCGATCGGACTGGCCGAGCTCGCCGCCAGGCAGCCCGGGGGGCGCATCGGCGTCGCGCACAGCGAGACCGTGAAGGGGCAGACCTGGCCCAACGGCTGCCAGATCTGTGAAGCCCAGATCGATCCCGACACCGGCCTGGTGCGCCTGGCGCGGCTGACCGCGGTGGACGACGTCGGGCGCGTGATGAACCCGCTGATCGCCGAAGGGCAGGTGCACGGCGGAATGATGCAGGGCATCGGCCAGGCGCTGATGGAGCAGTCGGTGTACGACGAGACGGGCCAGCTGCTCACCGGCTCGTTCATGGACTACGCGATGCCGCGCGCCGACCTGGTGCCCGAGCTCGCGACCGGCTTCGACGAGTCGGTGCCGAGCGCGCTCAACCCGCTCGGCGCCAAGGGCGTCGGCGAGGCCGGCTGCCACGGCGCCATGCCGGCGGTGGTAAACGCGGTTCTCGACGCGCTCGCCGAGCGCGGCGCCGCCGAGCTGGACATGCCGCTTACGCCCGAGAAGGTCTGGCGCGCGCTTCGCTGCCGGGTATAGTCCCCGCATGGGGGCATTTTCCGGGCCCGGCGGCAGGGAGCTGCTCGACGCGCTGACGCTGTCGGCGTATCTCGTCGGCGCCACGTTCGCGGCCATGGCGCTGGTGATGTACCACATGTACCTCAAGCGCCGGCAGGCCGAGACCCGGTTGCGGCTCGCGGCCGCGGCCTTCGAATCGAGCATCCAGGGCATGATCCTGACCGACGGCTCCGGCGCAATCGAGCAGGTCAACCCGGCGTTCGAGCAGCTCACCGGCTACGGCCGCCACGAGGCCGCCGGGCGCGCACTCGGATTCATCGCCGATCCCGCCGACGCGGGCTTGTTCCCGCTCGCGCTCGAGGCGGTGCAGGGGCAGGGCTACTGGGAAGGCGACTTGCGCGCTGCGCGCAAGGACGGCACGGGCCTGCTGCTGCACGCGACTTTCTCCGGGGTGCGCAGGGGCGACGGCGGCCTGCGCAGCTACGCCGTGTCCTTGGTCGACATCAGCGCGCACAAGCGCGCCGAGCAGCGCATCCGCCACCTTGCGCACCACGACCTGCTCACCGACCTGCCCAACCGCGCGCTGCTGCACGAGAAGATCGACGCCGCGATCACGCGCGCGCGGCGCGACGGGCGCAAGGTGGCGCTCATGTTCGTCGATCTCGATCGCTTCAAGAACGTAAACGACTCCCTCGGCCACGCGGCCGGCGACGAGCTGCTGCGGCGCTACGCGATGCGCCTGACCGAGGCGCTGCGCGCCGCCGACGTCGTGGCGCGCCAGGGCGGGGACGAATTCGCGGTGCTCGCCGCCGACCTGGTCGGGGCCCAGGACGCGGCGCGCGTCGCGGGCAAGCTGCTCGAGGCGGCGCAGCGGCCGTTCGAGATCGGCGAGCGCACGCTGCAGGTCGGCTGCTCGGTCGGCATCGCTCTCTATCCGGACAGCGGCGAGGATTTCGAGACCCTGCTGCGCAATGCCGATACGGCGATGTACGCCGCCAAGGAGGACGGGCGCGGCTGCTACCGCTTCCACTCGGCCGAAATGAGCCGCCGCGCCACCGAGCGCATGGAGCTCGAGCACGGCCTGCGCCAGGCGCTCGCCGACGGCGCCGGGCTGTCGCTCGCGCTGCAGCCGCAGATCGACATGCTCGACGGCACGCTGGTCGGGATGGAGGCGCTCGCGCGCTGGAAGCATCCGCAGCGCGGCGCGGTGAGCCCGGCGCAGTTCGTTCCGATCGCGGAGGACTCGGGCCTCATCCTGGCGCTCGGCGAGTGGGCGCTGCGCGAAGCCTGCCGGCTGCGCGCGCGGTGGCTCGCGGCCGGTCTGGAGCGGGGTGCGATCGCGGTCAACGTATCGTCGATGCAGTTCCGCGAGCCCGATTTCCTCGACACCGTAAAGCGCGTGCTGCAGGAGGCGCAGCTGCCGGCCGCGCTGCTCGAGCTGGAGGTGACCGAGAGCGTGCTGATGGCCGGGGTCGAGCAGGTGAGCGCCACGCTCGAGGCGCTCGGACGCCTCGGGCTGCAGCTCGCGATCGACGACTTCGGTACCGGCTATTCGAGCCTGGGCTACCTGAAGCGGCTGCCGGTGCACAAGCTGAAGATCGACCGTTCGTTCGTCATCGAGCTGCCGCGCGATCCGAACAGCTGCGCCATCGCCGAAGCGATCGTCGGCATGGCGAACGGGCTGAACCTGCGCGTCATCGCAGAGGGCGTCGAGACCGAGCCGCAGGCGGAGTTCCTGCGCCGCTGTGGCTGCCACGAGGCGCAGGGCTACCTCTACGCCGCGCCGCTCGGCGCGCAGGGCTTCGAGGCGCGCTACCTAAGCTGAGGCGCGCTCGGCGGCGCTGGCGCCGGATCCGGGCGGAGGTGGCGGCGGGCTGCTTGATGCGCTTGCGCCGCTGCGCTCGAGGAGCAGCTTGGCGTGCGGCTTGTCGGTCGTTTCGATGTGGTGCAGCAGCCAGAAGTTGAGGTAGCGCATGGTGAGCGACATGCTGCGGCCCTCGAGCGCATCGGCCTGGCTCTCGAGCTCCTCGATCAGGCGCCGGTGCTCCTGCTTGTGGCGCTCGGCGGCCGCGCCCAGG